>CALLMF010000066.1 GCA_938006335.1 uncultured Granulosicoccaceae bacterium | reverse complement strand
GCAACACACTGTTGCCACTCAGTCTCAAACCGACTGCTACCAGGGTTCGACCTGACTCTACCCTGACGACACTACTTGGAGAACTTGCACATGTTCAGAAAACCCGCATCGATTGCGGCCGCACTGCTCGTCGCTGGCGCTGCTCACGCACAAGAGGGGCTCACCTTTACTCCGGGTGAAGGACCTTTCGACTGGGACGGCTATTCAGCCTGGGCTGACGGCGCACCCGATTTGAACGGCCAGACCGTCACCGTCTTTGGCCCCTGGCTCGCCCCCGAAGATGAATACCTTCGGAACATGCTCGCCTACTTTACGGACGCCACGGGTGCCGAAGTGATCTACACCGGATCCGACGGCTTCGAGCAGCAGATCGTCATTGATGCCGAGGCAGGCTCGGCGCCGAACATTGCCGTGTTCCCGCAGCCTGGTCTGGCCGCGGTAATGGCCGGCAATGATCAGCTGACCCCGCTCGGTGATGACACGGCGGCATGGGTTGGCAGCAACTACGCGGCTGGCCAATCGTGGGTCGACCTTGGCACGTATGCCGACGGCAACGGGGATGACCAGCTGTACGGCTTCTTTTTCAACGTCAATGTCAAGTCTCTTGTCTGGTATAGCCCGGAGAACTTCGAGGACGCTGGCTACGAAGTGCCGGAGTCCATGGAAGAGCTCAAGGCCCTGACCGATCAGATCGTCGCTGATGGCGACACGCCCTGGTGTATCGGTCTTGGTTCTGGCCCCGCTACGGGTTGGCCGGCGACAGACTGGGTCGAGGACATGATGCTGCGCACACAATCACCCGAGGTGTATGACGGCTGGACCACCAACGATGTGAAGTTCGATGACCCGCGCGTCATCGCCGCCATCGAGGAATTCGGCTGGTTCAGTCGCGAGGACGCGAAGGTGTCCGGTGGTGCAGGTGCAGTAGCGTCAACCGACTTCCGTGATAGCCCCAAGGGTCTCTTCTCTTCACCCCCGCAGTGCTACATGCACAAGCAGGCATCGTTTGTTCCTGCGTTCTTCCCGGAAGGCGTGGAATTTGGTGTTGACACCGATTTCTTCTACTTCCCGAGCTATGCCGACAAGGATCTGGGCAACCCGGTACTCGGTGGCGGAACATTGCTGGGTATTACCAACCCGTCCGATGGTGCGATGGCCCTGATGGAGTTCCTGAAGCAGCCCATCGCTCATGAGCTGATGATGGCGCAAACCGGCTTCCTGACACCGCATACCGGCGTCAATCCGGAGGCCTACAGGGACGACACCTCACGTGGTCTCGGTGACATTCTGCTCAACGCCACCACGTTCCGATTCGATGGATCGGATCTGATGCCCGGTGCGGTAGGCGCAGGAACATTCTGGACCGGAATGGTCGACTACTCAGGTGGCAAGAGCGCTGAAGAGGTCGCCGCCGACATCCAGAACAGCTGGGACGCCTTGTAAGTCAGTCACGGCTCTGAAACCGGCGCACTTCACGGCGATGTCTGTGGAGTGCGCCGGTCCCATACGCTCATGATCACTACCAGCCAGAGCTCATGTCGCCCATTCTGCAAGCGGTTCTAGTCATCACGCTCGGCGTCGGGCTATCGGTGGGATACTTCTGGCTATCGAATCTGATACTCGACAACGTGTTGTTTCCGGCCAAGGGCATTAACGCGGGCCGGAATATCAATCTGGCAAATGCCGTTCGTCCCTGGTTGTTTCTCTTTCCGGCCTTTGCCGCGATGGGCTTGTATCTCGCCTATCCCGTATTCGAAACGCTGCGTCTGTCACTGATAGATCGAGACAAGGCGGATGCCTTTGTCGGGCTGGCCAATTACCGGCAGATGATGGATGAGCCGAAGTTCTGGGAAGCGCTGAAAAACAACTTTCTCTGGCTGCTTGTGGTGCCCGCCGCATCAACCCTGATGGGCCTGCTGATCGCCCAACTGACAGACAGGCTACGCTGGGGCAACATCGCCAAGGCATTGATCTTCATGCCGATGGCAATCAGCTTCGTCGGCGCGTCCGTCATCTGGAAGCTGGTCTACGACGCGAGGCCCGAAGGCACAGAACAGATCGGCGTGTTGAATGCGCTCTACACCTTCTTCACATCCAATTCACCGGAAGTCTGGCTGACCGTCCCGTTCTGGAATAATTTCCTGCTGATGATTGTGCTGATCTGGATTCAAACCGGATTCGCAATGGTCATCCTGTCAGCCGCACTGCGCGGAATTCCTGAAGAAACGATTGAAGCCGCCGTTGTGGACGGCGCCGGACCTCTGCGCATCTTCTTTCGCATCAAGATGCCGCAGATTACCTCGACAATCATTGTCGTGTGGACCACCATCACGATTACCGTACTCAAGGTGTTCGACATCGTATTCGCCATGACCAACGGTCAGTGGCAGACGCAGGTACTCGCCAACTACATGTTCGACAAGCTGTTTCGCGCCAATGACTGGGGCGTCGGTTCTGCGGCCGCGATGGTCATCATGCTGCTGGTATTGCCGATTCTGATCTGGAACGTGGTTTCGGCCCGTCGGGAGCTACGCTGATGAGTGGTATCGCCGGACAACGCTCAAGCCTGGCGTGGGTCGTCAATCTGTCTGTCGTCTTCCTGGTATTGCTGTGGTTGTTCCCCACCGTGGGACTACTGATTTCCTCGCTCCGCACAGCCGATCAGATCAGCAACTCCGGCTGGTGGTCTGCTCTCTCAACCCAGGAATCGCAACGCTCGCCGGTGCGGATCGGGGGAGACGAGCAAGACACGGATAGCGGCGTCGCGATAACGGGCACCTTGTTCGACCTTGACGGGGTAGATATCAGTGCGTGGGGCACGTCATCACGTCGACCCAATGAGTTTGCCCCTGGTGATACGGCCGAACTGAAAGACGGCCAGACACTGTCAGTGCAGGCGGACGGAACCTATCAGTTCACGGCTCCCGAAAGTCAGGAAGGCAAGCGTCTACCGCGCGTATTCTCGACAGCGACAACCCCGCCCGAGTTCACTCTCGACAACTACAACACGATGCTATTCGGCGGTGGTAGCAGCTCGATATCCAAGGCGTTTCTGAACACATTCACCGTCACTATTCCAGCGACCATCATTCCGATTCTGTTCGCTGCGTTTGCTGCCTATGCGCTGGCGTGGATGGAGTTCCCGGGCAGGGCCATTCTCATAGCCGTTGTCGTTGCGCTGCTGGTGGTACCTCTGCAGCTGGCCCTGATTCCCTTGCTGAAATTCCATAACGCGATAGGTATTGGCAAGGGGTATATGGGTGTGTGGCTGGCCCACACCGGATTCGGACTACCGCTTGCGATCTATCTGCTGCGAAACTACATGGTGGGACTACCCCGGGACATCATCGAGAACGCACGCGTCGATGGCGCAAACGAGTTCCGCATCTTTACACGAATCGTACTGCCACTCAGCTTTCCCGCACTGGCGTCTTTCGCGATCTTCCAGTTTCTCTGGACCTGGAACGATCTTCTGGTCGCGCGCGTCTTCCTGATCGACTCCACCGGACAAACCACTGTCATGACCAATCATATTGTCGAACTGCTGGGCACTCGCGGTGGTAACTGGGAGATTCTGGCCACGGCCGCCTTTGTGTCCATTGCGGTACCGCTGGTCGTATTCTTTGCCATGCAAAAGTACCTGGTCAGAGGGCTCCTCGCGGGCTCGATGAAATAGGACGAACCAGCATGCGCATGCCTGATCAGTTCGAGGAGAAATAGAATGGCCGAGCTCAAGCTTACCGGGGTGTCCAAGATCTATGGCGGAGGCATCGAGGTACTGAAGGACATCAACCTCGACATACAACAAGGTGAGCTTGTTGTTTTTGTTGGCCCCTCGGGCTGTGGCAAATCGACCCTGCTGCGCATGATTGCCGGGCTCGAAACCATCAGCGACGGAACACTGGAAATCGACGGCGTACGCGTCAACGACATGCCCCCCAGCCAGCGCGGGATCGCCATGGTGTTTCAGTCCTACGCCCTGTATCCGCACATGACCGTGCGGGAAAACATGGCCTTCGCACTGAAGATTGCGGGCAAGTCCAAGGCGGAAATCAACGCGTCAATTGAAACTGCTGCACGTACGCTGCAACTGGAACCCTACCTTGATCGACTACCAAAAGCGCTCTCGGGCGGACAGCGTCAACGGGTCGCCATCGGTCGCAGTATCGTCAGGGAACCCAAGGTGTTTTTGTTTGATGAACCCTTGTCCAATCTCGACGCCAGTCTGCGTGTGGCCACGCGCATCGAGATCGCGCAATTGAAAGAACAGATGCCAGACTCGACCATGGTGTACGTGACACACGATCAGGTCGAGGCCATGACGCTCGCCAGCCGTATCGTGGTACTCAACAACAAGGGCATCTCCCAGGTGGGCACCCCGCTCGAACTCTACAAGACGCCGAAGAACGAATTTGTCGCGTGCTTCATCGGATCACCTGCAATGAACCTGCTAGCAGGCAAGATCACAGGCACCGGTGAAACGACGACGGTTCAACTCGATGGCGGTGGTGTGGCGACCTCCAACGTCCCTACCTTGGATTCCGATCAAGGTGCTCACGTAAATATTGGTGTCAGACCGGAAGATCTCTACGCGACCGAGCCGAATGCCAACGGTGCGAGCCTGTATTCCGGCGAGGTCAGCTTCACCGAAGCCCTTGGCGAAGTCACGCTCCTGTACATGGACAACAATGGTGAGGCACTCACCGCAAAGTTCATTGGTATTCACATGGGACTGCGCGGGAACACAGTGGCACTCAGCGCCGCGCCGGACAACGTTCATCTATTCCAGGAAGGGCTCTCGATGTTGCACCGTGCGCAACGCAGCTAGCTACCCTGCGCTACGCCTGCAGAACCCGCCTCACCAGAAATAAGCTTCGACACTGCATCGCGAAGCAACTGGATGTTGGTCCCTGTGCTCGCTGATCGAACGTACGCATCGTCTTCGAGGAAACGCTGCCTCGATGTGGCTGAATCGGGCAGTCGAAGCTGAGCAAAGCCGAATACACCGCATCGGTGGTTGTCGCGTTCCATCTGTCGCGAATCGCGACGCGCAGCTAGTTCGGACTCTGTCGCAAGCGAGACCCCAAACCAACGCATGTGCCCACGCGCCACGTCAAACAGCTGAGGCAATCGAGCAAGCACGCTTGTCGACACGTTGAATTCGAACGTCTCAAACGATAAGAAGGCATCGCCAGTGCTTGCAAGCTTGTTACTGACCCACTGCTTTCTGATCACCGGTTGGTAGGGGTTCTGCCAGAGAGCCACGACCATCGCTAGCCCACACAGCGGCAATGCGCACACACCAGCGACCGCACCAGCAATTTGATTGAGTCGGCCAGAAACATGACTTGCAAATACGCCCTGATCCAAGGGAGCGATCATGAAGCTGTCAGACAGTTTCACGACAATACCTTCATCGACACGGATGATATGCCTTCCGGAAACAATGCAGCGCTTCATCTTCAGGTGCTCGCCAATGTAGGTGTTCTCGAGAACAACGCAATCCTCCAGGCTGGTGTCTCTATCGACCACCACGCTAGATGCCAAAACGTTGGTTCCCTTGAGTTGAACCGACGGCTCCACTCGGCAATGATTGCCGGTATGCGTCACGCCGTATTGGACGCTACGGGCGTCGATACGCGTGCGATAGCCTGTCGTAAGACCAAGTCCCCGCTCACGTCCACGAAGTCGCAAGACATCAATATCGCCACGAACAGCAGCAAGATTGGCCTCCAGGTACCGTGCATGCGAGTCAAGCGATAACGCAGGTTCCATGACCTGAACAGTACGAGCAGCCTGGTCGGAACACGTTGCAAGGTGTTGATGCGAGAAGGCATCGGTGTACACCCTATCCGCAGCGACAACCAGAACATGCCCGTCGAACAGCTCCGGCAATCGACGCTCAAGTGAACTGACCGGCTCATTGGGGCGCGAGGTTTCATACGCGAGGCTCACTCCCCAACGCTCGCCAGACCCCACAAACTCTCGCAGCCGTCTGACGCCGCGCGAGCCGATCACGGTAAGCCGCGAGTGCGGCACTGCACAGGCATTTTCGAGCAAGTGCTCGACAACCGGCTTGCCACCAACGGGTAGCATCGCGATGCAGTCATTGTCGACCAGCGGCGCAAGCGCCTCAGGCTGATGGTTGGCTATTATTATTATATGCATAGTGCTTGTAACCACCCGATGGATTGGGTCTAGTAGGCCCCCTTTCCAAGCAGAACGGCAGGAATCGTCTTGAAGAGAATCTTCACGTCTGTCAACACGCTGTGCGACTCGATGTAGTCAACGTCCAACTCCACCTGTTCCGAGAACGTGATTTCGCTACGCCCAGAGACCTGCCAGATGCAGGTTATCCCGGGCTTTACATCAAGGCGCCTACGGTCCTTCATGCTGTATTGATCGACCTCGCTGGGCACCGGAGGCCGTGGCCCCACGAGTGACATTGATCCGTTGAGCACGTTCCATAGCTGCGGCAGCTCATCGATCGAGAATTTCCGGATGAAGCGCCCCGTACGAGTGATCCGCGGATCGTCCTTCATCTTGAACAGCACACCACCCGCCATTTCATTCTGCTCCATCAACTGCTGCTTGACGTCTTCTGCGTCGCAACGCATGGAGCGGAACTTGTACATGGTGAAGTAGCGGCCGTACTGGCCCACACGCGTCTGCGAGAACACCAGAGGCCCCGGCGATTCCAGCTTGATCAGACAAGCGGTCACCACAAGTAGCGGCGACAAGACCATCAACGCCAGCATCGATACAATGATATCCATGAGTCTCTTCAGGGCGTAGCCAATCTGTACGGCAAGCGTCCAGAAGAAGTAACGGCTCTTGTATCGCAGCACGGCGCTGTGCAGAGCGACGCCGTTCTCCTGATATCGGGTGACGGGCTCCACCCGACGCTGCACCCGCGCCTCCTGGCGTACGCGCCATAGAAACAACGGATTGCCCACAAGGTAGCGACGCCACATGCGCCCAGGTTCCTGCAGCAGACGCCAGGTCCACTCCATGCCGATATCCCTCAGCCACCGAGGGGCGCGCGATATTCGATCAGAGTAGAAATCAAACAAACCGCCGACACCCATGCGCACGCTGGGCGACAGGCTGTCATGGTGCGTGGTCAACCATATTTCCTGCTTGGGTGCGCCGAATGCAACCAACAGGATATCCGCCCCACTGGCATTGATCTCGTCGATCACGTCGTCTGTCTCCTCATCGGAGAAGTATCCATGCCGACAACCAGCAATGACAAGATCCGGAAAACGAGCCTGCAGTTTTTCACTCATCTGGTCTACAACTCCAGGCGACCCGCCCAGAAAGTACATGGAGTGACCTTGCCGTGAGGCTGACTCACACATAAGCGGAAAAAGATCGGTACCGTTGATGTTGTCCTTGAGTCCGATACCCAGCTGCTTGCACGCGATTCGAATGCCGATACCATCAGCAAAGACTGTCGGCAGCGATTGGAGTGTGCTGATATAGGCGACATCCTTGCACGCCTTGTTCAGACAGTCCGGGTTGACAAAGGCAAACTGTGTCGGTTGACCCTTATCGATCGCATCGTCGATTCGCTTGAGACTGTCGACAATCGTTAGATTGGCAATCTTGACGCCCAGAATCGAGAAGCTATCGGGCTGTGAGGCATTGGCACTGACCGAGAAACAACGCGCCACCAGAAACCTGAGCACGATCGCTAGCGATTGCTTGAGCGTGTGATTCGGGTACGAGGCATGAACCGGGCGTTCATCGTATTCCGATCCGGTGAGCTGCCGAAGACGCCACACTGACACAAGCCCTGGGCGCAGGCCGGAGAGCGGCAAATCACCCACACGTCTGCGACGGTGTGCAGGTAGTACCGGTGGCCCGACCCAGGCAAGGCTACCGGCTGCAACATTCAGCACAAGAGCAAGATTTCTACCGCGCGGAATTCCCGCAAAGCGCAACACGGCATGCTGGCCATCGACCTGGGTTTGACGGTCAAAGACCCTGCCCGTACGCCACTTCGCCTGCATCGCGCGCGCGCAAAGGATGGGAGCCAGAAACACGATTGCCAGTAGCGCCGTCAGCCGGTCGAACACCACGCGCTCTTGTCTGTCTTGTTGCATGAGAGCAGTCCTTTGTCAGCGTGCGGTCGATCAAGCACCAGACAGCGCGATACGGTAGCGCTGGGTTTGACCAAGCAGCTTGATTGCAAGTGGCTCCAGTGCGCGATAGAAGCGCTTGGGAGTGATGCGTTGAAGCAGCGCGGCCCCAAGGGTCGTGAATGTCTTGCCGGGCTCCCGCCACATGATCGAGGGCGACTGTGCAATAGCGCGTCCGACATAAGACAACGCGATCTTTCCGTCCTGGAGACGAACCGCCTGGCGGGCGAGATATCGCAGCTGATAGGCACGCGCCAGACCGCCAGCACGAGCAACAAGCGCTGGTGAATGGACTTTTGTCTTGTCCATCATGTGCTCCCAGGTTGCAAGCTGTTTCGGGATGTTGGAGGAGAGGCTTCCAGAGTTGAGACGATACTCGGTGAGTGCGTCTGTCAGACCTTCGATCTTCCAGTTGGTAAGCGCAGCCACACGGATCCAGCACTCGATGTCTTCTGACTGACGAAAGGTGTCGTCGAAGTAATACTCCTCGTACTCACCGTAGAGTTTGCTTTCAAACGCAATGTCCGCGAGCGTCTCGCGTCTGATGACAGGTGCAGAGCCGTTCCCCACCGGATTGCGGCAAAGCAGATGCTCAGCAGTGATATCGGTCAACTTCGGCATCTGGTAGGTGTTGAGCACGGTACCGTCCTCGGACATGAAGACTGATCGCGAAAAGCTGACGCCCACTGCGGGCGACGAATCCAGATGCGCCACGTGCTTGGTGAGCTTTTCTGGTGTCCAGCGATCGTCAGAGTCCAGAAACGCAACATACTTACCGCGCGCATGACGTATGCCTGTGTTTCTTGCACCGGCGAGTCCACGGTTTTGCTCGTGCACCACGATACGAATACGCAGATCATCGTAGGACTCACAGATCTCACGACTGCGATCAGGTGAGACATCGTCGACAATGATGAACTCGAAATCAGTAAACGTCTGAGCAAGAACAGAGTCTACCGCTTCGGCTACAAAGCGTTCTACGCCATAGATTGGCATGACGACACTGACAAGCGGATTCTCTGCCATTTCAGATGCACTAGTTTTCATTGTTGTATCTTTCATTGCTGTGCGGCTGCTAGTGCCGTCGTTGATGTAAACGTAGAAGCCTCTTCACTCTTCATCGAATGACGCCGAATGTTGAACCAGTAGTACAAGGGAGCGTTGATCAGATAGACCAGCAGCACCGACACGGCGGCACCCATAAGTCCCCACTTCACACCGATGAATAGCGCGCCGGTGTAGAGAACTGTGAAAGGCATGTACCAACGCAAGTCAGCCTGTGTCCTTCCAGTCGCTCGCAGGTACTGCGAAGCAGACTCACTGAATGCGAGCGGAATACCGGACAGGCAGAAGATCATCAATATGGGTACTGCTCCGTAGTCAACCCACTTGTCGCCGAAAATGACGGGCACATACCAGTGGGCCAGACCCGCTTGCAGCGCGACCCAAGGCACAACGACCATGAACGTCAGCAGTAGCCCTTTTTGAAAGCGTTGTTGAACTGACTTGTTGTCAGTGCTACCACACAAGTAGCTATAAAGTGCTCGGGACAATGCCGATAGCAAGCTGCGAATGATTCCGAGCCCGGCATTCATCGCAAAGAAGTAGATGCCGAGTGCATTGACACCCAGCAAGCTACCGACAATCAGCACGTCGATATTGGTCCGGAATATCGTTAGCAACTCAACGCCGAGTACCTGTCGGCTAAAACGGAAGATGCCACTTGCCGAAGTCCAGGACCTGGGCCAGCGAGCAACATAGGTCACTTTGAGACGCTGAGGGATGATCCACAAGGGGACAACGATCACCTTGGGTAGTATCAAGGCCCAGACCCCAAAACCCGCCAGCGCCAGGATTATAGTCAGAAATGAGTCACCAATCGCCTGATAGATATCACCCCTTGCCAAGGCATCGAGGTGGTTGTTGCGCTGATTGAGTGCCGCGTGCAACTCGCCTAGCGGCATCATCAGATAGGCAAGCGCAAGCACACAGATCGGCCCGAACACACCCGGCGCGTCGTACCACGCGGCAATCGGGAATGCAGCAAGGCACTGCAACACGAACAGGCTGATACCGATGGCCCAGTTCAGTGCATTGGCAACATGTTTGTCAGTCTTCAGCTGTTCATCGCTCGCCTGAACGATGTACGCCGAGGTACCGAAGCGCGCGATGACATGCGCAAGTTCATTGCTGGCGAGCGCTATCGCGGCGAGGCCGAAGTACTCCGGCGTCATGATGCGCGCTACAACAAGTGTTGTGAGCAGACGAAATACGCGACCAAGGACCTGGGCGGCACCGAGCCAGCCAGCACCACGTAGGAAGACGTCAGACGCCATCTTGTCGCGGGCTTTCGAGGGCCATGAGGAAACGCGACGAATCACGTTTCGGTCAGCCCCGGTATGTGTCGGGGTATCGAGCATTTCAGATGCTTCTTATTATTCTGGGCGACTCTCACTGGCCGCTGGATTGGTTTACGGCTGATCGGAGGAAATTCTTACACCTGAGACAGCTCGGATGCTCCGGCTTGCGGCCCAGTCGAAAAGTCACCTGAGAAGCGCGAACCGATCGACAGTGGCGGCGGCTTCACACAAGCCCAATGCCCAGGCGTCGACACCGGAAAAGCGTGCGCCCGTACTAAGGTTCAGATTTACGTGACACACATCACATTGTCTTCGCCACTGGGCGGTACGAAGTCACACGCCAGGGCCGCCTGAAACCCTCAGCCAATTCTCACTCTGGCCGATACCTGTTCCACACCAGTGCCAATTTCTGAGAAACAGCTGTGATTTCGCTTGAGCACCAAGCATTCGAAGACCGCGACGTTGTAGCACTGGAAGGGCGTCTGGTTGCTTCAAACAGCGCACGTACTGCAGACGAACTCATAGCCATCTTCAATGATGGCCGTGGTGTCCTGCACGTGGACATGAGCGGTGTCGAGTACATCGACTCGAGGGGCCTGACGGCCCTGGTGGGAGTCATGCGACGGACACAGAAGGAGGACGGCTCGTTCGTGCTCATCAATGTAAGCGGAGAAGTCCTGACCTTACTTGAACTGACTCGACTACATGAGGCGTTCGATGTGAGAAGCAATGTTCCGACTCAACGCAAGAGTGCTGCCTGACGACGTGTTCGCGAACACCTCCATCACGAGCTCCCGGGGTCAGCGATTGCTCAGACCGCTTGCTGCAGCCGTCGTGCTCGCAGGGATATCGGGCTGCATGGCTCTACCCCACGACGCTGACTCCGGTCCGGTAACGATCATGTCCGGAAATTCATCTGTCGAGAATGCGCCAGAAAGACTGAGCGGACATGTCTCCAAGGAGACAACCGTTTGGCGTGCAGGATCGCTCGAAGGCTTCTGCTCCGTTCAGTTCGGCGGAGATAGCGCAGATCTCGTTGTCGATGATGTGCTGCTCTCGACGGACACCCTTTTCGACACGGCCGTGCCCACCCTTTCTGAGTCGGGCCTCAAGGTCATGGACGAGCTTTCCCGCAGGCTGGCACGCTATGAAGATATCAAGCGGATAGAACTGGTCGGCCACGCCGATGAACGCGGAAGCGCGGCAAAGAACTATCGCCTCGCCGCTGATCGAGCCGAATCGGTGCGAGGCTGGCTCGCCGCCAACATAAACGAGCCATTGAACATGCGTGTGCTCAGCGTCGGGGAATCCCGCGCGTCAGAACGTGAGCATGTACAGGATCTGGCTCATGATCGTCGAGTGGACGTTCGCATCATCGCCTCAGGCGTAACCGGAAACAATATCGACACCACACTGTGCTCGATAGCGGGTGGCGACGCAACGAGCACAACGACCACCGCGTTGCGCGTACACGCGCAAGGTGCGCTCTCGGATCAGGTAAAGCGCAACCGCCTGGAGGCGTACAACGGAGAACTCCCCTTGTCGCCAGGCGACCAGCTCAGCCTTGCCATCGCCGGAGACGAGGATTGGAACGGCATCTATGAAGTATCCGTCGGTGGCGGGATCGACATCCCCTTGCTCGGGCGCCAGACCGTGGCAGGTCTGACGATACCTGCGGTCAAGACAATACTCGCCGACGCGCTGATCGACAAACAGCTGATCCGCCCAGCCGCAGTGAATGTCGATGCCACCGTTGTCGAATGGGCGGCCGTCGAAGTCTTTGTGCGTGGGGCGGTTTTCCAGAAAGGCCGCGTGTCAATCAACTACCACAAGCCGGAAGTCCGTGAGCTGCGCGCCATGCGGGACGGTGGTGATCACGGTCAGGGGCGCTTGCTCAGCTTTGCGCTGCAGCAGGCTGGTGGCGTACGGCCGGATGCCGATCTTTCCAGCATCCAGATCCTGCGTCACGGGGACACGATTCCGGTTGATCTGTCCGGACTGGCGCACGGAGAACTTGCACGCGACGTGCCGCTCATCGCAGGTGACGAAGTCATCGTCGCAAGCACCGGACGCTTTGACAAGAATCTCGTCGCCCCCACGCACGTAACACCACCGGGTATCCGAATCTTCAGTTCCAATGCAACAGCCCCCGTACTGAACAACGCAGCAGCACACATCACCAAGGACGAGACGTCACTGCCCTACGGGTCCAGACTCATACAAGCACTCATCAGCATGAACTGCATCGGTGGCGCCCAGTCCGTCAACGCAGCACGGCGCGCGGTAATGATTTCAACTGACTACATCACCGGAGACTTTTCAGTAACGGAAAGGTCGGTCAATCGTCTACTGAGCGAGCCGAACCGTATTGATGTCAACCCCTTCCTCATGCCAGGAGACTCAGTTGCCTGTTTCGACGCTGACGTGTCCAACATCAGGGAGATCGCAAGAACCGTAACGGACCTGTTGGCTCCGATGGTATCCCTATCCGTCATATTCGGACAGTTCTGACGGGCCGGACATGTCAAGGGCAACACGCTTCATCCCAAGACTTGAAAGGCCACGGTGGTTACGACCCGTGGCCACGTCTACTGTGGCGAGAAACGATCGCCCAACGGTGGGAGTCGACATCCTGCTCGAGCCCGAGATTGGCCCCCACTCGGCAGCCAACGCCGACCGTATCGACTCCCGCCATGATGTTGACGTGTATCTCCCACCCGGCACGCATGCCCACGTCGAGACATCGGCACCGCCTGACAAGCAAGTCGGCCACCGCCCGCTCTGGCGCCGGTGGTTCTACACCCTGTTCTTCGTTCTTGGCATGCTGCTGGTCTGGGTCCCTGTCGCGTCCTACGTTGTCGTCGCGCCGCCGGTGTACTCAAGCTCCTGGACCATACTCATACCGGGCACCCAAGTTGGGGCGTCTGTGGATCTCGCCAATGTGGGCGAAGCCTATACCGACGTCAAGACACCCTATGGCGGCAACTCGTTCAGCCCCGGCGTGAACTTCAAGATGATCATGTCGAGCTTCAAGGTGCGCTCAGCAGCTGCGGCAATGGTTGGAATGTCAGTCGACGAATACGGCTACCCCAAGATCAAGGTCACCGACCAGGCTGCCACGCTTGAAGCGGAGTTCAGGAGCGACTCTCCAGAGGCCGCCAAGGCAAAATCAATGGCCTTGTATGAGGCTTTCCAGAAAGAGCTCGACAATCTGCGCAAGGACGAAGTCAGCTCGCGTCGAGCGGGGAGTCTGGAACAGCTCGATCTGTACCAACAACAAGTCGACGCAGCACAGCAAGAACTCGCGGACTTTCGCGACCGATCAACGGTCGTGTCTGCAGATCAATATCGCGCCATGGTGGATTCCGCCAGCATGCTCGAGCAATCGCTGCTGCAGGCTCGAGTTGATCGGGACGGGGTCAGCTCAAGACTCGACTCCATGGCTGACACCTTGGGTGTCGACGCCTATCGAGCCGCCGACGTCATGCTGCTGCGTCAGGACACGCTGGTGCAGTCCCTCTCCGCAGAGTACGCAAGGCTCCAGTCCCTGTTCATTGAACAGGCAGCAATACTCGGAGTCAAGCACCCAAAGGTCGTCCACGCAAGAGAGCGAGCGAACCTGGCTCGCCAGTCGATGATTGCCCGTGTGCGCACCGTCGTCGGTGATGTCGATGAGGGCTCATTGACCGCCTATCTGCCAGATCCTACGGGTGACGATGGTCAGTTGTACAAGGACATCGTGACGTTTGAAGCGGAGCGCGAGTCTCTGAACCGTGAGATCACGTCATCAGAACAACTTCTTGCTGAACTGCGTGCACGTATCGCGATCGCTGGCACCGATCTCGACCGTTTGGAAGAACTGGAGCGAGAGCACCAGATGGCTGCGACCATCCTCGTATCAGCCACCTCGAACCTGGATCTCGGTCGGTCAAACATCTACGCGACCTATCCGCTTACTCAGGTGCTCGTCGAGCCGACACTACCCGACAAGCCCAAGAGGTTGCTCAAGCTATTGGCAATTGTTGGAGGCATCCTGGGTACAGGTCTGATCATTCTCAGTATTCTTGTCGTCAAATACCGAAGACAATGGCGCCGGCTAATACTGAAGAACGCATAGTCTGGTATTCCATCATAGGAACCTACGGGTTCTATGCCATGGGAGCCCTATACGTACTCGCACCTGTCATAGCGTGGCTTCTTCTCGCACTCGCGGTGTTCCGCATCCTGCGTTTCGTTGTCATGGGAGACGCAAAAAGCCATGTGCCGCTACCACCATTGGTACTCATCTGGTTAGCTGGCATGCTGGTGATGTACGTTGCACTCGTTGTCGGACACTTCAATTATGACTTCAGCCTTGGCACGGTCATAAAGTCCTCCATCGGGTGGGCCAAAGGCTGGGCGCTGCTCGCCATTTTCCCCTTGATTGGCTGTTTGAATATCCGCCCGGAACTGATCTACCGCGCCGCGTGCATCGTTAGTCTGCACACGCTCCTGCTAGTACCACTGTTCGTGGGCGCCTGGTTGGCAGGCCTGCCGCAGATACTCTACGTATCACCGCTACAAATGGTAGGCGGGCCGGGTCCAGAATTTTTCGCGATGAGCCTGTACGAGATCGATCCCTCGAATGGCTCTCCCCGCTGGCGCTTGTTTACGCCATGGGCGCCCGCCCTCGGGTTTGTTGCCAACATCTACTTCGTGTTCGCACTGCGAGAGAAGAATCGCTTCTATCGATACGCTGGCTACATCGGCTGCATTACCATGGTGTTGCTGTCTGGCTCCCGACTGGGACTTCTGTCCTTGATCACCGTCTCGCTCATCACCTGGTGGTTGAGCATGATGGGGCGTCCACTGGTGCTATGGATTTCCGGGGTAGCAGCGAGCTTCACAGGACTTGCCATGGCCCCCATTCTCGGCTTCGCAGAGGAATTCTCCACACGCTTTCGGGAAGCACGCGCCGACTCGTCGCGTGTTCGAGAAGCCCTGGGTCGTATCGCCGTGAACCGATGGCGCGACGAAGCCCCCCTCTGGGGACATGGTCAGGTAGAAGCAGGCCCACACCTTGTCGAGTACATGATGATCGGCTCGCACCACACCTGGTATGGCCTGCTGTACGTGAAGGGCGCTGTGGGATTCTTCGCCATGGCAGTGCCTCTTGCCTGCGGCGTTCTCTACTTTCTTGTCAAGGCGATGCACACTCGTGAAGGCCAGGTCGCCCTGAGCATCCTGCTGCTGTTGTTTCTGTACACTTTTGGTGAAAATCTTGAAGTGCTGGCCTACCTGATCTGGCCCGGACTGCTGTTCATCGGAATCGCCTCGAAGAACACGTTGTTGACACAATCCGAGCCAGATGAAGTGTATTAGCCTCAATGAGACAAAATCAGGCGATGTTCGCGATCCCTTTCTGCCAGAACTGAAAACGGGAGAGCGTGCCGGGGTTGTCGCCAATGTCGAGCGTCGCGACGCCGGAGGCGTTCAGAACTAGCGCCGCTCGGCTGATGAGCT
>CALLMF010000065.1 GCA_938006335.1 uncultured Granulosicoccaceae bacterium | reverse complement strand
GGCTTGATGAACCGACGGTAGTAGTCCGGAATTTCCCCGAGATTGACCGGCGCATAGAATGCAATGCCCTGATCGCTCTTCTGGCGGTCGTAGGCGGAGTAATGCCAGCTTTGCCACTTGAAGCTACGCCCCTCCGGGTCTGCCTCGAGCACCGCACGCGGTGCGACGCTGATGCAGGCGCGAATCTTGACATCCGCAAGCTCAGACGCGCGAGCGGCCAGCGCCCGATCAAACACATCCGGTTGACCGATGGTCACGCCGAAGTCGAGGCAATGACCGGATTGCACCATCGCTGATGCAGCATCAGCCGTGAGGAGTCGGGGCGTCTTCGGAGTCAAGACTGAGTGGTCCTGCGTGGCACAGGCGCTCTCGATGAATGTTCAAGCTTGTACGTATCGTCGCACACAGTGACGGGCCGCAGCGCAATTGCGAGACGAGCACGCCTGTTCTGGCGCATTGGCGCGACACGCCTCGGGAGAAACGGATTACCACCACGGTCCCCGTAGGTGCGTACTGGTGGACACCGCTGGGACACGTGGCTGCAGAGCCGAGACGGATTCGATCAATCGGAACGAATTGCATCGAATGACGTCCAACGCATAGGTCAAGGGTCGACGAACGCAGCGTCAGGCGCGTACACGTGCTCACATGTGCATGCCGTGGATCACCGAGTGTCCTGGCGAAATCCATGCATCTACCGCAGTAATGTCGAACCGGTCACACGGTGAAAGTGACGAGCCCGTCACGGGCCAGTGCGGCTTCCAAAGCGCAGTGCATTGTCCTACTGGCGCCAGCCGACTGGCACGAGGGCCGTGCACTGCGCGCCCGCGGCACATTTCGATGACAACTTGGTGAAAAAACGTGACAGCAAAGACTTTGTTTTGCAATCGTGTTGAACAATCGTGATGAATGAAGCACCGTCAGTGAGTTCCCCGATTGGACCAGACGTTGACGTGGTGAAACCACCGCAGGTTGTTCAGCGTTGAATTGGGGATAAATCAACCTGCAGCAACCGCCTTGCTCTTGCGAACGATCGACCGTACATCCTGGATACTGATGCTCGCGGCAGCCGTGCTGCTCGTCGTGCTGTGGGCGGTATTCAACCGCCCCGGTCACGCCCCTCCGTGGCCCGACACGATCGCTGGTGTGTCGTTTTCACCGTTTCGCACACATCAGTCACCCCAGGGCGAATTCTTTCCAAGCGAAGCGCAGATTGCCAGCGACCTGGATCTGATTGCACCGCGTGTGCGCTCGGTACGAACGTATTCGACTGAATCCACGCTCGGAGCGATACCCCGATTGGCAACCGAGCGAGGTCTGTCAACAACCATCGGTGTATGGATATCGGGTGACGAATACCGCAACGAGCGTGAGATCCAGTGGCTCGCCGACATACTGAACGAGCAGCCGTTGGCGATAGATGCCGTCATCGTTGGTAACGAGACCCTATTGCGAGGCGAACTCGATGTTGAAGAACTTTCGGCATACGTTGATGAGGTTCGAGAACTGGTTTTTCCCATACCCGTCACCGTTGCCGAAACCTGGTCGAACTGGCTGAAATATCCCTCGCTGGCAGCGCACGTCGATTTCATCACGGCACACATCCTCCCGTACTGGGAGGGTGTACCTGCGTTCCGTGCCGATGACTACGTCTTCGAGCGCTACGATCAGCTGGTTGACCAGTTCGTTGGCACGCCTGTGATGCTCGGTGAGGTTGGCTGGCCGAGCGAGGGAAGACAGCGCGGCGGTGCAGAGCCATCACTCAAGAATCAGGCGATGTTCCTGCGCCAGTTCATCGCAGAAGCAGACGCTCGCGGTGTTGACTACTTTGCCCTGGAAGCATTCGACCAGGTCTGGAAGACCGATGAAGGCGCCGTCGGACGTTATTGGGGTATCTACGATGCGTCACGTCAGGCAAAATTCCCTTTTGCAGCTCCTGTAACCCCGGTACCCGAGTGGCCCGCACTCGTCGGATTGTCCATCGGCTTTGCCATCTTGCTGTTGAGCTTGCTGCTCCGGGACAGCGCGGGTCTCGTGCATGAAGGGCGCGGGTTTCTCGTGGTGGTGTCTTGCACCTTGTCCACCGCCGTGGTGTGGATGATCTACGAATATTCGCGCAAGTACCTGACCTGGGATCAACTGGTGGTGTGCATCGGCGTGATCTCTGCCGCTGGACTCGTGTCATTGGTGCTATTGATCGAGGCGCATGAATGGGCCGAATCCCTCTGGAAGCGACATGCCCCGAAGGAGCCACAAAAAAGGCGCCAGTCAGACACGCGAGCTGGCAAGGTATCCATACACGTTCCGGTATACGACGAGCCACCAAAAATGGTGATCGATACGCTCGTCGCCCTGCGCACACTCGACTACCCGGACTACGAGGTCATCGTCGTTGACAACAACACGGTCGACAGCGAGCGCTGGAAACCGGTTGAGGCATGGTGTCGGAGACAGCCGGACCGTTTCAGGTTCATGCATGTCGATGGTCTTGAAGGATTCAAGGCTGGCGCACTGAACCTGGCACTCGAGCACACGGCCGAAGACGCGGAATTCATTGCCGTGATCGACAGCGACTACATCGTCGACAGTCAATGGTTGGCCGACTGCACGCCCATGTTCGATGACCCGAGCATTGCCATCGTTCAGGCCCCACAGGACTACCGCGATGCAGACGAAAGTCTGTTCAAGTCGATGATCTATTGCGAGTACGCCGGATTCTTCGGCATCGGCATGGTCAATCGTGATGCCAGCAACGCCATCATCCAGCACGGCACCATGACCATGGTTCGCCGAGATGTCCTCGAGCTGGCTAGCGGCTGGGCCGCCTGGTGCATCACCGAAGACGCCGAGCTGGGTCTACGCATCCTCGCCGACGGCCACAAGGCAGCGTACGTCCCCCGCTCCTACGGCCGCGGCCTCATGCCCGACACGTTTGTTGACTACAAGAAGCAACGTTTTCGCTGGGCCTATGGATCGGTACTCATACTCAGGCACCACGTCAGTAGCTTCCTGTCACGCAAGGAGCCCTGCCTGAGCGCGCGGCAACGCTATCACTTCCTGGCAGGTTGGCTTCCCTGGATGGCGGATGGACTCAGCCTCGTATTCAACTGCATTGCCCTCGCCTTCTCGGTCATGCTCATTCTGTATCCGCACGACTTCACGCCGCCAGAGATCATGCTGAGCTTGCTACCCATCTGTTTCTTCGGGTTCAAGCTCATCAAGATGATGGCCTTGTATCGATGGCGCATGGGTGCGTCGCTGCCGCAAAGTCTCGCCGCAGTGGTCGCAGGGCTTGGGGTATCTCACACCATTGCACGCGCCATGATCGCGGGGCTGCACAACACGTCCATCGGTTTCGTGCGGACACCCAAGTGCGTATCGCAATCGACGTGGGTACGTGCACTCAACGATGCCCGGGAAGAACTCCTGTTGGCGTCTGCGCTCCTGCTAGCCGCTTTTGTGATCGGGCAGCGTGATGATGCCTATCTTGCCGACACCAGACTTTGGGTCACCTTGCTGGTGGTGCAGAGCATCCCCTACCTCGCTGCCGTCACCTTGTCGTTGATAAGCGCTAGCCAACGCATGGCTCCTTCTTCAGTGCTCGAGGGCAACACGACCGACCTGCTGCTAGGACAACTGCCAAAGATGTTGAAGCGTTCCGTACAGCAGTGAACTCATGGCGTCGACGATCCAACATCTGTCGCCGAACAACGGTCTCAGTTGCCCGACGGCTAGCCACGATGCGGCTTCTGTAGAAACTCCACGAGAGCGGACGACATCCTTTCGGGGATACCTGGCGGACGCCTGCTGGATCGTGGGAGCTTGCCTCACCATCAGTGTGGCATGCCGGCTGGTTCTCGCGCACGTGATGAACGTGCCTCTGGACAACCAATACCTGTGGCGGGACCTTGTCGGCAATCTTGTGGTGGTGCTGCTGCTTTGGGCGCTCGTCCGTAGCCGCTGGCAAACCATCGCACTGTCGGTCGTCATCGTTGGAGGTGGTCAGATATGCAACGGCATCAAATTGCTGGTGCTGGGAGTACCGGCAAGTCCCGACGACTTCATCAACATCTTCAACCTGGTCCACCTTCAGACAGGCATCAGTCGTGTGATAACCGCCGCACTGATTGCGTTTCCCCTGCTGCTGTTGCTGATTTTCATCAAATGGCGCAAGCGCATGACGTGGGTCGTGCTTGCATCACTTGCGACCCTGACCGTGGCGACCATCAGTTACAGCTCCCCGATACAAGCGGCGCTCGACACTGCCTTCAAGCACTCGGTGTGGAACCAGCCGGAGAACTTCCGTCGGCGCGGGCTCACATTGCATCTGGTTCAGGAGGCGGTCCGTACTGCTGCGAAGGTCGGTCGTACACCATCCGCTAGCGACGTCGCCGCCGCGCTAGACAGCATGCCGAGCGTTGCCAGCGCTGATCTTTCCGGCATCGACCGGCGCAACGTGCACATGATCGTGCTCGAGTCCTTCTTTGATCCCTTGTCTCTTGGTGAGCAGTGGGTGCCCGATGATCCGTTTGATCCTGCTTTTCGCGCGCTCTGGGCCGAGACGGAGCATTCGGTCGCGCTATCACCGGTGTTCGGTGGCTATACCGCCAATGCGGAATTCGAAGCCTTATGCGGCTATCCGGTTATCGAGAACGCGGTCTTCTTCGAAGGATGGTTGCGTCGCCCCGTACCCTGCATTCCGCGTGCGATGGCTGATGCCGGCTTTCACACCGTCGCTTCACATCCCAACGTGGCCGGATTCTGGAATCGCACGCATGCCTACCGTTTGATCGGATTTGATGAATACCTGAGCAAGGAAGACTTCGACATGTCCGACAACGTCGGGGGACTCTTGATGGACCACAGCTATCTTCCTCAGGTGTTTGACAGACTTCCCGACGATGGCCGACCGGTCTTCAATTACATGTTGACCTACTACGGACATCTGCCCTACCCCGGCAGTGAGCGATATCCGGAGAAGGTTAAGGCGGGTCAGGACGCTCCCTTGCTCACCGCCTACCTCAACCAGCTCTGGTACAAGACCCGCGGCATCATGGCGCAGCTTGATGAATTACGTCGCCGGGATCCGGATGCGCTGATCGTTATATTTGGCGACCACCTGCCATTTTTGGCACCCGATTATGGCGTGTACCGCGAAGCCGTGGGATTGCCCAAGATGCGTCAGGACTTCGATGGCAACATGCTCGAATACCTGGCGACCACACCGCTCATCGTCATCGATGGCGACAGGGGCCCCATCCCGGTCGGCAAGCTCCCGCTCTATCGACTACCTGCGTTGATTCTCGACACCCTGGGCGTCGAGGAGCACGGCATGTTCTCGTGGACAGACTCGGGGTCAGATCGCTTGTATCGTCCTTTGCATGGCTTGCATGTGGAGGCTTCTGCCGACAAGGGTACCGCCATCGCCTGCCCACCCGAGAGCGAGAATGCCGCATGTGCACAGGGCCTTCGCTGGATGGAACGTACCCGTACCTTGATCGCGGATGTGTTTACCGGGGATCAACATGCGCTCGATGCGCTGAGCTCGGCTCGTTGAGGCGGCGTCACTCGAACCACCCGTAGATTCCGGACGAGCGGCCTGACGACCGCGAACCGCGGGGCGTCACAACGAATTGACGCTGAATGTCAATATTGTCCGTGAGCTCAGCTTATGCCAAGGTCGGGCGCGTGCGCCCGTAAATATGGCACCGGCAACATCCAAGACACGAGGAGATCAGATCGATGAACCTAGTACAGAAATCGTCCGTAGCGCTTGCCCTGACAGCAGCGCTCGGCACCGTCTCGGGCACCGCGCTCGCGGACGAATCCGTCGCCATCGGCGTGCCCAGCTGGACGGGCGCTCAGGCCATCGCCAACGTGCTCAAGGCCGTGGTAGAGACCCGTATCGGCGGCACGGCGGAGCTCGTTCCCGGCAACAACGCGACCATCTTCCAGGCTATGGATCAGGGCAAGGGCGATATCGATGTGCACCCCGACGTCTGGCTGCCCAATCAGGAGAGCTTCACCAAGCAGTACGTGGACGAAGCGGGCACCGTCACCCTGTCCAGCAACCCCTACGAAGGCAACCAGGGCTTCTGCGTCACCAAGGCCTTTGCCGAGGCCAACGACATCACCGACATCGCTGATCTCGGGCGCCCGGAAGTGGCGGAGCTGATGGACAGCGATGGCAACGGCAAGGGCGAACTCTGGATCGGCGCGCCGGGCTGGGCATCGGCCAACGTCAACGAGGTCAAGGTGCGTGACTACGGCCTGCTCGATTTCATCGAGCCGATCCGCGCTGAAGAAGCCGTCAAGACCGCGCGTATCAAGGATGCGATCGCCAAGGACGAGGGCTATGCCTTCTACTGCTATGAGCCACACGCGGTCTGGTTCATGTTCGACGTCGTCATGCTGGAGGAGCCGGCAAACGATCCGGAAAAGTACGTCATGGTGCAGCCGTCAGATTCGGCCGACTGGTACGAAGAGTCCATGGTTGCCTCGAAGGACGCACTGAAGGATGTGCAGATCGCCTGGTCGAATTCCCTGGCTGATCGCTCGCCGGCGATTGCCGAGTTCTTCGCAAACTTTGCGCTCGACGCCAGTGACGTCAGTAGTTTCGCCTTCGAGATTTCCGGTAACGGCCGTGATCCCGGCGAAGTCGCTCTCGAGTGGGTGGAAGCCAACAGCGACCGTGTCGACGGCTGGCTTGGCCTGTAGGTCGTACTGACGGTCGCGTTGCCGGAGGGCTCCCATGATTGAGGTATCAGGAGTCTGGAAACTCTTCGGCGACGCGTCCGAGGCCGCTCTCGCGGCCATCCGAAGCGAGGGTATCGGCAAGTCTGAGGTGCTGGAGCGCTTCAACGTCGTGGTCGGCGTGGCGGATGTCAATCTCGATGTGCAGCGCGGGGAGATCTTCTGCGTGATGGGCTTGTCGGGAAGTGGCAAGTCGACGCTGGTGCGTCACTTCAACCGCCTGCTTGATCCGACCGCCGGTAGCATCACCATCGACGGGACAGACGTTACTGCACTGTCGCCGACGGCCTTGCGAAGCTTTCGCAACAAGACCATCGGCATGGTGTTCCAGAACTTTGCCCTGCTCCCGCACCGCTCGGTCATCGACAACGTCGCGATGCCGCTGGAGATTCGTGGCGTCAACAAGAACGCCCGCCTGCGACAAGCGGCCAGTATTCTGGATGTCGTCGAGCTTGGCGCCTGGGGCAACAAGTTCGCACACGAGCTGTCCGGTGGCATGCAACAGCGGGTGGGTCTTGCGCGTGCCCTTGCAGCCGATCCGGACGTGCTGCTGATGGATGAACCTTTCAGCGCGCTTGACCCCTTGATTCGACGGCAATTGCAGGACGAGTTCGTGCGACTGTCCGCGAGCTTGAAGAAGACCACGGTATTCATCACCCACGATCTCGACGAGGCAGTGCGCGTGGGTGATCGCATCGCCATCATGCGCGACGGGCGCGTGGTGCAGATCGGCACCGCTGAAGACATCGTCATGAACCCGGCAGACGACTATGTCGCCGACTTCGTTGCCGGGATATCGCGCCTCAAGATCATGCGTGCGCATGCGGTCATGCAAACGATCGACGCATGGCAGGCCAGCGGTGGCTCCCTGACCGCCGACGCGCCGCGTCAGCCAGCTGATGAGCCACTAAGCACCTTGATCACGCTGGCCATCGACAACGACTCCCCTATCGTCATCGAGGAAGACGGTCGCGATGTGGGTGTCGTCACCCGTAGTGACATCCTGCGTACCATCATCGAAGGAGCAGAGGTCTCGTGAACCGTCTCGACGAACCTTCGGTTCTACTCGGAGGCGAAACCGCAGCCAATGCTCTCGCGGCCGAACGCCGAAACCGCGTACCGCAGTTTGTGCGGACGCACACCGACTACTACACCCGGCAGTTCGAACACATCGGCAACCGGTCGGGGTTTACGCCGACCTTCAACATGATGGCCGGACTGCTCGGCTCGATCTGGTTCGGAGCGCGTGGACTGTGGAACTGGGCGGTGATGTTCCTGATCATCGAAGTGGTGGGTTTCGTGCAGATTGCACGTGGTCTGTTCGGTGATCTCGCAGCGGGCGCGCGCGAGCGCGTGGCGTCCATCGAGAATACGCTGGAGCTGAGGCGTCAACAGCTCGCGTCGGCCATAGAGAGCGGCTCGGACAAGATTGCCGTCTACGAGCGCACCGTGAAATCACTCGAGGACAACATCGGCGGCATTCGCCTCGAAGCACAGGCAATGGAAGAGCAAGGCGTATGGATCGCCTTGTCGGGACTGGTGGTGTTGTTCCTGGTCAAGCTGGTGCAGGCGCTGGTAGCCAACACCGCTCTGGAACGCCGCTTCTCCGATTGGCTCTCGGATCCGACCGTACGGCATGGCATGCCCACTCGCGACAGCGTCCTCGCCGCCATCTTCGTCGTCGTGATTCTGGTTACCGCGATGCTTCACTACAGCTTCCCCGGAAGTATCGCTCTGCTCAGCGAGTTCCCGACCCTACCGTCAATTCGCCTGACGGCGATCAGTGTCGTTGAAGGCTTCTTCAGCTTTGCGGTACTGCATGGCGAGGTGCTGTTCGACGCCATCACTCGCGGCATCCGGCTGCTACTCGATACCCTGGAGCTGGTATTCGTCCAGACGCCCTGGATCGTGATTGCCAGTTTCATCATCCTGCTGACCTGGCTCTCAGCCGGTGTCAGCACCGCGATCTTTTCTGGTGCCTTTCTCGCCTACATGGGTCTGCTCGGATTCTGGGACAAGGCGATGACCACTCTTGCCCTGCTCGGTACCGCCGCCTGCCTCTCGATCATCATCGGCATACCGCTCGGCATGTTTGCCGCGCGCAGGCCACGCTTCTACTCGGCCATTCAGCCGATCATGGACTTCATGCAGACCATGCCCGCGTTCGTGTTCATGATTCCGGTCATCGCCTTCTTCGGCACCGGCAAACCGGCTGCGGTCGTTACCACGATGATTTTCGGCGGTACCCCGGTGGTACGGCTCACGGTCCTTGGCCTGCGAGGTGTGCCAGAACACGTGCGCGAGGCGGCCGTTTCGTTCGGCGCGAGCAAGTGGTACCTGCTGACGCGCGTCGACCTGCCGCTGGCAGCTCCCTCCATCCGTGCCGGCATCAACCAGACGATCATGTTGTCGCTTGCGATGGTGGTTGTCGCATCCCTTATCGGCGCCAAGGGTCTCGGCGAAGACGTACTGGAGGCACTCCAGTACGCCAACGTCGGGCAGGGCATCCTTGCCGGGTTTGCGATTCTGTTCTGCGCGATGATCCTTGACCGCATCGTGCAAGGTGCGCGCAAATAAGCGACGCGGACGAGGCTTCGCAGAACGAGGCGAGGCTAGCGCGCGCTAGACGTCGCCACTCTCGTCGTCATCCGGCGCGTCGCCGTCCCCTCGAGTCCACTTGAGCTGGAACTCGATCTCTTCCTCGCCGTCTTCGCGCTCGTGCTCGACGTTGAAGATTGCATCGCGCGGCACGTAGATGCGCTCGTTGGCAATCTGGATGGTGAAGGGCTGATCCCGTTCAACAGCATCTGCAAGACGGCGCAGCTTGGCCGCGAACTGACTCGCGGGATACGCCTTCTCGATATCGCGATCGGCTTTTTCGGTCATCGGGTCATCTTGGACTAGTGTGACTGGAGCCCAATCATCGCACCAAGTGGCATCGCGTACACGCCTGCTGTAAGTCGCGCCTGAGAGGAGCCAGTCCGAACCACTGCCCACAAAAAAGGGCGCCGCAGCGCCCTTTCTCGTCGAACGATCCGTAACGGGATCAGCCGGTAACGGCTTCGCCTTCGGCGACTGCCTTCATGCTCAGACGGATACGGCCCTGCTTGTCGACCTCGAGCACCTTGACCTTGACTACCTGGCCCTCGGACAGCTCATCAGCGACATTCTGAACGCGGTTCTCGCTGATCTGGCTGATGTGCACGAGACCATCCTTGCCAGGCAGGATGTTGACGAAGGCACCGAAGTCCATGATCTTCTGTACACGGCCTTCGTAGATCGTGCCGACTTCGATGTCAGCGGTGATCAGCTCGATGCGACGCTTGGCTTCTTCGCCCGCGGCACGATCGCTTGATGCGATCTTGATCAGGCCATCGTCGCCAATGTCGATGGTGGCACCCGTCTCTTCGGTAAGGCTGCGGATAACCGCCCCGCCCTTGCCGATCACTGCCGCGATCTTCTCGGGGTTGATCTTCACCGTGATGAAGCGCGGTGCGTGTTGCGACAGATCATCGCGAGGTACGCCAAGTACCTTGTTCATCTCTTCGAGGATGTACAGACGACCGGCCTTGGCCTGTTCCAGCGCCTTTTCCATGATCTCGCGGGTGATGCCGTCGATCTTGATATCCATCTGCAGCGCAGTAACGCCATCAGCGGAACCCGCTACCTTGAAGTCCATGTCGCCGAGGTGATCCTCGTCACCGAGAATGTCGGTGAGGACCGCGTAACCGTCGTCTTCCTTGATAAGACCCATGGCAATACCCGCGACAGGCGCCTTGATCGGCACACCGGCGTCCATCAGCGCAAGGCTGGTACCACAGACCGAAGCCATGGAACTCGAGCCATTGGACTCGGTGATTTCCGAGACGATGCGAATGGTGTACGGGAAGTCTTCCTCACTCGGCATGATCGCCTGCACGCCGCGCTTGGCCAACTTGCCGTGACCGATTTCACGACGCTTCGGAGAGCCCATGAAGCCGGTCTCGCCGACAGAGTACGGAGGAAAGTTGTAGTGCAGCATGAACGGCATGCGGTGCTCACCGGCGATCGAGTCGATGATCTGCGCATCGCGCGTGGTGCCGAGAGTCGCGGTCACGATTGCCTGGGTTTCACCGCGGGTGAAGACTGCAGAGCCGTGCGTACGTGGCAGTACGCCCGTGTGTACGGTGATCTGTCGTACCTTGTCGGTGGCACGGCCATCGATACGCGGCTCGCCATCGATGATGCGGCGGCGCACGATACTTTTCTCGAGTTTGCCAGCCGCAGACTTCACATCTGAAGCGCTGGGGCCGTCTTCACTTGCGAGTTCTGCCACTGCACGTGCCTTGGCGGCACCCGCTGCTTCCTGACGTTCCTGCTTGTCAGCAATCTGATAGGCGGTAGTGAGCTCGTCACGAATCAGAGCATCGACCTTGCCCGCCAATGCGGTGTCTTCTGCCGGGGCGCTCCAGTCCCACATTACCGGCTTGACGTCAGCGGCCAGCTGCTGGATGGCAACGATGGCCGTTTGCAGGTGCTCGTGACCAAACATCACCGCGTCCAGCATGACATTCTCTGGCAGGCCATCGGCCTCGGATTCCACCATGAGGACCGCCTGGTCCGTACCCGCGACCACGAGATCGAGCTGAGTGCCTTCCAATTGCGTGACGGTCGGGTTCAACACGTACTCGCCGTCGATGTAACCGACGCGCGCCGCACCGATGGGACCTGCGAACGGGATACCCGAGATGGCGAGAGCCGCGGAAGCACCGATCAGCGCCGGGATGTCAGACGGAATCTCGGGGTCGAGCGACATGACCGTCGCGACGACCTGAACCTCGTTCATGAAGCCCTTCGGGAAGAGCGGACGCAGCGGACGGTCGATGAGGCGTGAGATGAGCGTTTCACCTTCACCCGGTCGGCCTTCGCGCTTGAAGAAGCCGCCGGGGATCTTGCCCGCAGCGTAGGTCTTCTCCTGGTAGTTGATGGTCAGCGGGAAGAAGCTCTGGCCCGGATTGGCCTCCTTCCTTCCTACGGCGGTGACGAGTACCACTGTGTCGCCCATGCTGGCAACGACGGCGCCGCTGGCCTGACGAGCGATTTCACCCGTTTGCAGCGTGACGGTCTGACTGCCGTACTCGAATGTCTTTGAATGGATGGTCACGGTATCTGGTTATCCTGTTTGGCTATACGTCGGATGAAGCGATATCAACGACGCAGGCCGAGGCGCTTGATCAGGTTCTGATAGCGACTCGCGTCCTTGCCGTGCAGGTAGTCGAGCAGCTTGCGGCGCTGATTGACCATGCGAAGAAGGCCGCGGCGCGAGTGATGATCGTGCTTGTGGGCCTTGAAATGCTCGGTGAGGTGCGTGATGCGTGCGGACAGCAATGCAACCTGGACTTCCGGGGATCCCGTGTCTGACGGGTCGAGCTGGTGCTCTTTGACAATTTCCGCCTTTGTTTCGGCGCTGAGTGACGACATGAAAGGAGTGGCTCCGCTAGAGAATGTAGGAATAACGCCGCAAAGCCCGTAGGGGATCGAGCCTGGCGCGCATCAGGAAGAACTCGGCACGGCCGATGGCGCCCGAGTAACCCGGTATTGTATCAGTTCGCGGCGTTGTCGCCGGACATGTGGTGGATTGTCATGGGTTCAATTGCAGCACCTTCAGCGGGTGAATCAGTAGCGGTTCACAGCGAGTAACGCGGCCAAGGCCAATGATCTGATCGCCCGGCCCATAGACGCGCACCGGATCCTCGTCTTGTGCTGTGGGATTGTCTCCCTCGGCGGTCGTCGCAGCTGCGGCCTGGCCGTGGCCAAATGCGGTCACGGCTGCCGCGTCGAGCCGGACGCGTGCCAGGTGCTCGAGCCCGGCATCCAACGGCAGCAGCAACGCCTCGCCCTGTGCTTCTATGGTGTCAGGAAGGTGCATGGGATGCGTCTCGAACGGCGAGACCCACAGTCGACGCAAGGCCGTGACGTGCGCCCCACACCCCAGCGTCTCACCGAGATCTTGCGCAAGCACGCGAATGTAGGTTCCCTTGGAACACTGCACCCTCACGCGGACTTCAGGCAAGTCCACGCTCAGTACCTCGAAGCTCTGCACGGTGACCGTCCGGGCCTTGCGCTCGATCTCGCGCCCTTCTCGAGCCGCCTTGTACAGTCGTTCGCCATTGACCTTGATGGCAGACACCATCGGAGGAACCTGTTCGATCTCGCCTGTGAGAGCGTCTGCCGCGCGCCTGATGGCCTCTGTGGTAACGCGGTCTCCGACCGGTCGCTCACGGGTCACGTCGCCATCCGCATCCAGGGAGTCCGTCTCGACGCCCAGAAAGAAGGTCGCCTCATATGCCTTGTGCGAAGCAATCAGATAGCTTGCAAATTTGGTGGCCTCACCGAGCAGGACGGGCAGCATTCCGGTAGCCAGCGGATCCAGCGTGCCGGCATGCCCGGCTTTCTGCGCATCGAGTGCGCGTCGCACGCGCTGCAGGACGGCGTTGCTGCTGCGCCCGGAGGGCTTGTCTACCAGCATGATGCCGTGCACGGCACGGCCTCGTCGTCGACGGCCCATCTATCTCAACGGTTTGAAATCAGCAGAGCGACGGTAAGTCAGCCGGCGGTGGGTTGACCCGGCGCGTCGGCGTCATCCACATCGCCCTCTTGGTCATCCGTGGTGTTCGACGCGACAGCCGCATCGATCAGCGCCGACATCCGAGCCCCTCGCTCGGTGGAGTCGTCAAAGTAGAAACGCAGCTGCGGCACCGAGCGGGTGCGCATGAGCTGCGCGAGTTGACGACGCAGGAAACCGGACGCACTCGTGAGCGCCTCGTGGGTGTCCTTCCGCTCGTCCGACCCAGCCTCCGAGCCAATTATCGAGTAATGGATCTTGGCACTCGTCAAATCGCGTGACACCTTGACCGCCGTGATGGTCATCATCGGCGACAGGCGCGGGTCCTTGACCTCGCCGCGGATCAGTTGGCTGAGCTCGCGTTGAATGAAATCAGCGACCCGATGGCTCCGGGGATAGTCCTCATTTGCCATCAGGCTGCTGTCCTGTCATGCCTACACCGAACTGTCACAGCGTGCGCGCGATCTCGGTACGTGTGAACACCTCGATCTGGTCGCCGACCTTCACGTCCAGATAGTTCTTCACACCGATACCGCACTCGGTACCCATATGCACGTCCTTGACGTCATCCTTGAAGCGACGCAGCGATTCGAGCTCGCCTTCGTAGATGACCACGTTTTCGCGCAGTACACGGATCGGCTCTTCCCGACGAACCACGCCGTCCACGACCATGCAACCGGCGATCAAGCCGAACTTCGGTGAGGTGAACACCTCTCGCACATCGGCAGTACCGATGATGGTTTCGCGAACTTCCGGTGCCAGCTTGCCACCCGCAAGCTCCTTGGCAAGGTCGATGAGTTCGTAGATGACGCTGTAGTAGCGCAACTCCACGCCGCGCTCCTGAATGAGGCGTCGTGCCGTGGCGTCTGCCCGGACATTGAATCCCACAAGGATCGCATCCGAAGCACTTGCCAGGTTGGCATCGGACTCGGTGATACCACCGACGCCACCACCCATCACGCGCACTTCAACCTCCTCTGTCGAGAGCTTTTCGAGCGACTCGCGTATGGCCTCGTAGCTGCCCTTGACGTCAGCCTTCACGACGAAGTTCACCGTCGGCGTGCCGCCCTTGACCTGACTGAACACATCGTCCAGACGTTGCGGTTGACGCGCAGCAAGACGAGCGTCCCGCGACTTGTCCGTACGCAACTCGGCGAGCTCACGCGCACTCTTCTCGTCCGCGGCAACGATCATCTCGTCACCGGCATTGGGCGTGGCAGAGAGTCCGAGGACCTGCACCGGAGATGACGGGCCCGCTTCTGCAACCGCACGTCCGTCTTCATCGAACATCGCTCTGACTCGACCGGTAACCTGGCCACAGATGAAGTTGTCACCGCGCTTCAGCGTACCTTCCTGCACCAGCACGGTGGCCACCGGCCCCTTGCCACGATCCAGCGAGGCCTCAATGACGATACCGCTCGCATTGCCATCCGGAATGGCCTCGAGCTCGAGTACTTCAGCCTGCAAGGAGATCGCGTCGAGCAGGTTCTCCACGCCGTCACCGGTCAGTGCCGAAAGCGGCACGAACTGCACGTCACCACCCCAGTCTTCCGAGATGACCTCGTGCTGTGATAGTTCGTTGCGCACGCGTTCCGGATCCGCTTCTTCCTTGTCCATCTTGTTGACCGCAATGATCATCGGCACCTGCGCTGCACGCGCATGCTGGATGCCTTCGACCGTTTGCGGCATGACGCCATCATCGGCTGCCACCACGAGAACCACGATGTCCGTCGCCTTGGCGCCTCGTGCACGCATGGACGTGAACGCGGCGTGTCCCGGCGTATCCAGGAAGGTGATCGGCCCGTTGTCGGTTTCGGCCTGGTAGGCACCGATGTGCTGCGTGATACCACCGGACTCGCCGGAGGCAACGCGAGACTTGCGGATGTAATCAAGCAAGGAGGTCTTGCCGTGATCGACATGGCCCATGACGGTGACCACCGGCGGCCGCGCCTCGGTATCCCCTTCACGCTCACCGGCAACGAGGGCAGCAAGCGCTGCCTCCACATCGTCGGCACTCATGGCGTTGGCACGGTGGCCCATCTCTTCGACCACCAGAATTGCCGTGTCCTGATCGAGCAACTGGTTGATGGTCGCCATGACTCCCATGCCCATCATCGCCTTGATGACTTCAGCAGCCTTGACGGCCATCTTCTGGGCGAGCTCAGCGACCGTGATGGTCTCCGGCACGTCCACATCGCGAACGACCGGTGCCGTTGGGCGTTCGAAACCGTGCTTGGCTTCGAAATTCGCCGGCAATGCACGGCGCGAACGGTCCTTGCGCCGACCGCTCTTGCCCTTGGCAACGTGCAGCTGGTTGCGCCCGAAGCGACCACCGCCGCCACCCGCGCCCCCGCCGGGCTTGCCCCGGCCACGTCCACGTGCGTCCTTGCCCCGTCCGCCCGCATTTCCGCGGTCGGACGAGCTTGCCGCCTGCTGGGCTTCCATGGCTGCGCGTCGCTGAGCTTCCTGCTGCAGACGTTCCTGCTCGCGTCGCTCGGACTCGCGCTTGGCGTTCTCGGCGTTTTCCTTGCGCTTCTCACCGAGGACCTGCCGCTCGATCTGCTTTTCGGCAAGTGCGATCGCCTTGGCTTCGGCAGCCAGACGTTGCTCTTCGAGCTTCGCCTGCTTTTCAAGCTCTTCCGGAGTTGCAGGTTCGACTCGCTTGGCAGCAGCAGCGGCTTCTGCCTCGGCAGCAGCCTTCGCTTCGGCCGCTTCTGCCTCTGCCGCTTTCACTGCAGTGGCTTCTGCCTCTGCCTCCGCTTTTTCCACCGCGGCTGCGGCTTCCGCTTCGGCGGCAGCAACTGCGGCTGCGGCGGCAGCGTTGGCCGCATCAGTGGCTGATGTCTCTGCGTCGGCCGACATCGACTCGACGGCGCTGGTATCTCCCACCTCGGGAGTCGCCGCGACATCGTCTGCCGTCGGGGCCACTGGATTCTCTGCAGAAGACATGTCGGCTACAGGTGCGGCATCCGCCGCTGATGCTGCCGCATCGGCCTCCTCCTCGCTGCCCGGACGCACGTAGGTACGGCGCGAGCGTACCTCCACAGCGACCTTGCGTCGGCCGGAGGGATCGGTCTTGAGCTCGCTGACCTTCTTGCGCTTGAGTGAGATTCGCTTGCCGGAGCTCGCCGAGGCACCGCCACCCCGTGCCTCTCGCAAATGCGACAGCAGGGTGAACTTCTCCGCGTCCGAAATCGAATCTCCCTCGCCGGACTTGTCTATACCCGCGTCCTTGAGCTGCTCGAGGAGCTTCTCGACGGGCGTGCCAACGACTTGCGCCAGCTGTTTTACCGTTACTTCTGCCATGAATTTTCCGCGTGGGTGTTTCGCACTTCGGACCGCTGTCGTAACTGCCTCTTGCGCTGCCGGGGGTTCCGTACCGGGCGCTTACCGAGGCCGAAACACTATGAAGCGGCAGCCGCCGGCTCGCCATCTTCGGCGCCGGCCTCCTCGTCTGCAAACCAGCTTTCCCGGGCTTTCATGATCAAGGTGCCGGCGGTTTCCTCGTCCATGTTGGGCACGACCATCAGATCGTCGACGGACTGGTCGGCCAGATCATCGACGGTACAGATTCCGCGACTCGCAAATTCAACCGCAAGGTCCTCGGTCATGCCTTCCATCATCGTGAGTTCAGGTGTGGGTACATTGCCGCCGAGTTTGGCTTCGGTCGCAATGGCCTTGGTCAACAGCGCGTCCTGCGCACGTGAGCGCAGCTCGGCAACGACGTCCTCGTCGAACTCGTCGATGTCGAGTAGCTCTTCCTCCGGCACGTAGGCCACTTCTTCCACCGTGGTGAATCCTTCCTGCACCAGAATAAGGGCCACCTCTTCGTCGACATCGAGCTGCTCGACAAAGCGCTGCAGCACGACCTTCGATTCCTCGTCGCTCTTTTCCTCGGCGGCGGCTTCGTCCATCACGTTGAGCTGCCAACCCGTGAGTTCACCGGCCAGGCGCACGTTCTGCCCACCACGACCGATCGCCAGCGAGAGCTTGTCGTGCTCGACGGCGATGTCCATGACGTTCTTGTCTTCATCGACAACGATGCCCTTGACCTCCGCCGGCGCCATGGCGTTTATCACGAACTGCGCTGCGTTCTCGTTCCAGAGGATGATGTCGATACGCTCGCCGGCCAACTCGTTGGAGACGGTCTGCACGCGCGAGCCGCGCATACCGACACAGGCGCCCACCGGGTCGAGCCTCGGGTCGAGCGATTGCACCGCGATCTTGGCGCGCGCGCCAGGGTCGCGCGCAGCCGCGTTGATGAGAATGGTGCTCTGCCCCACTTCCGGCACTTCGAGCTTGAACAGCTCGATCAGGAACTGCGGAGACGTGCGGGATACGAACAACTGAGGCCCACGAATTTCCGAGCGCACTTCATACAGAAGACCGCGCAAGCGATCACCCGGACGAACTGCCTCGCGCGGGATCATGTCTTCACGGGAAATGTAGGCCTCGGCGTTGGCGCCAAGATCGAGGTACACACCGCCGCGCTCCAGGCGCTTGACGATACCCATGACCAGCTCGCCGACCCGTCCCTTGTAGGCGTCCACGACACGCTCGCGCTCCGCCTCGCGCACTTTTTGCACGATGACCTGCTTGGCCGTCTGCGCCGCAATCCGCCCGAAGTCCACCGACTCGATTTCCTCTTCGACGAAGCCACCGAGCTGGATTTCCGGCTGATCGTATTGAGCAGCAGAGAGTGTGATCTGGCGCAACGGAAACTCCTGCTGCGTATCATCTTCGACGACTTCCCAACAGCGAAAGGTGTCGTACTCGCCGGTCTCACGGTCGATGGCCACGCGCACTTCTATGTCGCCGCCGTGGCGCTTCTTTGTGGCCGAGGCAAGTGCCGTCTCGAGCGCGTCGAAGATGATTTCTTCCTCGACACCTTTCTCGTTGGACACCGCTTCGACAACCAGCAGAATATCCTTGCTCATTCGTCTCTCACCTCTCGAGTCGTCAACGCTGTGACGACAGACTGTTCATTCACGGCAGGCGACCGATCAGGTATGCCTGTTCAACATCATCGAGCGGCACCGCGTGATCCACGTTGTCGATCTCGACCGTTGCGCACCCCTCAGCTACTGCAAGCAGCACGCCTTTGTAGTTCCTGCGCCCGCCAATACCTGCACCGAGCCTGATACGCACTTCTTCGCCGATCTGTTCGCTGAAGTGCGCCTCTGTAAACAATGGCCGATCAACCCCCGGTGACGACACCTCGAGCTGATAGGCCTGACCTATCGGATCCTCAACATCCATCACCGCATCGAGCTGGCGGCTGACCGCCACGCAATCCTCGATCACGATGCCTTCTTCCTTCTCAGTGTCGATGTAGACCCTGAGCGTCTGACCATTTTCCGCCTGACCGAACTCCGCGCCCACGAACTCGAAACCCAGGCCCGTTACAACCGGCTCGATGACCTCCAGAATGGACTGCGACGCTCGTCGCATCGGAAAACTCCAGGCTTCTTGCAAAACGACCGTGCAGTGAACCGCACGACCAATGAAAAAGGCTCCCTGGGGAGCCTCGTCTAAAACAATGACTGACGAACACCGCGCCCGAAGGCAGCGCCCCGCCGCTACTGTCGGTTCGCTGGAATGCAAACTGAGGGAGTTCGGCAAGAATTCAACTCGCAGAGTATATCAGTCGAAAGCGCACCTGGCGAATTCACCAGGCGGGCAACGCACGGCCTCACGCTCAGGCCGCCACTCCGAGGGGCCGTACCGGCACCGGGTTCTCCCACCGCTCCAGCGCCTCCTTGCGTGCCGAGTCCGCCGCCTGCATGGCCTCGCGCTTCACCGGGCCGTAGCCCCGGATGGCATCGGCCACGCCGAGTAGCGCGATAGCCCCCGGCAAGCGCTCGGCGCTGAGTCCTGCCAGGACGGTGTCCACATCCGACTCCAGCTTTCCTACCCAGGATCGCTCCTCGCGGCGTTCTGCCGAGTAGCCGAACGGATCGAAAGCCGTGCCCCTGAGCGATTTTCCACGCTTGAGCACGTCGAGCAGCCGCAATACCCACGGTCCGAACTTGCGCTTGGCCGGACGCCCGTCCGGCCCTCGCCGCGCGAGCAAGGGGGGCGCGAGGTTGAACGTCATCCGGTAGTCACCCTCGAAGGTCGCGTCGATCCGCTGCTTGAACCCGGCGCTGGTCATCAGGCGCGCGACTTCGTATTCATCCTTCGGCGCGAGCACGCGCGCGTATTGAATCGCCACCGTCCGCGCCAATGCCAGTTGCGGGTCCACGCCACTGGCAGCCTCTCGAACCCGGGTTACCAGCGACCGATAGCGCTCGGCCAGGGCCACATCGTGATACTGCTCGAGGTGATCAGCCCGATGTGCAATCAGCTCATCGAGCGTCATCGCGTCCACTGAAACATCAGATGGCGTGTCGTCCCGAAGCGCCGAGGCCAGGCTCTCCGGGTCTGCCGCCAGACGCCGTCCGATCGCAAAAGCACGCCGGTTGGCAGCAACCGCCACGCCGTTGAGTTCGATCGCGGTATCCAGCGCCGCGAAACTGAGCGGTACCAGGCCCTGCTGCCAGGCAAAGCCCAGCATCAGCACATTGGTGGCTATGGCGTCACCGGCGAGCCGTTCGGCAGCGGTGCCAAACGCGTTGAAGCAACTGTCCGCCGACACATGCTCGCGCAGCACACGATCAATCGCATCAGGCTTGAAATCGAAGTCGCGGTCCTGAGTGAACGCCGCCACGGGCACGGTCGTGGTATTGATTACCGCCGTGGTGCGCGCAGGATCACAGAGCACGGCCCCGTCTGCCGAAGCCGCGACCACGCTGTCTGCCGCGATCAAAAGATCCGCCCCACCGGATACGATGTGAGGACTGGTGATCTCACTGGCCTCGCGCGCAAGGCGAACGTGGCTCAGTACCGCGCCGCCCTTTTGCGCAAGCCCCGCCATGTCGAGCACGATGGACGCCGCGCCATCGATACGGGCGGCCATGCCGAGCAGCGCACCGATCGTCAACACACCGGTACCACCAACACCCGTAATCGCGATATTCCAGCTGCTCGTGGTCATCGCGTCGAGCGATGGCAGGGAAGGCTCCGGCAGCTCGGCCAGGCCATCCAGCGACGGCACCGCTGGACGCCGCAGGGAGCCACCCTCAATGGAGACAAAGCTCGGACAAAAACCCTTGATGCAGGAGTAGTCCTTGTTGCACGACGACTGGTTGATGCGCCGCTTACGTCCCATTGGCGTCTCCACCGGTTCAAGCGACACGCAGTTCGACTGTACCGAACAATCACCACAACCTTCACAGATGGCCGTGTCGATATGCAGGCGCAGCGACGGGTCTTCCATCAGGCCACGCTTGCGCCTGCGGCGCTTCTCGGCAGCACAGGTCTGCACGTAGACGATGCCGCTGGTACCCGTGCACTCACGTGCTTCGCGCTGCACGGCGTCGAGCTCGTCGCGATGCACCAGACGCGTACCCGGGGCGAGATCCTTGGGGTCGTGTGCATCGGGTGCATCGGTCACCAACCACAGGGGGGCGACACCTTCGGCATGCAATTGCCGGGTGACGATAGCGGGGCTCAACGGGCCATCGACCACCTGCCCGCCCGTCATGGCGACCGCATCGTTGTAGAGCACCTTGTAGGTGATGTTGACACCGGCTGCGACCGAGGCACGCACTGCAAGCAGACCGGAATGAAAATACGTCCCGTCACCGAGGTTCACGAATCGATGCGACTCTTCGCTGTAAGGCGCAATACCTGACCAGGTCACTCCCTCACCGCCCATGTGTGTAAACGTACTGGTCTCGCGGTCCATCCACTGCACCATGTAATGGCATCCGATACCCGCCATGGCGGTCGAGCCTTCGGGCACTCGTGTCGATGTATTGTGTGGGCAACCCGAACAGAACCAGGGTTGGCGATCGATCGGTGCCACGTGCGTCTTGCGCTGCTCATGGCGACGGGTCAGATAATCGAGCCGCTCCGTGATTCGCGTGCGCAGCGTTTCATCCATATCGAAGGCGAGCAACCGTTGCGCGATGACACGCGCCACCCTCGCGACACTCATCATGGTCGACAAGGGCAATACGGGTTGATCCTTGTCGTCGAATTTTCCGACGATGCGTGGACGCACATCCGCACGCCAGTTGAACAGCTGTTGCTTTATCTGGTGCTCGATCACCTCACGGCGCTCTTCGACAATCAATACTTCTTCAAGACCTTCGGCAAAGTGACGAATCCCCTCTGGCTCCAATGGCCACGGCATACGCACCTTGTAGATGCGAAGACCGATACGGCGCGCGTCTGCCTCATCAATACCCAGCTCCACCAGAGCCTGCATCACGTCTTCAAAGGCCTTGCCGGTGGCCACGATGCCAAGGCGCGCGTCCGGTGAGTCCAGCACGACACGATCCACTCGATTGGCACGCGCAAACGCAACGGCTGCGTAGCCCTTTTCTTCCTGCAAGCGCTCGTCCTGAACGAGCGGTGGATCCGGCCAACGCAGATTCAACCCACCTGCAGGACGTTCGTAGTCCTGTGGCATGACAAACGGACGATGCTCATCGCCAAGCGACACGACAGCGCTGGTTTCCACGGTGTCGGCAATGACCTTGTAACCGACCCAGCAACCTGAATAACGCGACATCGCGATGCCGAGCAGACCGAGTTCGATGAACTCGTGGATGGACGACGGAAACAGCACCGGCATGATCGCAGCCATGAAGGCGTGGTCGGATTGATGAGGCACGGTGGAACTCTTGGCCGCATGGTCGTCCCCTGCCAGACACAGCACCCCGCCCAGTGCAGATGAACCTGCTGCATTGGCGTGCTTGAACACATCTCCGCAGCGATCAACTCCCGGCCCCTTGCCGTACCAGATGCCGACCACTCCGTCCTTGGTGGCCCCGCGCGCCAAGGGCACTTGCTGGGTACCCCATATGGCCGTAGCCGCAAGATCCTCGTTGACGCCGGGACGAAAAGTGACACCGGCCTCGTCGAGTAGCCCGGAAGCACGCAGCAGTTGTTGGTCCAGCCCGCCGAGTGGCGAGCCGCGGTAACCCGTGACGTAGGCCGCGGTGTTGAGCCCCAGGGCGTGATCACGACGCATTTGCGCCATCGGCAGACGGACCAGCGCCTGTGTACCACTCATGAACACATCGCCGGAGGTGGCGGTGTACTTGTCGTTCAGCGTTGGCTTGAGTTGCATGAGAACAGAATCACCTCGCGGGGAGTCTGCACCAGTGTGCCTGCTTACAGCGCAAGGGTCATGAAAATTGAAACGTCGATAGCGCCGGGCTGATTGCCGCAGCAACGCCCACACGGTGACGTGCCAAGCAGGTCAATACGAATCGTTGTGGTGAGCGGTCCTCGACTAGCTACCTCGCTGATGTGACGCATTGGCCAGACGCCGGCGTTCGCCCGGGTGATCGCGGTGCGACGAAAAGCGCCGCAGCAGCCCATATACAAGACACATCCACAAGCCCGCCGCCGTCACACCGACCATGATCATGGCCGCGGTGGCAAATAACGGGAGCGCAACGCTTGCGAGAAGCGTTGCCGTGGCAAGAGCCAAAAAGCCTGTAACGAGATTCATGCTCGGATCCTGTCTCTTTTCCACCTGACTCGAACTACTACCACGCCGATCGCATACAGTACGGCGAGCGGAAGAATAGTTAACATTTGTTCCAGCATAGCGTCAGACACGTGTCGCCTACGGCCCGATAACCATTAAAAACCGTCAAGGACACCGACAACAAGCCCCCAAACACGCACGTGACGACTGTTGATTGTCGCGTCGGACGGTGGCTCGAACTCCACCGCCAATCGGGGCTGGCGCGGCAATCGACAATGTCTGCTTGTTGCGTTTTCTCGCCCGACGTGCCCAAAATTGGACATGTCTTCCGTCGCCGCCCCCTCGGCGAGCGGGCCCCTGCAGGCGGCCTTCAAACTGATCGCCACAGCAGATCCAGACCTGATCGAGATCGTTACCCTTTCGCTCAAGGTTTCGCTCAGCGCCGTATTGTTCGCGTGCCTGATCGGCCTGCCGCTCGGTGCCGTGATCGGCAGCCTGCGATTTCCCGGGCGCGCTCTGCTCAACCTGATACTCAATGCCTTGATGGGCCTGCCGCCGGTAACGGTCGGGCTGCTCGTGTATCTGATGATCTCGGCGTCGGGGCCGCTGGGGATATTTCAATTGCTGTACACCCCCGCGGCAATGATTCTTGCCCAGACCATTCTGATTACCCCGATCGTCGCGGCGCTGACGCGCGACGTGGTGGCCGCGATGCACGAGGAATATCGAGAGGAATTCGATTCCTTGCTGTTATCGCCGATACAGCGCGCAATTGCCTTGCTGCGCGACGCGCGCTACCGGCTGGTCACCGTGGCGCTCGCAGGCTTCGGTCGTGCTATCGCCGAAGTCGGAGCGGTCATCATCGTGGGCGGAAACATCAATCACGTGACTCGGGTCATGACCACGACCATCGCTCTGGAGACCTCACGAGGCAATCTGGAACTGGCGCTTGCCCTGGGCGCGATATTGCTCAGCCTGGCACTGGTGATCAATGCAAGCCTGATGGGCGTGGCACGTATCGGAGTACGTACCGGTGCCTGAGGTATTGCTGTCGACGCGTCAACTGAGTCTTACGCTCGGACGCGAGCGCGTACTGCGAGATGTAGAACTCGATGTGCACCGCGGGAGAACGCTTGCCATCCTGGGTGCAAACGGCGCAGGCAAGAGTTTGCTGCTGCGGGTGCTGCATGGACTGATCGAGCCGGACACCGGCGTGGTCAGCGTGCATGGCAAGCCGCTGGATCACACTGCACGTGCTCGTCAAGCGATGGTGTTCCAACGCCCGGTTATGCTGCGGCGGAGCGTTCAACAGAACCTGGACTTTGCCATTCGCACGCGTGGCATCCAACGATCAAGACGCAAGAGTGGTATCGCAGCCGCGTTGACGCTCGCGCGACTCGACCACAAGCGACACCAGCCCGCTCGCTCGTTGTCGGGTGGGGAACAACAGCGGCTCGCACTCGCGCGCGCACAGGTCGCCGAACCTGAGCTGTTGTTTCTGGACGAAGCCACATCGAGCCTCGACCCCGCGTCTACTGCCGCTTTCGAAGACATGCTCGGAACCACCGTCGCAAAAGGCACCACCGTCGTGCTCGTCACCCACGACAGACACCAGGCAGCTCGCCTGGCTGACGACATCGCATTCCTGCACGAAGGCCGGGTTGCCGAACAAGGGCCGGCTGCAACACTGCTCGATCAGCCGCAAGGCCCCGAGCTGACGGATTGGCTCGAAGGCCGTTTGCAACCCGTTAGCACCCATGGAGCTGACGCGAGCGAGAGATCTACACCATGAAATTCATCGGAGGCTTCATGCACCTACATCGGATGTTCGCCCTGCTTGCAGGGCTCGCTCTGACAGTGCTCTCGGCGTCAGCGCCTGCGCACGACCAACGCATGATCATCCAGTCCACCACCTCGACGGACAACTCCGGTCTCTACGATCACCTGCTACCGTTGTTTGAGGAAGACACCGGTATCAAGGCCCAGGTGGTTGCCGTGGGTACCGGCCAGGCCATCCGCAACGCGGCCAACGGCGATGGCGACGTGCTGTTGGTTCACGCAGCAGACGCCGAGGAGGCCTTCGTTGAACAAGGGCACGGCGTAGAACGCTTTGATCTGATGTACAACGACTTTGTGATCGTGGGTCCGACCAAGGACCCCGCGGGTATCGCGGGCTCTAACGACGTATTGGCCAGTCTGCAGAAAATTGCGGATGTGTCTGCTGCCTTTGTCTCCCGCGGAGACGACTCTGGCACCCACAAGGCCGAACGTAAACTCTGGAGCGAGATTTCAGTCGACGTCGAACCCGTGTCAGGCACCTGGTACCGCGAGACCGGTTCCGGCATGGGAACAACTCTCAACGTGGCGACCGGCCTTGATGCCTACACCCTGACCGACCGCGCAACATGGCAGGCATTTGGCAACAAGCAAGCACATCAGGTGCTGGTCGAAGGCGATCCACGGCTGTTCAATCAGTACGGGATCACTCGTGTCGACGAACAACGCCATCCACAGGTCAACCATGCGGACGCCAAAGTGTTCGTCGAATGGATGCTGTCGGATGCGGGTCAGCAAGCGATTGCTGACTACACCCTCGACGGGCAGCAATTGTTCTTTCCAAACGCGCGCAGGTAGACACTGAGCAACGATAAACAAACATCAGAATCGATAGCAGCACCATCACGGTGCCAAACGCGCCAATTCCGCTGCCGCGAGGCCGGCTTGAGTTGGCTTGCGTATCGCTACTGTCCGTTACGGCAAGCTGCTCGATAGCGTCCGGATCTCGCTCACCATCGGCTTCGACAGAAGCGTTGACGCGGTTGCGTACCTGGAAGCTTGATAACTGCGGATACTTCAGGGTCCAGCTGACCCAGTCCTCAGCATAGAACTCGATCGACACCGCGTGTTCACCAAGACCGGATGCGCTCGACCATAGAAAATCGACGGTTGTTTCCTCTCCCATCCCGAGTTCGATGACCTCGGGGTGAACCAGATGCGCTACCTCACGCAGATTCTTGTCATAGATATTGGCGAGAACGTGCATGCGGCCCTCACCCAGATCGTTTCGAAGCGTTGCCGAGAACCCGACTTCGCTACTCAGGAAGTGTTCATCGCTCAGGTACTCGATGCTCACTACCAAAGGCAAGACCGGAATGAACAGATCGGGGTTGTCGATCCGTATCGGTCGTGAGGTACTCGCTGTGCCACCATCAGAAGCAATCGCGGTCAGTGCGATTTCGACGTCTCCGAAGGTCGCGTATTCGTGTGCAGCGCGTTCCCCGATAGCACCTGAGCCATCACCAAAATCCCAAACGAACTCGAGGTCGAGCCCACCCGGGTGAAAGGAGCTAGACGCGTTCACGTTGATACCGAGCGGCAAGCCAACATCGGGAGCAACATCAAAAGAGGCAACCGGCAGCTGCTCGACGTCGCCGGTCGCATCGTAGCGGAGACAGCGCACCTCGGACACGGGGATTCCGTCAGCAATGCCGACATCATAGGAAAGCCAGCACACACGGCCTTGCCGATCCAGGGACACATCGGTAGGCGAGCCAGCACCTTCTACATGCACGATCGCCGACGGATTGGTCGCTCCGGTATCGAGCACCACCGAAGACAGGGTATCGATGACATAGTCGGCGTGAAAGCAGCTGCCGTTGAACTCGTCCGGATACTCCGCGGCATCAGCGATCGCACAACCGATGATCGCACCCACTGGCAGGATCTCACCACCGAGTTCCATCGGCACATGCGGGTACGCGAAATCCGGCTCCACCCAACTGCCAGGCTCCATTGGGCACGACGCAAGACGCTCACCATCGCGCGTCAACGACAGCGTCTGGTAACCATTGCGTACCGGGCCGTTCTCCTGACATGGCCAACCGGCGTTATCTCCCGGCGAAAGGCAATACACACCCTCGTTCAGGAACCAGCCGACATTGCCGACGCAAAGCGCGCCTGTATCCGGATCGAATGAGCCGCTCTTGGGGTTTCTCAAACCGAGAGCAAAGACCTTGGATGCGTTGTCCTGCGGATTGCCCGTGAAGTACGGATTGTCGTCGGGAGCACTGCCGTCGGGCATGACGCGCAGCACCTTGCCGGCCAAGTGCTCCAATCGCTGAGCATAGAATGCCGCGGGCTCAGGCTTGTAGAAGCCGGCACCGTCTCCGGTACCCACGTACACCATGCCATCGGGTCCGTAGCGTACAAACGTGAACGAGTGACTACCGCCATCGACCGCTCCGCAGTCGGCGCCGAGCGGACGGTCGTTGCACGACGGAAACCGCGTTGTTGCGCTCAAACGCCCGAGAATCACATCATCAGCTTCCGGCGGGTTACCAAAGTATTCGACCACACCATCCTCACTGCGTGTCTCGCGTAACTTCACGCGTGCGACCTTGGCGTACTTGGGTCCATCCTCAGCGGTTACACCATTCTCGTGGGTGTAGGTAACAAGCAACTCCTTGACGTCCGGAAATTCCGGGTGCACGTCAATCCCGCCGAGGCCACGGTCTACCCAGGTGGCGACCTGGTCTCGCATGTCCACAACAGCGGACTGCTGCAGCACGCCATCCACGATGACGCGGATTCTCCCTTCCTTCTCGGCAACAAACACCACGTCGGCATTGTCCGCGAATGCAAACGCGGAAGCCTTGTAGAGACCATTGAACTCGCCATCAGTGAACGGTTGGCGATTAACGTCTTCAAGACTTGCACCCAGTGTCGTGAAATAGAAGCCGGGCTGCTTGACCTTGGGGGCCGCCGTCGCTGTGACCGCAAACCCCATCAGGGTCGCCGCAATAGCGATACGCCCCCTTTGAATTTTCGTGATCATGGTCTAACCGCGTGAACTTGCAAGCAATGCAAGACAGTAGCGCGGCAGTCACATGGCGCTCTGAGTAACAGGCCTCACTTTGCGACGTGTCAAACGTGCCTGGCCGACAGTTGTTCCGGGCTTGCTACCGACGACCACTCGCTGTAACGGTGAAAGCGATACACGATTCGCTTTTCAGCATCGATAGGGGCAACGGCTCACACTGTTCGCGTCAAGGCCGTGACCGCACAAGCCTACGGCGAAACATCAGCGAGCTGGCCCCGAGCAGAAGAAGCCCGAAGAGTGGATCTGTGGCGTCACGCGGGGACAGGATCGAACACCCGTTCGACGAGCTGATGGTCACGCCTTCGCTCTCATCGTCACTCGCGGTGGCTACGGGGGGCGCGGTACCAGGGTTGTCGTCTTCCAGAAGATCACCCGGCGAAGCGGGCTGTGCGCTTTCCGGGGCGACGGGATCTACCGGTGTCACCACGCTCGGCGCGGGTGTATCTTCAGACTCAATCGTTGTCCCGTCGCCGGCGTCGGAATTCTCTTCGGTATCAGTCGTGCTATCAGTTGTGTTACCGGGCGTGCCATCGATCACATCACTGGCGTTGTCTTCCACGACCTCGTCTGTTACCTCTGGATCAGCCGTCTCCTGTTCGTCGGCGTCGCCATCAGTCCCCGGGGCATCCTCCTCGATCTCGGGCGCCACGCCTGCACCCGCCGCCGCGCGATTGCGCACGAAGAAGGTGCTGGCATTCGGGTACTTCAAGGTCCAGCTTACCCAGTCTTCGGAGTAGAACTCGATCGACACGGTATGCCGACCCAACTCTCCGGCCTGCAGCCACAGGAAGTCCACGGTCTCGAACTGCCCCGGAGCGATAGCGATCAACTCGTCGTGTATCAGATGGGCCACTTCGGTACCGGCATCGTCGTACACGTTGGCAAGCACTCTGAATGGCTCATTGCCCAGATCATTGCGGATCCGCGCCGTGAACTCGACCGGAGAGCTCAGCTCGTGATCGTTGTCCGAGTAGGAGATGTTGACCACCGAAGGCAACACAGGCGTCACGAAGTCCGGGTCGGGGATGTTCACCAACTGGAAGGTGGTGCGCGAAATGTTCGTCCCGGCGGTAGAGACAGTCAGCGTGACCTCGAATTCGCCAAACTGCTGGTAGACGTGGTCCACCGAGACTTCGTTGCCCGCCGTGAGCCCATCGCCAAAGTCCCAGCTATAGCTGAGATCCGCGCCACCCGGGTGGTACGACGATGACGCGTCGAAGCGTATGGATGAAGGGTCAGCCGGGTCTGCCAAACTGGTAAACGAGGGCACAGGCTGCAGCGGCACAGATCCATCGTTGCTGTAGCCGAGGCACCGAATCTCGGATACAGGTCGTCCGTCGACACGGCCTGCGCTGTAAGCCACGTAGCACAAGCGGCCGTCACGATCGGTGGTCATGTCCGACGGCGCACCCGCCCCGGAGAGGATCAGACTGGAAGATGGATTACCCGTGGTTTGCGCACCAAATCGAACCGACTCGATGGTGTCGAAGACATAGTCACCAAAGACACAGGAGCCCTGAAAGTAGGCAGGGTATTCATCCGCAGTAGGACGCGCACAGCCAATGACGGCACCGATCGGCAGGAGCTCTCCACCGATATCGACAATCTTGTGTGCGTAGGTGTAGTCAGGCGCGATGTAGGTCCCAGGCTCGAGCGGACAAGAGGCAATGCGCTCTCCGTCTCGACTCAAGGAGATGCTCTGGTAGCCGTTGAACGCGGGGCCGTTCTCACGACAGGGCCAGCCAGCATTGTCACCGGGGCTCAGGCAGTAGATGCCTTCATTCAGGTACCAGCCCACGTTGCCAACACACAGCTTGCCCGTTGCGGGATCAAAGGATCCGCTCTTCGGGTTACGCAACCCCTTGGCAAAGACCTTTGAGGCGTTGTCCCACTTGTCACCGGTGAAGAACGGATTATCCTCGGGGGCGGAGCCATCGGGATTGATGCGCAGCACCTTGCCAGACAGGTGATCATCGATCTGCGCATACAAGGCATGCGGTTCGGGGCGAAAGTAGCCGGCGCCGTCGCCTGTACCCACATAGATCTTCTCGTCCGGTCCGTAGTGCACGAACGTGAATGAATGAGCCGAGAAATCCACAGCCCCACAGTCGGCGCCCACCGGTCTGTCGTTGCAAGACGGAAACTCGGGGGTCTCTGTCAGCTTGCCAACGAGAATGTCGTCTTCGGTGGGAGGATCGGCAAAGTACATCAGCTCGCCGTCCACACCTGTTTCCCCACGCAGATGGACACGCGCGACCCGCGCGTACTTGGTGCCGTCGTGTGCGGTGACACCGGTGTCGTGCGTGTAGGTGATCAGAAGCTCGGCAACCTCCGGGAAATCCGGATGCACGGCGACGCCACCCATACCGCTGTCGATGTGATCAGCCACCTGATCGCGCATGTCGAGAACGGGAAGATCCTGAGTCTTTCCATCCACGATGACGCGAATGATGCCCTCCTTCTCCACGGCAAAGACGACATCGGCATTTCGAGCGAAGGCAATCGCAGACACGTTCTGCAGTCCGATAAAGTACCCGTCTGGTGTGTACTGCCGCTCGGCGTCTGCGACGTCGGTAACGGTGTAACCCACTGTGGTGAGGTAGAACCCCGGCGTCTCGATGACAGGCACCGCGAATGCGCTGCACGCACTCAAGCCTGCTGCTGCGATCAGACTCCTTGACAGTGTCTTGGCATTCATGGGCTTCTGCGATGTTGCCAGTGTAGAACGACGTCACAGGTGGTGACTGCGTTCACAAGGAATATAGTTGCCCCTCGTCAGATTGTCGGCGGTAATGATGACGGTAAGAATTCGAGGTGAATTTCACCGGTCCGACGCTCGGAAATTCCTCGAACGTGGCCCACTTGCCGCAACGCAACGTACGTGAGTCACAGAAGGCCGTAGTGGTGCCCCTGCAATTGCAAACTTACGTCTAATATCGATTCCACCGGCGCACTTAGGCCGTGATCTGCTCCACTTTACGGTCTCTCATTTTGTCGCCTGGTTCCCCCATGACCCACTCGTACAAGCTTCTCGGCATCGCGGCCGTCACGCTCATCCTCGGGGCGTGTGGGTCGGACTCTGGCGGGACCGGCGCGGTTGTCGATGCATCGTCGCCCGACACGGTTCTGGCCGATGAGCCCATCAGTACCGACGAAGGCGGGATCTCCACCCCGGAGGATTCCAGCGACATCACGGACGACGTTGCAGCGCCCGCGTCGCCTGATAGCGACACCGGCGCCACTGATCAACCGACAGTAGACGCGCCGGTCGCAGACCCGGACCCGGTCGCGCCGTCCGAACCTGCGGCTCCTGAGGATACGACCCCTTCCTCACAACCGGAGTCTGTTGACGAGCCTGTCATTGAGCCCGTCATTGAGCCCGTCATTGAGCCCGTCAATGAGCCCGTCAATGAGCCGGTCGTCATCGACACACAGGACGACGATGGCAGCATCGGCCTTTCCGACAGGCAATCGCTTGCGGCCCACTCCCTCCCGCTGGATGGCGAGCAACTCGGCGACTACGAGCTCGTCAACGCCTATCCCAACCTCACGTTCCTCGAGGCCTTGTTCGTTGACGACGTACCGGGTGAGAACCGACTGGTCGTGGTCGAGCAGCAAGGGCGGGTCAAGGTGTTTGAAGACAACCCCAACGCGGCCTCCTCTCGCGAAATTCTCGATATTTCAGCCAAGGTGGCTTTTACCAGTGAGCAGGGTCTGCTCGGACTTGCGTTCGATCCGGCATTTACCGACAACCGTTACGTCTACGTTCACTACACCGAGACCGGCACCAACGCGACCATCGTGTCGCGCATGCCCTGGAACAGCGGCAGCGACATGATCGATGCATCGCAGGAGCGTGTCATTCTCCGCGTCGATCAGCCGTATGAAAACCACAACGGCGGGATGATTGCCTTCGGCCCGGACAACTACCTGTACATCGCGCTTGGTGACGGCGGCGACGGCGGCGATCCGCACAATCATGGACAAGATCGCAGCACACTGCTCGCAAGTCTTTTGCGTATCGACGTACACCCTGCAGACAGCTCGCGACCCTACGACATCCCTGCCTCCAACCCATTCGTCAACGAAGCGGGAGTCCGCCCCGAGATCTACGCCTACGGTCTGCGCAACCCCTGGCGTTTCTCTTTTGACCGCGTCACCGGCCAGATCTGGCTTGGAGATGTCGGACAACAGGCATACGAGGAAATCAACCGGATCAACGCGGGTGGCAATTACGGCTGGCGCGTGTTCGAGGGATTTTCTGAAAACAATCCCTACCCCTCACGCCAGCCAGACTCGGCGTACACACCGCCGGTGTATGCCTATGGGCACGAAGTCGGCAAGGCGATCATCGGTGGTTACATCTATCGCGGTGCCGTGCAGTCACTCAACGGGCGCTACATCTATTCCGATTTCCTCAACGGAACGGTTTCCGCTCTCACGCTGAACGGCACGACGGCCGCTGGCGTGGAAAACATCGGCATCATTGACGGCCCGACCAGTTTCGGTGAAACCAGCAGTGGCGAGCTCCTTGTGGTGTCTCGTTACCGTGGTCTGTTCAAGTTCGTGGAAAGCGCTACCAGCAACGCCTTCCCGACTCGGCTCTCGGACACCGGCCTGTTCAGTGACTTGTCTACCTTGACGACCGTCAGCGGCCTCGTCGAGTACGCGCCGAGCCACCCGTTCTGGTCTGATGGCACGATCAAGCGGCGCTGGATCGGCGTCCCTGACACTTCAAGAATTCAGTTTTCTGCAAACGATTGGAGCTTCCCGACAGGTTCGGTATCCATCAAGCATTTCGAGATCGAGCAGGTTCAGAATTCCTCGAGCAGCAGGCGGCGTCTTGAAACGCGAGTGATGTACAACACCAATCAGGGCTGGCAAGGATTTACCTACCGCTGGAACAGCGCCCAGACGGACGCAACACTGGTGCGTGAGGGCCAGAGCGAGCAGATCAGCGTGTCGCTCAACAACGGCACGACACGGGTACAGCAGTACGACTACCCCTCTCCGGCAGACTGCCGTGCCTGTCATACGGAAGCTGCAACCTATCTTCTGGGCCTTGAAACCCGACAGCTGAATTCTGCATTCGA
>CALLMF010000064.1 GCA_938006335.1 uncultured Granulosicoccaceae bacterium | reverse complement strand
CATGCCTATTGTTGGAGGCTTATCTGACCGTTTTGGGCGGCGGCCCATCATGCTGCTCTCATTATTTGGGCTGGCCATAGATTATTTTATTATGGGCTTTGCGCCCACGGTGGCCTTTCTGTTTTTAGGCCGTATCGTAGCCGGCGCTTTTGGCGCAACGTTCTCTACGGCCAATGCCTATATCGCCGATATCAGCCCGCCAGAGACACGCGCGCAGAATTTCGGATTGGTGGGCGCCAGCTTCGGTATTGGCTTCATGCTGGGCCCTGTTGTTGGCGGGTTGATCGGTAGTGAGTTTGGGCCGAGGGCGCCTTTCATTGCCGCAGGCCGCTTGCACGAATACTTCTATGAAGTGGCGCCCGAGTTTGCAACCGCTGACCGGCCGGCCTATGACGCCACCGGTGGCTACCTCGGTACCAGTGCCTTCATCGGTGGCGCGTATCGTCCAAACACGGCCGTGCGTTTGTTCGCCGGCATGCAGTTCGGTTTTTACAGTGGTGCTGCCAACGAGGACAGCCCCTTGTTCGAAGAGACCGTGTCCACCGGCTTCGCGCTGGGCTTTGCGTGGACAATCAAGGAGAGTGCCGAGCGTGTGGCGATCGTTGATGTCGACCCTTAGCTGCCTAACCACCCGATGAGATAGGGCAGGCCGGTGGCGGTGATCATCGCGGTCAGCGCCATGGCAAGGCCGGAATAGGCACCGGCGCGCTCGCTGATGCGAAAGGCGCGTGCCGTGCCGATGCCATGCGATACCAGCCCGATGGCAAGCCCCTTGGCCGCGTCATCCTTGATGCGTAGTTTCGTGAGCAGGGGTACGGCGATCATGGCGCCGAGCACACCGGTGATGATCGCGAACACGGCGGTCAGGCTCGGTACGCCGCCAATACGTTCCGAGATGCCCATGGCCACCGGCGCTGTCACCGACTTCGGCGCGATGGACAAGCGCAAAAGCTCATCCATGCCGGTCACCCTGGGGATCAGCAGGGTGCTGCCGACGGTGCTGGCAAGGCCCGCTGACATCGCGAGGACAATCGGCAACAGGTGTCGACGCAAGGTCGGCAACTCGCGATACAGCGGTAATGCCAGCGCCACGGTGGCCGGTCCCAAGAGGAAGTGGATGAACTGCGCACCCTCGAAGTAGTTGGCATAGGAAACACCGCTCGCAACGAGGCCGAAGGCCAGTACGGTGACTGATACCAGTACCGGGTTGAGCAGCGCAAACTGACCGGACCGTTCGAACAGGCGCGTGGCGATCAGATAGCAGGCAAGCGTTGCTGTCAGTGCCAGCAGTGGCGAGCCGGACAGATACACCCACAAGGCATCGAGTGGCAGATCGTCCATCTCAGTGCTCGCTTATCGTGGCGTCGCCCGCATCGTCCAGACGCGTGCTTCTGCCACGCATCAGGCGTTGCAGGGTCAGGGCGGTCACGCAGAGTCCGATGACCGTGCTGCCGACCAGCGTTGCGCTTGCCGCGACAATGACGCCGTCGAGTCGCCCGATGTAGACGATCACGCCGACCCCCGCCGGGATGAACAGCAGCGACAGATGCGCGAGCAGTGCTTGTGCGGCATCGTCGACGAGCTCGGCAAGCCCGGGGATCAGTGGCAGTGCGACCAGTAGCAAAAACAGGCCGACCACCGGGCCCGGGATCGGCAGCGCGAACAGCCGCGTGACGATTTCTCCTGCGAGTTGCAGACACAGCAGGGCCGTGAAGCCCACAAGCAGTTTCATGATCAGCAGTATCCGGATTAGTGCTGCGTGGTCGCGGGGGTGTTTACCTTACCTTCCCGGCACCCTGTAAAAATTTGACTCGATCGCAACACATGCCGGGGTGTTGCGATCGAGTCAAATTTTTACAGGGGCCGCCAAGAGAGGGGGACACGCTCTGCAAGGTTCCCGCGACCCGAGGGGACCGTCGCCTGAAAAGGGGACTGTCGTCTAGAACAGCGACAGCTGATCGCTCGACACCGGCTGATCGCGCCCGGTCGGGCCCGCCAGGCGAGCTTCGTGTGCGAGCAACCAACGCTTGGTCTCCATGCCGCCGGAAAACCCGGTGAGTGATCCATTCGTGCCGATAACGCGATGGCAGGGCACCACGATCGGCAAGGGGTTGGCCCCGTTGGCAGCACCGACGGCGCGGCTGGCGGACGGGCGGCCGATGCGGTTGGCGATGTCGCCGTAGCTGCGCGTCTCGCCAAACGGAATGGTACGCAGCGCATTCCACACCGCACATTGGAAATCGGTGCCGTTGGCATCGAGGCTCAGATCGAACAGCCTGAGCTCACCGGCGAACCAGGCGGTGAGTTGCTTGCGCACCTCGGCGAGTCCCGCGTCGTCCTCGATCCAGCTTGGCTCGGGCACCCGCTCGCGCTTGCCCGCCGGAAAGTCGATGCGCGACAAACCGCGATCGGTGCCGACGAGCAACAGATGGCCGATGGGCGTCGCCAGCCGGGACCACCGGGGTGGGTCCGGGCTGTGGCTTGTGATGGACAAGGCATCGATGATCGACAGATCGCGCATCCGACGACGATACCGCACCGCTCGCGGCTTGTACCGAACAAATCGAACAAGGCGCAGATGTCAGGCGGGCGCTGGAACCGATGTGGTCTTGCCGCGCGGCGTGCGGCGAAGGGTCTTGCGCAATGCCCCGATCGATGACTCCAGTGCACCCAGTGCCGCCTCATCATCCACGCCGGCAAAACGCTGACGCGCGAAGCCCTGCGACAGCGCATGCAGCTGATCGGCAAGTACCGGCTGTTGCCGTGCGACCCGTTGCAGCCAGTCTGCCGGGGCTTCACCGATATGCCTGCCCAGGGCGTGATGGGCGAGCAGGCGCTCGAGTCTCTGCCAGGCGCGCTCGGCAGGCGGCAAGCGACGCTCGTGCGTGTATTGCTTCCACCAGGTAAAACCCGGCAAGCCGATCAGCAGTGCAACCCATGCGCAGGACACCGCGAGTACGACGGCAGTGAGTTGCCACAGCGCAGGTTTCTTGATGCCGAGCTTTTCCCAGAGCCGGGCTTGGGCATCGTCATCAAAGTCCACCACCATGCGTTGCCAGGCGTGATTCATCCGGTCCCAGCGCAGTTGCATGCCACCCATCCAGCCACCGGTGAGTCGCGACAACGAAGGCAGGGGTTCGTCTGCACCGAGGGCGGCACCGATGCCGTCCTCGATCCGCGAGGGGGCAATCGCGCCGGTGGGATCAAAGCGCTGCCAGGCACCGTCGATCCAGAGCTCGGTCCACGCATGGGCATCGGACTGGCGCACGATCATGTAGTCGCCATTCATCTCACCGCCGAGGTAACCGGTGACCACGCGTGAGGGAATGCCCGCCGCGCGCATCACCATGGCAAAGGCCGAGGCGTAGTGTTCGCAGAAGCCTTCGCGGGTATCAAACAGGAATTCATCGACGGGACTGATGCCGAGCAGGCTCGGTTGGAGCGTGTAACGAAACGGTGCTTGCGAGAAGCGTTGCAGCAACGCCGCGGCGATCGCCTCGGGTGAGTCGTGGGTGGCGGCGAGTTGTTGCCCGAGCACCTCTGCACGCGGATTGCGACCGGCGGTGTTGCGTGTCAGCGGACCGGGTGCGGCGCCAGTGTGTACACGGTCGCCCGGGATGGATTGCTGCAGGTAGCGGGTAATGCGATTGATCGGTGCGTCGGAGATCAACTGGCCATCGGTCATGATGCGCGCAAGCGCCTTGGCATCGCCGCTGGACGACATCGGAAGACCGGTCGCGCGATCGAGCGCAAACATCCAGTGTTGCCGATGCGGTTGCAGCATCACCGTGTAGTTGATGGTGCCGGTGGCATTGGCGTCCACCGCGAGCGTTGCGACCTCGCGAATCGGCGCTGCACTCCATGAGCGACCATCAAAGCGTTCGAACACCGGCCCGCGCCAGTAGCGCAGATCCTTCGGCGGCACTTCATTATCGAACTCCACACGAAAGGCCACCTCGGATGAGCGCGACAAGTCGGCAATGCTGCCGGGACTCATCGAATCGGACAGGCCGCTGGTCGCCATGCTGTCTTCGGGCAGTGACCACAAGGGGCCGGACAGTCGCGGGAACACGATGAACAGCAATATCGCAATCGGCGCACCTTGCAACAGCATCGCGCCGACGAGTGTGAGGTTGCTCGCGGCGGGCGCTGCCCGCACCGGATCGCGGACCACGGCGAGCGCATGTCCCAAGGCCAGCACGGCGGGCAGGGTGACGGCGGCGGCAACGATGGTCTGTGAGTAGAAGTACTGTGTCAGCAGCAGGAAACTCGCAAGACACATCAGCAGCGTGGCGTCGCTGCCGCGGCGCAGTTCGGCAAACTTGGCGGCCACCAGAATGAACAGGAAGGCGACGGCCGGGTCGCGCCCCACGAAGTATCCGTAGTGCCAGCGAATCAGCAGGGCCACGATCACGCAAAAGCCTGTCAGCGCGATGGAGGACAGCACCCAGTCGAGCGATCGGATATCCGGGCGCTTGCAAGCGAGTACACGCAGTCCGATCAGACCGCCGCCAAGCAGCGTTGCCCAGAGCGGCAGGTGCACGACATGCGGTAGCTGTGCAAGCAGCAACAAGGCCGCAAGCGCCGAGAGAATGCGCGGTTCCACAGCGGCGGTAGACGGGCGCAGGTTAAGGACCTGTGGAACCCACCGCTTCTTTCTTGTTGATTTGCCAAGTGCGACACCCACGGCAGTCATGGCGCGCCCAGCCCGTGCACCGCGAGTGCGTCCAGTGAATGCTTGCGGTGCGTACTGCCACGGTCTGCGTCGATTGAAGTGCCTGGCAGCTGCAGGGAGTAGTCACTGCCCTGATGTTCCGCGTTGAGCACCCAGGCGGTCAGGCGAGACAGCTGAGCTTCCAGGGCGTTCAGGCGCGTGGCCTCCAGAGCAAGCTCGGTTGTGGCCGGCTGGTGGTTGGCTTCGAGTAAGCGGACCTTGAGCTCGTCACCTCGCGCGACGCGCTTCCACGCCACACGAGACGGGGAGTCTCCGGGTATCCAGTCGCGCAGGCCGGAGACATCGCCCTCGCGATGCGCGTGTGCGTTACCGCCATCCCCGTCGCCATGAATGACCGGCAGCGGTGGCGCATCGTTCTCTGGGCGCGGCCATACCGTGGCTGACACCGGGCTATGCACATAACTCCATGCGCGCCAGAGACCCAGCGGCCAGGTACTGGCAAGCGTCAGCCGGCCGAGCGGCAGGTGGCCACGGCGTGTCGTTGGAACCGAGAGTGCAGCACTTGCTGTCGATGTCGCTTCCACCACGGTGACCGTGGCGCGTTCGCTCGCGCCAGGTGAGACAAGCTCGATGGCATGCCGAGCCCGGCCTGCCGGTGCGCCGAGTTTGGGAGAAAACGTGACCGCGTCTCCGGCAAAGCCGCTGCTCGCCTCAATGTGGTGAACGCAAAGGCCCGCCATGTTGCGGTAGGTGTTCAACAACGCGGAGGTGAACAACCCGGTCAGCAGAAAACACAGCGCGTAGCCAAGGCTCAGGTCGTAGTTGATCGAGGCGACCAGCATCAACAACAAAGCACCGACAAAGGCGCAGCCGCGCGGTGTCGGCAGGATGTAGATGCGCTGATGTTCTACCGTCAGCGGCAGCGCGTCGTCCGGCCGTGTGCGAAACAGCCGTTGGCGCAGCTTACGGGCAGCTGACACGGGCAAGCACGTCGGCAGCGGCCTCTTGTCCTGATGCGACGCTGCCGGTCAGGCGGTGGCCAGCCACGGCGGGGAATACCGCTTGCACGTCTTCGGGCAAGAGGTGGTCGCGCCCGTCGAGCCACGCCCAGGTGCGACAGAGACGCAACAATGCAAGCCCGGCGCGAGGCGACAAGCCGTGGCCGTAGCGCCCGTCGTCACGAGTAGCCGCTAGCAGTGCCTGGATGTAGTGAATCAGTTTGCTGTCGACATGCACCGACTCGGCCTGCTCCGACCAGCGTTTGAGCTGCTCGGGCGATGTGCAGGGTTCGAGCGTATCGAGCGTGGCGCGTCGGTCACCGTGCTCCAGTAGCTCGCACTCGGTGGCAGCATCCGGCAGGCCGATGGTGATGCCGACCAGAAATCGGTCGAGCTGGGATTCCGGGAGCGGGAAGGCGCCGAGTTGTTCTGTCGGGTTTTGCGTAGCCACCACAAAGAAGGAATCGGGCAGGGCGTGGGTTTCCCCGTCGATCGACACCTGGCGTTCTTCCATCGCTTCAAGCAGGGCGCTTTGTGCCTTGGGCGGTGCACGGTTCACTTCATCGGCCAGCAGGATCGACGTGAACACGGGGCCAGGCCGGAAGTGGAAGCTCGCGCTGTCACGGTCAAATACCGACACACCGAGAATGTCTGCCGGCAAGAGATCGTTGGTGAATTGCACGCGCGTCCAGTCCAGCCCGAGAGACACGCCAAGGGCGCGGGCCAGAGTGGTCTTGCCAACCCCCGGCACGTCCTCGATCAGCAGGTGCCCGCGCGCAATCAGACACGCAAACGCCAGTTTGACGGTGTGGTGCTTGCCAATCAGTACTCCTGAAAGCTGCTCGATGACAGCGGCAGGGGTCTCATGGGCGTCGGCACACAGCGGCAAGGGCGTAACGCGACTGGTTCCGGAGCTTGATGTCATGCGGAGTAACGGCGGCAGGCGTGCACGGTTATCGGCGGATGTCCCCGGTATTCCAATGCCGAGGGCTCAGGCGTACGTTCAGACCGCGGTTTGGTGATGTGGTTCTCGAACTGCGCTCCGGATCGGGATTGTTGAACCGGTCAAATCTTGTTTCGGATCAGGGCGGCCGCATTGCTATACTGCGAACCCGCTGATTCAGCAGGTATCGTGATCCCAGTTCCTGCGTGAAGAATTTCCTGAAGTCCTCCGACCAGACACACGCCGATCCGGCGGTGCGCGTCGCCTTTGTGCAAGGGCTCGACGCGCAAGACCCTGCGTTTGAAAACAAGCTCGACGACATTGCGCGGCAGGATGCCGACAATGACGTGAAGACAGCTGCCATCTCGCGCCTTGAAGACGCCGAGAAGCTGCTGTTGCTGATCCGTGAGCTACCGCAGGAAGATGTCCTGCTCGACGCGGCTGTCTCCCGACTGGCCGAGCGCTTTGATGCGGGTGCGGTCGAGGATGCGGTCGCCGTGGCCTGTCTCACACACGATCCGGCGCGTTTTGCACCTCTGGTGGCCGCTCGCGCCGAGGGTGCCAGTGTGCGAGAGCAAGCCTTCGAGCATGTGGAGTCCGAAGCCGAGTTGTTGCGCGTACTCGAAGGTGCCCGCGTGCACGATGCCCGTCGTGTTGCCGCTGCACGACTGTGGTCTGCCCCGGCATTGCGCGATGCCCTGCATCTGATGCGCGGTCGCGACAAGGCCGTTCACCGGGAAATACAACGTCGCCTTGATGCCTTCAACGCCCTTGAATCTGCCGAGCGCGATGCGCGTGCAGCCGCGGCAGGTGCAGCGGATGGCATGGAGCAGTTGGCCGATTCGGTGTGGTCACCGCAACACGCTGGCAAGCGCCAGGCCCTGGTGGACCGTTGGGGCGCACTGGATGACTCGGTGCGCGACCCGGAGCGTGAGCGTTTTTCCGCGGCCCTGACGCGCGTCGATGCCATGCTGGCCGAGCGGCAGGACAACGACAACGACAGCGACAACGACGTTGCGGACGCAGCGGCTGACGATGCAGCTCCGGCTGTTGCCAGCGAAGACACCGCCAAGGACAACGACACATCGAGCGGCGCCGAACCGAACGTCAAGCCCTTGAGCGAGGCCGCCCGTCAGTGGGCCGCTCAGTTCGACGGCGTTGAGCCGGAAAAGCTGCACAGCCTGATCGCGTCGACCTCTGCGTCCGATGAGGATGCCGAGATCGTAGCCTTGCACGCGCACGTCACGGCGGTCGCGGTGTTGTTCGATCCGCCGTTTCCGGTGGCGGGCTCGCGCCCGGCAGCGGTCAAGCAGCGTCTGGGTCGTATCAAGTCACTGCTCGATCTGCCACGCGTGTTGCCCGATGTCGATGGCACTGAGCTGCCCTGGGTCGCCGCACTGCAAACGCACCGCGACGACCTGGAGGTGCGACTGGTTCAGGCACAGCAGGAGTCGTCTGATCGCTTGCGCGCCACGCAGCGTCAGTTCGGCATGCTCACCACGCTCATCAACGATGGCAAGTGGGCGCCGGCCAGCAGCCTCTTCCGGCGTGTGGAAAAAAAGATCGGTCAGATGGACGACGCGGAGAAGCGTCAGGTCAACGACCGGCTCGAGCGTGCGCGCAGGCAGCTCGCCGAGATGGCCGACTGGCAGGACTTTGCCGGTCGTCCCAAGCTCGAGGAAGTGATCGTTCGCATGGAGGCGCTCGCCGCCGCCGAGCTCAAGCCCGACGCACGCGCCAAGGCCGTTCGCGAGATGCAGGCCGAATGGAAGTCACTGGGTTCCAGCCGCGCGTCCAGCGAACTGTGGCCACGCTTCAAGACGGCGTCGGACGCCGCCTATGAACCCTGCAAGGCAGAGTTTGCCGCGCGCGCCAAGGAGCGCGAACAGAGGGTGCAGGAGCGCGAAGCGGTGATCGAATCGCTCGAGGCGGTGCCCCCACCGGTCGAGGGCGAGGAGCCGGATTACCGCGGACTGCAGTCCCTCGTATCACGTGCACGGCAAACCTGGTCGCGCACCCGGGTGCGCGACCGCAAGCCCGACAAGGCATTGGAGGCGCGGTTTTCTGCGGCGCTCAAGCCCATCGAGGCACAGCTGGTCACCGAGTACGAGCGTAACGAGGCGGCTCGCCAGGAGCTCGTCGACAAGATGGCAGCGCTCGCCGAGGGCGAGATCACGCAGCACAGTGCCAATCAGGCCAAGCGCCTGCAGAGCGCCTGGAAGCTCGTTGGTATCACGCGCCGCAAGAACGACCAGGCGCTGTGGGAGGCGTTCAACGGCCACGCCAAGAAGGTCTTTGGTACGCGTCGCGATGCGGCACGTGCAGAAAACCGCTCGGCGCTTGCGCATGTGTTCCGCGGCCGGGAAATCGTGGATGAGCTGCGCAAGATCAGCAAGCGCCTGCCGGTCGATGAGTCTGCCGTGCAAGCACTGGTCACCGAGTTCGATGGACTGGCGGAATTCCCCGAGCGCGATCGCAAGGGCTTGATTCGCGCCTATCGGGATGCGGTTGATGCCGTGTCCCGACAACGCGATGCGGGTGCCAAGCGTCGGGTCGCCGCCAGTGCTCAGGAAGCGCAGCGCCTGATTGGTCTGTGTCAGCGGCTGGAGCGTGCCGTGGAGCTTGGCGATGCCTCTGGCGAGAACACCGTGAGTCTTGCCGACGAGGTGCGCGATGCCTGGGACAACGCCTCGGACGTCAGTGCGCCGCGCGAGCTGGCACAGCGCCTGGAGGCGCGCCGCGATAGCGCCATCGAGCATCTGACGGCAGGCACCCAACCCGATTGGGACGCCAACGAGGAACAGCGGCGCGATCTCTTGATCCGCATGGAAGTCGCCGCCGGCATCGATACGCCGTCCGAAGATTCCACGCGTCGCATGCGTTACCAGCTCGAGCATCTGCAGGAAGGCATGACCTCGGCGGGTGTTGCCGACACGCGCAAGATACTGCAAGGCCTGGAACGCGACTGGGTATCCGCGCCGCCAGCACGAGCGGCGGTGACCGACTCTCTGGAGTCTCGTTACCTGAAGGCCATGGATCGGTGACGGCGCTGCCGTCGCATACGGCCGGTCACGCCGAATGAACAAGCCCACCCTCGAGTCCTTGCAGGCTGCGTTCTCCAATGGAGATCTCACGCTGCACTACCAGCCGAAGGTGTGTCTGCTGAGCGGGCAGGTGACCGGTGCCGAGGCGCTCGTGCGCTGGGAAGGCACCGAACAGGACGTGCTCGGCCCCGATGAGTTCCTGCCGCTGGCGGTCGAGAGCGGCATGCTCCACGACATCACCATCGACTTGCTCGATCAGGTGATTGATGCCTGTCAGCGTTTGCGCAAGGTGCGCACGGGCTTGTCGATCTCCATGAACGTCGCGCCCGATGACCTGGCCTCGCAAACCATCAGTCAACGCATTGGTCAGTCATTGCACAATGGCGAGATCAGCGCTGACGAGCTGCAGATCGAGATCACCGAGGCGGCCGCCATGCGCAACGTGGATGTGGTTCGTGATGATCTGGTGCGCCTCAGGGATCTCGGTATTCATGTGCTGATGGATGATTTCGGGACCGGATGGTCGTCCATCGATCGACTCAGTCAGCTGCCGTTTTCTTCCTTGAAGCTCGATCAAGGCATCGTGCAGCGCATGGGCACCTCGCAGCAGAACCTCAATACGGTGCGTGCGGCAATCTCCATGGCCCGCGAGCTACGCATGGTGTCCGTTGCCGAAGGGGTCGAGTCCGACGGTGCGTTCAACTTCCTGATTGCCGCCGGTTGCGGGCAAGCGCAGGGCTACTACATCAGCCGGCCCCTGCCCCTGGAGCAGTTCCTGGAGTACGTTGCCAATCCGCCGACCTTTGCAGGCTCGCACATCGGCTGGATTCACCAGAACATCGACAACCTCATCCAGCAACGCAAGAGCATGTTCGATGCAGCGATCTGCTTGCGCATGGGCGCTGTAGATTCACTGCAGTCGGTTCGCGTGCCGGCGTTGGCGCGCGACATCGAGAAAACCCGCGTGGGTCTCTGGTACTTCGGTGCTGGTCAGCAATTGGCTGATCGCCTGGAATTCCAGGCGATCGAAGCGCCCTACCGCAAGATGCACGATGCGGTGTGCCGCTGTCTCGACCTGGTGGAGGCGTCCTCACTGGACGGGCCGCTGGACGACATCATCGAGCAGGTGGATGTCCACTACACCGAGGTGATCCGGTGCTTCCACGCGCTCGAGCGCGTGTTGCTTACCGACCTCTAGCGGGTCCTGCGGGCGGGGCTGTCCGTGTCCCCGACCCGTGCGTCAGTCGTCGCTGACCGGCTCGCGCTCCCACGGGGCGTTGGGTGTGAACTTCGCGACCATGAAGTCGGTGAAGGCACGTACCTTGTTGCTGAGGTGGCGGCGGTGTGGGTACACCAGCTGAATGCTGGAACTGTCGTGTGCATGCTCTGCAAGTACGGGAATGACCAGACCTTTGGCTAGTGAAGGTTGAACGACGTAGGTCGCCAGTCTTGCAATTCCGAGCCCGGCCTTGACCGCTTCGTGCAGGGCCGACGCACTGTTGGTATGGAAGTTACCCTTGACGCGTTGCGCTCGTACACCGTCCGGCGTGTTGAACTCCCAATCATTGAAGTGAGTGATGGAGGAGTGCGTGAGGCAGTTGTGGGCCAATAGATCGTCCGGGCTTTGCGGTGTGCCGTGCTTCTTGAGGTACTCCGGAGACGCGCAGATGACGCGTTGATTGACCGCCAGGCGACGGGCAACCAGCGACTCGTCGGTGAGGCCATCGGATAACACAAGTGCGGCATCCACACCTTCGCCGACGAGATCCACCTGACGCTCGCTGAGCTCGAGTTCTACCCGAAGCTCGGGGTAGAGCGCCATGAATTCCGGCATCAGCTTGATCATGTGGATGCGCGCAAACGCCGAGATGGTGGTGACGCGCAAGGTGCCACTGACCCGGTCGTGCAGCGCCATGACGGCGTCTTCGGCTTGACGGATCTCATCCAGAATGGACCCACAGCGCTCATTGAAGGCATTGCCCTCGGCGGTGAGGCTGAGCTTGCGTGTGGTGCGCTGGAACAGGCGCGCGCCGAGGCGATCCTCCAGTCGGGTAATCAGTTTGCTGACCGCCGATGGCGTCAGATCGAGCTCGCGAGCAGCGGCAGAGAAACTGCCCAGATCGGCTGCCTTCGAGAACACGAGCATCTCGGTGTACTTGTCCATCGCTTACTACCGCCCCCTGTGTCGTTGCTATTATTTATTCGGCAGGACCTCGGATTGTGTCCTGATCTGCCATCTCGCGTCTGCAACCAAGTAACAACTATCGCACAAGGTGGGCTGTGCGGGCGGCGCTGGAGTGGATACTCTGTGCGGCCCGACACGAGCGTGTGCCTGTGTACGCATTATTCGAGCGACTGATCGATCCGCTGGCTCCGCGCTGGACGCCGCGGCGGCCCCCGCAAAAAACCGGTGCCTTTTTCGCCTTCTACCTCCGTCCGGTGTCAGGGGTGCTGTTTTGTGCGCTGTTTCTCGGCGCGGTGGCGGCGATCTCGGAGTTGTATCTTTATGTCTATCTCGGGCGCCTGCTCGACTGGATGGCGACCTACCCGGCAGGCAGCAACAAGGCGGATTTCCTGTCCGAGCACACCGGTGAGCTT
>CALLMF010000063.1 GCA_938006335.1 uncultured Granulosicoccaceae bacterium | reverse complement strand
TTTCACTCGCGATGGCTCTCAATCAGTGTCGACGAGTCTCGCAGGATAACGTGTTGGCAAGGCTTGATGAGGATCACACATGCCCATATCCAGTCGGATTCACCTGCGCGGACCTGCAAAGAAGTGCGAACGTTGTGGTTTATCGCGAGTAATCGCTGAGTTTGATACATGCCCGCACTGTTCTGACCTCGACGATAGCCAACTGACGTTGCTGCTCGATCAGACTGAGAGCGACCACATCAAGAACGCAGCGCTGGGCCGGAAATTATTTGTCGCCGCCGTAGTCGCCATCTTCATTCTCGTCTTGTATTGGCTAATTGTGGTTGCGCTCGCCTTCCATGGCGCCCGCGATGCGACACTGAATCCCACAGCTTCAATCAGCACGCGTTAACCCAAACTGCTCGGACATCAATTCCACGATGCGTGCATGTAGCGCAGCTCGGTCCGCCCCCTCGGGGTCGGTGCATACTGGATCGTCTCCTTCATCTTCGAGAATGGCGGGGCCAACGTCCGTGCACACCGGCAACGCCGAGTAGTGGTTGGCGGGTGTCAGTATGTGCTGCTCGGCCTGCGGCATCAGCTGCGCCAGACCAGACTCGTTGAAGTCTGTTGCGAGCAATCGATCTTCTCCCTCCCCAAGACCTATCAGCAACACATCGTCGACCAGATTCTCGGTGTTCGTTGCATCCAGGCCATAGATCAAGCCAGGGTCGAGGGCGGCAACCGCCTTGACCCGATCATCCTTGTAGCTCTGGTTCCAGACGTCGGCATCCATCGCGTCAAGATCCACACCCCAGCGAGCAATGTCGCCGCAATGTGATGACGCATTGCCAATCTCGTCGCAGTGGCTGCGGTATCCCTCAAGATTGGCGGTGAGCCCACCACTCGCAAGTGCGGTCCATCCACCGTAGGAAAAACCGGTTGCATAGATTGCATCGGGGTCAATCTCAAGCCCCTCCTGTGCGGCACTTTCCATCGCGTCGATGATCGCCGTGAAGTCTTGCGTGCGTTCGCCGTGGAGCAAGCTGCGCTCCGGATCGAGGTCACGAAAGGTGCTACCCGGGTGATTGACAGCAACGACGATCGCGCCGTGCGAAGCGAGCCCGGCGCCTAGCCATGCGAGTGACGCATAGCGACCACCAAGACCATGCGAAAGCAGCACCAGCGGTGCCGGCTCCTCCAGCGGCTCGGCATCCGGTATGGACGGTGAGCCGATGAAGACCGGATTGGCTCCAAAGGCGACGGGAGGCTGCGTGGACGCGGTCGGGTACCAGATCACACCCTCCAGATCGGTGCCGCGGTGTGCCGCAGCAATGGAGACCGTCCGCACACCTACGGGGCGACTACCCGCTTCACTGGCCTTCGTGGCCGGTGCCAGCGCGGTTGCCGTGATAGCGAGACAAGCGAGGAGCGAGCGGCGTGCAAGTGGCGCTTTCATGATGTCAGCCGTTGTGGGAAGTGGAGGTCCACTATTCGGCTCGAACCGCGGTGCCGCGACCTCAAACCGGTTCTGGTCGACCTGAAACCGGTTTGAGGACCTCTGAGCGGTATTGCGCTGCCCATCTTTGACCGACAATGCGAGGCACGCCCTCTCGATCCTCAGGCATGCCGACCTTCCCCCTACCCCTGTTTGGCGCCGTGTTACTGGCGGTGTTCGCCGCCCTAGCATGGCGCCGTGAGCAGCTACCACCACTGACGATCGCGCTACTGCTGGCGTGCGCTGCGCAGAGCCTGATCATCGCGCTGACTCAACACTACGACGTGCAGGCGGTTCGGCCACTGCAGGTGATCGGCGCTGCGCTGCTGCCTGCGCTTGTATGGGCGGCCTTTCGCGAAGGCGGGGATGAATCCGGGAGAGGACAGCTGCTTATGCAGCTACTCCCCGCCCCACTCCTTGCGATCCTCGCGATGCTGTTTGCACCGCAGCTTCTCGACGTTGCGATACCCGCGTGGTTTCTCATTCAGGGGCTACGGTTGTGGGTAGCCACGGGCTCAGAAAAAACGCTCCCTCAAGCACGGCTCGGCAGCGGTGATCTGCCGGCACTGCTGTGGCGCTCGGTTGCTATCTCGTTGATGCTATCGGCCCTGATGGATGTACTCATCGTGACTGACGCCATTGCCACCAACGGCGCGTGGAGGGGCTGGATCACCACTTTTGGAGCGTCACTCAATCTGATCGTGCTGGGTGCGCTGTTTCTGGGGCGGGATGTTGGTGATCCGCCGCCGCTTGAAACTGCGGTTGCCGGCAGTGACGCGCCTCAACCACCAGAGGTCGCAGACGATGACGCTACTGAGCGCAAGGTATTGATGGCAAGGCTGGATGAGCTGATGCGGCAAAGGCAGGCCTGGACAGATCCGGACCTAACCCTGGGGCGATTGGCACGAAGACTTGGTGTGCCTGCCAAGCGCTTGTCGGCCACGATTAACAGCGAGCATGGGGAGAATGTGTCCCGGTATATCAATCGGTATCGGATTGAGCATGCGTGTGAGTTGCTGCGGGAAGACCCGAGTATTACGGCAGCGATGTTGGGGTCGGGGTTTTCTACGAAGTCGAATTTTAATCGGGAGTTTTTGAGGGTGACGGGAGGGACGCCGAGTGAGTGGCGGGACGGTCACCAGAGGTTGGTTGGCAAGTGAGTCTGCATTCTTGAATGGGGAGTCACCCCCTGCGTCAGGATAGTTGTCCACTGCCCATTGGCAGATTATTAGAATTGGCAGGGAGCGGACAGAGAGAGCAAGAATGGCCTACGCACCTGAACGACGGGACGCAGTTCTGAAGAAGATGCTGCCCCCGAACAACATC
>CALLMF010000062.1 GCA_938006335.1 uncultured Granulosicoccaceae bacterium | reverse complement strand
ATCAGCAGTTTTCTCTCCCTTGTCGAACACGCCACTGGCGTTGCTCAGTAGCTGCTTCTTCCATTGGGTTATCTGGCCAGCTTGTACGTCGAACTTGCGGACCATCTCCGCCATGGTCATCTCGCCCTTGATGGCTTCCAGAGCGACCTTGGCCTTGAATTCAGGCTTATGCAATCTTCGCTTCCTTCTCATCGGATTTCTCTCCACAATAACTAGGAGAGGCGCTTACGTCATCCGTGACTGTCCAAATAGCAGGGTCCACCTCTGAGAGTGGTTTAGGTCGTTTAGCGTTTGTCGTTTTGGGCGCCAAGTGCGTGGTCAAGATCGCGCAGCCGGTAGCTGCGTCCCTTGATATTCATCACGTGGGCGTTGTGTAGCAGTCGGTCCAGGATGGCCGCGGTCAGGACTTCATCGCCGGCGAGCAACTCGGTCCAGTCCCGCACGCTCTTGTTCGTCGTAATCAGGATTGAGCCCCGACTGTAGCGGTACGTGACCAGTCGGAAGAACAGGCTCGCCTCTTCACGATCCATCGGCTCGAAGCCCATCTCGTCGATGATCACCAGCGCGGTCGAGAGGTACTTCTTGCGCCGTAGCCGCGAGGGCGGCAGGTGTGCATCCGCCTTCAGCGCGGTCAGCAGCTCGTCGAAGCGATAGAACTGCGCGCTGAAGCCCTGCTGGACCGCCTTGACGCCAAGCCCGACCGCCAGGTGCGTCTTGCCGACACCGGGCGGTCCCTGGATCAGCAGCGTCTGGCTCTGCTTGACCCAGGCGCCGGTGGCCAGCGTGTCGATCTTCGAGCGATCCACCGAGGGCTGGAAGCCGAAGTCGAACTCGGCGAGCGACAGACCCGGCGGCAGGCTCGAGAGCCTGAGCGCGGTGCCGACCCGACGCGTCTCGCGCTCCTCGAGCTCAGCGCTGAGCAGCGCATCGAGGAAGGCCTGCGGGGTGGTGCCGTCGCGCACTGACTCGGTGAGCGTGCGCTCGAGCGCATCGGCAGCAAAGCCGAGACCGAGACCGTCCAGGCGCTCACGGGTGCGGTCGATGTCGAGCGGCTTGCTCGTGCGCGGCGACGCTGCGGCACTGGTGTTCCGGGCGCTCATCGGGCGAGCCCTTCGGCTATTGCCGCGTAAAGATCGACCGGTCGGTCCTCGACGGCCGTATCGCTGATCGCCTCAAGTACACGACCCATACGCCCAAGCGGTGGCGGTGGCACGACCCGTTCGGTCGCATCGCCCTCGTAGTGACGCCGGTCGGTGACGACACGTGCGTCGGTATGCCGCTCGTGCTCGGCGACGATCTCGCTACCGTGCAGGATCTGCACACGCTGGTGCGCGCCGCGCACCTCGACCACCTCGCCGACGTAGCGGAACGGCACCGAGTACTGACGGCTCTCGAAGGCGATCATGCAGTCGGTACCGACGGTGCGCCGTGCGAGGGTATCGAAGGGTTCGGGCAGTGTCGGTACGGGCGCGAGGAAGGTGAGTTCCTGCTCGTATGCCTCGATGACCTTCGTGCCGGTGGCCGGGCACGTGCGACGCTTGGCGCCAGCGAGCACGACCGCGTCACTCTGCTCCTGGATCTCGTCGAGCGAGTCCCAGGGATGATCCAGCGGATCGAAGCGCTGGCGCTGCGAGAGAACATCCCGCTCCAGCCTGCGGCGCGCGAGGCGGGCAGAGATCGATGTGGAAACGGACCGTCTCGGCGTAGCGGCGATAGCCCTCGTTGAGCGTGCCCCAAGAGCCAGCGCCGTGGACGACGGCGTTCTTGCAGTTGTCGACCCGTAGGCACGCGGCAACCCCGCCGATCTGCTCGAACGCCCGGTTGTGGCAATGCAACCAGCTTGAGAGGTTCATCGAGTCGGACCAGATGATCGCCGACATGCGCGAGTGCGAGAGCACGTGGTGGAAGGCATACAGGTCGCGTTGCTCGCCGGCGACGATGACGCGTGGGTAGTGTGCCCAGTCGATCTGCGCCTGTACGCCAGGCGGGGTCTCGACGCGCCGGCGGCTTCGTCGCTTCGGCGCCGGGTACCGATCGGCCAGATAACGCTGAAGTGAACGCAGGCTCGCCGGGTAGTCGTGCTCGGCGACGAGCCAGTCGTGCAGATCGGCACTGTTCTCGCGCGGGTTACCGGTGCCACGCCAACGCTCGATGGCATCAGCGTAGTCGGCGGCGACACGTCGCTGGCGAGCGCGACCATCGGGCACGTCGGCCTCGATACGCTTGAGGTGGTAGCGGACAGTGGCCTCGTTCAGGCCGAGTTGACGGGCGATGTCGCGCTTGGCGACGTTCTTCGATGCAAGGGTCTTGATGGTCACTTTGACCTCCGGGTCGGACATGGGCCGCCGGCGCTCCGTCGGGAAAACACCAGCGTAGGGCCCTACCCGTAGGTGCGTAAATCTGGGTGTCGCCTTAGCTCGATTATTGGGTGTCGCTCAACACGCGGCAACAAGGCTGACGTCTTTCACGCGCACATAGCACGTACGCTCGGGCGACCAATCCGATGTGCCGCCGCCGAAAAATGCCGAATAGATCAGCGTGTCGATAGTCGGTACGCCCTCGGCCTGGCACATGATTCCGGTTTCTTTGAGTACGCGTGCCGTCCATCCACGCTTGCACGGACCCCTTGCTCTTGCCCGCGTCTTTGACGGTCAGCTACACCTCAACGTCGTGCCACTTGCCGATAGTCACCGTGCCGGGGTCGAAATTCAGATCACGACGGTATGTCTTTCCGCGGTCGGCCGCGTAGCTGTACACGCAAAGGCGCCCGGTGCCGTCATGGTTGCCGCGCCACATCAATCGGCACGTAAACCCGTCCGGCTTGACCTCGCCGCCTGCCGGCGTTGACCCGCCACCGAGACCGAACCCGAGCTTGCCGCCCTGGTGCTTACCGCCCCAACTCCAGCCGTCTTCAAACAAGATCGATTGATGCAGTCGGAACGTGCGCGCCTTCGGTATGTCGGCCCAGATACCGACACGATCGGTCCCCTTGCTGCTCGGCACAAACTTCTGGCGCAGCTCGCCGCCGCAAGCCCATTCGAATCACGCCCATGGTGCGCCAACCTCGGCAATAGTCAGAGAGTCAGGCAACCTCAAGGTGCCAAGCTCGCCTTCGAGCCATTCCCGATGATTCGACTGTCATCTTCCGAACCATGAGCACCAGCATCCGCGGATGCCGGCAGTCATGAGAGGCATCTGGGCGAATGTTGCTTTGGAACACTGGGCTGCGGAAGGCTGTCCCACATCACGAGCTTGACCCACATACCCATTTCTTTTCTGAACTACGCTACTACCCGCGACAATAATTTACATATCGAACCTCACATATCCCTTGAGGTTTCGTAAGTTTCCGCTGAACTAGCCTTTCTTGTAGTGAGTAAAATTTCCACGTTCGCTGCGTGACATGGGGCGCGGCGGGCTAGTACAGTGTTCGCATAAATCAAGTAGAAGGTGAAATTGTTGGCTAACGCAGGAGCTTCGATCGATCACCAGGAACGCCAACGTACGAGCACGCGTGCAAAACGGAAAAAGAAATCGTCGATGGTATTGCGGTCCCGAGATCGGTTGGTAGGCTCGATAATTGCAGCCACGGAGAGTAGAAGCGCCAGAGGTCGGATGTCGCCAAGCATGCGTCACACGTCAACTGCCGCTGAACTTTCAACACCTCCGCCCGCTGAGCAAATTGCCCAGAAGTTAGTCGGAGACAATTCTGCGGCTCCTACCATCGTGAACCGAGATTCAACCCATCAAGTAACTCAGCGCGACGCGCGGTTGTTTGCGTGCTTCCTTTTTTTGTTTTTTGTAGCTCTAGGGTGCGCAGCGACCTTTTTCTTGTTCTAGTATGCCGGGAGCGAGTACGGCCCAAGGCACAGGTTAATTGAACAATAACAACTTGCTCGGCGCAGGGCTGGCGTTGATTGCGGCAACAGTGGTTTTTTTGTCGACTATTACTCTGTTCGCTGATCTTGCAGACTCGGAGCGTGCCGCCAAGCTGATTCTTGGTGAGCTTGTCGATCAGCAGCCGCCAGACGCCACACCTGAGCAAATCAGCGCATACCTTGCGAGCGATGACGTGACCGCTGTTTTGTTCGAAAGAGCGCAGCCTTCAGCTCTCCGTGCAGTGGGTAAAGTATTCTCACTCTGGCTGTTGTTGTTGATTTTTGCTGGTTACCTGGTGACGCAGCTTTTCGCAACGAACCCGCTTATCGAGCTGGTTGCCCTTATGGGGACAGTCTTTTGTGTGCCATTTTTCGTCGCAGTTTTTGCGTTTCAATACTACAGACTCGGTGTGTGTGACCCAACGCAGGCACTCGACTGCGCATATTTCTCGGCGGTTACCATGACTACCCTTGGGTACGGCGACATCTCGCCCACTCATCGCGAAGCGCGGCTCCTTGCAACGATCGAGGCATTCATTGGGTTCGTAGTTGTTCCAGTGCTCGTCGCTCAGCTGGTGAACTTTGTCAAAGACTACAAAGATCAGCCGCCTGACGGGTCAGCGTTACGCTTGGAGATCAATGCCTTGATGAGCAAACTATTCAAAGCTCCCGAGCCGAATAACGCAATTGTCGGCAATCCTGTATCGCGCGAGTCCGAGCGTCCCATGTAGCGCTGGTCGACTACACCTGCGATCGACGCTCGTTACATCACCGAGCGCTCGCGGCACCCAGACTCCCCATATGAATGTCGGACTCCAAAACCAAGAACGCCCTAGCGAAAGCGACGCAAGTCTTGGGGATCGACGAGCTGATTGAACTGCTTGCTGTTGCGCAACGCACACTTCTCGGCGGAAGAACAATCCGCGGACCGTAAAGGTCCGAAAGCGACAAGAACAAAGCCACGTGCTATCGCATCGAAAGACCGGCTCGCTCCGCACCCAGCAGACTAGCGAGGGGGGCGATATGGTATACGGAACTGAAACGACCGGTGAATCGAGTAACCCCTAGATCTGTGGGGGATCGGTTTCTATGGGGGAGAGACGCTGTAAGGACGTAGGTAAGTCATCAAAAAATGGCGCGCCCGGAAGGACTCGAACCTCCGACCACCTGGTTCGAAGCCAGGTGCTCTATCCAACTGAGCTACGGGCGCGCTGAGGGCCTTTGGTGACGCACGTGGCGGTGTGCGGCCGAGGTGCGCGTACTGCGTCGGCGGATCGCCGCCGAGTTGCAAATCATACAGGGCTGGAACCCTTTTCGTCTCGAAGGTTCCAAGCTGGGCAGCAAGCGTCCGCCTTCGGGGCTTGCGCCCCCAACTCTCAGGAACTCTTCAATGCATTTCA
>CALLMF010000061.1 GCA_938006335.1 uncultured Granulosicoccaceae bacterium | reverse complement strand
ACAACGCCGGCGCCGACGGTTCGGCCACCTTCGCGGATCGCAAAACGCAACCCTTCTTCCATCGCAATCGGATTGATCAGACCCACCGTGATCTTCACGTTGTCGCCCGGCATCACCATCTCCGTGCCTGACGGAAGCTCTACCGCTCCAGTCACATCCGTCGTGCGGAAGTAGAACTGCGGACGGTAATTGTTGAAGAACGGCGTGTGACGGCCGCCCTCGTCCTTGCCCAGCACGTAGATCTCGGCTTCGAACTTCTTGTGAGGTGTGATCGACGCCGGCTTGCACAGCACCTGACCACGCTCGATCTCATCGCGCTTGGTACCACGCAGCAGAATGCCCACGTTGTCGCCCGCCTCGCCCTGGTCCAGGAGCTTTCGGAACATCTCCACACCCGTCACCGTCGTCTTGGTCGTGTCCTTGATGCCGACAATCTCGATCTCTTCGCCGACCTTGATGATTCCACGCTCCACTCGACCCGTGGCCACCGTGCCTCGACCCGAGATCGAGAACACATCTTCCACAGGCATCAGGAACGGCAGATCCACCGGACGCTCCGGCAGCGGAATGTAGCTGTCCAGCGCCTCCATCAGACGGTCGATCGACGGACGGCCAATCTCCGAGGTATCACCCTCGATCGCCTTCAACGCAGAACCGGTCACGATCGGGGTGTCGTCTCCCGGGAATTCGTAGCTGTCCAGCAGCTCACGCACTTCCATCTCGACGAGCTCCAGAAGCTCGGCATCATCCACCATGTCCGCCTTGTTCAGGTACACCACGATGTACGGAACACCCACCTGACGCGCCAGCAGGATGTGCTCGCGCGTCTGCGGCATCGGGCCGTCAGCTGCTGAACATACCAGAATCGCACCGTCCATCTGCGCCGCACCCGTGATCATGTTCTTCACATAATCCGCGTGTCCCGGGCAATCTACGTGGGCGTAGTGGCGTGCATCGCTCTCGTATTCCACGTGAGCCGTTGCGATCGTGATCCCACGCGCCTTCTCTTCCGGCGCATTGTCGATCTGGTCGTAGGCCTTCGCCTCACCACCCATCTTCTCCGCCTGACATATCGTCAGCGCCGCCGTCAGCGTCGTCTTGCCGTGGTCTACGTGACCGATCGTGCCAACGTTTACGTGTGGCTTCGTTCTTTCGAATTTTTCCTTCGACACTTCGTCTTGCCTCGTCTGGTTCGGCCGCCGGGCGGCGCGTGAATTCTAAAGGTTATGCTTGCAATTTAGGGCGGTATTTGCCAACTCGCATGACAAACCGTTGAACAAACTGTTGATTCATCGGTGCAAAAGCGCATCGACCACCGCCGCCGGCGGCACTTCGTACTTTTCAAACTCCATGGAGTACACCGCCCGGCCCTGCGTGGCCGAACGCAAATCGGTCGAATAGCCGAACATTTCGGCCAGAGGGACCTCGGCGCGAATCACCTTGCCGCCGGGCTGCTCGTCCATACCGTGAACTACGCCACGCCGCCGGTTCAGGTCACCCATCACGTCGCCCATGTAGTCCTCGGGAGTGACCACCTCGACCTTCATGACCGGCTCCAGAAGCGACGGTTTGGCCTCCATGGCGCCGTTACGAAAGCCCATCGAACCTGCAATCTTGAACGCGATCTCCGAGGAATCCACATCGTGGAAGCTGCCGTCGAAGAGGGTTACACGGACGTCGATGGTCGGATAGCCGCCCAACACGCCATTCTGCATCGCCTCCTCGACACCCTTTTCCACTGACGGGATGAAATCCGTCGGGATCACACCACCCTTGATGGCGTTCACGAATTCGAAGCCCTCGCCGCGCTTGAGCGGCTCGAGCTTGAGGTTCACATGCCCGTACTGCCCGCTGCCGCCGGTTTGCCGCACGAATTTGCCTTCGGCCTCGATCGTCTTGCCGATGGTTTCGCGGTAGCTCACCTGAGGCTTGCCCACGTTCGCGACAACATTGAACTCACGCTTCATGCGATCAACGATGATATCGAGGTGGAGCTCGCCCATTCCGCTGATGATGGTCTGACCTGAGTCGTCGTCCGTTCGCACTCTGAAGGACGGGTCTTCCCGAGCCAGGCGGCCAAGCGCCGAGCTCATCTTCTCCTGATCCGCAAGCGTCTTGGGCTCTACAGCAACCGAGATCACAGGCTCGGGGAACTCCATGCGCTCCAGCGCTATCGCATGCTTCTGATCGCAAAGTGTGTCGCCCGTCGTGACCTCCTTGAGGCCCACGGCAGCGGCGATATCGCCGGCCCGCACTTCCTTGATTTCTTCGCGATTGTTGGCGTGCATCTGCAACAGCCGCCCGATGCGCTCCTTCTTGCCACGCAGGGGATTGAGCACCATGTCTCCCTGCTTGACCGCACCCGAGTAGACGCGCAGAAAGGCGATCGAACCGACATGGGTGTCGTTGGCAATCTTGAATGCGAGCGCGGCAAACGGTGCAGAGTCGTCTGCCGGGCGCGTGTCGGTCTTGCCGCCGTGTGTGAGCACACCCTCGACCGCCGCCACATCGTCGGGGGCGGGAAGGTAGTCCACGATCGCGTCGAGCAAGGGCTGCACACCCTTGTTCTTGAACGCCGAGCCGCAGAGCACCGGAACGATCTCGTTGGCAAGGGTACGCTTGCGCAACCCTCGGATGATGGCACCAACCTCCAGTTCGCCGGTCTCCAGGTAGGTGTTCATGCTGTCTTCGTCAGCCTCGGCCGCTACTTCCATGAGTGCCTCACGCAACTCGACTGCCTCCTCTGCAAGGTCTGCCGGAATCGCTTCACGTCGGAAGGTCAGGCCCTGGTCGGAGTCGTCCCAGATCAGCGCCTCGCCAGAAATGAGATCAACAACACCGGCGAAGGTGTCTTCAGCGCCGATGGGCAACTGCAAGGCCACGGGGGATGCGCCAAGGCGCTCACGAATCTGAGTGATGACGCGCGGGAAGTCGGCGCCAATGCGGTCCATCTTGTTGACAAACGCGATGCGCGGGACGGCGTACTTGTTTGCCTGGCGCCACACCGTCTCGGACTGCGGCTCCACACCGCCGACCGAATCAAAGACCGCGACCGCCCCATCGAGCACGCGCAGAGACCGCTCGACCTCGATAGTGAAGTCGACGTGCCCAGGCGTATCGATGATGTTGATGCGATGGCGCTTGCGATCGCCTGCCGCCCCTTCCCAGAAACAGGTGGTGGCCGCAGATGTGATCGTGATGCCGCGCTCCTGCTCCTGCGCCATCCAGTCCATGGTGGCTGCGCCGTCGTGCACCTCACCGATCTTGTGCGAAACCCCTGTGTAGAACAGGATGCGCTCGGTCGTCGTCGTCTTGCCGGCGTCGATGTGCGCCATGATCCCGACGTTTCGATACAGCGAGAGCGGAGTGGTGCGAGCCACGGTGAAGGTCTCAGTCGGACACGCCGTGCAGGCCGCTTACCAGCGGTAGTGGGAAAAGGCCTTGTTGGCTTCAGCCATGCGGTGCACGTCATCACGCTTCTTGACGGCAGAACCGCGCTTTTCAGCGGCGTCGGCGAGCTCACCGGCGAGCTTCAACGTCATGGACTTTTCACCACGCTTGCGCGCAGCATCGATGATCCAACGCATGGCAAGCGCACTGCGGCGTACCGGGCGAACCTCAACGGGCACCTGGTAGGTCGCACCACCTACGCGGCGGCTCTTGACCTCGACGGCGGGTGAAACGTTTTCAAGTGCTGCCTCGAGGACTTCGACAGGAGCGGGGTTACCCTTCTCCTCGATGACATCGAGCGCACCGTAGATCACGCGCTCGGCGACGGCTTTCTTGCCGTCGAGCATCATGATGTTGATGAATTTGGCGAGACGGACGGATCCGTACTTGGGATCCGGAAGGATCTCTCGCTTTGGGGCCTGGACGCGACGTGACATAGGTTTAAGACGTTATCAGGACTTCGGCTTCTTGGCGCCGTATTTGGAACGGCCCTGGCGACGTGAGTCGACGCCCTGGGTATCGAGGCTGCCGCGTACCGTATGGTACCGAACGCCGGGTAGATCCTTGACACGACCACCACGGATCAGCACAACCGAGTGCTCCTGGAGGTTGTGGCCTTCACCACCGATGTAGCTGGTGACTTCGTAACCGTTGGTCAGTCTGACGCGCGCAACCTTCCGCATTGCCGAGTTCGGCTTCTTGGGAGTGGTTGTGTAGACCCGTGTGCATACGCCACGCTTTTGCGGGCACGCCTGCAGTGCGGGTACGTTGGACTTCGCTTTTTGCTGCTTGCGCGGCTTGCGCACCAGCTGGTTGATCGTCGCCATGGACTGCCCGGTGAGTGGCACAAAAGCTGAAGAAGCCGGAGTGCCGGGTGTTCTTTGGAGAGGGCATCCACAACGGGAGACCCATAAAGCACGACAGACCGTCGGGCGGCCTGTGTCGAGCCGCGGAATGTTAGGGGTTGATCGTCAGGCTGTCAACACTCGGGAGATGTGTTGCCGGTTATCCTGTCACCCCGACCCTCTGACTCCCGTTCAAGATCACCATGAATTCCAGCGCAGGCACCATCATCGTGTCGCTCGACGATATTGAGAACACAAGCCACGCCTGCCTCGTCAATCATGGGGCCGCTGATTGGGTGGCGCGCGAAGTGGCGCTGGCCATTCGTGCGGCCGAAGCCAACGGTAACCTGATCTGTGGTCTCTATTATCTCGAGAGCTACTGCAAGCAGCTGGTCACAGGGAGAGTCAATGGCCAGATCGAGCCCGTGGTATCGACGCCCAGGACGGCCTCGGTCCAGGTTGACGCCGGCTTCGGCTTCGCCCAAGCGGCCTTTGCGCGGGGCTTGCCACAGACCTTGGAAACCGTCAAGCACACCGGCACATGCTCACTCGCCGTCGGTCATGCGCACACCTGCACCTCACTGGGTTATTTCACGGAGCAGATCGCCAACGCCGGCCTGATCGGCATCGGCTTCACCAATGCTTCCGCCGTAGTGTCCCCTCCCGGTGGCAACAAGGCGGTGATCGGCACCAATCCGATCGCCATGTCCATTCCGTCCAGAGACGGTGGCGTCGCTTTCCAGTTCGATCAGAGCACCAGCGCGGTGGCGCTGGGCAAGATAACAATGGCAAAGGCTGCGGGAGAATCCATCCCGCTCGGCTGGGCCGTCGATGCTGACGGCCAGCCAACAACCGACCCGGCGGACGCCCTGCAAGGCTCACTGGTGTCGACGGGCGGCTACAAGGGCTACGGCTTTGGCTTGATGGCCGAAGTACTGGCAGCGGCGGTGACAGGCAGCGTCAACTCACTGGATGTCGCAGGACTCAAGCTGCCAGAGGGCAAGCCTCACGATCTCGGGCAGTTCTACTTCATCGTCGATCCGACCACGTTCAGCGGCGACGCTTTCTGGGAACGTATCGGACGCTTGAGTGGCGCGATCGATGCCCAGCCTGGCGCACGCTTGCCGGGATCACAGCGATCCACGGTCACCAATGTCGAGATCGCAGCGGAGCTCTGGGCTCTGACGCGGTCACTTGCGGACAGCGCTTAACACATCCATAGCCGTGCGGACGTAGTCTCAAGGATTCCCCTGTTTTTCCCTGCGATGCAAGCGCTGGGCAGCTCCCTTGAGTGGGACGTCATGCTCGGACCTCACGCCAATAATCACCATGGTCCGGCATCTTGAGTTTGCATTCTTCTGCCCTGCACGTGAAGGCAGCGCCAACGCAGTGGCCGGACTGAGCGGTGGGTCGTCGAGGTGCCGTGTACCTCAACAACGGATAGTGACTTGAACAATGAATGACGATGAAAGCAGCGCCCCTTCGGAGCAGCCAGGCGTGCAACAGCGGTCGCAAGCCGCGTATCGAGGTTGGATGGGTGTCGCGCACAAGGCAAGCCTTCGCGCCGAGCATGTGCTCTCATCGTTGCGCGACCGTTTTTCAGCGCGCCATAACCGCTCCAGGCCCGTCCGGATCAATGGCTACGGTGGCTATGCCAACGATGACGTAATCAAGGTGTCCGGACGCGTGCTCTACTACGACAAGCGTCCAGAAGCAAACCCCCACAATCGATGGCGTAACTTGTTGGCAAGCTACCGAAGACTCGAAAGCGATGAGATCGGTAACGAGCCAGTGCGGCTTCGTGTCGGGCAAACCAGTCACGATGCGGTGACTGACGAGGAAGGCTATGTGTCTTTTGAAGTGTCCCGACCGAAGCGCTTGCATGGACACCGCGAGGTCACACTCGAACTTCCGGCGCGACACAATGCAGAACGCGTGTCCGTGCGCATCACCTGCCCTTCGCCGACTGCATCGTTCGGGATTATCAGTGATCTCGATGACACCGTACTCATAACAGGCGCCACGTCCTTCTTGCAGATGATGCGACTGACACTCTTTGAGTCAAGCGCGTCACGAGTGGCGTTCCCGGGAGTGGGCGCGTTCTATTCAGCGCTGTCGCAAGGAGATCAGAACCCACTGTTCTATGTGTCATCGAGCCCATGGAATCTGCACGATTTTCTCGAAGAGTTTCTTCGCCTGAATCGCATACCGCGCGGACCTTTGCTTCTGCGTGACCTCGGTTTGGATCAGACTCGATTCATTGCGGGAAGACACCTCGACCACAAATTGGCGGCCATTCGCGGTCTCCTGGACTTCTACCCCGCACTGAAATTCGTGCTGATCGGCGACAGTGGTCAGAAGGATCCGGAGGTGTATGCCCGTATCGTGCGCGAATACCCAGGGCGGATCCACTGCATATACGTACGCGACGCAAGCGACAAGATGCGCGACACCGAGGTAAGGCGGCTGATGCAAGAGACCGCGAGCGATGGTGTGGACATGTTGCTCGTGCCCGACACGCTGGCTGCAGCTCATCATGCGGCGGCCTGCGGGTTGATAGATGAGCGTGCTGTCGAGCAGGTTCGACAGAGCGTTGCTCAGCACGGCGTATGAGTAAGACATCCGAGACTGCCGAGGGCATGGTCATCCCCTCGACTGTTACCGACGCCAGCGATGAGTTCGGTGAGATATGTCTGCGGGTGTGCCAGACATTAGCGGACACGGGCAGCGAACATGTTGACTCAGCCACGCTGCGCACATTGCTGATTGACGCCAGCCCTGCGTCAGTCGATCTCCCGGACTTGATTGCCCCGTCGAAGACAGCGCCGGTGCTGATAGTGCCAGGACTGTTTGGCGATTCGGCGCGCGTATTGGTTGGTCCATTCGCCAGATCACTGCCCGCGCTGGAAGCTGAGGGATACCGTCCAAGCATTGCTTGGGTCAATGGCCGTGCCGGTTGTGATGCAAACGCGAGAACCCTGCGCAAGCACGTGCTGGAAGCGGTTGAGTCATCGGGCGAGGCGGTCCACCTCATCGGGTACTCCAAAGGGTGCGCCGATGCGTTGCATCTCCTTGAGCGGTTTCCCGAGGTACGTAGTTGCGTCCGGTCTTTGAGCAGTCTCGCCGGTGTAGTGCTCGGCACACCTCTCGCGAACGACACGGACTTCTGGCTCAATGCCTTGGTTCGCTGGGTACCGGCACCTGGCGCCGGGTTTGGTGACGGTCGCGCACTTGACGACCTTGACCCTGACTATCGCCGCTCTTTTCTCGCAAGGTTTGAGATGCCCAGCGTGATTCGCTATGCCAGTCTCGCCGCGGCGCCACCACCTCGATCGGTGTCCCGAGTGCTTCGAAGGAGCTGGCGAAAGCTCGCTGCGATTTCAAACGAAAGCAACGACTCGCAGATGATTGCCTCTCACAGCATTCTACCCGCCGGCGACTACCTGGGCCGTGTTGCCGTGGACCATTGGGCGATCGCTCTGCCAATTGCGGAACGCCATCCGTGGCTTTCATGGCTGGTAAACCACAATGATTGCCCCCGAGGAATACTGCTGAGGGCTCTCATTCAATTCCACAGCTTACGGGAGGCAAACCTCCTTTCTGACTAACAGCCATGTGGAACGCCGCTGACTCATGCTGCTGCGTGGATAGCACACCGAGGTGCTGAAGGGCGCTCGGATCATACGGCCGGCGGTGGGCCGGATGTATCACCCATCACCGATACACCGTCAATGCTCTCGGCGACCAACTGCAATTGATCACGGGCGATGGCGGTCTCGTCGACAATGACCAATAGTTCCGATCGGCCGAGCGCTTCTTCAAATTCCCTGAGCTCGCTGTTCGGCACCGATGAGCCCACCACAGCAGATACAAATGCCCCGAGCGAAGCGCCTCCCGTCGTGGTCAGGGCTGTCGTGGCCACAGCGGCCCCGGCGCCGGCTGCGACGACACCCAGTGACCCGGTAGCCACTACCGCAAGTCCGGCAAGCAATCCGGTTGCGCCGCCGTAGGCGATACCGCGCTGTACGCCGGGCAACACGTCGGATTCAACCAGCTGTTCATCATCGGTCACCGAATCTGGCAGCGCATCAAGCGACACACCCTCGCCGCCGATGACGGTCATCGCGTCATCATCAACGCCTCTACCCCTCAGCGCGTCGATGAGCGCTCTGCAACGATCAACGGATGCTGCGCGACAGACCCATCGACTCATGAGAATTCCACCTTGCCGTGCTGGGCTTCGTCGGGTTCGATCTGCTCCCCTGTGACCAACGCCTTTCCAGCCCTCATCAAGAAAGCAAGCCCTTCTTTTCCACTGTTGTCCCAATACTCACCGGTGTCGGGTCGGAACTCGATCAAACGTATGTCCGCTTGTTCCGGCCCCTCGGGAAACCAGACTTTCCACGCAGGATTGAAGTGCTTCCTGATAGCTTGCCGGTCGTTTCTGACGGTGCCTGTGCCCGAGAGCGACACGTAACGCCGTCCATCGCCCTGCAACACCACAGCAACGGTTTCGTCGGCGCGAATTTCATCGATCTTTCCAGTCTCAGCCGAGGTTGCAAAAACCATCACGCCGTTGGACTCATCGTGTGCGGCAATCGCCATTGGTCGCGCACGGATGTCGTCATCAGGTGAATGAGTCACCAGCATGGCAATGGAAAAGCCACTCACAAGCTCGCTGAGCTTCAAATTTGCATCCTGATCGGTCGTCATGATTGGGTTCCAGGCTCGTTAGGACTGCAAGGATGAGCGATCCAGACAGAATTGATACAGGTGTGCACAATCTACCCACCTGGAATGAGCCAGGTCCGAAAGGCTTCCCTCAATGCGAGCAGAACTGCTGCGCCTGTCGCACGAAATACGGTCCAGCTACTGGTTTGTGCCGACTTGCATGTTGTTCGGGGCTATCATTCTGGCCGTGGGTGTGCGGTGGCTCGGCACCTCGGATTCGCTGAGCTGGCTAGAGGAATTCCACTGGTTCTCGGATATTCGTCCCGCCGGCGCCCGGTCCGTACTCACGACCATTGCCGGATCCGTGATCGGTGTGGCCGGTGTGACGTTTTCCATAACGATGGTGGCAGTCTCGTTCGCGAGCTCCAACTATGGGCCACGTCTGATCGGAAACTTCATGCGAGATCGGGGCAATCAATTCACGCTTGGCGTTTTCATTGGAACATTTGTCTACTGCCTGTTGGTCCTTCCCGCTATCCGGGCAGGATCCGAGGCCTACGAGCTGGCCCCCTTCATACCGACAGCAGCCATACCGATGGCTCTGATTCTGGCCCTGGCATCCATAGCCGTGCTGATTTACTTCATTCACCACGTCACTGAATCGATCAATATCGAGAACATCGTTGCCGCTATCGGGCAAAGACTTAACGACGACGTCCGAAGTGTTTTCCCTTTCGACAAGGAGGATCGCGATGTCGAGTCACCACCCGACGGGCCATCCGCCTTGCCCCTTCATCCGGATGACACCGTCAAGGCGATCATCGGAGGCTATGTGCAGGCACTCGATATCGAGTCTCTGAACAACTGGGCGACCGACAAGGACGTGCATCTGCGCGTTCACTACCGCCCGGGCGATTTTGTCGTTCCGGGAGACGATCTGGCCAGTGTCTATGGACAGCTGTCACTCGACGACGATGCTCGCAAAGCACTATGCGACTGTTTCGCCACGGGCAATCAGCGAACCGAGACCCAGAACATCCTGTACGGCTTTTCACAACTCATAGAGGTCATCGCCCGCGCACTCTCGCCAGGCGTCAATGATCCATTTACCGCTATTACCTGCTTCAACTGGCTCAAAGCACCGCTGCGTACACTATTGAACCTCCAGAAAAGCGGGCACGGTCTTGTGCGTTGTGGCCGAGTGAACCTGCTCACGATCGATGCCAGACAAGTGCTTGACGAGGTGTTTCTGGTATCGCTTCCGTACGTTGCCAGCGATAGGACCGTGTCACTGGCAGTCATGTCAATACTGGCAGAACTGGCAGAATCCGTACACGACAGCGACTGTGCACACCTGTTGATTCCGCACATGGATGCGCTTGCTGAGGCAGGAGCTGCAGCGCTGGACAACCCAGTGAGTCGGCGTGAGCTCGCGCAGCGCCATAGTGAGGCAGTCGCCGTGGCGACACGCACCATTCACCCGGATACGTTGCGTCGGGAAGCCAGCTGGTTTGGCGGTGGCGCCTGACCCATCGGCTGCGCACAGGTATGCCGATGGCAGCTACCTATGCGACCCGCCGTCGACTGGTCAACAATACGGTAATCACCGCTGCAGATCCGAGAAGATTGGGTAGCCACTCCATCGGCCAGTAACAACCGACAGCCCCACCGACCAGCAGAGGCCAATGCCACCGCGTCAGCGGGCCCTCAGCGTATCGCTGTAACAGGCAATTGGTCGAATAGATCCCCAGCAGGGCAAATCCTGCAAGGCGCAGCAGATCTGGAAGGTCGGCGCCAACGAGCGGCGTATAGGCGAACATCAACGGAACGATGTAAAGCCCCTTGGCGATCTTCCAGGCTTCGACGCCGGTGGCCATCGGCCGGGATCCCGCGATCCCAGCAGCGGTGAATGCGGCGAGGCACACCGGGGGCGTGACGTTGCTGTCCTGACTCAGCCAGAAGACGATCAGGTGTGCGGTCAGCAGGAACATCGTCATCGCTTCGGCATCCACCATCATCGGGCGTATTGCCACGGCCACATCGAAAGGAATGCTGGCGACCAGCGCCTTGGCGTCCTCCAACGACATGCCGTCTGCGAGTGTCATCATCAAACTCGGATCCACAAGTGCAAACGATGCTGCGACAGCGGGGTCAGTGATCCCGGCTACCAGCTGCTGCACGACCTGGCCATCAGCCAACATGCCAGCCAGCGCAGGCGCAGAGAGAATGGATAGAACAATGTAGGCCGCCGTCACCGGCAAGCCCATCCCCAGTACAAGCGATGCGAGTGTCACCAATACCAGTGCGATGATCAATGAGCCCTGAGACCACTGAGCGATCATCAGAGCAAACGTGTTGGCAAGCCCTGAGGTGGTAATCGCGTTGTTGATGAGTCCGACCGCCACCAACAGCACCGCTGTCATGATGGACGTCTTGATACCGAGAGCGAGCGCCCGCGAGATATTGACTGGCCCCATACGATTCGGGGTGATCCAGCTGACAACAATCAAGGTGCCAATAGCGAACACCGCGGCAAAGCTGGGTGTTCTACCGGACACCAACAGGTATGTCATCACACACAGGGGAAGTACGAAATTGAGCAAGCCTGCCAACATCTTTCGCCGATCAATCGCAACCACTTGCTCTGTACCGATCTGATACTTGACCGCCTCGATGCGCACGATGCAAGCAACGGACAGGAAATACAGCATCGCAGGAACTACAGACACGGCAACGATAGTGCCGTAGGGAATACCCGTGTAACTCGCCATGATGAAGGCACCGGCTCCCATGATTGGCGGCATCAACTGCCCACCGGTACTCGATGCGGCTTCCACGCCGGCGGCGAACTGCGGCCTGAAGCCATTGGACTTCATCATCGGAATCGTGATGACACCGGTCGAGGCGGTGTTGGCAATCGCCGAGCCGGAAATCGTGCCCGTCAGGGCTGAACTGATGACCGCGACAAACGCTGCCCCGCCACGAAAACGACCAGCGACGAGTTTGGACAATTCGATCACGAAATCCGAAGCGCCAGATACGACAAGAAAGGCGCCGAAAATCATGAACAAGGTGATATTGGACGAAGAGATCGATGTGATGATCCCGAACATGCCCTCATCGTTGTAGAGCGAACGAAAAAGAACGTCGTCCAAGGGGAGACTGGCCGCTCTGAACGCGCCCGGTAGCAGCTCACCTAGAAAAAGAATGTACGACAGTGACGCGATCACCAACACGGGAATGATCCATCCGGTCAGTCGTCGGGTCAGTTCGATGACGCCCAGAATCGCGACCAGGCCAGCGATCCAATCCAGCACACCGAACTGCCAGGACTGTCCCGTCTTGGCAAGCGTGCGAGCGTAAACGCCGTTCTCAGCAGCAGCAATCCATATTGATGATGCCGCGATCAGCAGCCCAAAGGTCACATTCGCAATCAATGCACGGCGCGACTGCGTGCCCCGCATGAAGCTGCGTGTGGTGATGGCTGCCAGAAAGCCAAAACCCGCGAAGTGAATGGCATTCTGCCAACGCGCAGTTTCGGTGATGGTGATATTGGTTGCGACGTGCCACACCGCAAACAGCACAGCGAACCCGAACACCACTGCACACAACAGCCGCTCGGTACCCTGCCGTTGCAGCAAGGTATCGAGATCGAGCATGGAGTCGCGCCGGCGACTGAGTTCAATCGCCGGCGCGGTATCGGCCCCGGTTGCAGTCATGCCACTGACACGCTGACAACGACTGCCCTGGGACCGGCGAACATCACTTGGCGATCAGGCTGCCAGGGATTTCCACGCCTACTTCTTCGTAGTATCGAGCTGCGCCCGGGTGCAAGGGCGCAGGCAAGCCTGCCAGAGCCGCATCGATGTTCATGGCCTTCGTCGCCGGGTGAATCGCTTGCAGAAACGGCAGGTTTTCGTACAAAGCCTTTGTCAGCAGGTAGACGTGATTTTCATCCACACTCGCGTTGACCGCCAGGAAGTTCGGCTGGGCAATCGTCTGCACGTCGTCGGTCTGGCCCGGATAGGTGCCTGATGCGATGGTGTAAGGCGTCCAGAGTCCACGCCCTCCGTCCATCGCTGCTGCTTCTTCCTCAGTGACGCTCAATAGCGTGAATTTGTCACCATTGGTCGACATCAGCTTGGTGATGGCTCCGGTGGGCGGGCCAGCCGGCAGGCCAGCCGCAACAGCCTGGCCATCGGCCAGTGCGTCAACCGACGGACCGTAACCCGCATAAACGAACTCGAAGTCGCTGTCGAACGACAAGCCAAGACCTTCGAGCAACACCTGGTTGGAACCGATGGTTCCGGAATTCTGGCTACCCATCGCGATTGCCTGACCCTTGGCAGCCATCAGGTCGCTGACGGTACCGGTGGACACCAGGTCATTTGCGAGGATGTACTGCTCGACGTTCTGCCACAACATGCTGACTGAGCGCAGTTCTGTCTGAGGTTCGGATACCGGACCGGTACCTGTCGCCGCGTAGGAGCCGAACAGTCCCTGCAGAATGGCAAAGTCGGCGGCGCCAGACGCCAGAGCCTGAACGTTGGCACCAGAGCCTGCAGAGTTGACCGCGGTGAGGCTGAATTTCTCTTTCGGCAACAGCTTGACCTTGGACAAGGTCGCGATCGCTGTGCCTACCGGGTGATACGTACCGCCGGTGGACGCGGTGTTGAGCACGTAGTTCGCATCATCTTGTGCGACGACGGGCGTAGCGGCGACGAGACTTGCCGCTGCGAGACTTGCGAAGGTGACGCCGAAGCGACGTCGGCCTGTCGACAAAACATTGCGCATTGGGGATTTCATGAGATCTCCTGGAAGTGGACAAATCCGGATCGAACGTCCGGTGACGTTGCCTGTGCATTTTCACCCCATATGCACAGACCCTCAAGAGCTCATAAACCACTAATTTAAAAGAACATTATCGAACATCGATCGAGACACCAGGCGCACACTCGTGCTTAATCGGCAAGATTTTGCCGACCAGACAGGTAAATGGATCGTGCCACCGACACCGCGCTGGCACCGTCCGATCAATCGATGGCGTGGTCGCGCCGAATGCCGAGGCGTGCCATCTTTTCATTCAAGGTGCGGCGATTGATTTTCAGAGCCTTGAGTACGTCAGCAATGCGCCCCTGATGCTGCGCAAGACTGGTCTCGATCAAGTGCCTTTCGTACGCCAGTACACGAGCCCTGAAAGGCATCGCTTCGGACAGGTCGAAAGCGCCACGCGTATGCGCGGCCCCAACGGGTCCATCTGCCAGCGCCAACAGGCGCGTCAACAAATGCTCGGGCTCGACCGGCTTTTCGAGAAAATCCACAGCCCCCAGCCGCATCGCGGACACGACATCCGGCACGCTCGCATACCCCGAGAAAAACAGGACCGGCACAAACGGCTGCAACTCGCGAGCACGCCGCGCGAATTCAATACCGTTTTGACCCGGCATGACGAGGTCTGTGACGATCGCATCAACGGGCCCCTCCTTCAGGCGTTCGACGGCGACTGTTGCGCAGTCTGCGACCACCACGTCCAGTCCGCTGACACGCAGGAACCGCGCGTTGGCAGCGAGCACATCGTGATCATCGTCGACCAACAGCACATACAAGGCAGCAGCGGACGACGCGTTCATGTCGATGCGTGGGTCCGTGACAACAAGGAACCCACGGCGCTCGGGTCTGTTGATCTGTCAGGATTCAGCGGCAATTGAAGCTCGAATTCGCTGCCAGCCTGGCGTGCACGATAGACGATGCGGCCATCATGACGCGCAGCGATATCCTGAGCGAGCGCCAGACCCAGTCCAAGACCCTGTTCTGATCCCGGCGAAACCGAAAAGGGTTCGTAGAGGGTATCCACGAGCTCCGGGGCAATGCCACAACCATTGTCCGTGACGACAATGGCGACACCCTCCTGGGCACCAGAGCGCTCGACAGTCAGCGACGCGCAGATGACCTCGACACGTGGCAGCTCGACCTCGCGAACAGCATCAAAGGCGTTGTATACAAGGTTCAGCAAGGCTTGTTGCAGAAGTACAGCATTGCCACGGACGACGCCGATGTCCACCGGTACCGGATGAATAATGAGGGACTGCGACAACACGGGTCGCTCTCGCTTTACCGTGTCGCCAAGGTCAGCGAGCAGTCGCGATGGCAGGATGGGGTCATCAAGGCTGACCGGGGGGCCGGCGACTCGTCGCAGGGTCTCTACCACGCGACCGATTCGCTTGGTCGTTCGATCTGCATCAATCACAACTTCCGATAGCGCTTCCACATCGGGCTGTTGCCTCGCAAGCAAGGTTCTCGCACTCGCCAGATCCAACCTGAGACTCGCCAGTGGCTGATTGATCTCGTGGTTGATCGCCGCAGACATCCTGCCGAGCATTTCGAAGTTCGACTGAGCGATCAGCGCACGCTGAGCGGTTTCCAGCTCACGCGTGCGGATGTCCACCAACCGCTCAAGCTCCTCGGCCTGCGATGCTCGCACCTGCGCCATGCGCCGGCGCTGCGCCAGCCCCCTGAGCATCAAGACAACAAAAGCGGCGGTACCCAGGAGCAGCAGCAGATCTCTGAGCCAGGCAATCCAGACTTTCGATCGTGGCCGCAGCGTAACGACTGACCAGTCTTCTTCGTTCAGCGGGGCACCCGCCGCAAGGAACTGCTCAGTCGCACGGTCATCGGATGTGTAGACCACATGGGTAACGTCCGATGCTGACCACCTGTCCGACACGGCCGGCTGCAATTGCAGACTTGCGGACACGTCCGGCTGATACGGGCGTTCGTCTCTTATGCGATCCCGCGTGGCATCGTCGAGCGGACGGCTGGTGAGGTACAGCAGCTCGTCGTTGGTGGCGAGTATCGAGACTCCGCGCGGATCAATCACAAGCGTCGTGCTGTGCCGCTCTTTCCAGCTGACGATCAGCTCGTCGAGCTCCAACTTGCCAACAACGACCCCGATCGGGCGATTTTCATCAGACGGTGCGAACACAGGTACTGCGATGAAATAGCCAGGCCGGCCGGTGGTAGCGCCCACTGCGAAATGCCGCGTTTCATCACCTTCCACGGCGCCACGAAAGTAGGGTCGAAATCCGTAGTTCTGACCCACAAAGCTGACGGGATCCGCGAAGTTGCTTGCAGCGACGGTCTGCCCGTCGCGCCCCATCAGAAACATGAAGGCGAGCCCAGATTCCCTGGTCACTCGGGCAAGCAGGGTATTGGCTTGCGCTGCGCCCGCGGGCGCCTGCAACGCGGATATCAGGCGTGGATCATCGGCGAGTAGTCGCGGCACCAGCCGAAAGGAGGCAATGCGTGCATCCAGTGCCGCTCCGAGTTCCAGCACTGTGGATGCGAGCCGTTCGCGATGGATGTCGGTTTCCAACCGCCAGAACCACAGCGCCGTAGCCGCAAGAAACAACAGGGTCGCACTTGCGACAAAGCCCTTGCGCAACACTACGGTCAGCGCAGCGGCGAGTAGTGAGCGACGAGCAGATTGGCCACGTCGTAATTTCTATCCATTATCAGACAGAGGCCAGGGTCTATCGCAGACCCTGGCCTGCCAAGCCGATCAGCTGGCGGAGCTATCGTCGCCAGCTGCGGGTACTTCCGGATCTGCAAGCAGACCCATCGGCGCTACATCGCCCTCCGGCAACAGCCCACCCGACAAGGACGCCTCGGCATCCAGCGCGGTTTCGAAGGCCTCGTCGATGTCGAGCTTCTCGCGACGCTTCTTGCGGTCGTTGTGGAAGGCAAGCCCGGTACCTGCGGGAACCAGTCGACCGACGATGACATTCTCCTTGAGGCCACGCAGATCGTCGCGAGCACCGCGTACGGCGGCATCGGTCAGTACCCGTGTGGTCTCCTGGAAGGACGCCGCAGAGATGAAGCTCTCGGTAACCAGCGATGCCTTGGTGATACCCAGCAGGAGGTTGTAGAACGTAGCACCCGTGGCATCCGGGTTTTCCGCTTGCAGCGCTTCGTTGATCTCCTTGACCCGTGAGAAATCGACCTGCTCGCCGCGCAACAGACGCGTATCGCCCGGCTGATCGATTTCGACCTTGCGCAACATCTGGCGAATGATCACCTCGATGTGCTTGTCGTTGATCTTTACACCCTGCAAGCGGTAGACATCCTGAATCTCCTGCACGAGATAGGCAGATAGTGTCTCCACACCACGCAAGCGGAGGATATCCTGCGGGTTGGGTTCACCATCGGCAATCATCTCGCCGCGTTGCACGGTTTCACCCTCGAACACGTTGATGTGCCGCCACTTCGGAATCAGCTCTTCGTAGTGCTCCTGATTCGGACCGGTGATGACCAGACGCTGCTTGCCCTTGGTCTCCTTGCCGAAGCTGACCGTGCCGGTTGCCTCTGCAAGAATCGCGGGTTCCTTTGGCTTTCGCGCCTCGAACAAATCGGCCACCCGCGGCAGACCACCCGTGATGTCTCGTGTCTTGGAGGATTCCTGCGGAATCCGCGCAATGATGTCGCCAACACCGATCTCTGCCCCATCCTGAAGCGTGACGATCGCGCCCGGGGGCAGCAGGTAATTGGCCGGGATCTTGGTGCCGACGTAGTTGACGTCTTCACCGTTCTTGTCTACGAGCTTGACCATCGGACGCAGGTCCTTGTTGGTGCCACCGCGTTGCTTGTGGTCAGTGATGACGATCTGCGTAAGACCCGTGATCTCATCCATCTCGGCATTCATCGTGACGCCGTCAACAAGATCCTGGAATTTCGCAAAACCGGCCACCTCGGTGATGACCGGATGCGTGTGCGGATCCCAGGTCGCGAGGATGGCACCTGCCTCGATCGCATCACCGTCCATGACCTGGATCACCGCGCCATACGGAATCTTGTAGCGCTCACGCTCACGACCATTCTCGTCAGCGACGCTCAATTCTGCTGAACGAGAGGCAGCCATCAGCTTGCCTTCCTTGTTGGTGATCTCCTTCATGTTGTGCAAGCGCACCGAACCCTTGGACTTGGATTCGACACTGCTGGCTGCGGCAGATCGCGAGGCCGCACCACCGATGTGGAAGGTACGCATGGTCAGCTGCGTGCCGGGCTCACCGATCGACTGTGCGGCCATGACGCCAACGGCTTCACCGATGTTGATGATGTGGCCACGAGCCAAGTCACGTCCGTAGCACTTGCCGCAGACGCCGTAGTCCGCTTCACAGGTGATTGCCGAACGTACGACGATCTCGTCGACACCGGCCGCCTCCAGCTCATCGACCTTGAACTCGTCGAGAAGCGTTCCGGCCGGCAAGAGTACCTCGTCGGTGCCCACACGGAGAATGTCCCGCGCAACCACACGACCCAGCACTCGCTCGCGCAGCGGCTCGACCACGTCACCGCCTTCGATAATCGGCTTCATGGTCAGGCCTTCCTCGGTGGCACAGTCTTCAGAGACAACGACCATGTCCTGAGCCACGTCGACGAGGCGGCGTGTCAGGTACCCCGAGTTGGCAGTCTTCAGCGCGGTATCAGCCAGACCCTTGCGCGCACCGTGGGTCGAGATGAAGTACTGGTTGACGTTCAGACCTTCACGGAAGTTCGCGGTAATCGGCGTCTCGATGATCGAGCCATCGGGCTTTGCCATCAGGCCACGCATACCGGCGAGCTGACGAATCTGTGCAGCACTACCTCGAGCACCCGAGTCCGCCATCATGAAAATCGAGTTGAACGACTCCTGCTGTTCGGTTTCACCGTCCTTGTTGACCACGTCCTCGCTACCGAGGTTGTTCATCATCGACTTCGCGACCTGGTCATTTGCAGACGACCAGATATCAACGACCTTGTTGTAGCGCTCGCCATGGGTGACGAGACCCTGCGAGTACTGGTCCTCAATCTCCTTGACTTCGGCTTCCGCCGCACCGATCAGGTCGACCTTGTTGTCGGGCACCATCATGTCGCCGATACCGATGGATACACCGGCAAGCGTCGCGTAGCGGAAACCGAGGTACATGAGCTGATCCGCAAAGATGACCGACTCCTTGAGGCCGAGACGCCGGTAAACCAGGTTGATCAGGCGAGAGATGTTCTTCTTGGTGAGGTTCAGATCGACATTGGCGAACTCGATTCCCTGCGGAAGAATCTCTGAAACGATGGCGCGACCCACCGTGGTTTCGACACGACGCTGCACCATCTGCCAGTTGCCAGCATCATCCTGCACCGAATCCATCACGCGCACCGTGATGCGCGCGTGCAGGTCGGCGAACTTGCCTTCATAGGCGCGGCGCGCTTCTGCAACATCGCGGAAGGCCATGCCCTCGCCCTTCGCATTCACGCGTGTTCGTGACATGTAATACAAACCGAGAACGATATCCTGCGAAGGCACGATGATCGGCTCGCCGTTGGCGGGAGACAGGACGTTGTTTGTCGACATCATCAGGGCACGCGCTTCCAGCTGCGCCTCGATGGACAGCGGCACGTGTACCGCCATCTGGTCGCCGTCAAAGTCCGCGTTGAACGCCGCACAGACCAGCGGATGCAACTGGATCGCCTTGCCCTCGATCAGTACCGGCTCGAACGCCTGGATACCAAGACGGTGGAGCGTCGGTGCACGGTTGAGCATGACCGGGTGCTCGCGAATGACCTCGTCGAGGATGTCCCAGACCTCGGCGCCCTCTCGCTCAACCTGCTTCTTGGCCGCCTTGATGGTCGTGGACATGCCACGCATCTGCAGCTTGCTGAAGATGAAGGGCTTGAACAGCTCCAGCGCCATCTTCTTGGGCAGACCGCACTGGTGCAGACGCAAGGTCGGGCCAACCACGATGACCGATCGGCCGGAGTAGTCGACACGCTTGCCGAGCAGGTTCTGACGGAAACGACCCTGCTTGCCCTTGATCATGTCGGCGAGCGACTTCAGCGGTCGCTTGTTGCTACCGGTGATGGCGCGACCGCGACGACCGTTGTCGAGCAGCGCATCCACGGATTCCTGCAGCATGCGCTTTTCGTTGCGCACGATGATGTCAGGCGCGTTCAGCTCCAGCAGGCGACGCAGGCGGTTGTTGCGGTTGATCACTCGGCGATACAGATCGTTGAGATCGGACGTCGCAAAGCGACCGCCATCCAGCGGTACCAGCGGACGCAGATCCGGCGGCAATACCGGCAGGATGGTCATGACCATCCACTCGGGACGGTTACCGGATGCGATGAAACTCTCGACGAGCTTCAAGCGCTTTGTCAGTCGCTTGAGCTTGGTCTCCGACTTGGTCGCATCGATCTCTTCACGCAGGTTCTGAGCGTCGGTCTCCATATCGATCGCCTTGAGCAGATCGTGAACCGCCTCCGCTCCCATGCGTGCATCAAATTCATCACCGTGCTCCTCAACCGCTTCGAGGTACTGCTCGTCGTTGAGGATCATGCCGGTCTCGAGGGTAGTCATCCCCGGATCTATGACGACATAGCCCTCGAAGTACAGCACGCGCTCGATCTCGCGCAGGGTCATGTCGAGCAACAGGCCAATACGGCTGGGCAGCGACTTCAGGAACCAGATGTGCGCGACCGGGCTGGCCAGATCGATGTGCCCCATGCGCTCACGGCGCACCTTGGCCTGGGTAACTTCCACGCCGCACTTCTCGCAGACAACACCACGGTGCTTGAGTCGCTTGTACTTGCCACACAGGCACTCGTAGTCCTTGACCGGGCCAAAGATCTTCGAACAGAACAGACCGTCACGTTCGGGCTTGAACGTACGGTAGTTGATGGTTTCAGGCTTCTTGACCTCGCCATAGCTCCACGAGCGAATGGTCTCGGGTGAGGCAAGCTTGATGCGAATCGCATCGAACTCCTCGGTCTGGCCCTGCATCTTGTACAGGTTCAACAGGTCTTTCATAGGTGCTCCCGGCAATTTTTTTAGATTGGGCCCCGCGCACGATGCTGCGGGGCCCGTACTACTCGTTCAGACGCGTTGCGGCGTGTTCAATCCTGCTCTAGCTCGATATTGATACCGAGCGAGCGGATTTCTTTCAGCAACACGTTGAACGACTCCGGCATACCCGCATCCATACGGTGATCTCCGTCCACGATGTTCTTGTACATCGTGTTTCGACCTTTCACGTCGTCAGACTTGACGGTGAGCATTTCGCGAAGCGTATATGCCGCACCGTAGGCCTCGAGTGCCCACACTTCCATCTCTCCGAATCGCTGGCCACCGAACTGCGCCTTACCACCCAACGGCTGCTGGGTAACGAGGCTGTACGGTCCGGTCGAACGTGCGTGCATCTTGTCGTCAACGAGGTGGTTGAGCTTCAGCATGTGCATGTAGCCGACTGACACCGGACGCTCGAACGACTCGCCGGTTCTGCCGTCATACAGGGTCGATTGACCTGACTCTGGCAGATCCGCCAATGCCAGCATGTGACGTATCTCTACCTCGGCTGCACCGTCGAATACCGGTGTGGCCATCGGAACGCCGCGCACCAGGTTCTTCGCAAGCTCCATGATCTCGTCATCGGAGAGTGTCTCGATGGCGACGTGCTGCGTGCCACCTTCATGGTTGTAGATCTTGTCGAGGAAGCTACGAATGTCTGCCACAGCCTTCTGAGCCTGCAGCATGCGATTGATCTTGTGCCCAAGACCTTTCGCCGCCATGCCCAAGTGCAATTCGAGCACCTGGCCGACGTTCATTCGTGACGGCACACCCAGAGGATTCAGGCAGATATCGACCGGACGACCCTCTTCGTCGTAGGGCATGTCCTCGGCCGGGACGATCATCGAGATGACGCCCTTGTTGCCGTGACGTCCCGCCATCTTGTCGCCAGGTTGCAGACGACGACGAACAGCCAGATACACCTTGACCATCTTGAGCACGCCAGGCGCGAGATCGTCGCCCTGGGTGATCTTCTCCTTCTGCTCGAGGAACCGCTGTTCGAATGCTTCACGCTGCGATTCGATCTGCTGCTGCATCTTCTCGAGTTGCACGTTCAGATCATCATCCTGCATGGAGATCTGGAACCACTTCTCGCGCTCGAGACCTTGCAGGTAGGCCTTGTTGACCTTGTCGCCCTTCTTCAGCCCCTCAGGTCCCTTGTCCGCTTCCTTCCCGGACAGCATCTTCTCGATACGAGCGTACAGATCATTCTCGATGATGCGTGTCTCATCGTCGATGTCCTTGCGAACCTGCTTGAGTTCCTCGCGCTCGATTTCCTGAGCGCGCGCATCCTTGTCGACACCATCGCGCGTGAAGACACGCACGTCGATGACCGTACCGTCCATGCCGGGCGGTACGCGCAGGGAGGTGTCCTTGACGTCGGACGCCTTCTCACCAAAGATGGCTCGCAGGAGCTTCTCTTCCGGTGTCAGCTGCGTCTCGCCCTTGGGCGTGACCTTTCCCACGAGAATGTCATTGGGCTGAACTTCAGCACCGACGTAGACAATGCCGGACTCGTCGAGCTTGCTGAGCAGGCCTTCCGAGACGTTGGGAATGTCAGCGGTAATGTCCTCAGGCCCAAGCTTGGTGTCGCGGGCGACACAGGTCAGCTCTTCGATGTGGATCGTCGTGAAACGATCTTCCTGAACAACTCGCTCCGAGATCAGGATGGAATCCTCGAAGTTGTAGCCGTTCCAGGGCATGAAGGCGACAAGCATGTTCTGCCCGAGTGCAAGCTCGCCCATGTCGGTCGAGGGACCATCCGCCAACACGTCACCGCGAGCGATGACATCGCCGACGCGCACCAGCGGACGCTGGTTCATGCACGTGTTCTGGTTGGAGCGCGTGTACTTGGTCAAGGTGTAGATGTCCACACCACCACCGTCAGCGGTTTCCTTGTCGTTGACCCGTACCACGATACGACCGGCGTCCACCGAGTCGACCTTGCCACCGCGTTTGGCGACAACCGCAGAGCCTGAATCGACCGCGACGATGCGCTCGATGCCTGTGCCGACGAGCGGCTTCTCGGCACGCAGTGTAGGCACGGCCTGACGTTGCATGTTCGAACCCATCAGCGCGCGGTTGGCGTCATCGTGCTCGAGGAACGGGATCAGCGCAGCCGCCACCGACACGATCTGCTTCGGTGAAACGTCCATGTACTGCACCTTGTCCGGTGCCGACATCGTGAACTCGTTGTTGGCCCGGACGGAGATCAGGTCCTTGACGAAATTACCCTTGTCGTCGAGTTCGGCGTTTGCCTGGGCGATGACGAAGTTGCCTTCTTCGATCGCTGACAGGTATTCCACCTTCTCGGTGGCCACGCCATTTTCGACGCGGCGGTACGGCGTCTCCAGGAAGCCAAAGCTATTGGTACGGGCATAGACGGCGAGCGAGTTGATCAGACCAATATTCGGGCCTTCCGGTGTTTCGATCGGGCACACGCGGCCGTAGTGCGTCGGGTGTACATCTCGCACTTCGAAGCCAGCACGCTCACGCGTCAGACCACCGGGCCCGAGAGCCGAAATACGTCGCTTGTGCGTAACCTCGGACAGCGGGTTGTTCTGGTCCATGAACTGCGACAGCTGGCTGGACCCGAAGAACTCCTTGACCGCAGCGGCAACGGGCTTGGCGTTGATGATGTCCTGAGGCATGAGGCCTTCGGACTCGACCATGCCGAGACGCTCACGTACCGCACGTTCGACTCGAACCAGGCCGACCCGGAAGACGTTCTCGGCCATCTCACCGACCGAACGAATGCGACGGTTGCCCAGGTGATCGATGTCATCGACCTGGCCGTTGCCATTACGAATATCGATCAGCACCTGCATGACCGACAGGATGTCCTCCTTGTCGAGCGTACCGGGCCCTTCCGAGGTGTCCCGCATCAAGCGGCGGTTGAACTTCATTCGGCCAACCGGAGACAGGTCGTAGCGATCCGGCTCGAAGAACAGGTTGTTGAAGAGGTTCTGGGCCGCTTCCTTGGTGGGCGGCTCGCCAGGACGCATCATTCGATAGATCTCGACCTGCGCCTCCAGCTGCGTCTTGGTCGGGTCGATGCGCAGCGTGTTGGAGATGTACGGCCCACGATCCAGATCGTTGACGTACAACACCTCGGCTTTCTTGATGCCTGCCTCGCGAATTTGCTCGATCAGCTCAGGGGTGAGCTCGGCGTTGGCCTCTGCGATCAGCTCGCCGGTTTCGGTATCGGCGATGTCGTGGAACAGAATCTTGCCGACGAGCCACTCTTCCGGGACCTCGAGCTTCTTGACACCGGCATCGGCGAGTTTGTTCGCCAGACGCGGCGTGATCCGTTTGCCTTCCTCGACGATGACTTCCTTGCCCGCCTTGATATCAGCTAGGGCCGTTTCACCGCGAAAGCGATCAGGCACGAATTCGACCTCGATCTTGGTCTTCGAGAAGCTGACCTTGTGGGTCTCGAAGAAGGTGTCGAGGATGTCTGCGGTCTCGTAGCCCAGAGCGCGAAGCACGATGGTGCTCGGCAGCTTGCGGCGACGGTCGATCCGCGCGAACAGGCAGTCTTTCTGATCGAACTCGAAGTCGAGCCACGAGCCCCGGTACGGAATGATGCGCGCGCTGAACAGCAGCTTGCCCGAGCTGTGCGACTTGCCACGATCGTGGTCGAAGAACACGCCGGGTGAACGGTGCAACTGGCTCACGATGACACGCTCGGTGCCATTGATGATGAAGGTGCCGTTGTCGGTCATGAGCGGAAGTTCGCCCATGAACACCTCCTGCTCCTTGATGTCCTTGACCGCCTTGTTCGGGCCCTTGGACTCCTTGTCATAGATGATCAGGCGCGCCATGACGCGCAGCGGTGCCGCGAAGGTCAGGCCACGAATCTTGCACTCGCGCTCATCGAACGCGGGCTTGCCCAATCGGTAGCTAACGTAGTGCAGTTCCACGTTGCCGGAATAGCTGACGATCGGCATGACGCTGTTGAAGGCGCCATGCAGACCAATTTCTTCTCGAGCGTCGGCCTCTTTGTCTTCCTGAAGGAAGACTCGGTACGAGTCCAGCTGCGTTTGCAGCAGGAACGGTACCTCGAGGATCTGCGGCCGCTTGCCGAAGTCCTTGCGAATACGTTTCTTTTCAGTGAACGAAAAGGCCATCTACCTTCCTCACGGTCTCGGGTTGGCGCGCCGGGGCCGCGCGCCGGGATTCGGCGTCCTCACACAGCGCGCGCCCGATTGGGTGCCGCGCGTGGCGAAGGGGAAACGACGACAGGCCGGCGACCACCACGGCCGCCAGCCTGTTGACATCGAGCCGCCCACACCGCATGTGGTGTGGGCAGACGACGCTATGCACGTACTGCTTACTTGAGCTCGACAGTAGCACCAGCCTCTTCGAGAGACTTCTTGAGTTCTTCTGCTTCTTCCTTGGATGCGCCTTCCTTGATCGGGGCGGGAGCGCCTTCGACCAGGTCCTTTGCTTCCTTGAGGCCAAGACCGGTGGCGCCACGCACTGCCTTGATGACGCCAACCTTGTTGTCACCGAAGCTTGCGAGTACGACATCGAACTCAGTCTTCTCTTCTGCTGCTGCACCACCCGCGTCGCCGCCGCCAGCCGGCGCTGCTGCAACCGCTGCTGCTGCAGATACGCCGAACTTCTCTTCCATGGCGGCGATGAGGTCAACGACCTCCATCACCGACATGTTGGAGATGGTCTCGAGCATGTCTTCTTTGGAAACTGCCATTACTAATGTTCTCCGAAAACGACGGTTGGGATCACCGTCGCGTGGTTCAAATTGATGTGATCGATCGTGTAGGTATCAGAAAGCTGGAGACGCGGTTTACGCGTCCTTTTGCTGTCTGACAGCCTCCACGGTACGGACGAGCTTGCCGGGTACCTCGTTCAGTGTGCGTGCGAGCTTCGTGACAGGTGCCTGCATGACGCTCATCAGCAAGGAGATGGCTTCGTCCCGTGTCGGGAGGTTGGCCAGCTTGCCGATGTCACCACTGGAGATCGTCTCGCCGCCTACGGCGCCGAGAGCAATGACCAGCTTGTCGTTTTCCTTCGCAAAATCACGGAAGAGTCGCGCCGCTGCACCGGGATCCTCTTGCGAGAAGCCCAGCATCAACGGACCACTCAGGTGATCGTTCATACACTCGAATTCGGTGCCCTTCGTGGCGAGCTTGGCGAGTCGATTCTTGACGACGCGAACATACACACCGTTTTCACGTGCCTTGGCACGCAACTCGGTGAGTTGTCCTACAGTCAGTCCTCGATACTCAGCTGCCACAGCCGACAATGCGGAGCTCGCAACTTGCGAGACTTCCTCAACGACGGCTTGCTTCTCTGCATACGTCAGAGCCATGAAGCACCTTCGGTCCTTAAGTTAAAACCCATAGCGGGTTGCCATATATGTCCCGGCACCGCCCAGGCCACCGGAACACCCCTTCGGTTTGCATGGCTCCGAAGAACCACACGCCCCATCTGCGCAGGCCATTAAGTCGGTACAGAAACGCGGAAAACTCCCGCTGTAACGACACCTGCGGTCTTCGACGAGCCGAAGCAGCAACGCCGGCGATAAGCGCCCGACCCGCTTCGATCGACTAGCACGAAACCTTGCAACCCGTGACGGATTACCTGACGTCAGCCGGAGTGGCTGACGTCGTTCAAATCAATATGAAAATCAATCAGACCAGCGGTGAGTGGTCGACGGTGAGACCGGGGCCCATCGTCGTCGAGACCGTGATCTTCTGCATGTAGATACCCTTGGCAGACGTCGGCTTTGCCTTGATCAGGTCAGCGACCAACTGCTGCAGGTTTTCGTGCAATGCCTTGGGCTCGAAACTCGCCTTGCCAACGGAGGCGTGCACAATGCCGCCCTTGTCAGCGCGGTAGCGCACCTGACCCGACTTGGCGTTGGTTACCGCCTGAGCAACATTAGGCGTTACCGTGCCGACCTTCGGGTTGGGCATCAGCCCGCGCGGACCGAGGATGGTACCGAGAGCACCCACCACGCGCATGGCGTCGGGAGCTGCGATAACCACATCGAAATCCATGTTGCCGCCCTTGATGGACTCGGCAAGATCCTCGAAACCAACCTGATCTGCACCTGCTTCCTTCGCGGCGTCCGCAGCGGCGCCTTGTGCGAAGACAGCAACGCGGACCGTCTTGCCGGTGCCGTTGGGAAGCACGCTTGAGCCGCGCACTACCTGGTCGGACTTACGCGGATCGATGCCGAGATTGACGGCGACATCCACCGATTCCTCGAACTTGACACGGCTGAGCTCCTTGAGCAGCGCAAACGCCTCCTCGATCTCATAGGTCTTCTCACTGTCGACCTTCTCGCGGATGGCCTTCTGACGTTTTCCAAGCTTGGCCATGATCAGCCCTCCACCTCGAGACCCATCGAACGGGCCGTACCCGCGATGGTGCGAACCGCAGCATCCATATCAGCTGCCGTCAGGTCCGGATCCTTGGTCGTGGCAATCTCCTCGAGCTGAGCGCGAGAGACCTTGCCGACCTTCTCGGTGTTTGGCCGACCACTGCCCTTGGGGATGCCTGCGCTCTTGCGCAACAGCACTGACGCAGGCGGCGTCTTCTGGATGTAGGTGAAACTACGATCGTTGTAGACCGTGATGACGACAGGAATCGGCAACCCGGCTTCCACGCCCTGGGTGCTGGCGTTGAACGCCTTGCAGAATTCCATGATGTTGACGCCGTGCTGACCCAATGCGGGGCCCACAGGCGGACTGGGATTGGCCTGACCTGCAGGTACCTGCAGCTTGATATAGGCCTGAACCTTCTTTGCCATTGCTAAGTCTCTGTACGGGTTCGAACGCCTGGCTCGCCGTCATGGCCTCCAAGCTCCCCGAGGTGGTGAAAGATCAGGCCTTTTCGACCTGACTGAAATCGAGCTCGACCGGGGTTGACCGGCCGAAGATCTGAACCGCAACCAGCAGGCGGTTCTTGTCGAAATTGACTTCCTCGACAACGCCGTTGAAGTCGTTGAACGGACCGTCGGTGACTCGCACAACCTCGCCGACATCGAACAGCACCTTCGGCCGCGGCTTTTCGACACCCTCTTGCACACGCTGCAGAATGGCATCGGCCTCCTTGTCGGTGATCGGCGCAGGGCGGTCTGCGGTGCCACCGATGAAGCCGAGGACCTTCGGCACGTCCTTGACCAGGTGCCATGTCTCGTCGTCCATCTCCATGCGCACCAGGACGTAGCCAGGAAAAAACTTGCGCTCGGAGCGACGCTTCACACCGTTGCGAATCTCGACGACTTCCTCGGTCGGGACCAGAATATCGCCGAACCGGGATTCCAGACCGGCACGCTCGATACGCTCCACGAGCGAGCGCTGCACGACGCCTTCGAATCCGGAAAAAGCCTGCACGACAAACCACCGCATCGCCGGGTTTTCCGCAACCGCAGGAGCCGCGGGTTGGCTACCGGCATCACTGGCACTGACTACACCAGCGCCGTTGCTGGCGCTCTCGGCCGGGTCGGGAGACGTTTCGCCTGTGGTGCTCATGATGCTCGCCTCAGCCTATGCCCGTAGCCATCTTGAACAGGCCGCTGAGCAGCATGTCGAAGAGCCACAGAAAGATACCGATGATGATCACGATGACGAAGACCGTGAGCGTGGTCTGCATGGTCTCCTGGCGGCTGGGCCAGACAACCTTGCGCACCTCGGTCCGCGCATCGCGAAAGAACGCAACCGTGCGACGACCCTTGTCGGTCTGATAGAACAGGGACGCGGCGACCCCAGCTGCGACGAACAGCGCCAGCACCCGCATCAGCAGCGATTGGTCGGCAAACGCGTAGAAGGTCACGAGCCCGACGATGACCACCGCGACCGCGCCTGCGATCTTCAAGGTGTCCAGACTACTGCTCGGCATGTCCGCCCGGGAGGAGGCCATCTTGATTTTCCGTCAAACGCCGCACTAACGGCAGGTACGCGCGGCAGAACCGCCCGAATTACACGGCCAGGGAGGAGCGATCCGGAATGGCAGGCCAGGAGGGAATCGAACCCCCAACCTGCGGTTTTGGAGACCGCCGCTCTGCCAATTGAGCTACTGGCCTATTCCGACACGCCCCGCCGACACCTCTGATGCCAGCCGAGCCGAATAGTATACACCGGAACCAACTTCCTGCG
>CALLMF010000060.1 GCA_938006335.1 uncultured Granulosicoccaceae bacterium | reverse complement strand
GAAATGGTGACCTCTGCCGCTGTGGTACACGGCGATCGCGAACGTCTGCTCGGTCATGCTGATGACGGCCCGGTGGTGTTGCAGCTCGGTGGCTCCGACCCCGCACAGATGGCGGAGGCCGCATCGATCGGCGAGTCGATGGGCTATGGGGAAATCAATATCAACTGCGGTTGTCCAAGCGACCGAGTCAAGGCTGGGCGTTTTGGCGCCTGCCTGATGGCAGAGGCAGACCTGGTGGGCAAGGTGGTCGGCCGCATGCAGCAGGCAGTCCGCGTACCGGTGAGTGTGAAATGCCGCCTTGGTATCGATCGTGACGATAGCTATGAGTCTCTGGAACAGTTTGTGGAGACAGTGGCCGCGCACGGTTGTGAGTACTTCATCGTGCATGCGCGCAAGGCCTGGCTAGACGGACTGAGTCCCAAGGAAAACCGCGACATACCTCCACTTCGCTACGAGTTTGTTCGTCGCTTGAAGGCGCGTTATCCGCAGCTACACATCACGCTCAATGGGGGGCTCGCCGGACCCGACGCCGCTCGCGAGCACCTCGACACGCTTGACGGCATCATGCTTGGTCGGGCGGCGTACTACACGCCGGCCTGCATGGGCAACGTCGATACCGAGTGGTTTCGTGACGTCCCGGGTGGCCTGCCTGATAACACATCACTGGATCGGCTGGCGGTCGTGGCGCGTGATTACGCGGGCTACATGCAGATGTGGATGGACAAGGGTCTGCGCGCAAGCAATCTGACACGTCATGTCATTGCCTTGTTCCAGGAGGTGCCTGGTGCGCGCCTGTGGCGACGCCGCCTGTCCGAAGGAGCCTCAACGGCCACCGATGCAGCGGCACTGATCGACTACGCCCTCAAGGCTGTACAAGCACCTTACGCCGCACCAACGCCAACCGACCACAACGTATGCCGCCACGTCTAGAAGCACCACACAGCAATCGGCGTGACATCGAGAATCTGAAAAAACTCTCGACGTATCTGTTCGAGTACAAGGGACGGGTACTGGTGGCGCTCGGCTGCTTGGTGATCTCCAAGCTCGCGGTGGTTGCCGTGCCGTTGGTGCTCAAGCGTATCGTCGACACCCTGGACACGGGGCCCGGTCTGGATCGTATCGACAGCGAAGACGTCCTGATGATCGCGCTTGGATTTGTTGCCGCCTACGGTGCCTTGCGTATCACGAGTTCCTTGTTCAACGAGTTGCGCGACTCGATCTTTTCACGTGTGCGCTATCGTGCGATGCACCAGCTATCCACGCGCGTGCTCACACACTTGCACCGGCTGTCGCTGTCGTTTCATCTGGAACGACGCACCGGTAGCATCTCGAAAGACCTGTCGCGTGGCACCAGTAGCCTGTCGACGATCTCCAATCTGCTGGTCTTCAACATCGTACCGACTGCGGCCGAGTTCCTGCTTGTCGCGGGTATCCTGCTGTCAGGCTACGGCTGGAGCTACACCGCGGTAGTGACGATCACCGTCGCCTTGTATGTGGCCTTTACATTGAAGTACTCGGGTTGGCGCATGCAGTTTCGGCACGAGATGAACAGGCTTGATTCTCTCGCCAATGGTCGCGCGGTAGATAGCTTGCTCAACTACGAGACCGTCAAGTACTTCAACAACGAAACGCTGGAAGTCACTCAATACGATCAGCACATGAGTGACTGGTCCGATGCCGGGGTGAAGAGCCAGATCACGATGAGCACGCTCAACTTCGTGCAGTCAGCCATCGTGGCCATCGGAGTCACGCTGATTCTGATGCTGGCAGCGCGTGATGTCGCCGCGGCCACGATTACCATCGGCGACATCGTATTGATCAATGCCCTGATGCTCCAACTCTTCGTGCCTCTGAATTTTCTCGGGGTGGTGTATCGCGGCCTGCAGTACGCACTTGCGGACATGGATCTGGTGCTCAAGCTGCTGGAGCGGGAGCCCGAGATCAAGGACGCAGAAGATGCCGTCGATATCGAGGTCAAGGAACCCCGCATCGAGTTCAAGGACGTGCATTTTGCCTATCTGCCGGAGCGGCCCATCCTCAAGGGGGTGAGCTTTACCGTGGAGCCAGGTACCAAGGTTGCGGTGGTCGGGCCCTCCGGTGCGGGCAAGTCCACGCTGTCTCGCCTGCTGTTCCGGTTTTATGATGTGGATTCCGGGGCCATCCATATCGACGGCCATGACTTGAGAGACATTAGCCAGGGCAGTTTGCGGCGGGTGTTGGGCGTGGTCCCGCAGGACACCGTGATGTTCAACGAGTCGATACGCTACAACCTTGCCTATGCCGAAGCTGAGGTGTCGCAAGAGCTGATCGAGAACGCTGCACGTCGAGCGAATCTTGCAGACTTCATTGAGACGCTGCCCGAAGGCTATCAAACGGTTGTGGGCGAGCGCGGCTTGAAGCTCTCGGGAGGCGAGAAGCAGCGTATGGCGATCGCTCGCGTGATGATCAAGGATCCGCCGATCATCATCTTTGACGAAGCTACATCCAGTCTCGATACACAGACTGAACAACAGATTCTCGACAGCCTGAATGCCGTCGCGCAGCGCGCAACATCACTGGTCATTGCCCATCGCCTGTCGACCGTAGTGGACGCTGATGAGATCCTGGTGCTCGATGCCGGGCAGATCGTGGAGCAGGGGACACATGATGGTCTGCTTGCGGCCGGAGGCTTGTATGCCACCTTGTGGAACCTGCAACAAGGTGAAGAAGCGGTCTGAGACCGAGCCATTCGCATGCTGACGATCACCTTGGTGTCATGAGCGAAGTCGCCTCAGCCATAGCGGCCCTCGGTGACCTGCCGATTGCTTCGGTGTGTGAAGACGTCGTGCGAGCCCTCGCCTCGGGGAACGTGCTGTTACAGGCAGAACCCGGGGCGGGCAAGAGTACGGGCTTGCCGTTGGTCTTGTTGCCGAAGGCCAACCGCCGTCATCGCATCGTGATGCTGGAGCCGCGACGCCTTGCCGCGCGGGCTGTGGCCGAGCGGCTTGCCGCACAGCTCGATGAGCCCATCGGTCAACGTATCGGCATGCGGATGCGTGGCGAGACGCGAGTGTCCGAGCTTACGGTGCTCGAGGTGGTGACCGAGGGCGTGCTCACGCGCATGTTGCAGTCGGACCCCGAGCTCAATGGTATCGGCTATGTGATCTTCGACGAATTTCATGAGCGTAGCTTGCATGCGGATCTCGGGCTTGCGCTGGGACTCGAGGTACAGAATTCCCTGCGACCGGATCTGCGGCTGCTGTTCATGTCTGCCACGCTCAATGGCGATCAGCTTGCAGCGCATCTCGAGCGTCACCGTCATCCGGAACTGGCACCACTGACCAATGTCAACGCACCGGGCCGTCAGTATCCGGTGGAGGTGCGCTGGCAAGGACAGGAATCGAGCGCACGAGGCGCTGTTGCGCAGTCGGCCAGCGCACGCCTGGCAGCCAAGGTCACGCAGACGGCGATGCAGGCGCTTGCGAATGATGAAGGAGACGTTCTGGTGTTCCTGCCGGGCGTCAGCGAGATCGAAGCGGTCGCGCGCGTGTTGTCATCGCGGCTCAGGGAATACCCATCGAAAGCGCGCGTGTTGCTGTGTCGATTGCACTCTCGGGTGGATCGATCGGCGCAGCGCCAGGCGACGGAGCCTGCCAGAGCCGATCATCGCCGAATTATTCTCAGTACAAGTATCGCCGAGACTTCGCTGACCATTGATGGCGTACGTGTCGTAATCGATAGTGGACTCGAGCGTCGTGGTCGCCTCGACGTTGGCACGGGCGCAGTCCATCTCGACACCGTGTCCAGCAGCCAGGCGAGTGCGACGCAGCGGGCAGGGCGCGCGGGGCGGACAGCGCCTGGTGTCTGCTACCGCTTGTGGCACGAGCACGACCATGTACGGCGGGTGCAGGACTGGCAGGCGGAGCTCCTGCGTGCAGACCTATCCGAGCTTGTACTTGAGCTGACCGTGTGGGGCGTCAGCGATGTTCTGGAGCTTCCGTGGCTGGATGCTCCTCCCGCTGCAGCAATTGCTCAAGCGCGTGCCTTGTTATCCGCCTTGGGCATTCTTGATCACTCGCGTCTCACATCGCTGGGAGAAGCGGTCGTGCAGTTACCGGTACACCCCAGACTGGGCGTGATGATCGTGTGGGCCGCCACTCGACATGCCGGCAATCAAGCATGCGCTCTTGCAGCGCTACTGGATGACAACAATACCAGCCATGAGGTTGATATCGAATCCGCATTCGCCCGTAGTCAACAACCGCATGATCGGAAGCGCTTGCGACAGCTGCGCCGCATCCTGAATGACTCATCGTGGGCAGATTCCGTTGGATCGGTTTCGAAGTCTCAGGATCACAGCCTGCCGCTCGCGGTGTTGGTGGCACACGCCTTTCCCGACAGAATCGCAAAGCGCCGCTCAGGGCGCGATGGCAGGTTCACGCTTGCAAACGGCACGGGTGTGTCCATCGCGGAACAAGAGCCTTTGGCGCACGCGCGCTGGCTTGCGGTCGCGGGTATCGGAGGGACAAGCGGAGCGAAGAGAATTCATCAGGCGTGCGAGCTCGACATCGAGGTCCTGAGACAGTCAGCTCCGCAGCTATTTTCGAAACACAAGAGGTGTGACTGGGATGACGACCGTGGACGTGTTGTAGCAGAACGCCAGGAACGCATAGGCAGCCTCGTAGTGACCACCAGGCCGATCACCGACATCGACAATGACGCGTTGCAACACGCATTGCTCGGCGGTATTCGCACGCGCGGAATCGATTGCTTGCCGTGGACGCGGCAGTGCCGGCAATGGCAAGCTCGCGTTCAATTGATGCGTACTCTGCCGCGTCATGTGCTTGCGGCAGAGGCTCTCGACAACGCGTGGCCAGATGTGTCGGACGAGGCCTTGTCGGCGTCCCTCGATGAATGGTTGCCGGTGTGGTTGGGCGGCCTGGACTCGTTGAAAGCACTATCAAGGTTGGACCTGTTGAAGATCCTGCATGGCCTGTTGGACTACCAGCAGCAAGTCGCGCTTGATCGGTTGCTACCGCTGAAATACACCGTACCCTCGGGGTCGAGTATCGCTCTGGAGTATGCAGAAAACGACGTGCGGTTGGCGGTCAAGCTACAAGAGATGTTCGGTTGCACGGAACACCCGGCAATCGCTGACGGGCAGCTCGCACTCAAGGTCGAATTACTGTCCCCCGCGCGTCGTCCCGTTCAGATCACCTCGGATTTGCCGGGCTTCTGGAGCACCAGCTATCGAGCGGTGAGGAGTGAAATGGCCGGCCGTTATCCCAAGCATCCCTGGCCAGAAGATCCAGCGATGGCGCCACCGACGGCGCGTGCCAAGCCTCGCAAGCAAAAGCCCACCGACCGCCGTTGACTGCGGATACACGATTTCCACGGCTGCCCGACGGTCGCAAAATGTCATATTTGCATGGAACAAGTGCTAATCATCACTTGGCACACTTAGCGCGGCTTGGCACACTCCGGTCTTTTACGTAGCCTCGTTAAAAGCTTAGGTCAAAAAGCCCATGAGTGAGTTGCCAAAAACTAGCGACAGGGCCGTCGTTGAAACCTCCATCAAAGCTCCCAGCCCTACCGATCGCAAAGAAGAGCGTGCCAGCACGCCTGTTGCGGGTCAGGCTGTAACGTCTGCGGACGCATATCTTGCCGACACCTCCGAAATCCGCTCCGACTATCTTGTCAGTCGACTGTTCGAGACGGCGGATGCCAACCTGTTCAATCACGTCAAGTTCAATCTGGTCAATGATCAGCTTGACAAGCTTGGGGATGAGCGATTCAGGGTAATGGATATCGGTTGCGGTCTTCAGGTAGCTCGCCGCTACCTGTCTCATCTACGAGGCGAGTTTCCGTATTTCGGTGTCGATTACGAGTCGGCATTCAAGCCCGATGCAGTCGTCGATCTCAACGACCTGGATGCCTTGCAAGCGCCCATGGACTGGCAACCCGAAGTCGTGCTGTTGCTCGATGTACTCGAGCATCTGCATGAGGATATCGGCGCGCTCAAGGCGGTCATTGCCAACATTCACCGTCATATGCCCAGCGACTGCACCGTGATCATCACGTTACCGCAGATGTACCGTCTGGATCGGTTCAAGCTGCCGCACCTGCACTACCCGGAACACAAGATTCGATTGACTCAGGCGGAGTGGAGAGAAGCGCTGGAAACGTGTTTCGACATAACGCACGCACAGGGGTTGGGGTATCTTTCGGTACTACCGTATCTGCCCATGGCACTGAAGAGCTACACGCCGGAAAACCGTTGGGGGCGACTGTTCCAGCGTTTGCGTGGCAAGACCTTCGAGTGGGGTCCCTTGAAGCCGTTGGACTTGTTCTTGTCGCGTACGTTGGGTCGGTTCGGACCGCTGCAAACGATGTCCAACGATATCCTGTTTGTCGCGCGGCCCCGGTAGACCATTTGTGAGGCGTAACGAACAAATCCGCGCTGGCCGCAGGTAATCTGATGGAAGACACGTCCTTTCATCCGGAGTTTCTCGGCGAAACCTACCGCCGTCTCGGTATCGAGCGGTATCCCGCATGCCGCCAGTTTGTTGTGCAGCACTTGTTTCCCGACACGGTGCGCCTTTTACTGATTCTCCACCAGTGTCTTCCGATCGATACGGTAATCGGTATCAGTTATTCAGGGAGTTCGGATGCGGTTCAATCCTTGCGCGATAGGGGCATCCGTGTGCTCACGCCCCAGTATGCAGAACTTGCAACAACGGTCAGTGCCGAGCTCACGCGTTGTGTCGAGGAGTGCCGTACCAATCGCGAAAAACTGGTGATACATGAAGTGGGGGGCTTTGCGATTCGTGCCGCTCACGAGCCTCAATGGATCGGTGAGGACGTGATACTGGGCGCTCTGGAAATCACCAAGCAGGGCGTGTGGGTCGCTGAAGGGCTTGATCGGCTACGCATTCCACAGTTGAACGTTGCGCAAACGCGGCTCAAGCAAACCGAAGGCAAACTCGTAGGGGAGGCGGTTGTTGCTTCCCTCGACACCATTCTGCGGGAGATGGGCTATGCCACGGTAGGGCGCGATGCCGTGGTATGCGGCTACGGATGGGTGGGCAAGGGAGTGGCGCGTAGCCTGCAGCAACGTGGGATGAGTGTGGTGGTGTCAGACCCGGACGTGGTCACGCTTGTGGACGCTGCGGTTGATGGCTTCGTTGCCCAGCGCAATCTTCAACGACTGGCTGAAAGACAACCCGCGATCGTGATCGGTGCTTCCGGGCATCGCTCGATTGATGCGGCGCTGCTGGATGCCTTGCCGGATCGGTGTTTTCTGGTCAGCGCAGCGTCAAAGAACCACGAGATTGATGTGCCGCATCTCGATGCATTGACCCGCGTTGCTACACGTGTGCATCCACATGTCATGGAGCATCGACTAAGCGATGACCGACGCTTGTACCTCGTCAACCAGGGCTACCCTGTCAACTTCACCGGGGCGAGCGTTCCGGACGAGATCGTCGAGTTCCTGTTTGCCGAGCTGATCATGCTTGTGCCGCTTCTGATGAGCGGTGACTTCGGTCCGGGAATTTATCCCCTGCCACCGGAGCATGAGGCGCTGGCAGCGTCGATCTGGTTTGATCTACGCTAGCAAGCGGTATTCATGCCGACAACTTCCATGAGTCAGACCATGCGCGATGTTGTTCCAGGTAGCCGCAGACCTCCTCAGCGGGCATCGGCTTGCTGAACAAGTATCCCTGGATTTCATCGCCCCCGTGGTGGGTCACCCATTCGAGTTGTTCCTCGGTTTCCACGCCTTCGACGACTACTCGAAGGTTCATAGTGTGACCGATATTGATGATCATCTTGAGTACTTCAAGCCGTTCCTTTTCCAAAAGAAACGATCGATCAGCCTTGATGCTGTCGAGTGGGAACTTGTGCAAATACCCGAGATTGCTGAAGCCCGTGCCGAAATCATCAAGACTTAGTGAAATACCCAGGCTTTTGAGCTTTTCAAGTGTCGACATGACGGTCAGATTGTCGGCCATCAGCATCGATTCGGTGATTTCCAACACCAGCATGTCCGGTCGACAGCCGGTTTCATGAATCGTTTTTTCTATCACGTCGCAGATGTGGCCGCTGCGAAACTCGTTGGCTGAAACGTTGACCGCGACGCTCAGCTCATGCCCTTGCAGTGCCCACTGTCTCTGTTGCTTCATCGCCAGTTTCAACACCACTTCGGTGATCTGGCCAACTGTATCTGTCTCCTCTGCAACCGAAATGAACTCAAGCGGCGGTACAATCCCTCGCTCTGGATGACACCAGCGTACCAATGCTTCCATGCCGACGACCTGACCGCTACGAGCATCAACCTTTGGTTGATAGAACACGGTGAACTCGTCGTTGACAAAAGCCTTGCGCAGATCGTTTTCCAACTGCAACCGTTCTTGCACACTGATGTTCATGGCATCACGAAAATGTGCGTATCCTCCACCCCGTGTCTTGGCCGTGTACATAGCGAGGTCTGCGTTTCGCAACAAGGTGCTTACCGATTCGGCTTGATCGGGGAAGACACTGATGCCAATACTGGGCGTCACGATCAGTTCATGATGCTCGACTCGCAGTGGGAGTTCGAGTGATTCGATGATATCAGCGGCGGTTGCCGTGGCGATACTCTCGGCATCATCATCACTGACAACGACCGTGAACTCGTCGCCACCGAGGCGGGCCACAAGGTGATCTTCATCAACAAGATCCTGCAACCGTCGGCTGATGGCGACCAGCAAGGCGTCGCCGACATGATGACCTAGAGAGTCATTGATCACCTTGAACCGATTCAAGTCGATAAACAGTATCGCGACGTTCGTCTCTGCTGCGGAAGCGGCCTTGATTCGAGACGATAGCTCGTTCAGCAGAAACGCGCGATTGTGCAGCCCGGTAAGCGTATCGGAGTACGCAAGCTCTTGTACTCGCTGCTGTGCTTCACGCTGTTCGGTTATATCGACCTCGCTGATCATGTATCCACGCCCGCCAGTCACGGGATCAGGGCTCCGTTCGATGTTCATCGAGTGCCATCGGACCCCGCTGGCGGTATTGACTTGCGCCTCAGTCGACAGATGCTGCTCCCTGTGAAGTCGTCGGTACACATCGCGCCACTCAGCCGGCTGCACGAAGTGTCGATCGATGGACTGATCAGGGCTAGCCACGCCGGCACGCGCTGCGGGGTTCCGATAGCAACTCTCACCGTTTTCGTCGTAGATGCTTACCATGACGGAGGAGTGCAACAAGGCGTTGGCGCGATAGAGCGTATCTGAATCCGGCTTTGCGCTGGTGTGCAAGGCGTGAACAAGCAACAGTGAACTGCTGGCCTCGCACTCAAAGTGACTACAGACGCACTCGCAGTACTGCGGGACGCCGTTGGGATAGAACGTCCAGTACTCCTCGGCAGTGCGTGTCGAGCCCTGGAGATCTTCCACATGTTGTCGCAGCCGGGTACGAGCTGCCGCGCTCGTGTCCTCAAGCGGACGCTCAAGAAGCGCCTGAAGTGAATCGGCACCCCAGAGTTTCAATGCGGCCGGGTTGGCCCACGCGAAACGCACCCGCTCTGCATCGAATATCCACACCGGGAGCCGCAGCGCCTGTAGCGGCTTCACCAATACGTCGATCTGATAGGGACACTTGTTCAACGGAGAGTGCATCCTTAAGTCGGATTGCGGTGAGACAACACTCCTTGTCGGCCTGCACACCCGCTCCATGACAGTGGCGAGCGCCGCGGTAGTCCGTAGTAACGGCCGATCAGCCGAAATACTTAACTGTCGTGACAGTACGGTCAGGTTCGAACCAATTGCAGAAATTCGTTTCGCGTGTTGATGTCCTTGCGGAAGGTGCCGAGCATGCTCGATGTGGTCATCGACGAATTCTGTTTCTGCACGCCGCGCATCATCATGCACAAGTGACGCGATTCCACGATGACACCAACCCCGAGTCCGCCCGTGACTTCCTGCATTGCCTGAGCGATTTGACGCGTCAGCTGCTCCTGAATCTGCAAGCGGCGTGCATACATGTCCACGATCCGCGCCACCTTGGACAGGCCCAGTACCCGGCCCCTTGGCAGGTAGGCCACGTGGCATTTGCCGATGAAGGGCAACAGATGGTGCTCGCACAGGGAGTAAAGCTCGATATCTCTGACGATAACCATTTCGTCACTGTCGGAGTCGAACACCGCACCGTTGACGATTTCCTCCAGCTTTTGATCGTATCCCTGGGTGAGGTAGCGCATGGCCTTGGCGGCGCGTGTGGGCGTGTCTACCAGCCCCTCGCGAGCGGGTTCTTCACCGATATCGGTCAGGAGGGTGTGATAGGCCTTTTCGAGCGTGTCCAGTGGCGTCTCCACGCAGTGTCTACCCGGATGGGTGGGGTGCCTCGACTATAGCGAATCGAGTGAGGTATACAGTATCCAGTGTGTGCACTGGCTCACGTTGGCCGCCATGGATTTGACGTTTTCACGCCATTACCCCATGCGCTCGAACAGCGTGTCAACACGGCGCTCACGCCACCCACGAATCAGCCGATACCCGTTGAGTACTTCAAGGACTCCCTCATGATCGCAACTGTCTTCTGGATTGCCGTTGTTCTCGTCACCGTGGTCGTTCTCGCCAAGCGTCGTCCGAGCCTGCCGGTTTTTACTGCTGGAGCCGCGGTGCTGGCTGTAGCTGCCTGGGTCGCAGGGTTTCTGGCGGGTCCCGTCGGCGTGGTGCTGACGCTCGCCGGCGTGGCTGCAGCCGTTCTCTTCAATGTGCGCAGCTTGCGCCACCGTTTTGTGAGTTTGCCGCTGCTGAAGTACGTACGTGCAGTATTGCCGCCCATGTCTGACACAGAGCGTGCCGCGATCGAAGCGGGCACCGTCTGGTGGGAGGCAGAGCTCTTCCGCGGTCAGCCGGATTGGCAGCGTCTGGCAAAGGTGCCGGAAGCGACGCTGACCGACCAGGAACAAGCCTTCATCGACGGGCCGGTCGAAACGCTCTGCTCGATGATGGACGACTGGGAAATTACCTACGAGTTGAACGATCTCCCGCCGCGCGTATGGCAGTACATCAAGGATGAGCGCTTCCTCGGCATGGTGATCCCGGAAGCATTCGGTGGCCTTGGTTTCTCGGCCATGGCTCACTCCGAGGTCGTGACCAAGCTCGCTACCCGGTCCGTCTCGGGTGCGGTGTCGGTGATGGTGCCGAACTCCCTTGGGCCGGCTGAGCTCTTGCTCCACTACGGCACCGATGAGCAGAAGAATCACTACCTGCCACGGCTTGCCAACGGCCGTGAAATCCCGTGTTTCGCACTGACCGGTCCATCGGCAGGTTCCGATGCGGGAGCGATGCCCGACTATGGCATTGTCTGCCGTGGTGAGTACCAGGGTGAGCAGGTACTCGGCTTGCGTGTGACCTGGGAGAAGCGGTACATCACACTCGGCCCGATCGCCACGCTGCTCGGACTCGCCTTCAAGGCCTACGACCCAGACGGACTGCTCGGAGACACCGAGGAGCTCGGCATTACCTGCGCATTGATCCCGACGAGCACGCCAGGGGTGAATATCGGTCGTCGGCATTTCCCGCTCAATGGCGCGTTCATGAACGGGCCGAATTCCGGCAATGACGTGTTCATCCCAATGGACTGGATCATTGGTGGCCAGCCGATGGTCGGGCAGGGGTGGCGCATGCTGATGGAGTCCCTGTCCGTCGGGCGGGGTATTTCCTTGCCCTCCAACGGTGTGGCATCCGGCAAGGCCAGTGCGCGCTTCGTGGGTGCCTACGCGCGTGTTCGGACTCAATTCAACCTGCCTATCGGCAAGTTCGAGGGTATCGAAGAGAGGCTCGGCCGTATCGCAGGATTGACCTACACGATGGATGCGGGACGTCGCCTGACCTGCGCAGCACTCGATGGTGGTGAGAAGCCATCGGTCGTGTCAGCGATCCTCAAGTACTACAACACCGAAAACATGCGCGTTGTCATCAACGATGGCATGGACATCATCGGAGGAAAGGGCATTTGCATGGGCCCGAGCAACTTTCTGGGGCGGCCTTACCAGGCCGTGCCGGTGGGCATCACGGTAGAAGGTGCAAACATATTGACCCGTAGCCTGATCGTGTTCGGTCAAGGCGCCATTCGATGCCACCCCTATCTGATGGCCGAAATTGAAGCGGCGTCTCTGCCCAACAAGCAGGAAGCGATCGAAAGTTTTGACGAGGCCTTGACCGGCCACATCGGCTACGCCATCGGCAACGGCGCGCGTGCGATGTTTCACGGCCTGACCAAGGCAGCATTTGCATCGGCACCCCCCGGAGCCGACAATGCCAAGTACTACCGCCGCCTTGCCCGCATGAGCGCAAGCTACGCGTTCCTCGCCGACTTTGCGATGCTGTTTCTCGGCGGTGGGCTCAAACGCAAGGAAATGCTTTCGGGCCGTTTTGCTGACGGTCTGATGCACATGTACATGGCGTCTGCCGTGCTCAAGCGTTTTGAGGATACGGGCCGGCCCGCTGCCGACCAGCCGCTCATGGAATGGTCGGTCCGCCACGCATTGTTCGAAACGCAGGTGGCGCTTGACCAGATCTTGCGCAACTTTCCGTCGACTCCCGTCGGTCTTCTGCTCCGTGGCATCGTCTTTCCGCTTGGCAGACGTTACCGGACCCCGAATGATCGCCTGACCCAGGCGTGTGCGCGCATATTGCTCAAGCCCAACGAAGCGCGTGATCGCTTGACCTCCGGCGTTTACTTGTCCGATGATCCGACGGACGTGACCGGCAGCATTGAATATGCGCTCACTACCGTACTCGCGGCAGCCGAGGCAGCAAAGAAGGTCCGCGCCACGCGCCGCCACCAGCCGTATGGGGTGCCTTACGAAACCTGGTTGCAGAGCCTGGTTGCCGAGGACGTCGTTACATATGAAGAGGCTGAGTTGCTGGTAGAGGCGTCGGTTGCGACGCGTCGGGTCATCGATGTCGATGACTTTCCCAACGATGTGCTTCAGGCCGCCATGCCCGACGAAGGTCGTCAGATCGAGATCGATGAAGACGAAGCGCCTTCAGTAAAACGCAGAAGCACCCACGCTGGCGAAGGTGTGCAGGCCAAAGGTCGTGGCGACGAGTAAGCTCATCAAGCGGACGGGCCGTACGCGAGTGCGGCTCGTCGTTCGATGAGTTCGGCGACCACCGATACGGCGATCTCGGCCGATGTTCGGGAGCCGATGTCTATCCCGATCGGCGCGCTGATCCTCTCAAGGGCGAGTGCGTCCACGCCCTGCGCATCGAGGCGTTGACGTCTTCTTGCGTGGCTTCGTGTCGAGCCGAGCGCGCCGATGTAGAAACACTCGGTCCCGAGTGCCTGTTCGAGCGCAAGATCGTCGAGCGTAGGATCATGTGACAATGCAAGCACGGCACTGTGTAAGTCCCCCACGTATGCGGCGACCGCGTCGTCAGGTAGCTCGTCCACCAACGTGATCTGCGGTATCTCGAACGCCTCCCGAAAGGGCATACGTGGCTCACAGACCACGACATCAAAGTCGAGCATCAGTGCCATCTGAGCGACGTGTCGGGACAGCTCGCCCGCACCGATCAACAACAATCGCCAACGTGGTCCAAAGATACGGCACAAGCGTTGCCCATCCCACGAGAAGGTATCCTGCGCTGTGGCGTCTCTCAACACGATGTTGCCCGTTTCAACCTCGAGCTCTCTGAGCACGCGTTTGTGTCGAGTCATCGCCTGCAGAACGGACTCGATGCTTGCCGTTTGCCTGATGCTCTCGAACACCAGCTCAAGCTCGCCGCCGCAGCTAAGGCCCACGGCCCGGGCCGTGTCGTCTCCAACCCGCAGACAAGATGTGGAGACGCACGCGTCACGCTGACGTGATTGCGCCAGCTGGCGTTCTATGCAACCGCCAGACACTGAGCCGGCTACTGCGCCATCAGCGCGGACAGCCGCAATGCTTCCCACCGGTCTTGGCGCACTGCCCCAGGTGTTGACGACGGTGACCAGATCGACCTCAAACCCTGCTCGGCGCCAGCCTAGCAGGGTACTCAGCGTGTCGGTGTCCGGTGGGATCACCTGCTAAGACGGGATTTCCATGTACGACTAATTGCCCAGCAGTTCAGCTTTGAGCTTGGCAGCGACCGGCGTGTCGGACAGCCAGATACCAAACAAGGCTCGCTTGAAGGGAAGCCCTTCGATGACGACTTTCTCTTCGGAGTTTCGAAACACGCGGGTACCCACTCCGGGCTCGTACGCAAAAGTCATGGTAGAGCCGGCTTCCATGGCGTCTCCCATCGCAGCATCAAGCGCGCGGATCTCATTGTCGATGGCCGATGTATCGCCTCCGGTCGAGGCGGCAAAGCCGTCGTTCAAGGCTTCCACCATCTTGTCGCGTGTGACCAGATCCGACACGATATCGAGCGTGATGGCGACGGGCTCGTCAGAGTCTACCAACCAGGTCGCCTCCGACGGGCTGCCCTCGGGCACATAGAGCCCGGCGGCATACAACTTGATGAACAAGCGCTTGCGCAATCCGGCGCCCTGCAGTACCAGCGTCTCGCCGGCAACGTCGAGTGTGTCCTCGACCTCGACACCGGCCACCGTTTCTGCGCTGGCGCTCATCGACACGCTCATGCCAAGCAGCCCGACGAACAGCGCCTGCCGTCCGTATGACGGCAGCGCCTGGCGGAACACCGACATCATTCGGATGCCACCGGCAGAATCACTGCAGTGTTGGCGATCGGCAGTTGCTGCCCCTGCGTGGCGGCAAAGCTTGCCGTTTGCGTCTGCATTTCCACCGTCGCACCGATGCCATCGGCTGAGCCGTCCGAAGGACGCAGGATCGAGCCGTGGTCGCCAGCAGAGAAGCGCACGTATACGCGGTTACTTGCCACGCTGCCATCGACCTGAGGCAGCTGCATCACGCGCGCCATGGGGGCGGTACCGGCGAGTGGCGCGGTGGCGACGGCGTTGGGAATGACGAGATCGCCCTCCACCTGAATCAGGTGAATTCCGGTGCTGGCGTCTGCAGCCAAGGTGCTTGCGTGGTTGATCGGGTCACCCGAGTCCACGGCGCTTTGAGCGGCCACCAGATACTGCTGGAAGTCCGCGCTGCCCGCTTCGATGCCAGCGTCCGCCAGACCATCAATGACTGTCGGGCCGAACGATGCGCTGTTGGCCAGCAGATACGGCAATCCGCCGCCTGGCATGGCGAGTGTTGCCGCCTGAAAGCTCGTGTCGTAGGACAGAGCGACCGTGCCGGTGATACCCCCCAGAGAGTGGCCGAGGAAGCTCTTGTTGCCGGTGTTCAGCGGGAGGCCCAAAGAGGCGGCGGGTGCCGGGTTGCCATCCGGGCCGATGAGCAACATGCCGCCTATGCTCTGGCTGAGTGTCATGAGGTCGGCGGCGGACTGGCGCAAATTGCCACGTGTGTTCGCAAGGTCTGTCAAATTGAAGTAGACGCGACCGGAGGAGTCGATGTTGCCGTCGGGGCCATCTGTCGTGGTGACGCTACCGTCTTCGTTGGTCACTTCGGTCACGATGTCGATATCGAAGGTGCGCTCCTGATCCGTCGGAAACGGGGTGGACCCGGCATAGAGCGCGCTGCTGGAATCCGTGATGCCGTGTAGTGGTTGATCTATCGCGATGACGATTCGTCCCGCGTCGGCCATGCCATCCGCAACAGCGAGCGCTTGCGAGCGGTTTCCAGTAATGCCGTGCTGGAATACGGTTACGGGCCAACCGTCTGCCGGTGTGGCGCCGCCGCCGGCTGCCGCCGTGTTCGGCACGGTCATGAGCACGGGGACCGTGATGGTCGTGCCCACCGGCGTCCAGTCGAGGGGGTTGACCGGGGAGCCGGATGCGTTCTGCCAGAAACTCGACAAGGCGGCTCCGATGCTCGCTGGGTCGGACGCGTCGGCGACACCAAGGTAGTAGGGTAGATCCAGCGTGCCGATGTAGAGGTCCGCCTTGCCTTGCAGGGCGGCATTGGCGTCGCTGGTGGTCAGTCCTGTGGGGGCTAACAGGAGCGTCGATGGGGCGACCAGGTCACTCGCGGCCTGCAAAGGCTCGCGTATCGATTGGGTCTTGAACGTCCAGCTGAGCACGACATCGTCGGCAGAAAGACCGACGGCCGCAGCGATTTGCAGATGTTGCGCCACCTGTTGGCGAACCGGTTCGAAGGCGGCGAGCCCGGCTTCGTAGGGGGTATCGCCCTTGGCAAGATCGTAGAACAGGCTCGCCTCCAGCGGTTCACCGTCCGCACCGATGATGCTGTTGGTCAACAACACCAGGTAGCGGGTGTTTGACTGCAGTGGTTGGACGGGTACTAGCACGACCTGGTTGTCGATCGCCTGGACCGCGACCTGTGAAGCGTCCAGAGGCGTCGGCGTACCGTCTGCGCCGAGCGACAACACGAACACGCTTGCGCCAAGTGCAACGGTCGCTGGGTCAAGTGCTTCCGACGCGCTGGCGGAGGCCGGAGCCACAGTCGAGAATCCGTCGAGCTGGTTCAGCGCGATGGTCGGATCCGATGGGTTCGCGGGGTTGCCTTCTGCGTCCAGCGTGACCGGGATGTTCAGTGTGCCGTCAACCGAACCACCGAACAGCAGATCATTGGGGAACGGGATCTCTCCTGCAGACGGGTCGAACAGAAACTGCGCGGCGTTGGCATCGGCAGCGGCTTGTGCCTGTTCCGCTTCGAAGGTCTCGCGACTGGTGTCGAAGTCGTAATCGCGATCACCGTCGGCACAGGCCTGTAGAACCAGCGCGAGCGAGGCGACAGCGAGCGTGGTGTGTCGGGACATGGTATGTCGTGTGTTCATGCTCATCATGTCCTCAATTGAAAGCCCAGTTCAGCTGTGCGCTGAAGATATCTACCGAGGAATCGTAGTTGCCGCGGACGATGGACCCACCGGCCGATTCCAGGTTCTGATTGTCAATTGCCGTGTCAGGCAGAAACAGGTGGGTGTATCCCAGATCGAATGACAGGCGGTCGCTTGCTCGGTAGCCGAGACCAAAGGCAATCCACGTGCGGTCGTTGCCAGGCAGTCGAGCGGTACGTGTTCCCGGTCCATCGATCGCCTCCTGGTCGTACGCCAGGCCGCCTCTGAGCTGGACCTTTGTGTTCAGGTCGAAGTTGACGCCGGCAGAAAATCGCAGCACGTCGTTGTATGCCAGGCGGGATACGGTGTCGGGCTGTTGTTGGTTATCGTAGGTGATGCGGATTTCCTGCACGCTGCTCCAACCCGTCCATGTGATGTCTGCCAGTAACTCCGCACGCTCGCCTACGCGTTGCGCGGCAGACAGCGAAAGCGTGGCCGGTAGGGACACATCAGTCGCTGCACCACTGTCGGTCAGCAGTGTGGATCCGACGTTGTCGAGCAATTCACGCAGGGCTTCATCGGTGGTGAAGTCCCCGTCTCCGTCCAGGGTGTGGTCGACACCCGATCGGTAGGCAACACCGATCTTGGTATTCGGGCCTGGCAGGAACAGCGCACCGAGATTGAAACCGACTCCAGTGGAGTCGCCGGTCACGTTGCCGTAGCCATCGCGCTCGACATTGCCGGGTGTGAGCCCCGCCTCAAAGCATTGCTCCGGCATGTTGACTTGCTCGGAACCATAGACGGCCAGACAGACCGCACCGGAATCCACCGCGCTGCCGAGTTCGGCATCAAGCACCTGGAAGCTGACACCGAAACCCAGCCGTACCGTGTCCGAGAGTTTGTAAGCCATCGATGGGTTGACGTCGATGACATTGATACCACTCTGGACCGTGGTGTATCGACCGACCCAGTCGCGGTCGTATTCGCTGGACGAACCATAAGGGACGCCGATTGACAGCCCGTAGAACCACTGATCATTCAGGCGGCTGTTGTAATACAGGTTTGGCAGGATAGACGTCGTGCCAGCTGACGTTGCGTCGTCTCCGGACACTTCGGCACCGCCAAGAGAGGCCGCCAGGGTGGTGCCTTCGTTGGTGAAGTCCGTGGTCGTCGACAGCACATGCGCTGCGAGGGATATCTCGGAGTCGGGCAGTTCGGTGATACCGGCAGCGTTGAACCAGACGGTTGAACCGTCGGCACTGACCGCCGCGGCGCCCGCGTAGGCATTGCCCAGCCCGGAAGCTCCGTGTTCGATCAGGGCAAACCCCGCAGCCGAAACATTGCCTGAGACAGCGGCGGCCAGCACGGCCAGAGCGCAGGCACGGCGCTCTGGCGCACGTGGTGAATGGGGTGTCATCGGTTCTCCTGACTCTCGGGCGCGAATGCACACCCGGGTGAATTGGCGCCTCGAGCGCGGCGCAGATCGCGAGTATATTGCGTTATTGACGTGATCGACATACAGCGTTGCCAGATGGGACACGCCCGACTGTCAGCTTGCGCGATTTTGCCATACGCTCTGGACGAGCTTGCAACTGCGCGGGCAGCGTCGAGCTGGTCCTGTAGGATCGGGCCGGGGAACTGTCTGCGTCTTCGGAACTCGAAGGCGGCACACAGTACGACAGTCACGCCACTGCCGCACCGACAACATGTTCGAGCTGTTATTCAATGCACCGTTAGCCGTCTGGCGCGACGGTCGGTTGCGCTTCGAGTCGACGTGGCCGCTCGAATGGCTCGCGCTTGTGGCCGTGGCCGCAGTGATCGTCATCTTCATGACGCTCGTTCGAACCGAGCGTCCGCTGTCCTGGCCACGACGAGGGCTCATCGGCGCACTGCAGTGCGTTGCCGTGTTCGCGCTGCTGTTCGCTCTGTGGCGTCCGGTGCTGGAGGTGGAAGCCACTCGACCTGGCGAGAATGCGGTGGCTTGGGTGCTCGACGGTTCACGCAGTATGGACATCGCCGACATCGACGGACGTAGCCGCCGCGACGCCGCACTTGCGCTCGCCAACAACGATGATCTGGTCGATCAGGATCTGTTTGAGGTCGCCTATTTTTCAGTCACTGAAGGGCTTCAGCGCGCCGGAACCGACGGGCTTGCGCTGGTCGAAGGTTCCGCAATCGCGAGCGCATTGAGCTCTGTACTCGATTCTGTCGATGAGCAGGCGCTTGCAGCGGTGGTGCTGGTCAGTGATGGCTCGGAGAACCAGGGCGGGGTCGACGCCACGTGGTGGCAATCATTGGGCGCTGCGGGTGTACCGGTGCACGTCATCGGTGTTGGCAGCACCTCCCACGGTAACGACGTCGAGCTCGCCGATGTTCAGCTTGCCGCGCGTGCCGCCGTAAACGCCACTGTCGTCGCGCGTATCCGCCTGCGTCACGCGCCCGGATCAGGCAACGTCAGAGTCACCGTTTCAAGTGGGGATGAACTGCTGTTGGCAGAAGATGTCACGACAGACCCCACTGCAGATGAGACGCTGCATGAGGCCCGGTTTACGCTCGCACGCAGTGGAGTTCAGGTTCTGGATTTTCGCGTTGCCGATGATGGTTCCGACCCCAATGTCGTCAATAACGTGCAGTCGCGTGTCATTCGTATTGAAGACCAGCGCAAACGCGCGCTGTACGTTGAAGGCGAGCCTCGCTGGGAGTTCAAGTTTCTGCGACGTGCGCTCGATGGCGATCCGGCGGTCGAGATCGTCAGTCTGCTGCGCACGTCGCCAAACAAGTTCTATCGTCAGGGTGTCGCCAATGCCGACGAGCTTGCCAGTGGCTTCCCTTCGCGTCGCGAGGATCTGTTTGCCTATGACGCGGTCATCATCGGGAGTCTCGAAGCAGCGCAGCTCACGTCAACCCAACAGGCGGCCTTGCGTGACTTTGTCAGTGTCAGGGGGGGGGCCCTGCTGATGCTTGGGGGGCGTGAGGGACTGGCCGACGGTGGTTGGGCACGATCGTCTGTCGCGGCGGCCTTGCCGGTCACCCTGGATGCGCGACTTGATGCCTCGACCTACTCCCGAGAGCGCGTGTCCGTGTTGCCGACTCGACAGGGCTTGCGCAGCGATTGGCTGACCTTGCAGTCCACGTCACCCTTGGTATCAGCCGATCTTCAGGGTGAAGACGGTCCATCCGATCTTGTGGAGCTGGATGCCATGGCCGTGTGGCGTGAACTCCCCGCGCTCGCGGACTTTCAACGGCTCGGTCAGGTAAAGCCAGGTGCTCTGGTCCTGCTCGAATCCACCGATGGACAGCCGGTCTACGTTACCCAGAGATATGGACTAGGCACCAGCCAGGTGCTCGGTACGGGCGGCACCTGGCGCTGGCAAATGCGCTTGCCGTCCGAAGACCAACGCCATGAACAGTTCTGGCGAAACGTGGTGTCTCGGCTGGCGGAGTCGAGTTTGCCGCGTGTCGAAGTCAAGGCTGAAGCAGACGTGCTTCGGGACCGTGAGGCATCTACCGTGAGTCTGGTCGCACGAGATGAAGCGTACCTGCCGGTTCAGGCTGACAGGCTTCGGGTGGTACTGGTCGATCCTGACGGGGTTGAAACAGGCGTCACCCCGGTAGCTGACGCTTCTCGCCCGGGGTACTACTCGGTGGGCGTGCCAGCAACGCCGGCAGGCGTCTGGTCCTTGCGTGCGTCCGTACAACAGAGCGGTGACTCTGCAGTGGGCAGTGCGTCCGATGCCGAAGCATTCTGGATTGCCGAAACCGGCGTGGCAGAAGACTTCAATACCCGACAACAAAAAGGATTCCTTGAGCGTATTGCGGACATATCCGGCGGACAGTACTTCACGCCTGATTCGGTGGCATCGTTGCCGGATGCCCTGACTTCATCGAGTGCTGCGCTCACCCGACTCGACCGGATACCGCTGTGGTACATGCCTGCGCTTTTTCTGCTGGTGCTCATGGCAAAACTGATGGAATGGGTGATGCGCTTGCGGTGGAAACGGCTCTGATGCCTGCGCAGCGTTCATGCCTCGTGCTCAGTGTCTGTGTTGCATTGTTGTCGGCTCTTGCCGGAGTGGCTCGTGCGGATGTCCGGGCGATAGTGGTCTCCGGTGTTGGCGGTGACCCCGAGTACACCGAAGCGTTTACACAGCAGGCCGATCAGATTGGTGAGGGCCTGTCGTCATTGAGTCAGGATGCATCCGCAGTCGACGTATTGCACGCACCCGACCGCGACACCATGCTAGCCGCCGTTGCCGAGGCGGCCGATGCCGACGTTGACCTCATGGTGCTCGTGCTCATCGGTCACGGCAGCAACGATTCGCGTAGCTTTCGCTTCAATCTGCCGGGTCCTGACCCCACAACCGACGATCTGGTTGGGGTGCTTGCCAACGTCAAGGCGAGGCAACAAGCTGTGATCGTTGCCAGCAGTGCCAGTGGCGCCTTGCTCGACACGTTGGCACAGCCAGGGCGAATCGTGGTGACCGCAACACGCAGCGGTGCGGAAACCAACCTGGTGCGCTTTCCGCGGTTTTTTGCCGAGGCCATGACCGGCACGGACGCGGATCTCGACCGTAACGAGATACTCACGCTTGCCGAAGCCTGGCGCTACACCACGTCTGCCGTCAGTGAGTACTACGAGAGCGAGTCATTGCTTGCGTCAGAGCATCCGGAGTTGCGAGGAGATGGAAGCGAGCGGGTAGCACTTGCGCGGCTTGGGTCGCTTGCCGCATCTACCGACAACCCCGTCGTGCTTGAGTTGCTTGATCAACGTCTCGAACTGGAAACCGCCTTTGCGGTGCTCCGATCAAGGAAGTCGTCACTCGAGCGCGGCGATTACTACGATCAGCTGGAAACACTGCTGCTGCAGATCGCTCGCTTGCAACTGGAGATCGATGAGGAAACTGGCTGGAGCGAGACCGATGCTGGAAGCTGAAGAGGCGTCAATCCTTGAAAAGATGGTCAGGGCCGTGGGGCGCCATGGCGCGCGCGCCCTGGTGGTGATTGCGTTGCTTGCTGGCGGCCAGGCGAGTGCGCTGACCATCGAATACGCAGCTGATCGTGATCCGCGGCTGAAGACGTGCGATACGGATCTGTATCGCGGGTTTATCCCGGATGCTGAACGTTGCTATCGCGCACTGACCGATTCGCAAGAGCCTTTCCTGCGTGCGTCCGCGTACGCAGCACTTGGTGAGGTCACCGAGGCGAACCGAGCATTTCGCGAGGCCTCGGTCGGCAGTCGTGACCCCGCGGTCACCACCGCTTGGGCACACTTGTATTTGCGTACCCATCAGGTCAGCGACGCTGAAGCTTTGTTTCGAGAAGCCTTGCTGGTGGAGCCGGAGTACATCCCGGCACGACTCGGGCTGGCGGAGGCGACGGCGCAATCGTTTACAGGCCGTGCGCGGCAAAGCCTGCAGGAACTGCTTGCCGAATTTCCCGCCGATCCGAAAGCCTTGATTCTACTTGCAGGCATCGAGCTCGAACTTCAGAACCTGGACACGGCGAAGGAGTTGTTGGATCGGGCGATGGAGGCGACAGAACAGGCGGGGCTTCCTCCCCTCGAGGTGTACGCACTGCAAGCGGGGGCACTGTTACTTGATGATCAACCGATCGACATACCTGTGCGTGCGGCGCTTGCCTTCAACCCGAGCTACGGAGATGTGTTTGCCATACCTGCACATTTCTACATCATTACCTACCGCTATCGCGAAGCGATCGATCTGTATCAGCAGGCGGTCCGGATTGATCCCACACTTGCTAGCGCCCATCGTGATCTTGGTATCAACCTGTTGCGCGTCAACGAGTTGTTCAATGCCCGGCATCACCTGGAGATTGCCTATTCGCTGGATGGCTTCGACACCATGACGGTCAACACCCTCAAGTTGGTCGACAAGCTTGACGGCATGCGTGTCAGCATGATCGACGTGTATGACGAGTCCGGTGAGGACGTCATTGGCCGCTCTCTGGTGCGGGTGGACCGCGACGATGCTGATGCCTTGGAACCCTATGTGTATGAACTGATCGAGGACGCGATACGCACGTTCAGTGAGCGCTACGATTTTCGTTTGCAAAAGCCCATGATCGTCGAGCTCTATCACGACCATGATGATTTTGGTGTGCGTACGGTCAGCACGCCGGGAATTGGTCTTCTGGGTGTGACCTTCGGCTATCTCACGGCAATGGACAGCCCCAAGGCACGGTCAGCCGGAGACTTCCATTGGGGCAGTACGCTATGGCACGAGATCGCTCATGTATTCACATTGGAAGCGACCAATCACCGTCTACCGCGTTGGTTCAGCGAAGGACTTTCGGTATACGAGGAGTGGACGACGGGACCACTACGCGATCGCGAACTACCCATCGCCACACTGAACGCGATTGCACAGGATCAACTGCTCGGAATCAGCGTTCTCGATGAGGGGTTTGTCAGACCGTCGTATCAAGGCCAGGTACAGGTGTCGTACATGCAGGCCGGTCTCGTGTGCGATTTCATCGCCAGCCGGTGGGGCCACGATGCATTGACTCGTATGCTCAAGGCCTTTTCGCGAAGAGCCAGTACGTCGACGGCGCTCGAATATGCCACCGGGATTGATGCCGACGCTTTCGATACCGCGTTTGCCGACTGGCTTGACACGCGATGGGGGGACGTTGTCGCAGGGCTTGATGATTATCGCCAGTTGACCGAACAGGTGGCGCGGGCTATCGAGTTCGATGATCCGAACAGTCAGGAGGCGCTGGCGCGAGAGTTGGTTCGGCGCTACCCCGAACGTACCGGAGACGGCAATGCCTACGAGCTGCTTGCCGATATTCAAGCAGAGCGTGGTGAAGAGCTCGAGTCTCTCGACACGTTGCTTGAATGGCAGTCACGTGGTGGGCACGCCCCGGCGCGTCTGGCTTCCATGATCGAGCGTTTGCGCGCTCAAGGCCTCGACGCTGACGCCATGCGCGTGGCGGAGGCGCTCAACTGGGTGTACCCGTATGACCGGGATGTGCACCGGTACCTTGGTGATCACTATCTTGCCGAAGGAGACAGCCGCAAGGCACGCCGTGAATTCCAGGCATTGCTTGGATTGCAACCCGAAGATCCCGCCGACGCGCGTCTTGGGCTCGCACAGGTCGCCAACTCTGAGGGTGATCAGGACGCTGCGCGACGCGAGGTACTCCAGGCCCTTGAATACTCGCCGTTCTTGAGATCGGCGCAGCGACTTTTGCTCGAACTGAACGAGGATACCGAGTGACTTCCACAGATTTGGACACGCAACGCAACAAGCAGGAAACCGAGGCGCTCGTGCACCGGTTCCGAAACGTGACGGACAAGATCCGGCACGAGGTCGGCCGCATTGTTGTGGGTCAGGACGATGTGGTCGAGCATCTGCTGATCACGCTACTGGTGGGTGGGCACTGCCTGGTTACCGGCATGCCCGGCACCGCCAAGACCTTGTTGGTCAGTACGCTCGCGCAAGCTCTGGGTCTGAACTTCGATCGCATCCAGTTCACGCCTGATCTGATGCCCACCGACATCACCGGTACCGACATCATCGAGGATGGTGCTGATGGCAGTCGTCAGTGGCGATTTGTCGCAGGACCGATTTTCACCAACATACTGCTCGCCGACGAGATCAACCGAACACCACCCAAGACCCAGGCTGCGTTGCTGGAGGCGATGCAGGAGTACTCGGCCACCGTGCGTGGTACTCAGCACATCATCGATCGACCATTCTTTGTTCTCGCCACCCAGAATCCGCTGGAGCTGGAGGGCACCTACCCCTTGCCTGAGGCGCAACTTGACCGATTCCTGTTCAACATCATGCTCGACTACCTTCCACTGGAGGACGAGCTGACTGTCGTGGAGCGGTTTACCAGCGATACGCCACCGGATCCGGTGAGTGCCTGCACCACCGCAGAAGAAGTCCTTCAGTTTCAGTCGCTGGTGCGACAGGTGCCGGTTGCACAGGATGTGGGGCGCCATGCCGTTCAACTGGTGCGTGCGACCCGGCCTGCAGATCCAGCGGCGTCGCCGCTCGTCAAGCAGTACGTGAACTTCGGCGCATCCGTGCGGGCTGCGCTTGCGATAACACTGGCTGCCAAGGCACGCGCATTGATGCAGGGGCGCTACCACGTGACCCGCGAGGATGTGAATGTGCTCGCGGCACCCGTGTTGCGCCATCGGGTCATGCTCAACTACATGGCGGAGGCTGATGGTGTGGATATCGATGCGGTGCTACGCGATCTGGTCGAGCAACGGCTTGCGGCCTGACGCTTAGACTCACGCATAGACATTGTCCATGGCCATCTCGTCCACAGACCGCAACGCCACCGCTGCTCCCAAGCGACTGCTCGAGCCCACCATGCTCGCGCGGCTCGGCTCGCTGGAGCTCGTGGCACGCACCGTGGTCGATGGCGTGATGACCGGCATGCACCGCTCGCCGCACTTCGGCTTCAGTCAGGAATTCGCGGAGTATCGGGCCTACAACGAGGGTGACGATTTACGGTTCGTCGACTGGAACGTCTATGCGCGTACCGATCGTGCCTACGTCAAGCGTTTTCAGGGGGAGACCAGCACGACGGTCACGCTGTTGGTCGACACCAGTGCATCGATGGGCTTTGGAGAGCCTTGCAGCAAGCTCGACACGGCACGCTGGCTGGCGGCAGCGTTTGCGTGGTTGACGCGTCGTCAGCGCGATACCCTTGCGCTCGCCACCTTTGACGAAAAGCTGCGCGACTGGCAAGCACCTTCTGCGCGACCCGACAGTTTGCCGCGAGCGCTGGGTCTGCTTGAGCGTCTGGAGGCGGGTGAGGGCACCGAGCTTGTGAGCACTCTGAAGGATCTGCGCAACACGGTGACACGGCGTGGACTGGTCGTACTGGTTTCGGACCTGTATGCCGATCCGGATGAGGTGATGGAGGCCTTGCAGCCGCTTGCTCATGGAGGTCAGGACATTGCCGTGTTCCGGATTCTCTCGCCACAAGAGATCGAGCCCAGCCTGAAGCGGGTGACCGCGCTCAAGGATCTGGAGTCCGACAGTCAGGTGGTGGTCGATCCGGAGTTTCTCAAGTCCGGTTACCGGGAACGTTTCACTGCTCATGAAGCCGCCATCGAGCAGGCCTGTCGTCGAGTAGGGGCCGATCATGTGCTCGTGCGAACCGACGAGCCGCTGGATCTTGCCGTGCAGTCCTACCTGCGTTTTCGTGAGCGGCGGGGCCGATGAACTTCGTTGCTCCCCTGTTCCTTGCGGGTCTTGTCGCGCTCGGTCTGCCGTGGCTGTTGCACCGATTCAGTCATCAGAATCCTGACCAACAGCCATTCCCGTCCACGCGTTTTCTGGAAGCGGTGCCGCCGCCGGTAACGCAACGACGCACGTTGCGCTACAAGACCCTGCTTGCGCTTCGCTGGTTGTTGCTTGGCATCCTTTGCCTGGTCTTTGCAAGGCCCTGGTTCAACAACGATGCGTTGGTCGGGAACGCTCGCAGTTTGCATGCGGTCGTGATCGACCGATCGATGTCCATGCAAACCGGAGACAGCTTTGAAACTGCCACGGACATGGCGCGCGATATCATCACTGCACTTCCGGCAGATGATCCTGTGCGAGTTTTCGCGGCTGATGACCGGTTTGTCGAGCTCACCGATGGTGAGAGTACGGTGGCTGATGCACGCGTTGCCTTGTCTGAAGTCGACGCAGGCAGCGCTCGGCTTGATGTCGGTGTTCTCATGCGTCGTATCGATGCGCTTGCCACCGAATCGGTACTGCCTGTCCAGGCCCATCTGGTGTCTGACGCGCAGGCCAGCGCGTTGCCTGTCCGGCGTAACGAGCTCTTCGCACCCTCGTTACACGCGCTCGATCTGACGATTGTCGATCACGAATCCCCCGAGAATGCTCGCTTGACGGCGACGGCATCCAGCGTCGACAACGCGTTGATGCGAGTGGTCGTGTCGATGCAGGCTTTTGGACCCGGTGGTCCGGTATCAAGAGAATTTGTGGTCCGTCATGACGGAGACGAATTGATCAGGGAATCCGTATCGCTTGCACCGGGAGAAACCGTGGAGCGCATCTACGATGACCTGCCACTGCCGGCTGTTCAGTCACCGGTCCTTGATGTGGGGTTTGTTGAAAGCGACAGTCTCTCACTGGATGATTCGGTGAGCGCGGGCGTCCGCCTTGATGCCACGCGCAGGGTCGTGGTCGCTGGATTCAATATGCGCATACCCGATACGCCTGGGGTCTTTATCCGCGCTGCGTTGCAAAGCGGTGCGCAGGCACGTGTCGAGTCGGTTGCGAGTGGCGCAAATGCATTACCGGATGATGCCCGCCATGCAGTGATCTTTGCCGACCCGGCAGATGAAGCTGCCCTCGCAAGTGCCTTGAGACAAACCGACCGCGGCGTCAATGTAGTACTGATACCCGTGCCCCAGACTGGCACCGAAGAACACAGTGGCACGGTGCGCGTCGGTCGAATCGATAGCGTTCACCCCCTCGCACTAGAGGAGATCGCGTGGGTTAGTGTGCGCCAGTATGCGCATGCGGGGTTTGCGCAACGCGACGGCGATATCGAGCTGCTGACTACCAGCGCGGGTGAGCCGGTGCTGCTGGAGCGGCCCGTCAACAGCGGTCGCTTGCTGCTACTCAACGATCCATTGGACGGGCAATACAGCAACCTGCCGTACGAGCCCGCGTTCGTTGATCTGATCAGCCGTACCGTTGCCTGGTTCGATGCCACCGGCGCTGTCCCGGACCAGGTGCGTGTCGGGGATCTGTTTGCCTTGCCTGCGCGCGCGCAGCTATTCGACTCCTCCGGGACTGCGATCTCGGGACTGGGCGACGCCGAGGAATCGGTCACCATGGAATTGCGTGAACCGGGTATGTATCGCGTGCTTGACTCGCGCGGTGAACGTTATCTTCAAGTAGTCACCGATGCGCGTGAGTCCGACTTGCAGCCAATGAGCGAGCCGGACGTGAGTAGCTGGCTTGCACAACATCAAGTGGACACGCGCGTCGATCGCGACCCGCTTGATACTGATGCCGACGATGTTGGTGGTGCTGTCAACGCCGCGGCTGATCGTGTGGCGACGCAGCGAGCGCGGTCCATTGACAGGCCGTACTGGCATTGGTTGCTGTTTGCTGTTGCGGCTATTGCACTCATCGAGTCACTGTTCGCCAATCGCCGACTGGCGGTGCGGAGAGACGGAACATGAATACATCCAGACTAGGCAGTCGCACCGGTTCCATTGCCCGGTTGCGGCAGTACATTCGTGGTGCCAAACGTCGGGAAACACTGCGGATAACCCTCACTGCACTCGTCGTGCTTGTGTTGGTGCTAGCGGTGCTGACTGGCATTGGCGTCGCGACCGGGCTGACCATCGGCTACGCCGCCACCATCGTCGGCATTCTCCGTGTCCTCTTTGTTCTCGCGCTTGTCGCGGTGCCTGTGGCGCTGATGGTCGCTCCCTTGCAGCGCTTGTTCCAGGACGAAGGTGTTGCACTGGTCGAGTCATCGGACGGAGCCTTCAACGACCGAGTACGCACCTTCAGCGACGAACAGAAGAAAAACCCGGATCAGCCGTTTCTGGCACTACTGGCCCGGGATGCCCTCGGCGTCGCAAGGCGTGTTCCTCTGTCTCGGGTGGTGCGTACCAGTGCCATCCTCGCGCCGGCCCTTGCACTGCTCGCCGCGGTATTTGCGGGTGCCATGTTCGTTGATCGCGGCCCGGCGTCCTGGCGGGATGGCGCCTTGCACTTGTGGTGGGGTTGGCACCAACCAGGTCTTGTCGAGAAGCGCAGCATTGCGGTGACACCCGGTGACACGGATGTCCTGTTTGGGGACAACCTTGCATTGGAGATCGAAGTGTCCGGATTCCAACCGGACGCTGTGGTGCTGCACGCGACCGACAGCCTCGGGGAATGGCAGGCCACCGAGCTTCCGGCCGATTCGGACGGCATGTTTCGCTTCACGCTTTTTCGGGTCGAAAGGCCGGTTGAGTTCTATGCAGAAGCGGTGTTTACCCGTAGTGAGGAATACCGCGCAGACGTCGTAAGACCGGCCGAGCTGACGGCGCTTGTCGCACGCTATGCCTACCCCGAATGGACCCGCCTTGCCGCTCGGGTTGACGAAGATGCAGGCAATCTCGAAGGCGTACGTGACACGGTAGTCGAACTCGAGTTCACAACCGACAAGGCGCTCCTGCAGCCGACTCTCGTGGTGGGGGATCGTTCCATAGCACTCGAGGACCCCGAGATCGTCGACTCGGGAACCGGTGTGACCTATCGCACCGAGCTCACGTTGCGAGACGATTCATCCTATCAACTGCTTGACTTCCTGATCGGGCGCGATGTCCCGATCAGCCCCGAGTACACGATCGCGCTGCGTGGTGACGAGCTCCCCGGGGTCACGCTCGCCGCACCGGGTCGAGATGTCACTGCAATACCGGTTCAGGAAGTACTGGTTGCCATCGAGGCACGCGATGATTTCGCGATCGAGTCTGTAGAACTCCTGTATTCCGTCAATGCCGGTGATTGGGTGACACAGGCCATGGATCTTTCCGACGCCGGAAATGCCGAACATCTCTTCACACTCGAATCGCTCGGAGTTGCCGACGACGGAATTACCGAGCAGGCCCTGGAACCCGGCGATCTCATCAGCTACTACGTGCGTGTACGCGACCATGACAATGTCGTCGAGACCGACATGTTCATGGTCGATGTACGTCCTTTCGACCGCCGCTTTTCGGAAAGCTCGGGTGGTGGCGGCGGTGGTGGCGGAGGCGGCGGCAGCGCCAACGAAGGTAGCGAGATCTCCAAACGGCAGAAAGAGATCCTCGTCGCCACCTGGAATCTACAGCGCAGCGTCGAGGCGACCGATGGCGAGACAACCGGCACCGAAGACAACGCGGGTCTGCTTGCAGAGCTGCAGCGCACGCTGGAAGAACAGGCGCGTACGCTTGCTGATCGGTCGGAACGGCGCGAGCTGGTCAACCAGGGTGACGAGATTCGTGAGTTCGTCCGTTATCTGCGGGAGGCCGCAGATGTGATGGAGCCTTCTGCTCGCGCACTCGAATCGCTCGAATTTGCCGATGCCATCCAACCGCAACAGCGCGCGCTACAACTGTTGCAGAGAGCCGAAGCCCTGTTTGCCGACTTCAGCGTAAACCGTAATCAAGGCCAGGGAGGTGGCGGTGGTGGCCAGGCGGGCCAGGATATGGCCGAGATGTTCGAGCTCGAGATGGATCTCGAACGCAATCAGTACGAGCAGCCAGACCGTGGCGGCAACCAGGATCCTGGCGAGCAGCTCGACGATATCTTCGAAGAACTCGCCGAGCTATCACGGCGAGAACTTCTGCGAGAAGAACGCGCTCGTGAACGTCAGACGAACGCCCGGGAAGAGCGCTGGAATCGGCAACAGCTCGAGCGCGATCTGCAACGACTACAACGCGAGCTGGAAGACCTGGAACGTCAGGCCGAGTCGGCCGAGGGGGCAGAAGGCGAACAGCTCAGACAGGCCGCTGCCGAAGCGGCAGAGCAAGTGCAGCGTGCTCGAGAGGCGTTGCAGCGTGACAACGCAACCGACACGGCCTCACGGGACGACGATGACGCGACCGACTCCGCAAGCGCCAGTGAAGGTGACGCCGCGGGGAGTGATGATCGCGTCGCCGATGCAGGAGCAGCGGAAAGTGCCTCCGAAGCCTTGCAGGATGCGTTGCGTGGCCTCGGAGAGGCCCGTTCTCGCGACCTGGTAGCCGCGCTTCGCGCAGCAGCGGCAAAAGCGGATGAGCTGCTTGTCGAACAACGGGACACCGAGTTCGAGCTGCGTATCGCCGTGGAAAAGCTCTCCGAAGCGCGCCGCACCGGTAACTGGACTCCTGGATCGACCCGCGAGGCCGCTGATGCCCTGTCGACCCGCAAGAGTGCATTGAGGTCCGGACTTGAAGAAGTACGAAGCGACGTGGTGCAGCTCGCGGAGCGTTTCGGCGAGCAAGCACCACGTACTGGAGCCGCGATAGATGAAGCGGTGTCGAGACTCGATGAAAGTCGGGCCCTGGACATCATCGGTATTGCGTCTGATCGACTTGCTGACGGATCCCTATCCACCGTATTGCCGGGTGAAAGCCTGGTAACCAACGCACTGCGCGAATGGCGTGATCGACTCGACGAGCTCGCCCGGCAAGCACCGTCGGAGTCCTTGCAGGATCCGGATACGGGCGAAAGCCAGCGTGATGCGGCCGTTGACCGGCTTCGAGACTTGCGCCTTGCGATGAACGGTGAAGGCGGTTCGCCGCTTGGCGAGCAAGGCACCGGCCAGCAGGGCGAAGGTCAAGGCGAAGGTCAGGGCGAAGGTCAGGGCGAAGGTCAGGGCGAAGGTCAGGGCGAAGGTCAGGGCGAAGGTCAGGGCGAAGGTCAGGGCGAAGGTCAGGGCGAAGGTCAGGGCGAGGGCCAGGGCCAGGGCGAGGGCCAGGGCGAAGGTCAGGGCG
>CALLMF010000059.1 GCA_938006335.1 uncultured Granulosicoccaceae bacterium | reverse complement strand
GGAGAATTTCTTCCCGCAGAGCTTGCACTTGAGGCGCTGGATGTTCTTCGAATCGTCGGCTCTCAAGAAAAAGCCGTCGCGCACGATTGATTGACGTTCAGCCGCGCAGCGCGGGCATCGGGTATTCACATCCATGTGAATCGTCCTTGTTTGTGGGTGTCAGAAGACGATACCAGAACACCTCATCCCCAGCAGACTGGGGCACTTTATAGAGCGTGCCTGCCGAATACCACCTCAAGCACCAGATCACTGAAGCCCGTCGCCGGCACCTGCCCATCGGGCAGCACCTCACTCACAGAGCTGATCACCAGAGGTCCCGCTCCAGGCGAATCGGTTGGCCGCCCGTGTGACCCCTTGACCAACGCGGTAGCCGACGGCGAAATCACATTCATCAAGGTCCTGAATCCAAGCTTCTTGCGGGCGAGTATCGAGGCGACATTGGCGGTTGGAAAGCGGATATCAGGATCAACGAAAAGCTCCACCGGGTCATACCCAGGCTTTCTATGGATATCGACCGTGCGCGCGTAGTCAGGTGCGCGGTCGACATCCAGCCAATGGTAATAACTGAACCAGCGATCAGCCGTGCTGATGGCGACAAGGTCACCGGCACGCGGGTGATCAAGGCCGATGTTTCCAAGTTCGTCCCGGCCAAGCACGCGTTCGACACCGTCGAGTGATTCGATCAGCGTACGTACATCGGCGAGCCGCTCGGGAGCATTCACGTACACATGGGCCAGTTGGTGATCGGCCACGGCAAACGCGGTGGACGCACCGGCATCGAGTTGTTCGAGGCCCGATTCTTCGCGCACCTTGACCAGCCCTTCGCGGCGCAAGGCCTGATTGATATGCACGGCATCGCTCACCGGGGTAATCCCGTATTCCGACACCACGATCACTTCCCGCCCTTCAGCATCCGCAGACGCGATCAATTCGCCACACAAGCTATCGACCTCGCGCAGATCCTTCTGCAGGGCTGGCATGCTGAGATCCGGCCCGAGGCGCTGCAGGTTGTAGTCGAGGTGTGGGAGATACGTGAGCGCTATGGTCGGGCTGCGCGTCGCCATGACATGCCGCGTGGCATCCGATATCCATTGACTGGACGTGATGTTGGCACGTGGTCCCCAGAAGCTGAACAGGGGGAACTGACCAAATTTGGCGTCCAGCTCATCGTGCAGGTCGGCCGGATACGCGTAGTGGTCTGGGATCTTGCGCCCGTCAGCGGGGTATTGCGGCCGAGGCGTGGCGCTCCACTCTGCGCTAGAGTACATGTTGTACCACCAGAACATTTTGGCCGTCGTGCAGCTACTGTCGATACGGCGCGCTCGCTCCCAGAGCTTTTCTCCGGCAACCAGATGGTTGGATTGTTTCCAGAAACCGATTTCAGCGCGTTCGCGGTCGTACCAGCCGTTGGCGACGATGCCTGTGTCTCCGGGCATGCGCCCGGTCACCAGCGTGGACTGCACCGAACACGTGACAGCGGGCGTGACTGTTGTCAGTGCCCGCTGACCGCCACGGGCCGCGAGTTTGCACAGCTCGGGCGTGTGCTCTCCGAGCAAATCCGGGGATAAACCCACGACCAGGATGACGAGTACGGGCTGCATGATGTCCACAACCATAGATCAAGCTGAACCGTCTGCAGGAAGAAATCGCACCGCTCGTGCGACACTTCACACGTGGATTGTCACTCGGGCAAGCCCGCTTGCAAGCGCCTGGCTCGATGCGGCGATTGCCGGATCCGCTGAGCGTCGCAACGTCGATATCGCCTTCGGCATGGCGCCACGCAAAATGGGTCGGGATGCACTGAAGCTGACGTCAACCGAGAAAGATCAGGCAGAAGCGCTGGTGCCTGGTTGGCGGGCGAAGCACCTGCGCATCGACGAGGCTGCGCGCCTCGTGATACTTCTGGCAGGCCTTGATCACGAGCCCGACACGCTGACACGCCTCATTCGGCATGCCGATGTGGATGAACAATGCGCAATTTATCGGGGCTTGTGCCTGTTGCCCGATGACACCGCCACCGTCGATGTTGTTCACGATGTGGTTGGGCGTGGATTGCGTACCCATGCCACACCGGTTTTCGAATCCATCGCTCACGACAACCCGTGGACCGCCACCCACTTCGATGAGCATCGCTGGAACCATCTCGTGCTGAAGGCAATGTTCATGGAAGTTGCGCTATGGCCCATCAAGGGCTTTGATGAACGGCGCAATCCTGAACTCTCCCGGATGGCACTGGACTTTGCCGCCGAGCGACGCGCCGCAGACCGCGCCCTACCGGACGAACTCTTCCGGTGTGTTGCCCCTTACGCGACGTTGGATCAGGTCGAACGCTATCTGCCGAACAGCAACAGCAGCGACGGTGAGCGCTGGCCCGACACAGCGACGACGCGCGCCGTATCGTTGAGCCTGATTGAGGCAGAAGACGCGGCGCTGCGCGAATACGTCGCCACACACAGCCCACACGTGGACGCTATTGCGAGCGGTAGCCTCGAATGGAGCAACCATTCGTCAGACACTGACAGGAATTGACCATGAGCGCGACGCGCCCGATGTACATCGATCCCCACGCGCACATGATTTCGCGCACCACTGACGACTATGAAGCGATGGCGGCCGCGGGCATCGTTGCGCTGATAGAGCCTGCGTTCTGGCAAGGGCAACCGCGCACGCACGTTGCGACCTACGAGGACTACCTGTCTGCCATTCTCGGCTTCGAGCGGTTCCGCGCCAGCCAGTTCGGTATTCGCCACTACTGCACGATCGGCTTGAACTCCAAGGAAGCCAATGACGAGGCGCTGGCACAGGCTGTGATGGATATTCTGCCGCGCTTCGCTGCAAAGGATGGGGTCGTTGCCATTGGCGAGATCGGCTACGACGAACAGACAGAACTGGAAGATCGATACTTTCGCGCGCAGATCGAACTTGCCAAGGAGCTCGAGCTGCCCGTTCTTATCCACACACCCCATCGGGACAAGAAGGCGGGCACCACGCGTTCCATGGACGTATGCGAGGAGCATGGCATCGCGCCCTCCATGGTTATCGTGGATCACAACAACGAGGAAACGATCGATGAAGTCCTCGATCGCGGTTACTGGGCTGCATTCTCGGTTTACCCGTCGACCAAGATGGGCAAGGAGCGTATGGTGCGCCTGATGCAGTCCTATGGTGCAGAGCGTGTCATCGTCGACTCCGCATGCGACTGGGGCATCTCGGAGCCACTTGCGGTTGCGCGTACCGCAGAGCTGGCACTTGCCAACGGAGTATCAGCCGATGCCGTGCACCTCGCCTGCTATGCCAATGCGCTTGCGGCATACGGTCAGTCCGGACAGATGAATGCATCCGATTGGTTGCAGGCGCCTGGCATTGATCAGCGCGACAGCTATGCCGGCAATTCGATCTTGCGTGGTGAACGTGAGCCTGTTGTGACGTCAGGGTCCAGCTGACGCGCGCCTTGGGCGACAATCTAGCTTATGGATAATCCACTTCTCGGTGTTGCTGGGGTTGCGGCGTTGTGCGGAGCCTGCCAATGGCTTGCGTGGCGGGTCAAGCTGCCATCAATTCTGTTTCTGCTGAGTGCAGGAATCATCGTCGGGCCTGTGCTCGGATGGTTCAACCCGGATGAAGCACTCGGTGATCTGCTGTTTCCGTTCGTCTCGATCGCGGTCGCCATCATTCTGTTCGAAGGGGGGCTGACGCTGCGTTTCAGCGACATACGAGGCCACGGGGCATCGGTCACGCGGCTCATTACTGTCGGCGTACTGATCACCTGGATACTGCTCTCCAGCGCTGCGCACTGGATCTTTGACATGCCGTGGTCTCTCGCGCTGATATTCGGCTCGATCGTGGTGGTCAGCGGGCCCACCGTAGTCAAACCGCTGCTGCGCTCCGTCAGGCCATCTGACAGTGTCGGGCACATCCTCAACTGGGAAGGCATCCTGATCGATCCTGTGGGCGTGTTTCTCGCTCTGCTCGTGTTTGATGCGGTATTGCTCAACGCACCGAGCGCCGGCGTCGGCCACATCGCCCTTACATTACTCAAGCTCGTCGCCATCGGCGCCGCTTTCGGGTGTGCTGCGGGATATGGCATGGCGGCGGTCCTGAAGCGCTATCTCGTTCCTGACTATCTCGTCAACGTGATAGCGCTTGTGGTCGTGGTCGTCGTGTTTAGCCTGGCCGAGTCACTACAACATGAATCCGGCTTGCTGGCCGTGACCATCATGGGTGTGTGGCTTGCCAATACCCGCGGCCTTCACGTCGAGGAGATCCTGCACTTCAAGGAGGATCTGAGTGTCTTGCTGATCTCCGCCTTGTTCATCGTTCTGGCGTCTCGGCTGGATATCGGCCTCATTCCACAATATGGCTGGCAGATTCTTGCTCTGCTTGCGGTCGCGCAGTTCGTCGTTCGACCGCTGAACGCATGGGTGTGCACGATGGGCTCGGGACTCTCGAGCAAGGAGCGCTTGTTTCTCGGCTGGATATCGCCTCGCGGAATCGTGGCTGCTGCCGTATCGTCAGTGTTTGTCATAAGGCTGGAAGAGGCCGACGTACCCATGGCCGAACTGCTGGTACCGCTTGTGTTCAGCATGATAATCGGTACCGTCGTGTTTCAGAGTCTCACCGCAAAGCCGCTTGCCAACAAGCTCGGTATCAGCAACCCCGAGCCCAACGGTGTATTGATTTTCGGGATCAATGACATCGCCTTGAACCTCGCCAAGGCGCTGCGTACCGAGTCAATCAAGGTGCTGCTGGCAGACACATCGTGGCGCAGCACTCGCAATGCCCGCCAAGCAGGCTTTGAGGCGTATCACGGTAACCCCACGTCAGGACACGCGGCAGAAAACCTCGACCTGCAGGGCATAGGCACTCTGCTTGCGGTCTCGTCCAGCCGAGACGCCAACGCCTTGGCAGGCATGCACTACCGTGCCGAGTTCGGGTCGAGCGCCGTTCACACCTTGGAAGGCACCTCGGACGATGAGGCGTATGAACGTTTTGACACGGCCAACAGAAACCGTGCAAATCCCTTGTTCGATTCCTCACTGACGCACAGTGGACTCTCAAGGCTGATTCGCGAAGGAGAAGTGCGACACATCACTCTTGGAGATGAGCAGGAACCCGCAGAAGTCGACGAGACCGCCCCGGAAGACGATGTGGCTAAAGACCCAGGCATGACATCATCCGTAGGAGAGGACGATGTCGAATTATTCGCCATCGATCCGAACGGAAAACTCTATGTCTACGGATCGGGGGTCAGCTTCACACCCAAGAAAGGCTGGAAGTTGGTGGTCCTGGGGAAGGCTGCTACGCGGGACACCTAGTGCCGGATCGTGCGCCGCTATACCGTTTTCAGGGCTGCTGTGTCAGGAAAGACCAGAGCTGAATTGAGCCGTTTGCTCATCGGTCAGCAGGGTCGCCAGCGCTCCTTGCTTGAAGCCGCTGCCACGCGAATTGATGATGGCGGGCAGATCCATACCGTTATCCTTCATGTGTTTGCACACAGCCGCAATTGAACGGCCGCCTCGAGCAACCAAGGTGCCTTTCAGCACGCGCACCGGACCACCGCCGTCTGCCGAGGCCTCCTCGTCACCTTCTTCCCGAGTGGCATCGACAATTTCATCGATATTGGCTTTCCAACGAATGCCGTCACCGGAGCACGCGATGATTTCATCGCCGGCTTCAATCGCCAGATAGTCACGCGCGAGCGCCTTGGTCTGGCAGTCCTCAGGATTGGCGACCACAAGACCACGGACAAGACCGTGCTCCACCGTGTCCACTTTCTGGGCGGTATTCAAGTAGACGAGATAGGTGTTCACATTAGGCCTGTCGATAGCTTGACACAGGAGTTTACCGCCGATGACCTGCGCAGTCCAACAAAAGCGCAGTTACGGATTGCAATACCTTCCGATCAGCGCGTCAATCGCGATGGATTTTCGCTCAACTGTCGGTAGTAGTCGGCGGCAGACTCCGATACATCGGTCGTTTCGCTATCGCTCGAGCCGATGCCGCTTTCCGGGCTTGCATTGTCCGAAAGACCTATCTCCAACTGTTCGATCAACCGCAATACATTTCTGTATTCCGCGTCTATTCGAGTCTGATTCACGCCATCACCCCTAGCCCTCAACGCATCCGCACCCGCGCGCAGATCGCCGAGTTCGGACTCACCGATGCCGAGCTCGGCAAGCTCTGGCACTAGCGTATCAATGGCATCTGCGGTCTGTTGCGGTGTCAAGGGAGCCGAATGTCGGGTAATCGCTCGCTGACGACCACCTGACGAACTCGAGCCGCCCTGTCCACCACCTTGTTCGGTGTTCCCGCCCGACGAACTTCCCGGTTGCCGGGATTCGCCGCGGCCCTGACCTTGGCCCTGACCTTGGCCCTGACCTTGGCCCTGACCTTG
>CALLMF010000058.1 GCA_938006335.1 uncultured Granulosicoccaceae bacterium | reverse complement strand
GGTGTGCAGATCGGTGAAGAACAGTTCCTCGACCATCGCGTGGAGCCTCGTATTCACGCGCAGGCACTGCTGCCGATGATCGATGGGCTGATGGCAAAGGCCGGCGTGGAGTACGGGCAGCTGACGGGCCTGGTTTATGGTCGGGGGCCGGGCAGTTTTACAGGCGTGCGTGTTGCTGTGGCGGTGGCGCAGGGTTTGAGCCTCGCGAGGGAGATACCTACGCTGGGTGTGTCGACGCTTGCGGCGATTGCGCACGCGGCGTTTCTGCAGCGTGAGTCAACCGAGGTGGTCGCGGCACTTGATGCGCGCATGGGCGAGATTTATCTCGGCACCTACCGTTGGGATGCAGCTGCAGGTCTGCCCGTGCTTGAAGGCGCAGAACAGGTCTGCGGTCCCGAGGCGCTCGCCGCGTGCAGCTCGACAGCCGTGTTCGCAGGCCCCGGTACCGAGCGATATCGGGAGCATGTGCCGGGCGCGATGATGGACGGCCTGCTGCCGAGTGCCTCTGCCTTGCTGGGTATTGCCGGTGCATCGGCAGCAACGGACGATTGGCAGGCCGCGGGCGAGGCGACACCGGTGTACCTTCGTGACAAGGTGGCACTCACCGAGACGGAACGCGGGGTAGGAAACAGTACAGGCTTGTCCTGACCACCTTGGCGCCTCGGGCAGCGCCACCAGCGCTTCACGCTGCGCGAGACTGCTCGTCGTCCGTGTCAGCCTTGTACATGCGCCAGCAGGGCCTGCGTTCGATCTTCGCTGTATACATGGCGTGGTCGGCGCAGGATAGCAGGCTGTTCGATGTTGCCGCGTGATCAGGGTAGAGCGCGATTCCAACACTGGCATCCAATGACCACTCGGCGTCACCGAGGTCCACGACTTGACAGAGATCTTCAATGAGCCGATCAGCGACAATCTCCACAATGGAGATATCGGTGAATCCAGACAGAAGCACAATGAACTCATCGCCTGCGAGTCGTGCAGCATGAAAATCGATATGTGAGAATCGATGCCCTGATGCTTGCAAGTGGCTGAAGCTTGTCTTCAGTCGCGTGGCCGTCGTGATGAGCAGCTGGTCACCAGCGTGGTGCCCGTGTGTATCGTTCAGTAGCTTGAACTTGTTGAGATCAATGAACATGATCGACACCTTGCTGTCCAGCCGTATCGCATGCTCGAGTCTCTCGTCGAGAATTTGCTGAAATCGTCGCCTGTTTGGTAATCCCGTCAACCCATCATGATTCGCAAGGCGCTCGAACTCCTCGCCTGTTTCCTTGAGCTGATGCAGTGACTTCGACAGTCGGTGGCTCATGTCGGCAAAGGCGCGCGATAGTCGACCGATCTCGTCGTTTCGGTTTTCGTACCGAGGTATCTCATGGTTACCACGACTGAATGCGTGGACGTTTTCCTGAAGCTTGCTGATAGGAGCAATGACAAGTCGATGGACCAGCCAAGTGTAGAGTAGGGAGAATCCGATTACGGACAACAGAATCGCGCAAGCGACGACCGCTGCAACCTGGTTTCTGATGGAGCGTAACGCTTCGGTGGGAAAAGCGACCACTGCGACAAGGCCAGGCTGAACCAGGTGCTGTCTGATGAGGCGTGGCTCGCCGTTGACGTTGAGTTCGGTAACGTCACCGTCATAGTTTGCGATCCGGTTTTGACGGCCAAGCGCGTCTCGCAGCAAGCGTGCGTCGTAGTGCTTGTATTTCGGTTGGTAGATCATCTCGAGATCTTCAGTCATGATCATGACGTAGCCATCGTGTCCGGTCAGTTTCTGACTGATCGTCTCAGCGGCGGTCTCCATCAGGACATCTGCGACCACGTAACCGACGATGTCTTGATACGACACATTGTTTTCTTCGTCACTGTTCAGGCGCACGGGTGCAACCGCCGTGAGTGTGGCTTTGCCATCATCCTCGTGCGGCCCGATGACTGTGTGGCTGCTTGACCACCATTTATGCGCAACCTCTGTAAACCATCGGCTTGACGTCTCGTTCTCCGATCGATTGATGAGTTTCCTGTCGGCGACCCGGACTTGCTCACGGCCGCGAGCATCCACGAGTTTGAGTTCGCGAATCTGTGGTCGCAGCAAGCGGACCCGCTTGAACTGAGATTCGACCTGCCGCTTGATACGCGGTCCGAAAAAATGGCTTTCGGACCTGCCGAACCATTCGATGATCGGAGAAGCGTCAGCAAGGAGGTGGGCATTGGTCTCGAGATCCTGCAAGTAGGAGTGCAGGCGGACGTCAATGCGGTCGCTGGCCAGCGCGATCTCGCTATGGAGTGCCTTGGTGCGATTCTCCAGCAGGCTGGAGTAGACGAACCATCCGACGAGTAGCAGGGTGGCAGATATCGCAGGCACCGAGGCGGCAATGAACTTGCCTTGAAGTTGCACTGTGTGTGTCTGCGCATTCGACCTGTGTATGCCAGCGGCCAATTTGCGACAAACTTTACCTGTGACCGCTGCGATAGGCGCCGCTTGCACTACGATCCACTGGCGTTCGCACGAGATTCCGGACCGTTCTCGGGGTAGGCTAGCCCCATTGTCAACGGATCAACGATACTCTTCAGCATGACGTCTTCAACCACTCTCCCCACGGCCGGTCACGCACTGCCGGCGGTATCCGTCACTCTCATGGATGGCTCCACGATTGATGTCGCCAAGGCGACCGGCAAGTGGCGCTTGTTCATCGTCTACCGCGGCAAGCACTGTGGCCGATGCACCAAGTACCTCAATACGCTCGAATCCATGCAGGGCCAGTGGCACGACGCCGGTTTCGACATCGTCGTGACCTCTGCAGATCCTGAGCAGAAGACGGCTGACAATGTCGCTGCCAACGGGTGGACGTTTCCGATGGGTCACAGCCTGAGTGAGCAGGACATGCATCAGCTCGGCCTGTATGTGTCAGATCCGCTGACACCGGAAGAGAATGACCGCCGTTTTGCCGAGCCTGGCGTCTACGTGCTGCGCGACGATGGCACGGTACAGATCGCCGCCATCTCCAATGGACCGTCCGCGCGGCCGGATCTTGCCGAGTTGCTGGACGGGATGGTGTTCACCATCAACAACGGCAAGCCCGCGCGGGGCACGGCAACTGCGTGAGCACGTTTACTGTGAGGTCAATGATATGAGCAAGTGTACTGTTTTTGGACTGGGCTCGATGGGCTATGGCATGGCCGTCTCCGCGCTGGCCGGTGGTCATGAAGTCTGGGGAGTGGACGTGGATGCCGCGCGCATGGAGCAGTTTCAGCGCGAGGGAGGCATGGCAGGTGCAGTCGCTGATGTCCTGCCTGAGGTGGACGTCGTACTGGTTGTCGTATTGAACGCGGCCCAGACCGAGAGCGTGTTGTTCGGGGACGTGGGCGTTGTCCCTCAACTGCGCGACGGCGCTGTTGTCATCGCCTGTGCAACGGTTGCTCCGGAGTTTGCTCGGGATATGGGTCAGCGCTGCGCGCAGCACGGCGTTCACTATCTTGATGCGCCGGTCTCCGGTGGGTCGATCAAGGCGGCTTCGGGGCAACTGTCCATCATGGCCTCGGGGTCGCGGGCATCGTTTGATGCGGCAGCGCCTGTGCTGGAGTCGATAGCCGAAACCGTCTACGAGCTTGGGGACGCGCCCGGAGCCGGTTCTGCGATGAAGGCGGTCAATCAGTTGCTGGCGGGTACCCACATCGCGGCGATGGCCGAGGCGCTGACCTTCGGAATCACGCAGGGGATCGAGCCAAAACAGTTTCTTGAGGTAATCAGCAACTGTGCCGGCACCAGCTGGATGCTCGAGAACCGTGCGCCGCACATCGTTGCGGGTGATTACACGCCGCACAGTCAGGTCAACATCTGGCCCAAGGACCTCGGCATCGTGCTCGACATCGCGCAGTCCGCCAATTTCAGCGCGCCGATAACAGCAGCTGCGATGAATCAATATCTCGCTGCCGTCGACATGGGGCTAGGGGCTGAGGACGATGCGGCAGTCGCCAAGGTGTATGCGCGCGATGCCGGTGTGGACTTGCCCGAAAAGGCCTCATGAGCCGTGATGCCGAGCGTCGCGAGCAGATGTGCCTGCTCGCGAAGTCACTCTTTGATCGTGGGCTGACGCATGGCAGCACCGGTAACGTCTCGGTGCGTTGCGAGGACGGTGGCTTGTTGGTCAGCCCGACGGGAACCAGCTTCGGCAGGCTGGACCCGGCTCGGCTCAGTCACTTCAACGCCGCGGGCGAGCACATCGGTGGGGACGCGCCGACCAAGGAGATGCCGCTGCATGCAGCCTTCTATGAAACGCGGTCAACCGCGGGTGCTGTCGTGCACCTGCACTCCTGTCACTCGGTAGCCTTGTCCATGCTGCCGGATACCGATGACGATGACTTTCTCCCGCCGTTGACGCCCTACGGCATCATGCAGCTGGGGAGGGTCAAGCTATTGCCATTCTTTGTACCAGGGGACGCGGCCATCGGCGATGCGATACGTGGCCTTGCGGGCAAGCGTAGTGCGGTGATGCTCGCAAACCATGGACCGGTGGTTGCCGGGCGCGATATCGAGGCCGCCTGCAACGCCATCGAGGAGTTGGAGAATACCTCCAGGCTTGCATTGATGACACGTGGGCTTGGTCCACGCTCGCTCGCCGACAATGAGGTGCAGCGAGTGGTGACCACGTTTGATGTCGAGTGGCAGTCTTGAGCGGCTATCAACCGAACCACAGGTGAATCGCGACACAGGTCATCAGGCCGACCACGATATTCATCGGTATCCCGATCTTCAGAAACTCGCTGAAGCGATACTTGCCGGCGATGTGCACCAGGGTATTCGTCTGATAGCCCACCGGCGTTGCAAAGCTTGCGCTGGCCGCAAACATCACCGCCACCACCAGTGACGTTGCGTCCATGCCGAGTTCGGTGGCGATGGTCATGACGATCGGTGTCATGATCACGGCCACACCGTTGTTGGTGATGGTTTCGGTGAGCACCGAGGTCAGGAAGTAGATCGCGATGATCAGGGCAAGCGGCGGCAGTAGTTTCAGACCAGGCAGCACACCGTTGACCAGTGCATCGACCACGCCGGTGTTTTCGAGTCCGAGGCCAACGATCAGCATGGCAAAGATCAGTATCAGCACATCGAGATCCAGCGCCGACCAGGCATCCTCGGTATCCAGACTCCGCACCGCGAGCAGAAAGCCGATGCCGATGACCGCAGCCACCGGCAGCGCCACGAGCCCCGTGGCAGCCACCCCGATGACCAGCGCCAGGGTTGCAATGGCGAGTGCGGCCCTGTTGCGTAGAAAGGGCTTGGCAACCGGTACGCTCGATGGCACGAAGTAGGGGTCTGCAAGCACAGCGTCCACCGCTTCCTCATCGCCGTGCACCCAGATCTCGTCACCCGGTTTGACCACCAGGCTCGCAAGGTCCGGCCCGGCGAGCACCCGGTGGCGTCGCACGCCAAATACGGCCACCGGGTGGCGGGCGAGGAAGCTCGCCCAGCTTAGACGCCTGCCTGCCGCGGGGGCGTTGTTCACGACCGTGAAGCGCGCGGTCTTGCCTGCTTCGCTGACGGTGCGGCGCACCTGGATGCCGAGCTGCAAGCCTGGTGTGGTTCCCAGGGTCGCGAGCTCTATGGCCGAAGCACGCAGCACCAGGCGATCGCCTGCAGCAACGCGCTCCTCTTCATCCCGCACCGACAAGCGCTGCCCGTTGCGTTCGGCGCGGATCAGCAGTACGCCACGCGGCTTCAGTACCGCGAGTTCCTGGTAGGCGACACCGATGTCGGGGAAGTCCTCGGTGATGCGGCACTCGGTAATGATATTCACCGGCGCGTCATCGGCGGCATCCCGGCTCTTGCCATCGTCTCCCGGTAACAGCCATCGACCCGAGAGCAGCAGAAACACCACGCCGGTAGCGGCAGCTGCGAGCCCGACCGGGGTGATGTCGAACAAGGAGAAGCCGGGGTGACCTTCACGGCGTGCGATGGCATTGACCAACAGATTGGTCGAGGTGCCAATGAGCGTGCAGGTACCACCGAGGATCGCAAGGTAGGACAGCGGGATCAGAAAGCGCCGGGCGGATGCCCCGATGGTGGCCGCGAGCGCGATGGTCAAGGGGATCATGATCATCACCACGGGCGTGCTGTTGAGAAACGCCGAGGCCACCATCGCGACCAGCATCAGCACCACTACCGCCAGTTTGGGCTGGCGCTGCCCGAGCGATACGATCTGCGTGGCGAGCGCTTCAAGTGTGCCGGTGCGCACGAGTGCCTGGGACAGGACCATCATCGCGGCAACGGCGATGACCGCTGCGTTCGAGAACACACCCAGCATGTCCTCTTGCGAGACGAAGCCGAGCGCCAGGAACACCGAGGCGCCGATCACGGCGATGGCCGAGGGCTTGAGTGCATCGCGCGCAAAGGCCACGAGCATCGTGACCAGTACCGCGACGGCGATGATGAGTGACATGGTGTAGCCGTGGTTGCCGGGGCGCATCACAGTGTAAAGCCGGGACCGGGTGATCGCCGGGCGGAAGCGTTATCAATCGAGACTTCGACCTGCGTCCGCTGTTCTTACCAATAATTGATCGGATGTCACAGTTTTTCGCTTGTGTGCGCATGCCGATATGCCGCAAACTCTGATCGTCCGTGCCACTTCGTGTGGACGGTCGCGCGGGAGAGTCCGGTAGCGCATGCCCTCGAGGGGCAGGCGGGTGCCGGCGCCGAAGGAGCAACACCCAGGAAACTCTCAGGCACCCGGACCGCGCGATTGACAGGGACATCTGGAGAGCGGCTGATGCCATGCAGCGTCAGCCCGCCGAAGGGGTAGCCGGAGTTTCCGGTAGCACTCTCAGGCGCCGAGGACAGATGGGGCTGGTGAGTACCGCACGCGGTGCTCAGGTCTTGTCACTCTGTCAGGAGAACTTCCATGCCCTCGATTGCCGTTATCGGCGCCGGAATCACCGGTGTTACCACAGCCTACGCACTGTCCAGGCGCGGTTACGACGTCACCGTCTACGACCGCGAGCGTTACGCTGCGATGCAGACGTCCTTTGCCAATGGTGGCCAGCTGTCGGTATCCAATGCCGAGACCTGGACACAGCTCTCCACGGTGCTCAAGGGCATCAAGTGGATGTTTCGCAAGGACGCACCGCTGCTCGTCAACCCCAAGCCGGACTGGCACAAGCTCTCGTGGATGGCCGAGTTCTGCGGCAACATCCCACGCTACGAAGCCAACACCATAGAAACCGTTCGTCTTGCGCTCGCCGCGCGTGAGCACCTGTTTGCCTGGGCTGAGCAAGAGTCCATCGACTTCGATCTCGAAACGCGAGGCATCCTGCACATCTATGCCGATCAGAAGGGGCTTGATCATGCCACTCGCGTCAACCGCATGCTCGCCGCCGGTGGCCTGCAACGCGATAAGGTGTCACCCGAGGCCATGCGTGACATCGAGCCCGCACTGACGGGGGATTTTGTCGGCGGCTACTTCACGCCGTCGGATGCCACGGGCGACATTCACAAGTACACCCGGGGTCTTGCCGCTGCCTGCGAGCGACGCGGCGTGACGTTTCGTTATGACACTGAGGTGAGTCAGGTCAGTCATGATGCCGAGGGTGTCGCCGTGCATCACGGCAGTGCGGGTAGTGGTCATCTCTCGGTGGTGCGTGATCAGAACACGGCGCGAGTGGATGAGATCACCCGTCATGATGGCGTGGTCATGTGTGCGGGTATGCACAGCCGCCGTCTCGCAGCGCAACTGGGCGACCGGGTGAACATCTACCCGGTCAAGGGATACTCGATCACCATCCCGCTGCACGATGAGACCAGTCAAGCCGCGGCCCCGTGGGTCAGCCTGCTCGATGACGATGCCAAGATCGTGACCAGTCGTCTCGGCAAGGACCGCTTTCGTATTGCCGGTACCGCCGAGTTCAACGGGGAGAATCGAGACATCCGCAACGACCGCGTTGCGCCGTTGGTGGCCTGGTGTCGCCGGCTGTTTCCGGACATCGACACCGAGCACGTGATTCCGTGGGCAGGTCTGCGCCCCATGATGCCGAGCATGCTACCGCGCGTCGGTGCCGGTTCCCGTTCGGGTGTGTTCTACAACACCGGGCACGGACACCTCGGGTGGACGCTGTCTGCAGCGACTGCGGAACTGGTGGCCGAGCGTATCGCGGCTGACCTGCCTGTGGGGGCAGATCAGCACACCTTGCGCGAGGCGAGCTGACGCCGGGTCAGCTCTCTCGGGTGAACTCGCTCAGGACTCGCGGGCTCAGGCCAGTGGCGTGAGTCCGCGGATGCGCATCGGCGCGCGTTCGCCATTGGCAAGCTCTGCCGACATGCTGCGTCGCAGTGTGTCGGTGAGCGATGCAATCCTGACCGTTACGTCCGAGCCATCCAGCACGACCGGGTGATGATGCATCGGCACGCTGACGTGCTCGCCAACGGCAAGCTTCAGTGCGCCACGCTCATCGGTGACGGACGTGAAGTCGAAGCGTCCGCGTCGCGTGCTGGCCTCGTGAGGCAGTAGTCGACGGATATCAGCGTCGGCGTTGCCGATGTTGGTGATCACGATTTCCAGGTCGTTGGTTGCTGACGACAGGCGTGTTTGCACGTCCAGCATCGGTACCTGCAGTCCGGTGTCATTGGCGGCCTCAAGATGGGTGGCGCCGACCAGACTGGTTGATGCCGCAAGCAGACCCAATCGCTTGAGTGTGCTGCGTTTTGCCTGGTCGGCTCCGACGGGTGCGAATTGCCTCATGTCTATCTCCACTGAGTCCGATCCGTGTCGGACAATTGGCGCATTATCGCCTGAAAAAACGTTTTCTCCCCGGTCAAAATACAAGCTGTGACACCAATGACCTGTGCCTGTGACGGCTCATTCAGCCCCAATGCTCAAGCCAGGCGCTCAGTCCATTGAGAGGTATCGAACCCCACCAGAAGACCCTCGCCGGTCTCCACGACCGGGCGCTTGATCAGACTCGTGTGTTCGGCCATCAGTGCAAGCGCATGCGTCTTGTCCACGCCGTCGCGGGTGGCTTCATCGAGCTTGCGCCAGGTGGTACCACGTCGGTTGAGCAGGGTCTCCCAGTCGACCTCGCTGGCCCAACGGGCCAGGTGGTCGACCTCGATGCCGGCTTTCTTGTAGTCGTGAAAGCGGTACTCAACGTTGTTGTCCTGCAGCCAGCGACGTGCCTTCTTGACCGTGTCGCAGTTGGGGATACCGTAGACGACGATCGCCATCAGTCGACCACGCGCAGCAGCTCGTTGATACCGACCTTGGCGCGGGTCTTGGCGTCAACGCGCTTGACGATGACGGCGCAGTACAAGCTGTACTTGCCATCAGACGATGGCAGGTTGCCGGACACCACGACAGACCCTGCGGGGATGCGACCGTAGCTGACCTCGTCCTTTTCGCGGTCGTAGATGCGCGTGCTCTGGCCGATGTACACGCCCATCGACACCACGCTGCCTTCCTCGACGATCACGCCTTCAACCACTTCCGAACGTGCACCAATGAAGCAGTTGTCCTCGATGATGGTGGGCCCCGCCTGCAGGGGTTCGAGTACGCCACCGATGCCGACACCGCCGGACAGATGCACGTTCTTGCCGATCTGGGCGCAGGAACCGACGGTTGCCCAGGTATCCACCATGGTGCCGGAATCCACATAGGCACCGATGTTCACGTAGCTCGGCATCAAGACGGTGTTCTGGCCGATGAAGCTGCCCTTGCGTGCCATTGCGGGCGGAACCACACGCACACCGCTCGCCTGGAAGTCGTTGGCACTCATGTCGGTGAACTTGCCCGGCACCTTGTCGAAGTAGCGGGTGTCGGCTCCCGCGTCGATCACGGCGTTGTCGCGCAAGCGGAACGACAGCAGCACCGCCTTCTTGAGCCACTGATTGACGTGCCAGTCGCCGACACCGCGTGGCTCGGCAACGCGAGCTTCGCCCGAGTCCAGCAGTGCGATGGCGGATTCCACGGCCTGGCCGACATCGCCGGCAGCGTCCTTGGGGGACAAGTCGGCGCGGGCTTCCCATGCGTCGTTGATGGTGGATTCGAGATCGCTCATGTGTCGGGTTCTGTTGAAAGAGAGTGGGTAGTGAGGTCAGGTGGCGTGTTGCAGTGCCTGCGCGATGCGGTCGGCGGCTTCCGCGCACTGGGCAGGCGGGGCGACCAGTGCCAGGCGAATGCGTGAACTACCCGGGTTGCCGCCATCCTGATTGCGGGCGAGGTAGGTGCCAGGCACGGCACGTACGTTCTGTTCGGCAAGCAGGCGCTGCACGAAGGTCTCGTCGCTGACGGGTAGCTGCGGCCAGAGATAGAAGCCCGCCGCTGGTGTGTGAACATCGAGCACCGGGGAGAGTCTTTCGATCACCGCCGCGTAGCTCTGGTCGTAGGCCTTGCGGTTCTCGGCAACATGGTCTTCGTCGGACCAGGCGGCGATGCTTGCGGCTGCGGCAAAGCCCGACATCGAACAGCCGTGGTAAGTACGGTAGGCGAGAAAGCGTTCCAGCAAGGCGTCGTCGCCTGCGACAAAGCCCGAGCGCAGACCCGGCAGGTTCGAGCGCTTGGACAGACTATGAAAGGCGAGGCACCGCGCGTGGCGCGTGTTGCCCATGTTTTCGGAAGCTTGCAACAAGCCCGGAGGTGCGCCCGCGGATTCGCGGTAGATCTCGCTGTAGCACTCGTCACTCACGATCACGAAGTCGTGCTTGTGTGCCTTTTCTATCAGCGTCTTGAGCGCGGCTTCGGACAGCACGGCCCCGGTCGGGTTGCCGGGCGTGCACACATAGATCATCTGGCAGGCGTCCCAGCTTGCATCGCTGATGCACTCCAGATTAGCGTCGGCGTTCTCGTCGATCGCGTAGAGCTCGGGCTTGCAGCCTGCCATCAATGCGGCACCTTCGTAGATCTGATAGAACGGATTGGGCATCAACACCTGATTGGCGTTCGCAGTCCTGTCGAGCAGGCACTGCGCGATTGCAAACAGGCCTTCGCGCGTGCCGTTCAGGGGAAGGATGTGGCGTGCGGCCATCGCCTCGGGATCACTCACGCCAAAACGATGACTGAGCCACTGCGCGATGCTGTCGCGCAGCGCGTCTGGGCCTCGCGTGCCGGGATAGTTCTCGACCGAATCGAGCTCGGCACGCAACGCATCCAGTGCGGCTGCCGGGGCGGCACGTGTCGGCTCACCGATCGAGAGCGAGATGGCGGGCAGGCTGGCCGCTTCTATGCCAGACAACAGCGCACGCAGTCGCTCGAACGGGTAGGGTTGCAGCCGGTCGAGGTCCGGATTCATGGAGTACAGATGACAGGGTGGGTAGAGCGCTTCAGCGGTGCGCCAGCGCGCCGGCAGTATATCGGATGAGCCCGCCCGAGCTGCCGCCCGTCTCGCCTTCGGCAGAGCTGGACGCCTCACTTGACGAGTGGGTGCGAGACTGGATCCGTGACATCGTGATCGGGCTGGATCTCTGCCCCTTTGCCCATCGGTCGGTAGAGGCGGGTGCGCTGCATACCGTGCTCGCACCGGGGGATCTGGAATCGGTACTCACCTGTGTGGCGGCAGAGCTTGCGCATGTTGCCGGGCAGGATGCGACCACGGGTGCGACCACGGTGATCCTTGTCTGTGCCCCGGACGGCTCGGCCAGCATCGCCGAGCGCTTTGATGACTATCTGGATCTGGTGGCGATGGCCGAGGACCTGTCGGAGTCGCTCGGTTATGCCGGGCGTGTCCAGATCGCAAGCTTTCATCCTGACTACGTCTTTGCCGACGCGCCGCCGGACGATCCCGCCAACTGGAGCAACCGCTCACCGGTGCCCTTGCTGCATCTGTTGCTCGAAGACGCGGTCAGTGCGGCGGTGGCGCATCACCCGGATGCCGAGGGTATTCCCGAGCGCAACATCGAGACCCTGCGTACGCTCGGCGAAGCCGAGATCCGGCGGCGCCAACCCACGCGAGTACGCTGATTGCCGTCATACTAAGCCGTCGCCCGCGTCTGCTCCTGATTGCCCGCCGTGCCTGCCGACCCACGCTCTCCCATTATTCTTCCCGACTCCGCCGATGGCGTGGTTGACCGTCGCGCACCGTGGCGACAGCGTCTCGGAAGAACGCTTGGCCAACCGCGTGTCGAAGCCTGGCTGATCGGGCTGATACTGCTCAACGCATTGATCCTCGGGCTGGAAACCTTTCCGAGCGTGATGGAGCGCTTCGGTACGGCGCTCAAGCTGGCCGACACGCTGATACTGATGGTCTTCGTGGTGGAGATCGCACTCAGGATTGCGGCTCATGGCACGCGATTCTTCCGCGATGCCTGGAGCTTGTTCGACTTTGCGGTTGTCGCGATCGCGCTTATCCCTGCAAGTGGTCCGTTCGCTGTGCTGCGTACCTTGCGCGTACTGCGCGTGTTGCGGATTCTCACGCTGATGCCATCAATGCGTCGCGTGGTGGGAGGACTTGTCAGTGCGATACCGGGCTTGGGCTCGGTCGTGATGTTGATGGCGCTGATCTTCTATGTGGCGGCGGTCATCGCTACAGGGCTGTTCGGCGACGGCTTCCCGGCCTGGTTTGGCACCTTGGGTGAGAGCGCGTACACCTTGTTTCAGGTGATGACGCTGGAAAGCTGGTCGATGGGTATTGCCCGTCCGGTTATCGAGGCGCATCCGTTTGCGTGGATCTTCTTCGTGCTGTTCATATTGATCACGAGTTTCACGATGCTCAATCTCTTCATTGCGGTGATCATCGACGCCACTCAATCGGAAGCAAATTCGGAGACCAATCAGCACGTGGACGATCAACACGAGCTCACGCGGGCGGAGCTCACCGAGTTGCGTCAGGAAGTCATGGCGATGCGCAAGCTGCTGGAGCGCCTGTCGTGATATTCGATGGGCTGGGCAGTGGTGTGCGCAATGCGACGGTGGCAGCGGGGGGCGCGTCTGTACTGTTGTTGGTGGTCTGGGTGTGGTGGTTTGGCGTGAGCTGGGTGCCGTTACTTGGCTATGGGATGCTCGCGGTGGTTGCCACGCTTAGCGTGCCACTTATGCATCGCCTCACCGGCAAGACGCTGTCGGACGAGCTGCAATGGCTGGAGCAGCGTGAGTCCATCGAGCACGACGAGATGATTGCGCGCCTGGCCGATGTCAGAGGGGAGCTTGCCGCACTGGGTATCGATGACGGTGCACGTCAGGCCGATACCCTCACCGGTATTCTCGAGGACTATCACGCGGTGGTACGCACCCGTTTTGTCGGCAAGAAGAAAGCGCCGCTGGAGTATCTGTCAACCGCGCGACGTGTACAGAAGCAGGCGCTGCAGAACCTGACAGACGCCGTTGCCACGGTACATAGCCTTGGGTCGTTGTCGCATCAGGCGCATGAGGATGACGATGACCCACGTCGGGAACACCGCGACGCTCAGCGTGCCGCCCAGCAACAGCGCCTTGATGATGTCTTCAATGAAAACCGGGAACTGTTTGGGGCGCTGACAGACACAGCGGTGGAAGTCGCCAACATCCCCAGCCTGAGCCAGTTCGAACGCCTTGACACGCTGGCAAGGCTCACCAGCCTTGCCGAAATTGCCAACAGAACCGGCCGCTGACGCGCCCTGTTACCGTGAGGGAATGAACATGCAACTGATTGCACGTAGACCACTGACCGCCATCGCACTGGTGTGTGCAAGCCTTGTGCTGGCAGGCTGCGGCCCCACGGTCGACAGTCCGGAAACAGCCCGCGCAGTCATTGTCGATACGGTTGATAACGACATTCAACCAAGCTATCGCGAAAACCAGTATCGCGCCAACATCAGTCTGACCAGGACCAATCTGCTGTCGATGTTGCCGGAGCTGTCGGAGTACCCGATAGTGACCGGGCCACAGGATTCCTCGCGCGTGGAATCGGTGGAGATCTTTACCTCGTCCGAGAAGGCCGGGCAGGGCAGGGATGGTTTCTATATCGAACTCGCCAATGCCTTCAACAACGAAGGCGTGACACTGAGCAACGGTAAACGTGCGGCGGTGGCCATCCGTCGTATTGCCTCGGGCCTCGGTGCGCAGTTCATTCTCTCGGGCCGCTATGTGCCGGATGCGTTCTCTCCGAGTAACACCTTGTGGGGCGACATGCTGATGGCCGACGGCGTCGAACTCGATGTGTTGGCCGAGGTCACCGCACCGAACACGGCAGGGGTGGTGGTGCGTAAATCCCGGAGGGACGAGATCACCAGTGGCGGTGCGCTGGATGTTGCCAAGCTCTTGAACGTGGTGACTGACGGCAAGTTTGCGATGGGTTACACCAACCCCTACCAGTCCAGTACCGGACTGAACTTCCTGCTGACCATCCTCGATGCCTTTGCCGACGGCGACGAGAGCGTGATGCTGTCACCGGATGTGGCGAGTGCGTTTGAAGCGTTTCAGGCGGGTGTGCCGTTTGTCGCGCAAACCACCCTGCAGATGCGCGATGCCGCGCAGGGTAGTGGTGTGCTCGATGCCATGGTCATGGAGCGGCAGAGCTGGGAGAACGTCACCGGCATGTCCGACTATGCCTTCGTGCCGTTCGGTGTACGACACGACAGTCCCTTGTACGCCACCCGTGAAGCGGATGCCGACGAGCGCGAAGTGCTGCAGGCCTTTGCGGACTTTGTCACGCGGCAGCAATCTGCGGTACAACGTTTCGGCTTCGGTGTGGACCGTGACTACGACTCCGCGTGGAGCATCGACGATGGCAGCATCATCGCGCGCGCACAAACGCTCTGGAAGGAGAAGAAGTCCGGTGGTCGCCCGATCGCCGCGGTGTTCGTTGCCGATGTCTCCGGATCCATGGATGGCTCACGACTCAAGAACCTCAAAAAGGCCCTCGTCGAATCGTCCGATCTGATCAGTGCGGGGAATGCGATTGGTCTTGTGAGCTACAGCGACAGTGCCAATGTAGAGCTGGATGTGCGTGAATTTGATGTGCAGCAAAAGTCGTTGTTCATCGGGGCTGCCGAGCGGCTGGTTGCCGGTGGGCGCACGGCAACCAACGATGCCGTATTGGTTGCGGCGCGTTTGCTGTACCGATTCCTCGAGACCAACCCGGATCACAAGGCGGTAATCTTCGTACTCTCCGACGGTGAGCGTAACCAGGGCATGGGCTACGACAAGGTCGAGAAGATGCTGTCGTTCTCCGGCATTCCGGTGCATGCCATCGCCTACGAAGTGCAGAACGATGAGCTCAAGAACCTGACACGGCTGGCCGAGGGAGCCTATGTGGAGTCCAGCACCGACAGCGCGTCCTACCGCATCGGCAATTTACTCAACGCAGAGATGTAGCGCGGAATCGCTCCGGTGAAGTGGCTGAAGATATTCTCGGTGTTTGCGCTGCTGCACGTAGTCGGCTGGGCAGGCACGCATGCGTGGATGAGCATGAACCCGCGCGTGGTCGTGGTGATTGCCGATACGGCTTATGCGATGCGGCCGCAGTTCCCGGCGATGCAGGAGTGGATAGAAGACTATGCCGCGACCGCACGTTACACGACAGTGCTGGTCGGCACCAATCGCGCCTTGCTCGGGCCACTGGATGAGCTTCGCTCCAGTGATGACATCTTTCGTACATCGTTCGGCCGGAGTTCGCCGGAGGCGCTAGCAGCGTTACGGCAAGCAGACGCGGACGAGCACATCGTACTGACCGATGGTGCGCTGGTAGCACCGGGGTGGCGGGAAGTGGTGTTCGGGCGGTAGCTCTCAGATCGGGGCGCTACTGGCGCACTCATTAGTCTTGAAACGCACCTGATCTTATCCACGCTCTCATGAGCTCGGTCATTTGAGGGCCACCCAGGTTTCGAAGAGAGCCTTCAAGCTCAGCCACGATAGAGCTCTCCTCTACGATGTACGGTGTAACGAATTTGATTCCCCGGCTCGATACCCGAGTCATCAGATCAGTAAACAGAGCGTCGGGATTTGTCCAGTCAGAATGGCATCGCGTACAGTCTTGCTCGACAAACGAGTTTGCGACAGACGTAAATGTCACTGGTACTGCGGAGTCGGCGACCAGTGGATCGGTAGCCGCGCGTACTTCGCTGTAGTTACTCACGCCATCGAGGTCGTCATCAAACTGGTAGTAGTTAAACCGCTGAGCTACGTACTCGATGTTTTCCGCGCTGTTGCTCCCAGTACGATACGTGGTGGAAAAGTCGGCAAGTGGGATTTGGCCATTGCCAGAGGAAAATAGAACGGTTAGCGGTTGCAGCGTATCCTTTGGTAACGCTGCAACAGCGGTCCAGGACTCATCTCCGATCCACGTGGCGAGAATTTCATGATCACCCCACATGATCTTCACCTGCAGGGAATCAGACGTGACAGGTAGCACCTTTACGCCAAAATATACATCGACCAGATCAGAGGGCGGCAAGACGGGTTCAGTGAATGTTAGAGGATCCGTTCCAGACAGGGATTCTTCCAGGTTGTTGAAACCATCGCCGTCTGCATCGTACTGAGCGGTTTCAAACTGATCTGGATAAATCTCAAGCGTTTGTGTTGGACTTGTTCCGGTCTTGAAATCTGTCTCGTAGGTTCCCAGAACGAGCGCGCCGTTACCATCGGAAAACGTCACGCTCAAGCGGTTTTCCGTGTCGACGGGGAAGACTCTCGTGGCTCTCCAGGTCTCATCGACAAGCCAGGCTGCGTTGAACGCCGTATCGCCCCAGCGCAATTCAACCTGCAGCGCATTGGATACGTAGTCAGGAACAATGATGTCGAAGATAACGCTAGTTTCTGACGTTATCTCCGTAACCTCTTCGGTTGTGTCAGGTAGCGATTCCGCTGCCTCGCCGGAGTCATCGGATGGCGTGGCCGTACCTTGCTCTTCGCTGGTGTCTTGCTCTGCGTCGGTTTCTTGCTCTTGGTTTCCGCCGGCGGTGTCGCCTGCAGTGTCGTCGTCTAACGGCGCGGTAGGCACCTCTACACCAGGCGTGCTTCCAGATGTCGCATCCTGCGAACTGTCAGGCGAAGACCCGGAGCCAGAACACGCAGCCAGAACAAGCGTGCTTAGCAGCAACGTAGCCAACGGCAAGTGTCGTGGACGAATACTGTGCGTTGAAGCAATGAGACGATTTATAGAAGTACAAGTCATTTCGCTTTAATCCGAGAGCATGGCTTTGCATACGCGTCTGCATAAGCAGAACGGGAGCCGATAATGCAAGCGCGGGGTTTATTGCTCGCTTTGGATCAAGCGTATCATTACGGTTTGTATGGGTTTAGGGTAATGCGCCCGTTGTCTGATACGGATTTGTGGAACACGTCGCATGTGAGTGCGCAACGGGAAAATTCCAGCCGGGACGTCGTCGGAACGTGACGACCTGTTGCTCGAGCCACTGGATGAGCTTTGCTCCAGTGATGACATCTTTCGTACGTCGTACGTCGTACGTCGTACGTCGTTCGGCCGAAGGCGCTGGCGACGTTGCGGCAGGCTGACGTGGATGGGCACATCGCGTTGACCGATGGTGCGCTGGTGGCGCCTGGGTGGCGGGACGTGGTGTTCGGGCGGTAGGGCAGGGGGTCAGGGGGTTTGGTTTGGGCGGTTGTGGGAGTGCCGGAACACCGGGCGCACAAGGATTGGAACTAGCCAATTCAGCACGGCGATGCCCGCAAGAAAGCCAACCAATTTCAGGCAATACGGGGGGTAGTCTCGTCCAGATATTGAAGAATCAGCATTGCCAGGAAGAATGTGATACCGATTGACGTTGCGGCTGCAGCATGCTCCCAAGGCTCCATTCGGGTGCGTCTGCGTCGGTCTTCACGTATCCGTTTTGTCAGCTAGGCGTAGGAATGATATTTCGGGTTGTTTCTGATGCGGGAGTACGCAATTCGAGCAACCAAAAACGCCGCGATTCCTTTGATTATCACACTTGCGAGTTCTGACATGACAAGTATTCGCTCAGTGCGGAGTATGCTTCGGGCGGTTATATATGTACCGGAACACCGGTCGCACCACCGCGCGAACGAGCAGATAGGTCACCACTGCCGCTGCGACCGTTCCCACGAGTCTCAGGCAGAAAGAGCTGTACGACAGATTCGCGGCTGCATTGAACGTGAAGTAAGCGAACCACGTCAGGCCGTATGACGTGGCGACAGCTGCATGCTCCCATGGCATTCTTCGAGCAGATTCCTGCTGGTGACGAATCAGACGTTTGACAAGCTTGTCGAAAGGGGGACGATTCTTGGCATTTCGACTTGATGAGTAAGCCATCCAGCCAAAAAAGCCAGCTACAACTGCCGACAAGACAACGTCAATGAACTCGAACTCCATCGCTCCTCACTCTAATTGAACGTGCATCCATGGTCCGATACCGTCGGTATCCGAGTTGCTATTCTGCCCGGCGCCGCTGCTGGAGTCATCCCCGCTCCAACCGTCTCCATCATTCCAGCCACCTCCACTGCTTGAGCTGGCTTGGAAATTTGACGGGCGATCAGTTGAAGCTGTCTGGCCTGTTGAGGTCTCGGACTGAGCATTGTTGAACTCTTCCTTCGCTCCAGTGATGACATCTTTCGTACCTCGTTCGGCCGGAGTTAACCTCAATGAGACAAAATCAGGCGATGTTCGCGATCCCTTTCTGCCAGAACTGAAAACGGGAGAGCGTGCCGGGGTTGTCGCCAATGTCGAGCGTCGCGACGCCGGAGGCGTTCAGAACTAGCGCCGCTCGGCTG
>CALLMF010000057.1 GCA_938006335.1 uncultured Granulosicoccaceae bacterium | reverse complement strand
ACGCCAGTGGCACTGCCGGGTAGCTACGTTCGGACAGGATAAACGCTGAAAGCATCTAAGCGTGAAGCCCCTCCCAAGATGAATTCTCACTGGAGCCTTGAGCTCCCTGAAGGGCCCTTGAAGACTACAAGGTTGATAGGCTGGGTGTGGAAGCACAGTAATGTGTGAAGCTAACCAGTACTAATTGCCCGTGAGGCTTGACCATATAACACCCGAGCAGTTTCTAACGAAGCTCGCTATACGGTGTTCCGCTCTATTAAAGGGCGGGTGTAACGATTGAAAGCTATTTACTCGAACCATTTATTATCAATGGCGCGAGGGACTCTTCAAATTCGGATCTACTGCCGCCTGTTCGGGGTTGTCGATTCAACCAGTTATCCCGGCGGCCACAGCGTTTGGGTCCCACCCGATCCCATCTCGAACTCGGAAGTGAAACCATTCAGCGCCGATGATAGTGTGGGGCTTCCCCATGTGAAAGTAGGTCACCGCCGGGTTTTATCAGTACAGGAAAGGCCACTCTTCGGAGTGGCCTTTTTTGCGTCTGGAATTCGAGTTCTCAAAGCAACGTGAACGTGCCTGAAGCATCCGCTGAGGTGAACAGGATCTCCACACGACGATTCTGCTGCCGCCCATCAGCGGTGACGTTCGTGGCAACCGGACGCGTTTCGCCGTAGCCCTTGGTTTCGAGCCGATGTGCCGCGACGCCCTTGGCAATCAACGCCTCTCTTACACTCTCGGCCCGCGCCTCTGACAGCGCCACGTTGTAGGCCGCCGTGCCGGTGCGGTCGGTGTGGCCTTCGATGATGGCAATCCGGCTGTTGTTGTTCTCGATGTAGCTGGCTGCCTTCGCGATGATGCCGTCAGCTTCGGGTCGTAGCTCTGCCTGACCACTGTCAAACAGTACATCCGTGAGTGTCAACAGCTGTCCGCGTTCGGTTGTCACGAGCTCAAACGGCGCGCTTTGCACGCGTTTCGAAGCCAGTACCTCTTCGGTAGACGGTGTTGTCGAGCAGGCTCCCATGGTCAGCAGTGCGGCGATCAAGGAGTAGCGGATGGCAGTGGTTTTCATGGATCAGTACAACGATGTGGTGGCGACAGAATCGTCGCGATAAATGCGGTATCGGCGGCGGGGCGCCAGCACTGGTGCCCGATTCGATTACCGCGTGATCATGCGACGGCCCTGTTGCAATGGCCTGTGAGCCGCATCACAGTGCTCGTCTGGAGCGCGGTACACTGTCAGTAATCGCCATTCGGGCGATCAGCACATTCAGGAGAGATACCAGTGAGCCTCGTAGGAACACTTGGAAGAGTTGCACTTGGCGTTGCCTTGGCCAAGGGCGTCAGTAGCGTTGTAAGAAACAAGGCAGGTGGTGGCGCAAGCGCCGGTGCCGGTGGTGGCCTCGGCGGCGTCCTCGGCGGATTGTTGGGCGGTCAAGGCGGCAACAGCGGTCTCGGCCACGCCGGTGAGGCGACACCAAACACGGGTCAATCCGGTGGCCTTGGGTCCTTGCTGGGCGGTGGGGCGTCAGCCTCTTCCGGTGGCGGCTCGCTAGCGGGCGGTCTCGGCGGCTTGCTCGAGCAGATCTCTGGTGGCGCCGGTGCGCCAGCATTGGCCAATGGTCCAGGGGGAGCGCCGACATCAGGAAGCCTCGGTGACCTGTTGAACCGTTCGCTGCGCGAGGAGCCGGTTCCGGAGCCTGACAATGCGCAGGAAGCCATGGCAAAGCTGTTCATCACCGCGATGATCAACGCGGCCAAGTCCGATGGCAACATCGATCAGGCGGAACAGCAGAAGATCGTTGGGCAGCTTGGCGACGAAGTGTCTGATGAGGAGCGCGAGTTCGTACTCGCCGAGATGAAGGCACCGCTTGACGTGGAAGCCTTCGCCAAGTCAGTGCCTGCCGGTGCCGAGCAACAGGTGTACATGATGTCGCTGATGGGCATCGAGTTGGATCAGCCTGCCGAAGCGCGGTACCTGGACTCGTTGCGCAAGGCGCTGAACGTGTCGGAGCAGCAGGCAAACGCCATCCACACCCATCTGGGTGCTCCGATCATCTACGGCTGATCCGGGCAGTCGATACCTCTCCCGGAAGCCGTCAAGGGGACGAGTCGGGAGGGGTGTCGTCAATATTTCGGCGTCACTGGTGTCGCGTGTGTACAGATCTTGCTGAATATTTGCTTCAGTACGGCCGCATTCGCGGTTGTCCGGCATTCGGAGGCAGGGCATGGCAGGCTCGTCAGCTCCATCAATCATCACTCCAGATCTCGTGCTCGTGCGCTGGTTACGTGGAGCCGCGACCGCAGCGTTCTGTCTGACCTGTCTATGGGCGTGCGGGGGCGGTGATGTTCGCACTCCCGCTCAGTCGGATGCGGTGCTGCTGGAAGATGGCACGGTTGACCTTACCGAGAGCAGCTCTGCCCCTCCTCTGATCAGGGTATCCAGCCGTCTTGTCGGCACCTCGGGTGACGCCAAGGAAGCGGATATCGTCATCGATTGGACGCTGGATCAGGCGGGCCGCGAGGTTCTGACGCGAAATTCCGTCGTGTTTGTCGCCGTACTTGGCGCTGACGGTAGCCGAACCGTGGTCTCTCGCCAGCGCATCGAGGCCAGCGATGACGACGAGACAGTCGAGGGCGAGATCGATGTCGTGGTTCCAGCCGACACTGATGTGGCCGAAATTCAGGTGGGTCTCGACAACATCGAGGCAGGGCGCGTAACCGATGCCCCGACCTACGCAACCGTCAATCTTCCTGCCGTGCTTCGAGCAGAAGACACGGACCTGGACCGGATTCTCAATCTGCGGGCGTCGCTGGAGCCTGGCAGCTATACATCCGCCGTTGAAGACGGTCGACGCATGCACCGTTTTTCCGTGAGGGTCGAGGCCGAACTGGACGGCATCACCGATGAGAATGCGGAATCGAGCAGTGACAGCTGGGTATCGGTAACCGGATTGGACTTTGCCACCTCCCAACACTTCATCGCGGTGGAGGATGGCTACAACGATCCCGAGTCTCCGGTACGTGCCGCCTATGTCGAACAACCGATCACGGTGTTCCTGGTCATGGACGTGTCATCGAGCATCACGCTCGCGGGTGCCGCCGATGAACTGCTCGACGCGGTATCACGCACGCTGTTGGCGCTGGCCCCTGTCGCGGCTTTCGATCTTCGCGTGTTTGCCAGTGACGTGTTCGAAATCGACAGTCTGCGTGATCTGGCGTTTGATGAGCTGACAGACTCCGGCACTGCGCTGTACCGGGCGGTGGACACTGCACTGGACGATATCGAGTCGACCCCGGGTGATGTTGTTCTGATCGGATTCACTGACGGCAGGGACCTCGCCAGTCGCAACTTCTATCCGGCATTCCTGTCACACGGGCAGGTGCTGGACTACGTGGCCGATCGATTGGCCAACGTAGGGACCGCCCGACGGGAGTTGTTGGGGCAGCGCTTCGAGGCGCATTTTGTCAGCCTTGGCAGCAACATCGATATCGACGCCTTGAACCTGCTGGCAGCAGCGGGTAATGGGGCCCACTATCCGAGCTATTCCACCGATACCGTCAAGCATGCGTTTGAACATCTCACCAGTGGCGTTCGCGGTGTCTATCAACTGGAATACAGTTCTCAGCAGCAGGCTGGAGACTCATCGCTGGTGCTGCAGGTGCATGCCAATGGTGTGTCGTCACAACCGATCGAGCTGCCCACGCGGGTTGGCCTGGCTCCGTCGGACTGATCTACGCGCCGTCTGACAGTCGACATCATGGCCTCGATCAATGCAGGTAATCGCGTCGCGCTGGACGATCTTGTGGCGTGTCGCAGTTGCGACGCCCTGTACAACAAGGTGGACCTCGAGTTCGGGGAAGCCACTACGTGTCAGCGTTGCGATAACGTGCTGCAAACGCGTAAGCCCAATACCGTGGACCGAGCGATCGCCGCCACCCTCGCGGTGCTGGTGTTGATGGTGATGGCCTTGTGTCTGCCGTTTCTCGGGTTGTCACGTGCGGGGATCGAGAGCCATATTTCCATCCTTGATGCCTCGATAGAGCTATGGCGTGAGGGGTTCGTGTGGCTGGGAGTGAGCGCCATGATGTTTCTTGTCGCGTTGCCACTCGCTCGGTTTGCACTGCTTGCCTATGCCTTGCTGTCGCTGCGCCTGGGATTGTTTATCGGTGCTACACATCGGCGTGCCTTTCGCTGGGCAGAGGCCCTGGGTCCGTGGGCGATGATCGATATCTTTCTGGTCGGTGCAGCAACATCTCTGGTCAAGATCAGCACGATGGCGCGTCTGGACGTCGGGCTCGCCTTCTGGGCATTGCTCGGCGCCATTGCCCTGTCGGTCTACACCGAATCGGTGTTGTGCAGGGACACCGTCTGGGAGGCGATGCAGCCTCGATGAGTCAGCAGGCGTCCGCTACACCCATGTTGACTGCTCAGCGCGCTGGTCTTGCACGCTGCCCAGCCTGTGGGGTCTTGCACAAGCGTGCCGCAGTCGCCTGCCGTCGCTGCGGCAAGCGTGTGCATCAACGCGTGCCGTTCAGTCTGCAGCGCACCTGGGCCTTTCTGTTCGTCGGCGTGTGCGCGTACATCCCCGCCATGACGCAGCCGGTCATGTTCACCCGCTCGTTGTCCGAGCGAACCAGCAATACGATCCTGGGCGGAGTGTGGACGCTGGTTGAAGACGGAAGCTCCGCGATTGCGCTGATCATCTTCGTGGCCAGCGTGTGTATCCCGTTACTCAAGTTCGTGATAATCGCGATGCTGGCATCGACTCTGCAGTTCTCTTTTTCCATGTCTACCGCCACGAGTCATCGCCTCCATCACTTTACCGAGCTGATCGGGCGTTGGTCGATGATCGATGTCTTTGTCATTGCCATCTTGACGGCGCTCATTCAGCTTGGCACCTTCATGACGGTGGTGCCGGGTATAGGAATCGATGCTTTTGCAGTGTCGGTTCTGTTCACCATGCTTGCGGCGAATTCGCTCGATACTCGCCTTTTCTGGGATAAATACGACGATGTCAGGCCAAGGTCCGGCTGAGCCGAGACGACAGGCGCGCCAACCGCTGATGCAGCGGGTGTCGTTGGTCTGGTTGCTACCCATCGCGGCGATCGCCTTCGCGATCTTCATACTGTGGCAAAGCTTCGTCGAGCGTGGCCCCCTGGTGCGCATCAAGTTTGACAAGGCCGGCGGTGTAATCGCTGGCGAAACTCGTATTCGCCGCAACGATGTGGATGTCGGTACCGTCGAGGCGGTACGCCTCTCCGACGATCTTGCATCCGTCATCATCGAGGCGCGGCTCGATCCGCTGGTTGCAGACTTCATCGACACCGATGCGCGGTTCTGGATCGTCAATGCCCGCGTCAACACCACCGAGATCTCGGGCCTGTCGACGCTGCTGTCAGGGTCGTATATCGGGGTGGACTGGGATGAGCAGGAAGGCGATGCAGAGCGCGAGTTCGAAGGCCTTGAGGAAGCACCGCTTACCGCACGCGGCACCCCCGGTCGCAGACTGACACTGGCGTCCGAGGAGGCTGGATATATCTACGTGGGGTCGCCCGTGTTCTTCCGCCAGCTTGAAGTGGGGCGGGTAGAGCGCCGCAGGCTCTCCAGTGATGCGACCGAGGTGCTGTTCGATATCTTCATCGAAGCGCCCTATCACGAGCATCTGTTTACCGAGTCGCGCTTCTACAACGTATCCGGACTAGAAGGTAGTTTCGGCGCCGATGGCATCTCCGTGCGTGTTGAGTCCATCTCGGCATTCTTTACCGGCGGGCTGGGTTTTGATAATCCCGGTCGCCTTGATGGTCTTGAGCCGCTGACGCGCGACGGTGCGCGATTTCGCTTGTATGACAATCGCAAAGCCGCACGAGAGAGCATCTTCCAGGGTGAGGAAGACGAGCGATTTCGTTTTCTTGCCCGCTTCGATGGTTCGGTCAAGGGGCTGCAACGCGATGCCAGCATCGAATACAACGGCATACGTGTGGGGCGTGTCGCGGAAGTGACAATGAGCATGCCCGATACAGCGGGTGACACACCTGAGGCGATTGCGATATTGCAACTGCAACCCCGGCGCCTGGGCTTGGATTCGATTTCCCATGACGCTCTGATCAACGGGCTTGATCAACTCGTTGAAAATGGGCTCCGTGTCCAGCTCGCTACCGGTAACTTTCTGACGGGCTCTCTGGTCGTCAAACTCGTCAATCAGCCGTTTGCACCGCTTGAAAGAATGGATCTCGAGGCCAAGCCATTCCCGGAGATTCCCACTACGGTGTCCAACATCGAAGCGGTCACCCAGGATGTGGAACAGCTGGTGTCGAAGCTCGCTGAGTTGCCGTTTTCTGCGCTGATCGAGTCTGCAACCGGACTGTTCTCTGATTTCCGAGCGCTGGTCGCGTCTCCGGAAATGAGCAACCTGCCAGCCAAGCTCGGTGAGTCGCTGGACTCTCTGGTGCGCACCACGCAGGGTATAGAGACTGCCTCCTCGGGATTGCCTGAGTTGGTGGAAGCCCTGACTACTGCATCGCGCAATGCCGACGATGTCCTCGACGGTGTTTCACCCGACTCGGAAATCTATATCGAGCTATCTGCCGCAGTCCGGGAGATGCGAGCGGCCGCGCGTTCAATCGCCGGGTTTGCCGAAATTCTCGAAAAAAACCCCAACGCCGTACTAACGGGAAGACGATGAGCGCACACATGAGTCAGAGACGACCGCTTTGTGGCGCGCTACGCACCGCCGTATGCGCATGCGCGCTGATGCTGTTTGCCGCGTGCTCATCAGGCCCGCCGGCGGTGCGCTACCTGCTTGAACCGGCTGCTGTGACGGATGCGAATACTGCAGGTGTTGGAGTAAGCTCCATTGGCCTGCGAACCATCAGCGTCCCAGGCTATGTCGAGGAATCCGCGATTACCATTCGTGGGGATGGCGCTCGACTGATCATCGATGAATCAGCGCACTGGGCAGAAGTACCGGAAGCGGCACTGACGCGAACGCTCGCCGAGAGTCTGCGGCTTCGTACCCATGCCGATGTGCTGACCGAGCCTTTGCCGCGCGGTTTTGATCCGGGTGTACGCGTTGAAGTGGTGTTTGATCGCTTGCTGGCGCAAACCGGCGGTGTGGCTGATCTGACCGGGCAGGTCAGCTTGATCAGTGGTGACGGCAGGGACTTGCTGAAGGTGCTGCCGTTTCAGCTGCTGCAACGCGGCCGGGGCGGAGACTATGACGGTTTCTTCGAGGCCGTGTCGGTCAGTATCGACGACCTCGCACGTTTGATTGTTGATCTGCTGCAAGCCCAGAGCTGAACGCACTGCGTCAGGCGTTTGCACCTGTCATCTCGCCGATCACATGCTTGTCCATCTCGGCATCGCTACGCTTTTGAAGTGCGCTTTCGAGTCCGCCAGGTGAGCCGATCTGCTCGGTGACTGACGTCAGTTCAGCCACTGCATCATCCAGTTGACCAGCGTGACGTTGAATACGCTGCTCACGCAATGCCGGGTCCTGGCCATAGCGTTCCATGATGCGTTGAAGCAGCGGATTGCCAAAACGCAGGACTCGCAGGCCGCGCTGCACGACCTCCATCTGTTTCGCGATTGCTCGTAGCAGCGTCTTTCCATCCACACCATCGACACCATCGGCAGGGTCGGCGATGTGTTGTTGGTGAAGTTCCAGCAACGCACCGACATCACCGCGAGTGCGGGCATCCAGCGCCTGCCGCATGAGTTCCTCCTTTAGAATGCGTTTGGCCACATCCGGTTCGCGGTCCGGATGCAAGGCTTGCGCGAGTCGTCGGAACAGGGGTGCGATGAGCGTACGCATATCCAGATCGTCGATGTCCATGCGCTCATTGCTCACGGACTCTTTGTGGCCGCTGTCCGGTGCATCAGACTCGGAATCGGCTGTGTACTGATGATGTTGGTGCGCGGTCGCCTGCGGTCGATTGATGACAGGGCGTTGTTGTGTGCCGGCCTCGCCACCTGAACTCATCAGCGCCCCAGGAGCGATGACTGACCGCCACTGGGCAATGAGCGAATCGACACGCGCCGTATCGGCGAAGGGATGCTCGTCCAACAAGCCCAGGTTCTCGATGATCCATTGACTCAACAAGCTGTGTCGCACTGAATCGAGTTGACCGTCGGCTACCACACGGATCAATCGCGCGGTCAAGAGCGCGAGAGCGTTGGTCAGTTTCCGCTCGCGTGGGGCGATGACGCGTTGGAAAGCCGATTCGATCAGAGTGGCATTTTCGCGCCGCCGAGCGAGATCCGCGCGCGCTGTTTGGAGATCACGCCAGCGCCGTTGCCACTCGGGCAAGCGGGAGGAGCCTTCGGCGCGCGAAGTGTCTGCGTGTGGAGCCGCGCGAGCACCAGCGACAACGGGTTTCTGCATGTCTGCATGATACGCATGACATTGGCGGGCGAGGTGCGCAGCGCTGCACGTCAGGTTGATGATGTATTGACGTTGCTCGCAACTGACCTGCATGTCACGTTTCTCGCTGGCCACGCGCCGTCAAGCCTTGGTGGCCACGCTTATCAACCATTTGGACGGGTGGTCAATGCGAGTCGGGCATTTGTCTTGAGGCGACTGCGTACGATCTTGTTTATCACCGAAGCGCCTTACGGCCCGACGCTGCAACGGAAGACGTGTTCGCTGTGTGGCGCATGTCCGGATACCTTGCCCGCAAGTGGCTTGGAGGGGTACTGCGCATGCAGTCGCGCTGGTTGTTCGCGACATACTGTAGCCACTACTCGCCTGCGACCCGTTAACTTCGTCTGCGATATCACCGATTCTTGTTACTGCACCTTGGCGATGTCGCAGACGAGTGCGGTCGAGGGAGCATCCGTGCGGTTGTACACCCAGTGCACCGTGTCCTCGTTTTCCGGGAAGGT
>CALLMF010000056.1 GCA_938006335.1 uncultured Granulosicoccaceae bacterium | reverse complement strand
GAGTTCTATCACAAGATGGATCGCCTGGAGCCGATCCATCAACAGTACGCCCTGTACCGTGGCGTCAAGCCGCTGCGCATCGATCACTTCAATTGTTTCAGTCACGACGTTGATGCTTCCGTTGCGTTCTATTCCGACTTCGGTTTCCGCGTTACCGAGTACACGGAAGACGAGGACAGCAAGAAGCTCTGGGCGGCGTGGATGCACCGTAAGGGCGGCGTGCACGACATGGCCTTCACCAATGGAACGGGCCCGCGTATGCACCATGTTGCGTTCTGGGTGCCGACGCCGTTGAACATCATTGATCTACTGGACCTGATGGCAACTACAGGCCATGTCGACAACATCGAGCGTGGCCCAGGCCGCCATGGCATCTCGAACGCCTTCTTTCTCTACATCCTGGACCCCGACGGTCATCGCATCGAGATCTACTGTTCGGATTATCAAACGGTTGATCCTGATCTTGAGCCGATCAAATGGGACCTGACCGACCCGCAGCGTCAGACACTGTGGGGTGCCCCAGCGCCTGAAAGCTGGTTCAAGCACGGCACGACCTTTGTGGGTGTGGACACGAAGGACTCGGCAATCACGGCCAGTCCGATCATCGCGCCGTGACACCATCGAGACGTGATGATCGCTATCGTAGTTGTCCGAGGCGCTGAGGAGTCCTAGCCATGAAATTTGCCACCTACACCGCCTCTGGCGAGCAGCACTACGGTGCCGTGACAGACGCGGGCATGATCGCGTTGAACGCTGCTTTCCCGCAGTGGCCAACGCTATTGGATGCTGTGCAGAACAATGGGTTGGGCGAGATTGCGGCTGCAGCGGAAGCTGCGCCAGTAACACATACCGACTTTGACTTTGACATGGTGTTGCCGAACGCACGACGCATCCTCTGTGTGGGCGTCAACTTCCCCGACCGCAATGCCGAGTACAAGGACGGGTCAGAGCAACCGAAGTACATGTCGCTGTTCCCCCGCTTTGCCTCGGGGTTTACCGGCCACGATCGTCCATTGATTCGTCCACCGGAAAGCGAGCAACTGGACTACGAAGGCGAGGTGGCGATAGTCATCGGCAAGGCGGGTCGCCGAATCAGTCAGGCAGATGCCTATGACCATATCGCCGCGGTGACCATCTGCAACGAAGGCACCATTCGCGATTGGGTACGGCACGCAAAATTCAACGTCACGCAAGGCAAGAACTGGGACAACTCTGCAGCCATTGGTCCGTGGTTGGTGCCGTTTACCGATGCGTCGCTACTCGATGATGCGCGTATCGTCACGCGCGTCAACGGAGAGGTTCGCCAGGACGATGTGCTGTCGCGAATGATGCACCCGGTACGGCGAGAGATCGAGTACGTCTCTACCTTCATGACGCTCCAGCCCGGTGACATCATTGTGACCGGCACACCCACTGGATCCGGAGCGCGGCTTGATCCGCCACAATTCCTGAAGCCCGGTGATGTGGTCGAAGTCGAGGTCAACACGATTGGTACCTTGCGCAATACGGTGGAGGACGAAATCGCATGACGCCGGACGATCACGCAAGGGCCGCCGCTGAGTTGTTGGCCGCTGAAGACAGCCGTACGCAAACCGGGTTGCTGACCAAGCGCTTCCCCGAGATGGGTATGGACGATGCCTATGCGATCCAGAATGCCATCTACCGGGCAAAGCTTGCACAGGGACGGTCAGTCATCGGCTGGAAGATCGGGCTAACCTCCAAGGCGATGCAATATGCGCTGAACATCGACATCCCCGATAGCGGCATCCTGTTCGATGACATGGCCTTCGAACACGGCAGTACCGTACCTGAGGGTCGGTTTATACAGCCACGGATAGAAGCCGAGATCGCCTTCGTGATGAAAGCTGCGATCGGCGGCGCTGATGTCACCCGAGCCGATGTTGTAGCAGCGACCGACTACGTGGCCCCGTCCATCGAAATCCTCGACACGCGCATCGTCAGGGTCGATGCCGACACTGGCGACACGCGCAAGGTGTTCGACACCATCAGTGACAACGCCGCGAATGCCGGGGTGGTACTTGGGACGGACCGACACGTTGTCGATGCATTTGATCTTCGCTGGGTGGGAGCGATCACCTCGCGCAATGGCGAGGTGGAAGAAACAGGCTTGGGAGCGGGCGTGCTCAACGACCCGGTCGAAAGCGTGGTGTGGCTTTCGCGACGCATGGCCCAGTATGGGCAGCGTATCGAACCCGGTCAGATCATCCTGTCGGGCAGCTTTATCCGACCCGTTGAATGCCCGTCAGGGAGTCACATCGTTGCGGATTTCGGGTCGTTCGGTTCAACTGAGGTTGCGTTCGCGTAGCTCAACTGTTCCGCTGCGTCCAGGCTCGTCTACGTGCCGGGCAAGTGCCCGCCGGTAGGGAATCGTCAGAGCAGAGATACCACCGAAGATTGCTACCGCCTGTAACTGCTCTATCCCGTCACGTCAATGGGAGGTTGCGTTTTCAGTATACGACGCACCAGTTCAACGCGCGAGCGCGACTGGGTCTTTTTCATGATGTGGGCGATTTGGGTCTTGACGGTCTCTGGTGTCGTGCCTCGATGTTCCGCGATTTGTTTGTTGGTCAAGCCGTCCAGCACGAGCTCAACGACTGAGTTTTCGGCGTGTGTCAGTTCATACAGCAGTGAGAATGCCGCGGTCGAACAGAACGACCGACTGTCTGTATCGATCATTTGTACCAATACGCCGTCGTAGCCGAAGTCGAGCTCATCAAGTGCGTC
>CALLMF010000055.1 GCA_938006335.1 uncultured Granulosicoccaceae bacterium | reverse complement strand
CTTTGATCGCCGAGCGCGCCTGATGCCATCCTTTCATCCTCTGTCTGTCGTGGCAGTACAAAAAACCACGCGCGACGCGGTCATCGTGACCTTGCAGGCCGACGATGACAGCAACTTCGAGTTCATACCCGGGCAGTACCTGACGTTTCGCCGGGAGTTCGATGGCGAGGAGCTTCGTCGCTCGTACTCGATTTGTTCCGGCCGCGACGATGGCATATTGCAAGTCGGCATCAAGCGTGTCGACGGCGGAGCCTTCTCAACCTGGGCAAATACCGAGTTGCAGCCCGGCGACACCCTCGAGGCCATGCCGCCGATGGGCAACTTTCGTGGCACCGACGCACACGAGGATTCCGCCCACTACCTTTGCATCGCTGCAGGATCAGGCATCACGCCTGTCCTCTCGATCATCCGCTCGGAACTCGCAGCCGACCTCACCGCCCGTTTCACGCTGATCTATGCCAACCGCAATAGCGCCTCCATCATGTTTCGCGATGCAATTGCCGATCTCAAGGATACCTATGTGGATCGCTTCAGCGTCGTGCATGTGATGAGTGATGAGGCTTCAGATATCGAGCTGTTCCATGGCCGTCTCAGTGCGGAGAAGTACGCGCAGCTATTCAGTCGCTGGATTGATATCAGCGCGGTGAAGACGGCGTTCCTTTGTGGACCGGAACCCATGATTCAAACAGCAGCACAAGCGCTCGAAGCGCATGGCGTATCGAAAGAGAACATTCGGTCAGAGTTGTTTGCGAGCACGCAACCCGGACGTGCAAGGCACCGGCCACCTACCATCAAGACACGCCTCGACGGTATCAAGGCGCAGGTCACGCTCAATGGAAAAACACGCAGCTTCACCATGGACAGCAATACCAGTGTGCTCAAGGCGTCCCTCGGTGAGCAGTTGGACGCGCCCTTTGCCTGCTGCGCAGGCGTATGCTCCACCTGCAAGGCCTTGATTGTCGAAGGGGAAGTCGACATGGTTGCCAACCACGCACTGGAGGACCATGAAGTCGAACAAGGCTACGTATTGACCTGCCAGAGCTACGTCACATCAGAACACCTTGTCGTGAACTACGACGCCGCAGGCCACTGAAGCCGTCTCGACAACACGTTGATAAATTGAGGTACGCACCAGCGATGACCGTACAGCCGCCACTGACACCCGGACCCGCTCAGGCTCGAGCCAGGCCTGCTCAGCTCGTGTGGGACGACCCCTTCCTGCTCGAGTATCAGCTGACCGAAGAAGAGCGCTTGATTCGAGACGCCGCGGCCGCGTACTGCGACGATCGGCTTGCCACACGCATACTCGAAGCCAACCGGCACGAGGTGTTCGACAGAGACATCATGAGCGAGATGGGTGAGCTGGGCCTGCTCGGTGTGACCATCCCCGAGGCCTTCGGTGGGGTCGGTGCCAACTACGTGTCGTACGGGCTCGTCGCTCGAGAAGTGGAACGTATCGACAGTGGATATCGCTCGGCCATGTCGGTGCAGAGTTCATTGGTGATGCACCCGATATTCGCCTACGGTGATGATGCTCAGCGGCAGCGCTACCTGCCAAAGCTCGCTTCGGGAGAGTGGGTCGGTTGCTTCGGCTTGACAGAACCCGACGCAGGCTCCGATCCTTCAAGCATGCTTACTCGGGCAAAGCCGGTGGATGGCGGTTACACCGTGTCGGGTGCCAAGAACTGGATTACCAATTCACCGATTGCCGATGTGTTCATTGTCTGGGCCAAGTCGGACGCCCACGACGGAAAGATCCGCGGATTTGTGCTGGAGAAAGGCATGCACGGGCTGAACGCGCCGAAAATCGAAGGCAAGTTCTCACTCCGTGCGTCCGTCACCGGCATGATCCAGATGGACGAGGTGTTTGTGCCGGAAGAAAACCTGCTTCCGAACGTCAGTGGACTCGCAGGCCCGTTTGGCTGTCTGAATCGGGCACGTTTCGGTATTGCCTGGGGTTCCATGGGGGCTGCTGAATACTGCTTTCACGCTGCACGTCGCTACACGCTGGACCGCAAGCAGTTCGGGCGCCCACTCGCACAAAATCAGCTGATTCAGAAAAAACTGGCCGACATGCAAACCGAGATCGCGTTGGGCTTGCAGGGTGCACTGCAGCTTGGTCGCATGTTCGATGACCACACCGCCCCTGCCGAACTCATCAGTCTGATGAAGCGAAACAATTGCGGTAAGGCGCTAAGCATTGCGCGCGACGCACGCGACATGCACGGCGGTAACGGCATCAGTGACGAATACGGGGTGATTCGCCATGTGATGAACCTGGAGGCGGTCAATACCTACGAGGGTACTCATGATGTCCATGCCCTGATACTCGGGCGCGGCATCACCGGGCTGCAAGCGTTCATGTAGCGTTCATGCGGGGCGCGTCGCGACAAGGTCGCGATACCGTCGTCAGTCCGCGCCGTTGCCTCGCACCGGCGCATCGTTTTTCAACACGCCGTCGAGCAGACTGCGCATCTGCTTGTCGAGATTTTCCCAGCTACGCACACAGCGTTCCTGCCGCTCCACAGGATCCAGAGTGGCAGGCAGCATGGGCTCGATGGCCTCCGGATCAGCGCCCAAGGCCCAACAGGTCAAGGTGTCCTCGCGTGTGCGGTACAGCGAGTGAGAATGCCAGTAGTCATCGAGCGATCCATCGAGCTTGTGCGATGCATCGGCAAAGGCCTGCACATCAGCCACCCACTGTTCCGCACCGTTGGGCCAGGCAGAGATCATCAACCAGCTGGATATCGCCTCGGCGCGATCATCGGCATCGACATCAGCGTCGTTGATCAAGGCGTGGCCCAGCAGGTGGTACACGGTGTATTCGATCATGTCCATGGCGCGCCGCACCGCTTCACCGGCACTCGATTCGGTCGACTCGTCCGGCGACACTCCTTCGAGCAACTCGGCCTGCGCGCGTATCGCCTTTTCGACATAGGCATACGGCAACCGAATCTGTCGGTCTTGCACGGTGTAGGAAGGCACCCCACGCGCGTCTGCCCCACTGCCGACCGTTATCCCGATGGGCACCGGCAAATCAAAGTTCTCGTCGATCATGACCACCAGGTCGGTAACGACTTTGCTATCCGTCAGGTAGGCCGCCAGTTGTTGGTCAAGTGTCGTCTCTCCCGGTACCCAACGCAGCTCTGACTTGGCATGACCAGGCACCGATCCCACAAGTAGCGCAAGCGATAGTGCGCACGCGAGCGAGACGCGCTCGATTCGCGAGCGAGTGGCACGCGCTGACTCATGTTGCGCCGCGACGTCAGACGACATGGCCAGGCTCCACCGTGACCGTACAACGAGATCTCAAGATGACAGCTTGATCCTGTAGCCCCTTCGTACACCCATGCTAGCTTATCGGACGCCGAACGCGGTGGCTAAATCCTGAACGGCAATTTGACGGCATGCGTCGCGGGAACTGATCGGCGTCCGTGCAGACGCTCTGCATTGGACCAATGTCTCATTGTCGTTGCCAGATTCAACCGGCGTCACACGCTGGCAGCCCGCTGGGCGGCTGTTGACCGATTTCGGCCAATGGGAACTAAAGACCACGTCGCCCGCTGTCGCCACCACTCACATGATCGCGTTCAGCACACACTCGCCTGCGGTCCTGTGGCTTGCAGGATTCATCGCGCTCGGCAGCCTGTCAATGTCGACCAGCGTGCATTCCAGCAGCATCTACAAATGCGTCGATCTTGATGGGCGCACGTCGTATACGTCATTGCCCTGCTCTGATCTCGAGTTGCTGGACAAGGTGATCGAAAGTCACGCCGACGGCCGCGCCAGTCCTCGGCGCATCCGGTCACAGCGTGATTCCTCTGCGCCTGCCTACCGCTCCGACCCCCAGCTCGGGGAAGCACTGCCGTACCCCGTGACCGGGAACACGTCCGGTGGTTCGCCACCCGCACCCACCGGCACTGGCAGCAAAGCGACCCCAGATCGACCTGGCGCGGATACCTGAACCCACCCCGTCGGAATCAGGGGACGAACGGGCACGGCGCATTGATGGCCAATCGCTTGCCGTGAACCGGATGGACGACCGAAAGGTGTTCGGCGTGCAAGTACAAGCGATCGGATTCCACGCCGTAGAGCCTGTCACCCGCAACCGGCGCTCCAAGGCCGCGGTGATCAGCGGCGTGAACGCGCAGTTGATGAGTCCTGCCGGTGAGCGGTAAAAAAACCACCTCGGTTTGCACGCCGTGCCAGCCCATGCGCTTCCACGCAGTACGAGCGGATCTACCGTGCTCACGGCAAACGATCTGGTGCGGGCGGCGATCGACGTCGAGACGCAGCGGCAGGTCGATCACGCCGCCGGCATTCACCAGCCGAGCATCGATCAACGCGCGGTAGCGTTTGCGTACCTGTCGTTTCTCGAACTGTTGTTGCAGCGCGGCATGCGCTTGCGGCGTCTTTGCCAACAGGATCACGCCTGATGTGTCCATGTCCAATCGGTGCACCAACAATGATCCCTGCGCCTGCGGCCGAGCCTCACGGACTCGGACCACAACGGAATCCTCAACGGTGCGCCCAGGTTGCGACAACACGCCGGACGGTTTGTTGATCGCGATGAGCGTGTCATCCTCAAAGACCACGGCAAGACCGCCGCATTCAGCTTCAGCCGGTGCCACCTGATTGCTCATCGCAGCGTGTCCTTGAGCGCGGCAAGACCTTCACGATAGGTCGGGTAACGGTATTCGAAGCCAAGGCGTTCCTTGCCTAGCGAGTTTCGAACGCGCTTGCACTCCGCCCAGAACGACAAGGCCATCTCGGACAAGACGATGTCCTCGAAGGCGACGGGTTCTGGCGGCACCTGCCCGAGTAACTCGCAAGCGAACTCGACGACCGTTGCGGACGGTGCGGGTTCGTCATCGGTGACATTGAAAACGCCACCTTGCCCCTGCTCCATGGCATACCGCGTGAAGCGAGCAATATCATCAACGTGTATTCGATTGAACACATGCCCGGGCTTGATGATACGACGAGCCCGCCCGGCAAGCACATCAAGGAGCGCGTTGCGACCGGCCCCGTAGATTCCGGACAAGCGAATGACGCAACACCTGGCAGTGAGGTCTTCGCCCAGCGCCTGCCACTGACGCTCGGCTTCGTGTCGCAGCTGCGACCGTAACTGCACCGACGTGCAAGGGGTTTGCTCGTCGACCCAGCCTGCTTGATGGTCTCCGTACACGCCGATGGTGGACAGGTATCCGATCCACTTGAGCCGCGGTAGTCGTCCTGCCAACGCCAGGCGCCGAGTCAATTCGAGTACCGGATCCGACAACGGTGCGGAACGCGCTGGAGCAACGCACGAGATCAAGTGCGTCGTGGACTCGAGCCGTGCGATCAGATCAGCGCTCACGGATCCGTCAAGCACCAACGCTCGGATGCCTGCCGCGTTGAGCTCGGCAATACCGTCGACGGTCCGCCGCGTGCCAAGGACATCGGCAGACCGATCAGCCGCCAGACACTCACCGGCGATTGCCGTTCCGGTATAGCCACAGCCGAGCACCGTTATGCGCATCGGGCACCTACTGGAAGCCGTTTCAGGGAGGTAGTCACCGCGCTACGGTATCAGCTACATCGTGGCGCCGATCTGCCAGGGTACGAATTCGTGATCACCGAGTCCGTGTTGCTCCGACAAGGTCTCTGCACCCGACGCCACTTCCAACAATCGCTTGTAAATGCGTAGCCCGACGTCCTCGACCGATTCGATACCTTCGATGATGTCGCCCGCGTTGATGTCCATATCATCCTCGAGTTGCCGGAACATGGGCGTGTTGGTCGCAATTTTCAAACACGGCGCAGGCTTGGAGCCAAAGGTCGAACCGCGGCCTGTAGTAAACGCCACGAGATTGCACCCGGAGGCAATCTGACCGGTGACAGACACGGGGTCGTAGCCGGGAGAGTCCATGAACGCAAAACCTGGCTTGGTGACGGGCTCTGCGTACCGGTACACGCCGGTAAGCGCGGTCGATCCACCCTTGGCGACTGCGCCCAACGACTTCTCGAGAATGGTGGTCAAACCGCCGAGTTTGTTGCCGGGAGACGGATTGTTGTCCAGTGTTCCCGAGTTTCTCGCCACATAATCCTCCCACCAGGCAATGCGTTGCATCAGCGCCTCGGCGACTTCGTTGCTTGATGCACGACGCGTCAACAGATGCTCTGCACCATAGATCTCCGGTGTTTCTGCAAGTACTGCGCGTGCCCCCTGAGCCACCAACAGGTCAGCCGCGACACCCAGCGCCGGATTGGCGGTAATGCCCGACCAGGCGTCGGAGCCGCCACACTGCAAAGCCAGTGACAATGCACTCACGGGACAGGACTCCCTGCGCGTGCCCGCGACGTGCTCCAGCATCTCCTGCACCATCGCTTGCCCGGTAAGCACGGTTTTCTTGTGTCCACCGGTACTCTGGATGTTCATGGCTCGCAGCAGTGGGCCGGTACCAAGGCCATATCGAGCGATGGTGGTACCCAGCTGACTGGCTTCGCAGCCGAGGCCGACCATCAACACACCCACCACGTTCGGGTGACAGGCGTAGCCTGCGAGCACGCGTTGCAAGTTATCAAAGCCATCACCTTCGGTGGCGATTCCACATCCGGTCCCATGAGTAAACGCGGCGACTCCATCAATACCGGTAAACGCCGCCAGGCGTTGCGCATCAAACCCATCAGCGATCCGGTGTGCGACCGTTGCAGAGCAATTGACGCTGGAGATCACGGCAATGAAGTTGCGTGTACCGACGCGACCATCGTCACGCAGATAACCGTCAAAGGTGTCAGTTGACGTCACCGGAGTGTGAGGAACCTCACTCGCAAACTGATGCTCGACAGTGCTGCTTCTGAAACTCAGGTTGTGCGAGTGGACATGCGCACCGGCAGCAATGTCCTCTCCGGCATAGCCAATGGTTTGCCCGTATTTACTGACGCGCTCACCGGTGGCAATCGCAACCAGCGCGACCTTGTGACCTCGCGGTACCGCCGTCGACGCGACCAGCCCCTCCACCACCTCGTCCCCGGTATGCAGGTTTTTCATCGCTACCGCGACGTTGTCCAAGGTGGACAGGCGGACGACCGCCGGCCCTTCATGATCAGGGCCCCGCTTGATCCAGGTGACCGGAGTATCGTTCATGCCCGCGTGCGATATCCAATTGGCGAGCCCCATGGTAACCGGGCTGCGCAGGCAGGGGTCCGGCCCGTACGGACTCAGCCGGGGATCGGTCCGCGCCCTGCTTCGCCGCTCGCGTCCGGTTCTTCTGCGAGCAGTTGCGCAACCGAATCCAGAGACCCCTTGATCGTCTGCATCTCTTCGTACAGGTTGGAACCGTCCTCTTGCTCGGACATCATCAGCTCCAGGTTCAACAAGGCCGCTTGCAAGGGAGAGGTCAGCTCATGACGCTTGCGGCGGGCTGCCTGCGTGGCGGCAGTCAGCGACACTATCGAGCCGAGTAATGCGCCGCGCAGCAGAGTGACGCGCTCAGCGGGCATATCCGCCGGGCCTTCCAGCAATTTCGTGAACGCCGCGCAGAGATGCTCGACCGTCCAGGAATGCGCCATCGGGGCACCTGCAAGACGCGAAACGCAGGTGGCAGCGTCCATGTCGGCCTGATCTGTCGTGCCGAGCAGCACCCCCAGCTCGCGATCATCGAGCGTCCGAATCCAACGTTCGATCACCCGCCCACCGTCGTGTCCGCCGTATTCCCCGGATCCATCGACACACCACGCCAGGATGCGCTGACGTAACTGTCGGAACCCTCTCTGGTTCGGTCGTGTTCTCATTGCAGGAACTCGTTATTCACTTCACTGCCTGAATGGCGACGATCCTACGCCGCCAACGCCGCAGCCGTGCGGCTATGCTTGTATACCCAATCGCAGGATGACGCACGGGAACAGCAACCATTCGCCGTCTGCACATTATTCGACAACATGCGCGCGACCCCGCCAAGACCCGCAGAACGGAAACTCAAGCGCTTGTTGCGCTGGTTCGGTCGGGCGCTGACCATTATCGTCATGCTGTTTCTGATGCCCGTGGGGTGCATGGTGGCAGCACATTACGGCACCGACGATGGAACTCGCACGCGAAGCTGGCGCGGCAGTACGGATCAGGCGCCGTTGGCAGAGCCCGGTACCGCTGTCATTCAGGTGTATGCAGCGCGTGCGGCCCGGTGGCGGGGAGCCTTCGGCGTACATACCTGGATCGCTGTCAAACCGTCCGCAGCGTCCGTGTACACGAGAATCGAGGTCATTGGCTATCAGGTGCGCTGGGGGCGCAGCGCGGTGCGTGTGCGTCGCGGCACCCCTGATGGCATGTGGTTTGGCAACTACCCGACCTTGCTGCGCGAAATCACGGGCACAGGCGACAGCCGCGAGGACGTTGACACGATGATCGAGCGGCTGCTCGTCGCAGCGCAGGCCTACCCCTACGCCGATGAGTACAAGGTCTGGCCCGGGCCCAACAGCAACACCTTCATCGCGTGGCTGGCGCGCGCGGTTCCTGAACTGCGCCTCGAACTACCAGCCAACGCTATCGGCAAGGACTTTCTACCGGGTTATTCGATCGCGGCACTCTCCCCGAGTCACACCGGCGCACAAGTATCACTCGCGGGCCTGCTGGGTCTTCTGATCTCACTTGAGGAAGGGGTCGAATTCAATGTGCTGGGGCTGACCGCAGGAATCGACGCCTGGCCACCGGCGCTCAAGCTACCGGGCATCGGCCGGCTCGGGTTTCCGGATCTGAGGCGCTATACGCTCGAGTGAGGGACTTCGTCGTCCATGTCTTCAATGCGCACCTCAAGTTCCGCTATGCGCTTCTGAGCACTCAACAAGTCGCCGTGCATCGACATCATGCGAGCGCGAACATCATCGAAGTAACACTCCATCCACGCGGCTGCCGCGTCCCGGACCTGACGTTTGGAACCGACATCAAGTTCTGACACACCCTTGAAGTCCAGGAGATGGTGTGTAGGGCTTGGCGGCGCGATGTACTTGCGCGTGGTCTCGCGAGCCATATGCGCCCAGCGTTCCGCAACGCGCTTGTCAGGGCACGACCGTATCGCCTCGACGACAACGCGTTCGAGCAGACGCGCTGCCGCATCTTCACCGGTAGGCAGTGTGTGAATTTCACCCATTGCTTTTCTCGAACCTCATACAGCGAAAAACTGCAGACACGGTCTCACGACACTTCATTACCACCAATGACGAGGGTCACAGCTCGCGAACAAAAGCGACTCGGGGCGGTACGAATGGGACGTGGTCCATACCTGCGAGCCTCGCTCGACAACGATCAAGAGGTCCGCCCCATGGCGGCGGGCGCTACTCGTCCTCGTGGCGCGTGGTCACACTTGCCTGTCCGTCCTCGATGCTGGCGTGCAACACGATCGGCCGGCAACAGACCTGACAGTCCTCGATATAGGACTGCTCGGGTATCGAACAATCCACGTCGATATCCAGCGATTCGCCGCAGTACGGGCAATGCACCACGACAGACTGCAGGAGATCCACGGTGGCCTGACCTACCGCGCGTGGACTGCAGGCACGCGCAACAACAGAGCGATAGACACGAACAGGAATGCCACAAACCAGATCAGCGACCATTCGCCAATACTGAGGGTGAGGAATGTCCACTGAACCTCAGCGCAATTGCCGTCACCCTTGAACAGCAAGGCCAGCACGCTCAACGGACTTTCGGTTTGCAACCAGTGCTGCAGACCCAGCCCACACTCCGGTACCTGGTCCGGTGGAAGATGCTGAAGCCATACCTGGCGCCCGGCAGTGGCGATACCGCCGACGGAACCGATAGCAGCAACAGTTGCCGCCACGCGCTGCCAGAAGGGATTCCTGATCGCGAACAGCCCGCACAATGAGGCAACTCCGACGATCATGTAGAACATGCGCTGCGTGATGCACAGCGGGCACGGATCGAGATACTGCACGTACTGAAGATAGTAACCGTACGACAGCAAGGACACGACCGACAGCAGTCCGGCTGCCCAGACAATGCGGCGTTGAGGCGGCTGGGTAAACAGTACCATGCGGAAACCTTCAGTGGATCAGGAAATAGTCGACGAAGTATCGCCCACCTTTCAACGCAATGGTCAGTACGGCCATGATCTGCCCGTCAGCCCGCTCGAAAGACTGATTCCAGACCAAGGTGAATGATTTTTCCTTGCGGAATATACACACAAGCTCGCGCGTGCCGGGTGCTCCCCACGCCGATCTCTGCGCCTGACACTCGGCGACAAAGGCGTCGGGATCAATGCCGCTTTTCAGGGCTACGGAAAAATGACGGGTATGACGCTGATAATCATGTCGGGCGAAACCGTCCATGGTGTCGTCCATCATCGGCTCGGCGATTTTGCGACAAGCGTCGTCGTCCAGGTCGTGGCAGCTCATGCGACGATTCTACACCCGCGCTGTTCCATGCTGGCATGACCGAGCTGCATTGACTGCGCAAATGCTCGGCACGCGCGCGCATCAGGGGCCCGCTAGCGGCCCTCCATCGTGTCACTGCATTGAAGCCGAGGCCCGTGTCGCGAGCCACCTGCTGTCAATTCAGATTCTGCTTGGCGAGACGGTAGCCGTGGTACCACTCCTTTTCGAGCTCTTCGCTGGCGAAGTAGGAGTGGTGACAGTTGGACGGGGTCGTCCCACGCATTCCTGCCTCCATGCCCGCTTTGCGCGCAGCGGCCCCATTGACGTTCTCCAACGGGCGGAACGCTTCTGAGATAACAGTGTTGAGACCCACAAAATCGAAGGTGCGATTCATTAAATACGAGCTCCGGGCAAATGTGTCGAAGGCAATCCCTTCAACGATGGGCAGACGTTACCAATTGACTCGTTCACGGCGCCCGCACCGGTTCTCGTTATCGGGGGTCCTCCTGTGCGGTGCTTCAAGCTATCGACAGGAAGCCGACGGGACTTTGATAACAGCTCACACTACGGTCCACCGGCGCCACCGCAATACGCCAGATCAGGACCCGGAGTTCAGCTGTAGGCATGCAGCCGGTTGTACAGCGTTTTCAGGCTGATTCCGAGCATGCGAGCAGTGGTTTCCTTGTCACCGTTATTGTGATCGAGGGTTGCGTACAGCAACTCCTTTTCGACCTGCCAGAATGTCTTGCCGACAAAATCGGAGATCGGTGCATCGCTTGCGCTGGTGGCTTCGAGGTCGTCCAGCCCGCGGATATCGAGGCGTGTACTTGCGTCGCTTTCCAGCGCGGCTCGATGCAGCACGTTCTTGAGCTCTCTCACGTTTCCGGGCCAGGAATGCGACACGATCGCCTGCCTTGCTGTATCGGAGAGCTCCTTGACCGTACCATTACGCTCGTTGCTTTCGCGCAGAAGATGCTCCGCGATGGCGAGCAAATCGCCAGATCGATCGGCCAATGTGGGTACGTTGATGGTGAATTTGGTCAAACGGTCATGGAAATCGCGTCGCAAGTCACCGGCCTCCAGTGCCTTGCGCGGGTCACTCCTCGCGATCGCAGCGACCGCGACCTTTGCCGAGACCGCAGTCGTTCCACCCATACGTCTGAAGTGCCCCTCATCAAGGAACAACAGCAGCTGTGACTGCAACAGCGCCGGCAAGGCGGTGACATCGTCCAGCACGAGAGTGCCCCCATCCGCCTGCTCGAGATAACCGACATGGCCTCGCTGATGGTCGTCTTCCTCACGCCCGAAGAATCGGCTGACCGCCGAGTCATCGACTTCCGCAGCGCAGTTCACCATGATCAGTCGACCCGCGCGGCGCGCCTGTAAATGGATCGCTTCGGCAACCGCATTTTTCTCGCACCCAGAATCACCCATGATGACAACCGCGTCGTTACCACCGCTGGCTGCCTGTCGAATCTGCTTACGCAGCGTCTCACTCGCGTCGGAATCACCGACGCCGATCGTTGAAAGATCGACCCTGAAAACAGTCTCTGACGTTGTCAGCTCGCCATCGAGTACCGAACGCTCATGTGCCTTGATGGCGCGAGTAACCGTGCGCCTCAGATCTTCGAGACCGATGGGCTTGGGCAACAGGTCAAACGCCTTGGCGCGGATGCACTTGACCGCCACCTGCTGCGACGAATCACCCGTGATTACTACAAAGTTCATTCTCAACGAGGCTTGCAGCTCGGCCATGAATTCCAGGCCATCACCATCGGGCAAGGTGACATCAACGAGCATGATCGCCGGCCCGCGGGCAGCGACCAGCTGCCGAGCGCGCTCGATGGTACCGGCCACATCGACCTCGTATCCCAGGGAGGCAACGACCTTGAGCAGCGCATTGGCAAGAGTCTTGTCGTCTTCGAGGACAACAGCGTAGTGAGTTCCGCTCATGGAATTCCCAGTAACATCGGTACGTCGCGGGTGTTCGTGTGCAGTGAGTCGCCGGTCTCAGGCTCGATGACCCGGGCCACAAATCGCGATATCCAGCCCGACACCAGCTGAGTCAGCCGTTTATGGTAACCGCTTGCGCGGCTCGGGAGACATCAGCTGCGTGGAAGCGCGCGGTGCGCGCACTCGGGGGCAGCGCTTCGTCATAGAAAAACGCCGGAAGCTCGTCGTCGCTGATGTCGAACCCGGCCTGTCGGTTGAACTCCGCCTCCGCAACCAGGGTTTCTCTACCGAGTGCGCGGTAGAACGCGGCGTCCAACGTGGTGCCGTGGGCATCGTTGATGGCCTGCACGATGAAGTCGAGTTGTTCATTGGTCACGGACCGACCGAACACACACAAGCCAAGCGAATCAGCCGCTGCGCAGAGCTCCTGAATATCGAGGCTGACAGCTACCAGCTCGTCCACGGTCTTGCCAGCGGAGTCGTACGATGGCAGGTTGCCTGTCGTGTGGTCGGCACCCTGCGCAGTCATCATCATCGACAATCCCGTGACTTCGATGACACGTGGATCGTAAGCGCTTATCGCCTGCTTCTTGATCACAGGCACTCGCGTTACGCCGAGTGATTCGCCGGCTCTTGCCGTGCCCATCGCGATCAATTGACCGAGCTCGCTGCCCGCGCGAAGCTCCTCGACCATCTGGTGCATGAACGCGACATCGCCGAACTCGCCTTTGCCAGCTTCCATCAATACGGCAATCGTCGCCCCCAGCTCGATGGTGTCCACACCGAGATCATTGGCCTGCCAGTTGAGCGCTGCCAGATCATCCGGTTCATCAATGCCGCAGTTGGTACCGAGCAAACCGATGGTTTCGTATTCCACAGGCGACACGACTTCGTTGCCATCGGCATCGGCATAAACGTTACTGCACTGGATGATGCAGCCAGGCATGCACGCGTGCGTCTGTTCGCCTCCACGCGAGAGATTCTGTTCACGAATGAAGTCGCCACCAAGCTTGAAGACACCGTGCGCTGTATCCACGGCGCGACCATTGGAGAAATTACGTACCGGTATCCCACCGACCTGATTGGTGAAGTCGGCAACCATGGCGGTGCCGGTTGTCTGAAACGCCTGAATGGCTGGTTCCGCGTCGAGCATCTTGCGATACGACTTCACAGCGCCCATCACCTTCTTGCGATCTGCCAGCTGCGGCATTCGATCGAGGTCACACACCACGGCCTTGAGGCGTTTGGATGCCATCACAGCACCCACACCTCCGCGAGCGGCAAGTCGACTCGGGCGCAAATCCGTATCGCTGAACGAGATTCCAGACATCAAGCCTCCGTATTCACCCACCGGACCGACGAGGGCAAGACTGACCTTCTTGCCAAAACGCTCGTGCAGATGGCGTGCTGCCTCGAAGTTGCCGAGACCCAACAGATCCGATGCATCGAACCACTCGAACTCTCCGTCCTTGCGAATGTGCAGTAGCGTCCACTCTGACGCAGCACCGGTGAAACTGATACCGCAAATCCCGAGCTGGCCCATGGCAAACGCAAATGTCCCGCCCGCATTCGCCTCTTTTATGCCACCCGTCAGCGGACTCTTGCAACCGACACTGAGCCGGTTGGCGTTGGAGAAATTGGTTCCGGCGAAGGGTCCTGCAGAAAAGATCAAAGGAGCGTCTGGCAATAGCGGGTCCTGTTGAGCAACTCCGGCCTCGAGCAAGGTGTGTGCAATCAGGTGCCGACCGGCCTTGACGACATCGTCACCACTCTTTTGCTCGCTTGATACAGCGCGGGTGGACAGGTCGATGGAGTGATGTAGACGCATGGATGTATCGAGTTCAGCAATCGGGCAGACGCAGCAGAGAATCGGGCGCGCCTTGTTTACCTGCTGATTCTAGCGAATCCGGGCTTGTGTTGGCCGCACAGCCATGAACGGTCCGCGCCGCACTCGCGACGCTGCCGCGCGCCGAACGCCCGTTGCGCGGACGTGGGCGAACCCACAGGTCAACTGGATCGCCGGAGACATCAATTGTCGAAAAGGAAATAAAAATAATCGGCAATACACAAATATTATGAAACGATGATAAACAAACAATTTCCATGTAATAATTGCGTTCATGCAGGGCTTTAAGCGCTTTGCATCGGTTCAACCCTTTTATCCTGAGACAGAAACATCAATGGCAATCAGCTACGCGAAGTGGAGCCTTACGGACCTTCGCAAGGAGCAGGCGCGCATCGAGCGTGCAATCGCGAGCAAGGAAGGCAAGCAAAAAAAGACGGTTCTTGCGCAGGTAACCAACATTGCTCGCAAGCACGGCTTTTCTCTTGGCGAACTTACGGATGCTCCGCCCTCGGCCGCCAAAGCTCCACGCAAATCCACTAAAAAGAAGTCCGCACTGAAGGGCGCCAAGGTTGCCCCGAAGTACCGTTCCAAAACGGACAAGTCCCTGACCTGGACCGGGCGTGGCCGCACACCGCTCTGGGTGCAGGACTACGAGAAAAAAGGCGGTAACCGCGACGATCTCCTCATCAAGAAAAAGTAATTGCCTCATCCACGCAGATTTATTCGAATGGGGTCAGGCGATTTGCATAGGGATCAATAACGTATTCAGTAGTCGCAGTCCTTATGTCGGCCACTCACGAAAGTGAGTGGCCGCGCTCAATCGGAGGCGGCGTCGGCTAGTGCGTGGTCGACCAACTCGATCCAGTGGACCACCGGAGTACCCTTGCTGCGGTCGGATCCTTGCTGCAAGTGCAGCTGACAGCCGATGTTGGCAGTCGCTATGACCACGGGCTCACCGGATTCCAAGGCAGCCACCTTGCGTGATTGCAGCAGTCTGGAAATCTCGGGCTGAAATAATGAATATGTACCCGCCGATCCACAGCACTGATTGCTGTTTTCAACCCGTGTCAATGTAAATCCGAGTCGGCGAAGCGTGGCCTCGGTTACACCGGCCAGCCGCTGACCGTGCTGTAGCGTGCACGGCGGATGGAACGCAACCGGCCCACGGCTGGCGGCCGATTGCTTTGCTCGTGAGAGCACTGACTCGTCCAGTGATTCCAGAGCCACGCTTACCGCTTGCACCGTGTCCATGGACAACTCGGACACACGGCGCGCCTTCTCTGCGTAATCAGGGTCGCCTGCGAGCACATGACCATAATCCTTGAGCATGACGCCACAGCCGCTGGCGGTTGCAATGATACCGGCGGCACCACCCTGTAATTCAGGCCACCAGGCGTCGATATTGCGCCGCATGTGCACACGCGCTGCCTCCTGCTTGTTCAGGTGATACGGCACTGCACCGCAACAACCCGCAGCCGCCACGCTGACCAGTGATGCGCCGCAGGCATCGAGCACTCGGGCCGCCGCTGCATTGGTGGCCGGCGTCAACGACGGCTGCACACACCCTTCGAGCACCAGAAATCGCTTGTCATGAACGGCGCGCGGCCACTCACCTGCTGTTGCACGCGGGGGAATACCGCGTTTGAGAGCCGCTGGCAAGAACGGCCTGACCGCTTGCCCGATAGACACCAGACGTCCAATACGTGCCGGATAAGGCAAGGTCAGCAACAACAGGCGTCGCTTCAGGGTGTCGATCAGCCCTCGCGGCACTTGTTCCTCGACCAACGCTCGACCGTTATCGATCAGATGTCCGTAGTTGACACCCGACGGACAGGTGGTTTCGCAATTGCGGCAGGTCAGGCAACGGTCCAGGTGCAACAGCGTGTCTGCTGTAGGCACATGCCCTTCGACCACCTGCTTGATCTGATAGATGCGTCCACGCGGGCTGTCCAGCTCATCGCCGAGCAACTGGTAGGTCGGACAGGTGGCGAGGCACATCCCGCAATGCACGCACTTGCGCAGGATATCGTCGATCTCGGCAACGCGAGGATCCTGCCGCGCCTCTTTAGTAATCTGAGTTTGCACCACACAAGAGTACCCGAAGCCAGCCTAGCTGATGTCGTCACTATCCTGTGGACAGACCACTGGCGCCCTCATGCACCGAAATAATACGCCTTGTATGAAATTGCAGTTCGTGATTCTGCGTTTCCGGGGCTGCCAGGCGTTAAACTTGTAGACCCAGACGCAACAAGAACGCCCCCTCCTCCATGCGACGCAGACGTCACGCGAAAATCATCGGTACGCTCGGACCGTCGAGCAATTCTCGCGAGACGATTCGCAAGCTGCACGAGTCCGGCATCGATGTATTCCGCCTGAATTTCAGCCACGGCTCGCATGAGGATCATGCGCGCACCCACGCGTACATTCGCGAGGTCGAGGCGGAGCTTGGGCGGCCCATCGGCATCCTTGCGGACCTGCAAGGCCCGAAACTTCGTGTCGGTACGTTTGCGGATGGAGAGGCCGAGCTCGTGCCCGGAGCTCGCTTTGTGCTCGATATGGACGAAACGCCCGGCGACGCTAGCCGAGCGCCGCTCCTACACCCGGAAATCTTCGCCGCTCTGACCACCGGCGCGCAATTGCTGGTCAACGACGGCAAGATCCGTCTCAAGGTCGTTGAGTTCGATGACACGTCAGCGGTCACCGAGGTCATGGTCGGAGGCACGATTTCGAGCAACAAGGGCGTCAACGTTCCGGATCTGTACCTGCCGATTTCACCGCTCACACAGAAGGACCGACGCGACCTTGACTACGCCCTGAGTCTCGGCGTCGACTGGATAGCCATCAGCTTCGTGCAACGGCCCGCAGACATGACAGAACTGCGTGACCTGGTCGGTACGCAGGCCGCGATCATGGCGAAGCTGGAAAAGCCCAGCGCCATCGACCACCTCGAGGCCATTGTCGAGTTGTCCGACGGCGTCATGGTTGCGCGTGGTGATCTCGGTGTCGAAATGCCTCAGGAAAAGGTCCCGGTCGTGCAGAAGCGCATCGTCAGAGCGGCTCGTCAGGAAGGCAAACCCGTGGTCGTTGCCACCCAGATGCTTGAATCGATGATCCACTCCCCGGTGCCAACACGCGCCGAATCATCCGATGTGGCCACAGCGGTCTACGACGGCGCCGATGCGGTGATGCTCTCCGCGGAAACCGCTGCCGGAAGTTACCCCGTCGAGGCGGCAACCGCGATGAATCGCATCCTCATCGAAGTCGAGCGCGATCCGTTTTATCGCGAAACCTTGAACGCCGCCGCGCCTCAGGCGGGCGACTCGGCAGCAGACGCCATCAGCTCATCGCTCGGCCACGTTGCCACCGTGCTGCCGCTGGCGGCGACCTTTACCTACACCGAGTCAGGGTTTTCAGCCTTCCGCGCGGCGCGTGAGCGCCCCGAAGCCCCGGTCATCGGGTGCACACCGCACATGATCACCGCGCGCAGGCTGGCGTTGGTGTGGGGCGTCCATGCTGTCGTCAGCGACACCATGACGAGCATCGACCAAATGGTGGACAATGCGATCGGAATCACGCTTCAAGAGGGCTTTGGGGAGCTTGGCATGATTATTGCGATCACTGCAGGCATGCCGTTTGGCCGAGCCGGAACCACCAACATGCTGCGCTTGACCCGACTCAAGGAGCTTCCGCCAGGCGGTTCGGCCGAGCTCTATCTAGGTCAAACATTGTAGACAGTGATACCCAACCCGGTTGTTACTGCTAAGGTTCTCCGGGTCCTTGGTCGCCATCACACCATTATGGACAGCTACTTTCGGATTTCAGTCTCCAGCCTCGCTGCGGCTCTCGTTGCAGGGCTTCTGTCTGCACCTGCTGCCGGACAGCCCACTAGCGGTCCGGCGCCTGGCACCTCCATTATCAGCCGCGATGTCGCAGTCGATCACAACGAGACACTGCGCGACCTTGCCGAGCGTGAACTCGGGCGGCGCGGCCTGGCCAGCGCCCTTGCCGAATACAACGGTCTCGCGGTCGACGCGACCCTGCCCGCAGGGACCATCGTGCGCATCCCGGCACTGATAAGAGATCGTCCCGAGTCCGCCTCCATCATCTTCGTCAAAGGCGATGTGCTTGTGAACGGCGAGGTGGTTGACAGCACTGCGCTGATTTCGCCGGGCGACGTCATCGAGACAGGACCCAATGGGTTCATGAGTCTGGAATTCTCCAATGGCTCCGCGGTAAACCTGCAACCGGAATCCTCTGCGACTCTGCAACAATTGCAGTGCCTCGAAGAGTACGACAACTGCCTGATCGAGATCGAGACCACCACCGGTGAGCTGACGTCCGACATCAACCGACGAGATGGCCAGCCGCTGGACTACCGCATCACTACCCCCTACGCATCAGCGGCGGTGCGCGGCACCGTGTTCGAAATCTCTGCAGACCCCGAGAATCTGCTGGTCGCGGTCACAGAGGGTGAGGTCAACATTGGTGCGCTGGGCGTTACGGTCCCCGTCGAGGAGGGTTTCGGTTCGGTGACAGCTGAAGGTCAGCCGCCGGGGCCCCCGGTAGCCCTGCTACCAGCACCGACCTTTCGAAGCGTACCGGGGCGTATCGCTCCTGGCGACGCCGTGCAGTGGTGGCCACTGCGTGAGGTCGACAACTACAGCGCTGGCATCTTCAACGACAGCGGTCAAAAAGAAACGATCGCGATGCTGAACGCCACCGGAGACCGACTGGACGTCGCCACAATTGATGGAGTCAGCGCAGGCGCTTACTTCCTTGGGCTTCGCGGTATCGATCCCGACGGTATTCCAGGGTTCGTATCGAGTACGCGTGTGGTTATCGCCGACATCGACCCTGCCCTGGACGCACCCGACGTCACCGTGGCTCGCGAAGGCAACGACACCTTGGTGACCGTCACCAATCCGGCTCCCGACGCCGCCGGGTTTGAAATCCAGCTGTCGAGTAGTGAAGACTTCATCGACCCGCTGAGTGTGGACGTTGGCCCCACCGGCACTGCCTTGTTCCGGATCCATAGCGACGTCATTTTCGCGCGAGCACGACAGCTCGAAAATCCGACCACGGTATCTGCATACGGTGCTGTTGGCGCGTTGCGCTAACTTCGACTAAATATCCCCCGGCAAAGCCGGGGGGATTAAGTTGTGAGCCGCTCAAAGCGGCTGCGGGGTCGCTTCGCGGCCCCTAGTCAGGTGCCACCAAAGGTGGCGATTTACCTCAACAGTTCGAGCTGGTCCAGTCGCGCG
>CALLMF010000054.1 GCA_938006335.1 uncultured Granulosicoccaceae bacterium | reverse complement strand
ACACACGACGACCTGAGCTTTGTCGAACGTCTGTCCTTGCTCGCTGACCGCGAGGGCTGCTATCGCAGCAACAGTCGCGTCACACGCTTGCTCAAAGCCGCTCAGCTGAAGATCCAGGCGCAGCCCGATGACGTCAACTACACCCATCCTCGGGGATTGCAGAAGAGCACGTTTGCCGCGTTGCTCGCCGGGCAGTGGATCTCAGGCCATCAGAACGTGCTGCTCACCGGACCCACAGGCTGCGGTAAGACGTATCTCGGGTGTGTGCTCGCGACACAAGCCTGCCGGCAGGGCTACTCGGTACGCTACTTCCGCACCTCGCGTTTGCTTGAGTCGCTATCCATCGCACACCATGATGGACGCTTTGCAAAGCTGGTCGGACAGCTTGCGCGCACGGATGTGCTGGTGCTCGACGACTGGGGTCTGGAGCAGCTGACCCTCGGACAGCGCAATGACATCCTGGAGATCATGGAGGATCGGCATGGCGCGCGTTCGACCATCATCACCAGCCAGTTGCCGGTCAAGCAATGGCATGCGGCCATCGGCGATGCAACGCTTGCTGACGCCATCCTCGATCGCCTGGTTCACAACTCTCACCGGGTGGTCTTGAAGGGGAAATCCATGCGCTCAATGGACCCGACAACCAAGGGGGTGACCACCAACGCAAGTTGATCACCGGCGGTGATACTCTATCGCCTCACGCGTTAGCTCTGCGCGGTGATCACCTTCGACCAGAACAGGTGATCAGCTTCACCAGAATATGCATGTGGCAAGCTCGCATCCGAATGCTTGCATGGCGCGCGCAGATTGTCCCGGCACTGTTACCCGTCAGAATCGTGCCAAAGCTTCCACGCCTCGATCAGCGTCATAACTCCGAGGTAAACGCCCAGCAAGGCGGCCAGTAGCTCCAGTATCGTGACTCTCCATGTCGTCGATGCCGAAAGCGTACCGGCGTGGCCAGTCAGCAATGCCGGATATCTAGGTAGGAGGTTTCTGACTCTGGCGGGCGAAGCGGCAAGCCCGTTTCATGTCCCATCTGTGTCCCAAAAAACCCGACCCGCTGACTGAAATCACAGCGGGCTGGTCTGGTAGGTGGTGTAGAAGGGGGGAGTCGAACCCCCGTCGTGAATCGGGGCCCAGCGGCCGAAATTCTTCAGACAAAATTTCGGACCAAACGCGGTACAACTGGGGTCAACGAGGCACTCGATTGTCTGAAAATCCGGCTGTCGGGTGCTGTCGGCCGCCGTTCTGAATCTGACTTTTAATCAGGCGGCTACCGGTTATATCCGCTGTCAATGTCTCGATTGTCAACGACAGCTAGGCATTACGAGCTACGCATTAATTTACAGAGTTTCCCTATCGATCTCAATCCGCAGAATTGAACAAACAAGCATGCAATCGCTAAGGTATTTCGGAGGCGCAAGAACACTAGTGCCGTCCTGCTGGAACCCTTTTGTAGGGCTTCAAAATACTCACTTTGCCAGTCCGCGACTGCTGGCTCGAAATATTTCTCAACGTCTTTTGAGCTAAATATTGTACGCGCAACCCGCATCCACAAAGTGCCTGGCGGGACGCAAAGCGTTACCTTGGGAGCTGACGGTCTGACAGTTGCTTTGGCAACTCGACGCGTAACGGAAGAATAGTGTCTTTCTAAGTAAGGACGTGAGTGCAGGTCGGCTAGCCGAACGGTGATATCGTCGATCTCTCGCATGGCCTTTTTCATCTCGGGTGATCGTTCACCGTCTGATGGTTTAACGTCGCGGGATGCCCTTGCGCTTCCGTACACGCGCTGCATCAATATATTGCGGCGGTGTTGTAGGAACGAAATGCGGTGTTTTCTCAAAAGGCTCATGCTCTAGCCCCGGGGGATTCAACTCCGGTTATGTCCCAATAGTCAACGGAGCGCGCGCCTAGAGCGGTTACTTGATACTGCCGCCTTGGCAAGCCTCGTGCTCCGGCTCGACGGGCTTCCTTCCTAGACGTGACGTAGCCCTTTTCCTCCATGCGTCCAAGTGTCACGTACACGGTCCCTCGCTTCAGTCGACCGCCAGATTTCTGGACAAGCTCCAGCCCAAACATCTGCGCGCCGTTGGTCGTTAGTAGTTTGAGAACCAAGAATTCAACACCCGAAAGTCTTTTTGGTTTGTCTTCCATAGCTTCCTATTTCTATATACTTTCATTTGTAAGATAATAGCAGGGAAGCCAATAGTCAACTGTCGCGCAATTGACGCGCGACTGGCGATCCGGCGCGATGCTCTGTTTTTAATGGCCGTGTGATACGAAGGCGGTAACACGGCACCCATGCAGTGGGATAAATACTGCTCCCTCAGTGCTCAGCTGTATCTTGACCTGTCAGCAGCAGCGGCCCAGTCCTGACCCGCTGATCGTCATTATCGAGTCGAGAAATTGTTCGTGAATAAGGGCCCACGGAAGGACTCGCGTTGCGCGCACCCGCGTGCCAGACGCTCCCCCATAGATCAGGTGGCAGTCGCAGCGCATCGGCCCAGAAAGCGGGGCATCGGAAAAATCTATGGGGAAATAAGTCTCGGAATATGGGAACGTAATCAGGCACTTGCTGTAACGAACACCCCTCGCTTCGAACCAGGTGGTCGGAGGTTCGAGTCCTTCCGGGCGCGCCATTTTATTTGGGCGGTCAACGTGTTTACGCAAGTAAGTGTGCCGTAGCAGTGTGGAGTCGTTACGACAGGACGTTGAGCGAGGCTACACGAGAAGCTACGAACGTGATGGAGGCTTTATGGCCCTCCGGAGTCTGCCTGCAGGGGCTGGCTTCAAACCGCCT
>CALLMF010000053.1 GCA_938006335.1 uncultured Granulosicoccaceae bacterium | reverse complement strand
TCGACGCTGGAGCGCGTTGGTGAGCCGATCTCCAGAGCTCGTTGGCAGGCAGCTTCGAGGCGTACCCGGTCGTACTGTTTGGCGAGCGACAACAGCGCCAGTACCGATCGGTATGACTGTTCCGGCAAGCGCTTCTTGCCGAACTGTGTGCGTACCAGTAGCAGCGTGGCGGTGCCAATGTCAGCCGCCCAGGACTCGAAGCGTTCAACCGACCAACCACTCATGAACTGATGTTCGCGTGGCATGTGTTCGGTCAGCGTGGTGTAGCCAGCGCGCACCCGAGAGCGTGTGTGGCACGCCACCCGTACACCGCGTGAGTAGATGCTTACCAGCTTGGCGCTGGCACGCACCTCAACCTGCGCCTTGACCAGATTGTGTGGCACCGAGTAGTAGTGACGCTGGTACTCGATGTGGTAGTCCACGTTGACGCGAGCGTTGCGGATATCGACGTACTCGTAGGGCTCAGCCGGCAGGGGCTTGAGTGCCTCACGCTCCATGGTGTCGAACAGACTTTGCCTTGATCCCGTCAATCGCTGGAAGGGACGTTCATTGAGCGATGTCAGCAACGTGGCAATGGCATCATTGAGCTCACCCAGGCTGAAGAACGTCCGGTGACGCAGTCGCATCAGGATCCAGCGCGTGACCAGCAGCACACCGAGTTCAGCCTTCGCCTTGTCCTTCGGCTTGCGAGCGCGTGCCGGGATGATGACCGTTCCGGTGTAGTCCGCCCAGCTCTGGTAGGCGGGGTTGATCGTCGCGACCCAGGGTCGAGACTTGATGACCGCCGACTTCAAGCAATCAGGCACCACGATCTCGCTCACGCCGCCGAAGAAGGCGAAGGCGGCGTTGTGGCTGTGGATCCAGTCGGCCTCGGTCTGTGACAGTGAGGCGTGTGCAAAGGTGTAGCCCGACGCACCGAGCACGGCGACGAAAATCTGAGCGTTGTCGTACTCGCCGGTGGCGGCGTTGACGATCGGCACGGTCGTGCCGGCGTAGTCGACGAAGCACTTCTCACCAGCGATGTGTATCTGACGCATTGAGCGCTTCTGCGCGCCGAGCCAGTCAATGTACAGGTGACAGAAGTGCGGGTAGCTGTAGCCGTTCTCGGGGTGCTGCTCCCGGTACTCCTGCCACAGCAAGAGCTTCGTCATGCCCTTGCGCTTGAGCTCCTGCTGCAGCGTACCGAAGTCTGGTTCGACGAACGGCGTGGTGCGTCCGCCCGGTGGTGGCGGGAACAGGGCGGCACCGAGCTCCCGCTCGCCCATGCCTTCGGGCAACGGCCAAGAGAGCCCAGCGGTCTTTGCGCGAGCCAGATAGTTCGACACCGTGCCATAGCCGATGCCCTGGGAGGAGGCGATTTCTCGCTGACTGAGACCGGCCTCGAAACGCAGCCGGAGGATCGTTCGTATCTTTCGCATGGATAACCTCGGAGATGGCACGCTGTTGCAGCTCGCTCTTGGAATAAGCGGTGCAGCGTATCGGTCAAGGAAAACAATGCGTTAGATCGGGTTCTGCTCGAAGGTGATCAGTGATTCTGGCAACGTGATCATCGATTCTGGCAAGCTGATCATCGATTCTGATCAACGCCGAAAAAGTGATCACCTTCAGAGCAGAATCGGTGATCACCTTCAATCAGAACGGATGATCACCTTCCTCCAGAATCAGTGATCAACTTACGCCAGAATATTCACCACAGGTCGCGCTCTTTGACGAAACTGACCGGAGAACTTCATGGACGCCGAAGAAGCACGAGCTGACATCAAAGAGATGTTGGATAGTCACGAAGGTAGTGGCCCGATGAATATTCGGTACTTGTTGTTGGCTAAAGCATTCCCCAACTCTCAACCTGAACACGAGGGATACGCAAGCCTTCAGCGCGCGCAAGCTTGGCTCAACGAACATGGCTTCGAATTCACCGAGACGCCGAAACCTACGGGATATTCACCTCTGGACAATGTGCCACCGACGAAAGTGGCTCGAATGCCTTCGGCGGGCTAACTGACAATAAACCGAACCTTGTCCACCGTTCGCAAATCACCAAGTTCGCCGGCGCGAGTGACAACACCACAAGCATTGTCGAGTATGGTCCGAAATTCGCGGACTGTTCCTGCAGGAGAAGGCGCTCCTGCTAGATGTGCTGACGCGCGGAGACAGGCGGCTGATGAAGATCGCTCTGGCGCATGTTGCCGCTGGGCTAGCAGCTTGAAAAGATCGACCTAAACGAAACCGAGAACAATGACCCCGGCAGAGTACAGCGCTCGCATGCGCAGGCTAACAACCCAGGCAGCGTGGGGCGTCGGGTGCCTGGTTGGTTTGATGATCGTCGCCTGGCTGCTGACCTACGGCTTGCTGTCGAGGCCGCCATCAACCGGAATACCTTTCACAGCTACCGACGGCGCTGTCGGCGAGCAACAGCAAGAAATCTTCGTGCTTAGGGTGCGAGAGCTAGCAGCTCAAGAGGGCGTGTGGAGTGCCAGCAACATGATGGCAATCTTTGCTGTAGTCGCAACCATCATCGGTGGTTTCGGCCTGCACTTCCTGAGGGAAACGGTGCGGCAGACTCAACAAGCGTCTGAGTACGCCCAGCAAACACTAAGCGTAGCCAGAGACGAATTCAGAGGAGCGTTGAGGCTGAAAACGTTGACCGGGAAAAACGATGGTGCATTTTCCCGCGGCTCGATGAGCCTAAGTGCGCGTTTTCTCAACGAAGGAAAGACCAAAGTCACGAACTGCCAGTTCCAGTACCTCATCCGTAACCAGTCAGAAGGAGACCTTCCGATCACTGAATTTAGCGAGCCAATTACTATCGAGACTGGGGACGTTTTTGCAGGTGAAGATCCTCGATCTAAAGCCTTCTACAGATTCGACCTTCCGGATTCGCCCGATCCTTTTCAACTGACGATAGTTATTCGCTTGACGTTCGTGGACAAGTACAAGCGTTTTGAATGCATCGACTACAGTGGTCGAATCGGTGTCCATGATGGGCTTTCAAACAAAGTAAGTGGTAGCTGGAGTCCAGCGGACATGGTTGCGGCGACTGAGTTTGAAGTGCTCAATTACGGAAACTATTCCAGCTGCTTGAGTCCTGAAGAACTGATGCGCGAGAAGAATGCAGAGCGATCGAGTGCCGCCACGTACTGACGATTGCGTTTTGACTTGAGCTCGACGGCCGCTTCCAAGAATTGCCGAAACAATCCGTGCAGCGCCACTTGGGTTATCACCCACCAAACCACTTCGGTACTTCGCCCGCCACCGAACGTACGACAATGCTTTGCAATTTCACAGGAGGGCGCGGCGATGTGCGACCTCATGAAAGCGGTAGGCGAACTCGCACACCTGATCCAGACCGATGACCTGGCGCTACACACGCGTGCGCTCGAATCGGCAAACGGAGACGAAGGTAACTGCGGGCAAATCCACGTATAGCCCCTTGGCTGAGTGCCTGCTATGTCATGTTCCACGGCAGCAGCGCATCAAGCGCCTCGTCCGTGTCCGCTGTGGCAATGTGACCGGTCACGTGCAGCACGTAGGCGTAGGGGTCGACACCGTTCGCCTTTGCCGTCTCGATCAACGAGAAGAATGTCCCGAGCGCTTTCGCTCCTTCGGGTGATTGTGCAAACAACCAGCCCTTGCGTCCGACCACGAACGGACGGATCGCATTCTCGGCCAACACGTTGCTGATCTGTAGTTGCCCGTGCTCGCAGTAGCCGATCAGGTGATCCCACTGGTTCAGCAGGTAGTTCATCGCCTTGCGAGTCAACGAGTCCTTGCGCACTCTCACCGCGTTCCGATCCAGCCACTGCTTCAACTCGACAAGCTTCGGTACTGACTGCTTCTGGCGTCGCTCGTAGCGCTCGGTATCATCAAGCTCTTCACGCTTGAACTCACGCTCCAGCCGGTACAGCGTATCGATCTTCGAGAGCAGCACCATCGCCTTGCTCGGCTTGCCGGACGCCGGCTTCGGTTGCGCCTTGATCGCCTCCACCACCTTGCGCCGTGCATGATCCATACAGCCAAGATGCACCACACCGAGTGCCCGGCATACCGCGTCGTAGCCCGCATAGCCGTCGCTCTGGACATACCCGCCCGTGAAGTGCTCGAGCAGCCGTGTCGCCACCGCACCCGAGCGCGATCGATCATAGTGGAACCGTACGATCGGCTGATCCGGTGGCCCGCCACGTATCACCCACATCCACCGGTGACCGGTTGCTGACAGATCCGTCTCTCCCGGCACCTTCAGACGAGTCTCATCCGCCTGCAGATAATCGCTGCACATCTGGTGTGCGTCGAGCCGTTCGAGTAGCGGTATGCAGGCCTTGTGCAGGGCGATGAACCACTGCGCCATCGTCGAGCGGTCAATATCCCCGCCGTAGCGGTGCAGGATCTTCTCGATCCGGTTCAACGGCAACCCATCGACCACCTTCGCGATCACGATCCACGTCAACAGCTCTACCGAGACTGCACACTTGCCGATCGGATGTGGCGTACGGGGCGCCGACACCACGGTGCGTTCACCGTCAGCGTCGTGGTAGACCGCGTGCTCCTGGAAGTACTCGATGACCCGGACCTCGGCCGGCACGATATCCAGCTCCTCCTTGACCTTGGTGAAGAAGGTCTCGACAGCGTCTTCACGCTGCGCGTCGCTGAGCAGGATGTCCTTGCGTACCCGGGGGATCTCCGGACTGAAGCGCGGGTTACGCTTGCGGCGCTTGCTC
>CALLMF010000052.1 GCA_938006335.1 uncultured Granulosicoccaceae bacterium | reverse complement strand
TCAGCTGGGCGATGCTGGCCTTTCTGGTCGCCTATCTACTCAACAATACACTGGTGCACGCGAAAAAGTGGCCGGGTATCTCCGCATTATTCGACGGTCAGTTCGACTGGCGATCGTTGGTGCAGCTTGCGATCTACGCCGGCGCTATTTCACTTGCATGGTTGTTCGTCAAAGGCAAATCACGAACAATGCGCGCTGATGCTGCAACGATCACCGCCATCAACACCTATTTAGTCAGATCACTGTTCTGGGCTGTGTTATTCATCGGGCTCGCAGACATGGCTATCTCATTTGTGCGTGTCGAGGGATTTTTGCCGCAACTCGTCAACGAGCAGCTCGCCAAAGACCTGGCTCGTCCTCAGTATCGTGGTCCGGTTGTTCATCTACCACTTCTGTTGCTTGGCTTTTTATTCGGTTCATTCACCCGTACGCTGGGCTTCCACTGGTTCGCCCTGCTTATTGTTATCGCCGAGCTGGCCATTGTCATAACCCGCTTTATTTTTTCCTATGAGCAGGCCTTTATGGGTGACTTGGTGCGCTTCTGGTACGCCGCCCTGTTTCTGTTTGCCAGCGCCTACACGCTGCTCGAGGAGGGGCATGTGCGCGTGGACGTGTTCTACGCGGGCTTCAGCCGTCGTACCAAGGGCGTCGTCAACGCGGTGGGTGCGACGCTCTTTGGCATGGTGCTGTGCTGGACCATCCTCATCATCGGACTCGGCAAGAAGTCCTCGATCATCTACGCGCCCATCCGCAGTTTCGAGACCTCTCAATCAGGCTATGGCCTGTATGTGAAATACCTGATGGCGGGGTTTCTTGCGGTGTTCGCCATCACCATGCTGATCCAGTTCGTGAGCTACCTGATGGCGGCGGTCGCGGACCTGCGTGACCCGGACACCGTGGTGACTGACACCGGACAAGACACGATGCACAACGCTGCGAACACCGCCGCGTCGACCGTCACAGGACAGAGCTAGACGATGGAGTACCTCTTTCTCGCACTGCTTCTGGTGCTGATGGCGACAGCCCTCGGCTCCGGATTTCCGGTTGCCTTCGCGCTGCCGGGTTCGGCCATCATCTCGATTTCCGTCGCGGCGGCCGCCGGTTACTTCTTTGCGGGCGATGTCGATGCCTACTTCTTTCAGGACGGGCCCAGTCAGTGGCTTTCCGCCGGTGTGACGAACCTGAGGGGGGTCTACTGGGAAGTCGAGCGCGACACCTTGATCGCGATACCCCTGTTCATCTTCATGGGGATCATGCTGCAGCGCTCCAAGATCGCAGAAGACCTGCTGATCACGATGGCGCAGCTCTTTGGACCCGTACCGGGCGGTCTTGGTGTGTCTGTCGTGTTTGTGGGCGCGCTGCTGGCTGCTACCACCGGCATCGTTGGCGCAACGGTTGTGGCCATGGGCCTGATCTCGCTACCGGCGATGCTCAAGAACAATTATTCCAAACCGCTTGCGACCGGCACCATCGCAGCCTCCGGCACGCTCGGGCAGATCATCCCTCCGTCGATCGTGCTGATCATCCTCGCAGACCAGCTGGCAAGCGCAACCGATCAGGCCTCCAGCGCGCGCAAGGCCCTGTACAAGGAATCGACCGGCGAGTTGATGATGCCGGCCACCTTCGATGTGACCTCCACGTCTGCCGGTGAGATGTTCCTCGGCGCGATGATTCCGGGGCTGGTGCTCGTGGCGTTGTACATGGTTTTCATCCTCGGTTACGCCTTCTTGCGTCCGTCGGTGGCCCCCCCCATCCGGCGCGACGGCGCGTTGGACCGCGCCTTCTTTTTTCGCCTGTTCATCGTGCTGGTGCCGCCACTGGCGCTGATCTTCCTCGTGCTCGGTTCGATTCTCACGGGCATCGCCACCGTCAACCAGGCGGGCGCCATCGGTGCGGCGGGTGCGCTCATCATGGCGAGCTATCGGCTCAGCGAAGGCAAGCGCACAACGTACTTCCCTGCCCTGCTCGCGCTCGCGTCGGTCATCGTCATCGGCTACGTGGTCACCAACTTCAACACCAACATCAAGTCGAACCTGCTGCCGGAGGACCAACAGGCAGTCAATATTGCCATTGGGGCGAGCATCACCCTGATCCTTGCCTTGCTGTGGAGCGCGGTGCGCACTTACCGCATCAACGATACCTTGCGCGAGGTCATGATCGAGACCGCCAAGGCAACGTCCCTGGTATTCATCATCCTGCTGGGTGCCGCCATGCTCACGGCAGCTTTCCGTGCCTTCGGTGGTGAAGAGCTGGTACGGCACTTTCTGGAAGGGCTGCCGGGCGGGTTCTGGTCGAAGTTCATCACCGTGATGATCGTGATCTTCGTGCTCGGCTTCTTTCTCGACTTCATCGAGATTGCCGTGGTGGTGGTACCGATCGTCGCGCCGATTCTGCTGGCGGATCCGTCGGCCAACATCACCGCCGTCTGGCTCGGCGTCATGATCGGCCTGAACATCCAGACGTCCTTCCTCACGCCGCCCTTCGGGTTCGCCTTGTTTTACCTGAGGGGCGTTGCGCCTGCCATCGTGCGCACCGTGGACATGTACAAGGGCGTCATACCGTTCATCATTCTGCAGTTGCTCGCCCTGGTCATCGTTGCAAACTACCCCCCGTTCGTTAACTACCTGCCCAATCGCGTCTCGTACCTGTCTGACACCGCACCACCACCGCGCAATCCGCGCTTGCAGCTCTGTCTCGAAGACTATGTGTCCGACAAGCTCGACAGTGGTGCGGTACCGCTGAGTAGCCTGATCTCGTCGGCACGCGGGCTCGATGTATCAGGCCTGCCTGATGATCTTCGTGACGATTTTGTCGAAAGCCTCGATGTCGCGGATGAGGCGATCGCAAAGCTCGGCGAGGCCCGCGAGGCAGAAGCCGTTGCCGCCGCCGAGAGCGTCGCCTACCGCCCGCAACACACGGTAGTGCGTGACATTCAGGCGTCGGTCCGTGCCCTGCAGGCGCGTATCGATGATCTCGAGACGACGCGCTCACGCATTCGTGGTGATGATCAGGAGGCGCGCCGCGCGCCGATCGTGGAGCGGATCGCGGCGCTCGAAGTCGAACTCGAGGCACTCGAGGCCACCATTCCCGAGACCTGGCCAGAGACGCAGTCAACGTTCACGGCGTTGACAAAGGCCGAGGACACGGCGCGACTGCAGTACCGCCGGGCGGCAGATCAGTCGTACGGACCCATCGGTGAGGTCGGCCTCGCGCTGGGTAGGACCGAGCAGTTCCTGCAGGCTCGTGAAGAGCTTGCGGACTTGCGTGATCGCTTGTCCAACGACGACACGTCAACAGCACTGGCAGAACTCGGGCTGATGGAAGAGTTCCTTGAGTCCCTGCCGCGCAGCGACGACCTGCAGGATGCCGTGGACGATGCCATCGATGCGCTGGAAGTTGACCCCGATGCCGAGGAAGGCTCCGCCGATGCCACGATGGACACCGTCGCGGCGGTGGCCGCCATCGATGCGGGACTGACGGCCTCAGCCAGCGAACTCAGCTGGCGTGAGGATCTGGACCCTGCCACGGTCGACGCCATCGTCGCACTGGAAGTTGGCATGAGGGACACTCTTGGTATTCGTACACAGAGTCGCATGACGCGTGAGCAGGCGCTGCATGTGGCGTCTTGCAGCGCGCATCACCGGGACGTGTCGCTGAACTTTTAAGCTGACCGGCTAGGCGATCAGGTCGAGCTCGGTGAACGCCGGGCTCGGCGATGCGTGTAGCGCTGTGCCGTGACGGGTGATCATTTGCGCGGCAATGCCGTGTGTCTCGGCAAACTCCATACCTTGTTCCAGCCCCATGATCATCAGCGTCGTGGACAAGGCATCAGCCTCCATGGTGGTGGCGGCAACCACGGTGACAGATGCGAGGCTGTGGTCCACCGGCTCACCGGTGCGTGGATCAATCACGTGTGAATAGCGGCGTTCACCAAGCTCGAAATAGTGCCGGTAGTTACCGGATGTCGCGACCGCCCGGTCCTCCAGAGCAATGACCTGTTGCGCCTCTCGCGGTCCGTCGCCGGGCCGTTCGATAGCCACGCGCCAGGGCGCCCCGTCGAGCTTGCCACCACGAGCGCGTAGCTCTCCACCGACGTTAACAAGAAAGTTTGCATGAGCCTTGCGCTTGAGCAGCTGCGCCACCCGGTCCACGGCAAAGCCCTTGGCGATGCCCGAGAGGTCCAGTTGTGCATCAGGGCGTCGCTTGCGCAGGGCGCGGTTGCCGACATCGATCTCGATGTTGTGATGGCCAATCCTCGCACGCGTTTGCTGCAGCGCGCGCAGGCTGGGGCGTGCGTTGCTTGCGGTGTCGGTGGCGCCGGGCCCAAAGCCCCAGAGATCAACCAGTGGACCGACGGTTGCGTCGAAGGCGCCCCCACTCTGCTCACTGGCTTGCACCGCGTGAGCGATCACGTGCATCGCCACGGCGGACATCGGCTGCCAGTCCATATCAACACTTGCGTTGAACCTGGCGAGTTCCGAGTCCGCACGCCAGGTGGACATGTGCACATCGACTTCCTGCAACGTTGACAGCACGTCATCCGGTAGCGCCGCGTCCGGTTCAGAGGTCAGCAGCACGCGATAGCCGGTGCCCATGATCCGCCCATCGATGGCGGAATACGCAGGGTCTGTGGATGACGAAGGGCTGCAGCCTGCCAGACCCGACAGGCCTGCCGGTAGCGTCAGGTGTGCACCCACGGCGAGGGAGCGTTTGAGGCACTGTCTTCTGTCCATTGCGCAAGCCTAACGCGTCGTGGGTCCTGAGGTCAGAGGCGGATGCAGTTAGACTTCGTGGAATCCCATCGTTCAGGACTGCCAATGTCATCACCCAAGGCCGGCCCGGTTCCGCTGCGAACACTCGGTACTGTGGATGGCGGCTTGCGCGTCCCCGCCCTCGGTCTCGGATGCATGGGCATGAGCGAGTTCTACGGACCGCGCGACGACGCGCAATCGATGGATACGTTGCGGCGTGCGCTTGATCTCGGTGTCACGCTACTGGACAGCGCCGACACCTACGGTCACGGACATAACGAATCCCTGATCGGTCGTCTTGTACAAGAGCGTGGTCGCGACGCAGTGACTGTCGCCACCAAGTTCGGCATTCAGCGTGAAGAAGGCGCGTACGCCCGCGGAATCAACAACGCGCCAGATTACGTGCGCTCGGCGTGCGAGGCCTCACTCAAGCGCCTCGGCATCGATACGATCGATCTCTACTACATTCATCGTATCGACACCACACGCGACATCGAGGAACCGATGAACGCACTGGCGGGCCTCGTGCGCGATGGCAAGGTTCGTCACGTGGGTATCTGCGAAGCGAGCCCTGCGACCCTCCGACGTGCCCACGCGGTCCACCCGTTGACGGCCGTTCAGACCGAATACTCGCTCTGGACGCGAGACGTCGAAGACGAGAACGGGGTGCTCGCTACGTGTCGCGAGCTCGGTATCGGCTTCGTGCCCTATTCGCCTCTTGGGCGGGGATTCCTGACCGGTACGATGACATCCACCGACGGGCTCGCCGACGATGACTTTCGGCGCGCCAATCCGCGCTTTCAGGATGAGAATCTGGCAGCCAATCTCACACTGGTGCAGGCGCTTGAGTCGATTGCTCGGGAGAAGCGTTGCACGGTCGCTCAACTGGCATTGGCCTGGGTACTGGCGCAAGGCGATGATGTTGTCCCGATTCCCGGCACGCGGCAGATCCGATACCTTGAGCAGAATGTCGACAGCGTATCGATCTCACTCGAGCCGGCAGACCTTCAGCGGCTGGAGCAGGTGCTGCCAAGTGACGCAGTACGAGGTGAGCGATACACGATCGAGGGGATGAAAGGCGTCAATGCCTGAACGGGGACGTGTGTCGCGTGCGTGCTTGAGACCCCTGGGCACACCCTCTGAAGACCGATGCTTGCGGTGTCGTTGATCGTATGTCCTTCAAATCGAACCGACGTCTCTTCGGTCTGCTCTCTGAGGCGCTCTGCCAGAGCCTCTTCCCTGGACTCGCAGATTGGCGGCAACCACACGAGGAACTCCTCACCACCGACGCCATTTCCCTACCGGGTATGCCTACCGCCAGAAACGTAATGGCGTCTTGCGTGGTGGAACCTGCGTAGTCGGCAGATATCGAGGGTCAGCCGTCCTTGTAGTGATAACTGTACCCGTTGATTGCGGGTGCGCCACCGAGGTGTGCATACAGCACACGGGATCCGTGTGGAAAGAAGCCCTTGCGCGTCAGATCAATCAAACCCTGCATCGATTTACCTTCATAAACCGGGTCGGTAATCATCGCCTCGGTACGTGCAGCGAGCCGCATCGCCTCATTGGTCTCCTCCGATGGCACGCCGTAGGCGGGATACGCATAGTCGGGATTGATGTGGATGTCCGCTGCGGTGCAAGTGCTGCCCAGTCCGACCAGGGCCGAGGTCTTCTCGACAATGCCCTGCACCTGCGCGCGGGTCTGCTCGACGGTACCGGACGCATCAATGCCGATGACCTTGTGCGCGCGGTCCTGTTGCTTGAATCCGACGATCATGCCGCCCTGGGTAGAACCGGTCACCACACAGACCACGATGTAGTCGAACGTGAAACCGAGCGCCTTTTCCTGCTCGAAGACTTCCTCGGCAAATCCGATGTAGCCCAAGGCACCGAGGGGATGAACCGATGCACCGGCCGGAATGCCATACGGCACGCCGCCTGCGTCACGTACCGATTGCATGGCATCTTCCCAGCTTTGGCGGATACCGATGTCAAAGCCGTCCTCGACCAGGCGAGAATCCGCGCCCATCAGCCGCGTCATCAGGATGTTGCCGACCCGGTCATACACGGCGTCGTGGTGCGGCACCCATTTCTCCTGCACGACGACGCACTTCATACCGATCTTGGCAGCGGTGGCCGCCACCATTCTCGTGTGGTTCGACTGTACGCCGCCGATGGACACCAGGGTGTCCGCACCTGAGGCGATTGCATCCGGCACGATGTACTCTAGCTTGCGCAGTTTGTTACCGCCCATGGCAAGCCCCGAGTTGCAATCATCGCGCTTGGCGTACACCTCGATCTTGTTGCCCAACGCCGCGGAGAGTCGTGGCAGGTGCTCGATGGGGGTCGGGCCGAAGGTCAGCGGGTAACGTTCGAAGGGGTCAAGCAGTGACATGGAAGATTCCGTAGTTGATGAGCGATGCTAGACCGGGTCGAGAGAGAGGTGCGTTTGTATTCAAGGTCTTCACTGACATTCAAGGGGACTGTCGCAACGCCTGAGCAAAGCGTGCCGTCGCCCCCAAAGCCGCCGCATCAATGCCGGTATCAAACCCACGTTCGTACAAGAACGCGACCACCGCTTCGGTTGCGACATTACCCTTCGCCCCGGGCGCATACGGGCAACCGCCAAGCCCACCGGTGGACGCATCAAAACAACGCAAGCCTGCCTCCAGGCTGACGGCGATGTTCTCGAGCGCACGCCCGTTGGTATCGTGAAAGTGTCCGGCGAGCGTGTCCGCTCTGCTCACCTTCAACACCGCATCGAGCATGCGGGCAACCGTGTCGGGTGTGCCTTGTCCCGTGGTATCGCCCAGTGACACTTCAAAACATCCCAGGGCAAACAGGTCGTCGCATAGCCGCGCCACCGCGGCAGGCGCGACATCCCCTTCGTAGGGGCAGTCGGTCACGCAGGAGATGTAGCCCCGCACCTTGACGCCCGCCTCGCTGGCACGTTGCATGACCGGGGCAAATCGCTCGAGACTCTCGGCAACGCAGCAATTGATGTTCTTCTGGCTGAAGGTCTCTGAGGCCGAGGCAAATACCGCCACCTCATCAGCCTTTGCGGCCAGTGCGTTCTCCAGGCCCTTGAGGTTGGGTGTCAGCACGGAGTACGTCACCGATTCCTTGCGCTCGATTCCCGCCATGACCTCGGCTGCGTCCGCCAGCTGAGGTACCCATCGCGGGCTGACGAAGCTGGTGGCTTCGATGCGCGTGAGTCCCGTAGCGGATAGCTGGTCGATCAGCGTGATCTTGTCGTCTGTTGCGATCGGCGTCTTCTCGTTCTGCAAGCCGTCGCGTGGCGCCATCTCGACGATCTGCACGACGTGCTCAGTCATTCTCGGGTACCAGTGTCAACAAGGGCGATTGCGCCTCCACTTGAGCACCCGTCGCGGCGATTACGTCCGCGACGATGCCGTCTCTCGGAGCGGTGAGTGCGTGCTCCATCTTCATCGCTTCGAGCACCAGTACGGTTTGCCCGCTCGTCACCGACTCGCCTGCCGATACCGATACGGAGGTAACGAGGCCCGGCATCGGGGCAATGATCACATCTCCTCCGCCATGCTCGTCCTGAGCGTGTTGCATCGGATCGATCGGCGTGAATTCAAACGTGCCGTGTTCGCCATGCAGGTAAATGATGTCGCGTTTACGGGTGCATGACACTCTGCGGCGGTTGTCGCCATCAATGCCTGCGAGTAGTACGCCCTGTCCGCGGTTTTCCACGTGCAGCGTGAAGCGCGTGTCGTCCACTTCAATGTCGAACTGATGGGGATCGCGCCGGGTGACGCGTGGGTGCCGTGCAGCGTCACCACATTCGATGGCGACCTCGCGTGTTGCGTTGCCCCATTGGCGAAAATTGGCAAGCGCCGCCCCACCGCCGGTTGTGTTCGGGGGCGTCATGCCCGCAGCGACTACGGCGGCAAGCCCCAGCGTTAGCTGATCAATCTCTCGGGGTGCGGCGAGGCTGTCGAGATGATCTTCAATGAGATCGGTGCTGACATCGCCGCGCTTGAAGGCCTCATTGCTCGACAGGGCGCAGAGGAAGTCGATGTTGGTGGTGCTGCCACTGATCTCTGTATTGCGCAAGGCGGCGTTCAGCTGAGTCAAGGCGGCATCGCGTGTGGCACCGTGCACGATGATCTTCGCGATCATCGGATCGTAGAACGGGCTGATGACATCGCCCGGAGCAATACCGCTATCGATGCGCAGGGGGCCACGCTCGAAGCGCCTGGCATCGGGGAAGACGAGGTGCTCCAGCGTGCCGGTGGCAGGCAGAAAGCCCGCCGGTACATCCTCGGCGTACAGGCGTGCTTCAAAGGCCCAGCCGTCAATGGCAAGATCGCCCTGGGTGACCGGGAGTGGCTCACCCGCCGCGACGCGCAGTTGTAGCTCGACGAGATCGAGACCCGTGATCGCTTCGGTGACGGGATGTTCTACCTGCAGGCGCGTGTTCATCTCCATGAACCAGAAGCCGTCAGGTCGCAGTCCATCGGATGCATCCACAATGAACTCGACGGTGCCGGCGCCGCAGTAGCCGATCGCTTTTGCGGCATTGACGGCCGCCTGCCCCATCGCCTCTCTGACCTCTACGGGCATGCCGGGCGCCGGCGCCTCTTCGATGACCTTCTGATGGCGGCGCTGAAGCGAGCAGTCGCGCTCGAACAGATGGACCACGTTGCCGTGGGTGTCGCCAAGGATCTGGATTTCTATGTGACGCGGGCGGGTGATGTACTTCTCTATCAGGCACGCCGGGTCGCCAAAACTTGCCTGCCCCTCACGCTGCGCCGCTTCCAGAGATGTCTTGAACTCGTCAGGTGTGTTCACCAGGCGCATGCCCTTGCCGCCGCCGCCAGCACGGGCCTTGATCAGCACCGGGTAGCCGATGCCTTCAGCCTCGGTGGCGAGCGTCTGTGCGTCCTGTGCCGTTCCATGGAATCCGGGCACGATGGGCACACCGGCGGCTTGCATACGCGCCTTGGCGGCGTCTTTCAGGCCCATGGCGCGGATGGCCTCCGCCCCAGGGCCGATGAAGGTGAGCCCTGCGGCTTCCACGCTCACGACAAAATCCGGGTTCTCGGACAGAAAGCCGTAGCCGGGGTGAATAGCCTCGGCCTTAGTATCTACTGCGGCCTGGATGATGCGCTCGCCGACGAGGTAACTCGCCGTTGCAGGAGAAGCGCCGATGTGGACCGCCTCGTCCGCCATCTGCACGTGTAGTGAGTCGCGGTCGGCGTCGGAGTACACGGCGACGGTGCGTATGCCCATGCGCCGGGCAGTTGCAATCACGCGGCACGCGATCTCGCCGCGATTGGCTATCAGGATCTTGTTGAACATCCGCCCGCCCTCACATCCTGAAAATGCCAAACTGCGTGTCTTCGATCTCGGCGTTCAATGACGCCTGCAGACTCAGAGCCAGCACTTCGCGACTTTTTCTGGGGTCGATGATGCCGTCATCCCAGAGCCTTGCGGAGCCATACAGCGAGTGGCTCTGTTCATTGAACATGTCGATTGTCGGCTGCTTGAAGGCGGCCTCTTCTTCCTCCGACCAGGTACCACCCTTGCGTTCTATGCCATCGCGTTTGACCGTGGCGAGCACGCCCGCCGCCTGCTCACCGCCCATCACCGCGACGCGCGAGTTGGGCCAGGTCCACAGGAAGCGTGGACCATAGGCACGGCCGCACATGCCGTAGTTGCCTGCACCGTAGGAGCCACCGATCAACAGGGTGATCTTGGGCACACGCGTGGTCGCGACCGCGGTGACGAGCTTTGCGCCGTGTTTTGCGATGCCTTCGGACTCGTATTTCTGTCCGACCATGAAGCCCGTGATGTTCTGCAGGAAGATCAGCGGGATCTTCCTTTGCGAGCACAGCTCCACAAAGTGCGCACCCTTCTGTGCCGCTTCGGAAAACAACACGCCGTTGTTGCCGATGATCCCGACAGGAATCCCCATCAGGTGGGCGAACCCGCACACCAGCGTGCTGCCGTAGCGCGCCTTGAATTCATCAAAGCGGGAGCCATCGACCAGGCGTGCGATCACTTCGCGAACCTCATAGGGGGTACGCGGATCGGCAGGCACCACACCGAGGAGTTCTTCCGGATCGTACGCCGGTTCTTCCGGCTCGCGTCGGTCGAGTTGTTGCGGCGGCGGCACGATATTCAGGTTGGACACGACCTCACGGGCAATGGCAAGCGCATGACGGTCGTCAACCGCGAGATAGTCGGCAACACCGGACAATCGTGTGTGCACATCACCACCACCGAGGTCCTCGGCACTGACAACTTCGCCCGTGGCGGCCTTTACCAAGGGCGGGCCTGCAAGAAAGATGGTGCCCTGCTCTTTCACGATGATCGAGACATCGGACATCGCAGGCACATACGCACCGCCTGCGGTGCAACTGCCCATGACCACGGCAATCTGCGGAATACCTTTGGCCGACATGTTGGCCTGATTGAAGAAGATGCGACCGAAGTGGTCCTCGTCCGGGAACACCTCATCCTGGTTGGGCAGGTTCGCACCGCCACTGTCCACGAGGTAGATACACGGCAGGTGGTTCTCTTCTGCAATGCGTTGCGCGCGCAAGTGCTTCTTGACCGTGAGCGGAAAGTAGGTGCCACCCTTGACCGTCGCGTCGTTGCACACGACCATGCAATCGCGCCCGGCCACCTTGCCGACACCTGCGATGACACCGGCGCCGGGGCAGGCACCGTCATAGAGCTCATGTGCGGCGAACCCGCCAATCTCCAGAAACGGCGAGCCGGGATCCAGCAGCTCCGTCACACGATCCCGCGGCAGGAGCTTGCCGCGTGAGAGGTGGCGCTCGCGCGATCGCTCACCGCCGCCTGCCAGCACGGTCTCGAACGCTGCCTGCACACGGTCAAGGTCGGCTTGATGGGACTTCAGGTTGTTGGCGAAGTCGCTTGAGCCTGGCGACACCTTTGATGCGATAACGGGCATCAGCTAATCGCGCCCATGAGTTCGCGGCCAATCAGCATGCGCCGAATCTCGGAGGTGCCAGCACCAATCTCCATGAGTTTGGCATCGCGGAAGATGCGGCTGACCGGCGTCTCGTTCATGAAGCCGGTGCCGCCCATGGCCTGCACCGCCTGGTGCGCGACCACCATCGCTTCTTCAGAGGCGTAGAGCACGCAGGCAGCTGCGTCCTGACGCGTGACGGTGCCGCGGTCACAGGCCTTGGCGACCTCGTACACATAGGCGCGAGCGGAATTCATCTTGGTGTACATGTCGGCAATCTTGCCTTGCATCAGCTGAAACGAGCCGACCGGCTTGCCAAACTGCTTGCGTTGCGCAAGGTAGGGCATGACCTCATCCATGCAGGCGGCCATGATGCCGCAGCCAATGCCGGACAACACCACACGCTCATAGTCGAGTCCGGACATCAGGACCTTCACGCCCTCTCCTTCTTCTCCCAGAACGTTGTCGAATGGAACGGTGACGTCCTCGAAGATCAGCTCGCAGGTGTTGGAGCCGCGCATGCCGAGCTTGTCGAAATGCTCTGACTGGGTAAATCCTGACATGTCCTTCTCGATCAGGAATGCGGTGATACCCCGGGACCCTGCCTCGGGGTCGGTCTTGGCATAGACCACAAGGGTGCCGGCTTCACCGCCGTTGGTGATCCAGTACTTGGTGCCGTTGAGCAGATAGCCGTCATTGCGTTTTTCGGCGCGCAACTTCATGCCGACCACATCAGAGCCTGCGCCGGATTCGGACATGGCGAGCGCACCGACGTGTTTGCCGGAAATCAGATCCGGTAAATACCGAGCACGTTGTTCTGCGTTGCCATTCAGCGCGATCTGGTTGACGCAGAGATTGGAATGCGCACCGTAGGATAGTGACACTGACGCTGAGGCCCGCGCGATTTCTTCCACCGCCACGGTGTGTGCGAGGTAGCCCATGCCAGCGCCCCCGTCAGCTTCCGGCACGGTGATGCCGAGCAGTCCGAGCTCCCCGAGTTCTTCCCATAACTCGTGTGGAAATTCGTTGTTGGCATCAAGGCTCGCAGCCAGTGGCTTGACGCGATCCTGTGCCCAACGGTGCACCACGTCTCGCAGTGCATTGACGTCGTCGCCAAGATCAAAACTCATGCTCTTGTCAAACATGCCTTGTGCGTACCCTTGTGTGTTGGGGATGAGCGCCGGGCCCGGAGGCCGCGCGGTGCGTGCGCCATCGAGCCGGCGGAATTCGGAACCTGTACACGAGAGCCTAGCGCAATGTGCCGCTGGACTACCACTGCTGCCCGGGTCCCGTCTCCTTGCCGGAGCGATGACATGACGACCCTCAGGCCAACTGGTTGTTGCGTACAAGGCCTCAATACCGTCGTGTAAACTGCCTGCTGGCCAAACGGACTCTCGACCGTGCGGAGCCCTCACGCCCCCGCCGTGACGACAACCCGCTTTTGGTGTCCGTGTGTTGGTGCCGCATCAGCCCAGGAACGTCCATCTGACAAACCAACGGAACTCGATGTTCTGATTGTCGACGGAGCGCGCTGACCATCGGCGGCGTGCATGCCTCCGTCAAGGACAGCTGGTACCTGAATGATCAGTTCACGCTGTTTCCCGGGCTGTCCGTGTCGGCGGAGGATTATCTTGACGGAGACTCGGTCGAGCCACGCTTTGCCATCGAGTACACGCCGCGTGACGAGCTGATCCTCAGCGCAGCCAACGGGCTGTATCTTGAGGTGCTGAACCTGCTCGATCGCAAGAACCTGTCGTACTACGAATACAATGCCGACTACTCCGAGCGCACGGCCGTAGCGCAGCTGCCCCGCATCATCGGCATCGCATTCCACGTGGACCTCTGAACGAGCGCGACTATTCCCACCATGGATACCCCGTCGGGATCGCCACCGACTGAACAACGCGCCCGACGAGTGCCCGGCACCGTCTCGAGCCTCGTCGATTGAACGCGACGACCGCAGGATGGCTGAGCTCACTGGGGCTGCATGGAGCACTCCTTGCCCTGCTGCTCCTCACTGTGCGTAGCCTGGAGCCGGACGAAGCGGTCGATGTGGAAGTAACGCTAGATGTTGCGTTGATGCAGGAGCCGCTGGAGGGTGTGCCGGAACCCGAGCCGGAACCCGAGCCGGAACCCGAGCCGGAACCCGAGCCGGAACCCGAGCCGGAACCCGAGCCGGAACCCGAGCCGGAACCCGAGCCGGAACCCGAGCCGGAACCCGAGCCGGAACCCGAGCCG
>CALLMF010000051.1 GCA_938006335.1 uncultured Granulosicoccaceae bacterium | reverse complement strand
GATATCGGACAGCCGATCCCAGCCTCGCCACAAGCTGATGATTCCAGGATCCGGATCGGACTTGCGGTTCAGATACCCACCCAGCTGTGCGATCCAGATGAACGCCTCCCTGATACTCGGTGGCTCCTCGGGTATTTGCTTGGTCTTGCAGGACTTGCGATGCAGCAGCTTCCACTCAAGCGGCTCGAGGATCCGATCGCACGGCGAGTCAGGATCTTCTGTCTGGATTCGCGTGAGCCAGAACAGGCGCCAGGCGACAAGGCTTTTGGCGATGACATAGCGCTTGAGTCGATCAGACTGCCCTAGCTGGGCTTTCTCAGCGGCACAGCCTGACTTCAACACCTTGTGGAAGACCTCGATCGTCCAACGCTGCGCATACCACTGCACTTTCTCGATGGCCGATTCGACGTTGTTGACAGGCAAGTTCGTCAGCAGGACCCAGCACACCCGATCGTGCAACTCGCGTGAAGACTGCTTCTCTACAGCCATGATTGCCGTCAGCGGTACCATCGGTAACGAGGCGCCGTCTTTGGCGACGGTCCGATTCGTCGGTGCCGGCATCGAGATGGGCAGGTAGATGATCGATAGCGACGCCTCTCGATACTTCTTGCGGCCGTTGACCTGTAGACGCACACGGGTACGCCCCTGCGCTCGGCGAGCACTGAGTGCATCGAAGATCCAGTCCGTCGGCGTTTCATGCTGATGCGTCTTGTTGATCGCGCGGTTATGCGCTGCGCGCACCAGCACCTTTTCGCTCAGCGAGTCCGCATCGCGGAACAGCTCGTAGATGTCCGCTTCGCGATCGCAGACGTGGACTGTCTCGCAGCTGCCGGTATCGAGTGCGTGGCAGTGATGAAGAACATCGATCCAGCGGCGGCTCTCCTTTTGCTCGATGGCCTTGGTCGCGCGAGTACGCTCGGATCGGGTCAGCTCTGCGGTGTCTTCATGCAGCTGCTTGCGATCAATGAATCGCTGATCCAGCAAACCGAGCGGCAATCCCTCGGTCGTGACGGCGAGCGTGTTGTGCAGCATCAAACCTTCTACCGGTTTGTTCGCGCTGCTGCGATTGACGATGTCCAGACCGACCGACTCCGCACGATGCCCGAAGTCGAGATAGGTTGTGTCCTGCAGCACGAGCACCGTGGAATGCGACTGCAGTCGCTCTACCGTATGAGCGATATGGGGAGCGAGCATGGCTTGGAGCGAGACACGACCGTTGGCGAAGAACCGATAGCTTGCCTTCAACTTGGAGAGTGCGTCGAAGCTGCTGGCGAGCGTCTTGCCGCAGTGTCGCGCAAGATCGCTCAGGATCACGCGAAAACGCCGATCCAAGCGGGCATCGCCGAAGCTGACGGCGGCGAACTCGCTCTCGACCCAGACCTCAGCAGCGTTTCTCATGACGCGATTCCCGTTCAAAATCAGAGCCTTACGCTACGCCTTTGAGAACTTATGTCAAGATGTGGGTAAAGCTAAGTATCACGAACAGCCGCTTTGACAGTTCTGCAAGGAACGGAGTGACGTTAGGGTACGGCACCTCTCGAGATATCGAAGTGAGCGGGAATTTTTTTGGGCCCGACATCGATACGCAACAAATAGATTTAGAGCACGGTAGTTTTACAAATCTCGTAATACGGGATAACGTTTTCTCAAAAATATTAGGTGACGACCGAGATGAACTTGCGTTCGTAATTAGTTCGGCTGATCAGGTGCAGATCTACAACAATATAATTGACGGGCCTGTACTATTTCGAGACGCCTCTAATGTCGACATGAGGGACAACGTTGGAATTTCCCAGCTAACTGTGGATCTCAATAGTTTCGATATACTAGTTCGGGATAATGAGTTTGACTTGGATATAAATAACTGGGGTACGCCGCGCCGTTTCGCCGGAATTTATTTGAGATCGCTTTTGGGTGTGAGTCCAAATAGAGTAACGATTAAGGACAATGTCATACATTCTGCTAACAATTCAACACTAATTAGAGTCATTGACGCAAACAACGTAACGATAGAGAATAATTCGTTTGTAATCGACGACAATGTCGCTGATATGCTTTGGATAACGGCAAGAGCGATTGATATTCATGCATTTGTCAATGGAAACTCCGTTTCGACATCAGCCGATTCACCAGGGTCGTCGCTAACTACTAGAATTCAAGAAACTCGAGGTAACCAAATTGTTGTTCATTAGGGCAGTGGGCAGGGTCAGCCCCAGCTAGTCGTCATGCCGACTCTCTAGTTGAGCTGGCGGATGTGGATGAATTATTTCTGCCCCTTTTCGACTGGCTTCTTTATTACCGCAGCGCCCGGTTTGTCTCGGGCATACGTGCCATTGTTTTGTGGGCATTAGGCTATGCAATGTACTGCTTCTGCTCCTCACGTAACTTATCTGCCAGGCGCCCTCGGGGGAGCGACACATCATCGTAGGTTAGTGCGCTGTCCTTCGGGATATCCCGCAGCAGCGTACAACCCCCGGCGATGCCGATGGGTAGGAGACGTTCCTTAGACGCGGTGGTTGCGTTCTCACATTCACCATACGTCATGTAACATCCGATACCATCGAGAGTTGTGCCAGCCTTCAAATCCGTCTTGGCTGTGGCAGTGACATCGACCTTGAGCCCAGCATCCGCCGCCAATGTCGCATCGCCAAACAGGGCGGCACGCGCAATGGTGTTGTGTACTTCGAAGTGGCAGAGGTGATACGGCGTGTAGAAGCAGTAGTAGGGGCCGGTGCCCAACTTGTACAAGTCAAAGAAGTGCTGTTGCAAGGGGTGGTCGTGGCGACCAATGACAAATACCCCGGGAGCAGGGGCTGCCCCCACCACATAGTCGACATAGCGCTCCCCGTCGTCCAGAAACCCGTCCGGGTAATGATCCATCACGTCGTTGACATGGACGCTGGTGTCGACCGTTGGGCCGTGCATGCCTCGGGTGGCAACCTTCATGTCGAAGGCGTTCGCCACGATGGCTTGCTCAAAGGAGATCTTGGTGCCGTCGGCAAATGACGTCACCATGGCGGGACTCTGTTTCCACCGCTCGGCAAATCCCTTTTGCGTGGTCGGGTTGCGATAGGGGTCTTGCAGTCCCTTGATGTTGCCGCACAGCAGCGGCTCCACACCCATGCCGGCAACAAAGCGGTACAAGTTGGCCGTAACGCCGGGCTGATCGCCATCGACGTTACTGAGCACCACGCCAGCTGCATCCGCGCGTCGCTTGAGCAGGGGCCCGAGGGTGCTGTCGAGCTCCGCGTTCATCAGAATGATGTGCTTGCCGGCATCAATGGCAGCCAGGCTCACCTCGAGCGCGTGGTGAATGCTGCCGGTGATCTCGACGACGACATCTACAAAATCTGCCCGGCACAAGCTGAGCGCATCCTCACTGATGACGATGTGGCCGTTGTCATGCGCGCGCTGCATGGAACCCGAAGTGTCGACTACCACACATTTTCTGTCGGATATGGCGGCCAGCATGTCGACAGCCTGTTGCGGACGCCGCGCTGCTACTCCGACCAGCGAGATCCCCGGTACGAAACGTTCGAGCTGCAACGCCACGCCTTGCGACATGGCACCTGCGCCGATCAGCGCGGTGCGGATGGGCTTGCCTCCGGTAGCGAGCCGCTCGAGATGTCGATCGACGATGATCATCGGTGGTGGTAGGCAAGGCAGCGGTGTGGGAACAGCGTAGTCGGTGGTCGTGAACTACGGGCCGGTCGCCTTGACCGGCAGCACACCCAAAAAGCCATTAATTTGACGAGCTAGCGAGTGTCGTGAGACCCCGATAATGCTACGCGTCAGTCTCGACATGTTGATATTGCGTGTCTGAAGTCAAGTCGTCCGCGATCCGGCGCTCTGTTTTTTGACGTTTTCCGTCAGTTGCAACAGTGGTTCCAATCCGCAGTGCGCCGTTGAGGATTCAGACCTACCGGAGCAACAGCTGCCCTTTTCCGAGCCGGTAGCAAGCTCGCCCGACGTATCCGCTAGGCGCGAAAACACGGCGAGTGTCTTTTGAGCAACAAAATCGTGGCAAGAGTTCTGCAAGTCCCTGTTGCTTCTGTTGAGAACGGGTTCGACACCTATGCGGGGCACAAATCAGAAGCGCCTTGCAGTCCAGCAGGCGAGCCCCGTCAATGCTGTTCAACACAACTTGGACTGTGTCTGCACGACGTTTGATCGAGAGGCTGAACGACGACAGCCAGATGGTCAATTTCCCGATGGTGTCCATATGCCTTGTGTGTTCCGAAAGCTACTATCCGTGAAGCTCGTCGCCTTGCAACAGTCTTCAAGTGAGCCAGCATGAAAGCAGTGATACTCGCCGGTGGGTTGGGTACTCGACTCAGTGAAGAAACGTCGATAAAACCGAAGCCGATGGTAGAGGTTGGCGAAATGCCCATCATCTGGCACATCATGAAGATCTACTCGCACTACGGCGTGAGTGATTTCGTGATTTTGTGTGGGTACCGTGGCGACGTGATCAAGGAGTTTTTCCTGCACTACCGGATGCGCCGTTCCAGCGTGTGCTTTGATCTCGGCACGGGCAGTATGGATATCCTGGACGGCTCAGCCGAGCAATGGACCGTCACCTTGGTCGACACCGGAGAAGAAACCATGACCGGAGGAAGGATCCGGCGTGCGCGAGAGTACATTGGAGATGAGACGTTTTTTCTGACCTATGGTGACGGAGTCAGCAACGTGGATTTGCACGCGCTGGCGGCACAACATCGCAGCGAAGGTAACGAAGTCACACTAACAGCGGTGCAACCCCCGGGACGGTTTGGCGCGCTGATCCTGCCTGAAGGTCGGACCCGGGTCGCTGATTTCATCGAGAAGCCGGAGGGCGGTCAGGCGTGGATCAATGGCGGCTATTTTTGTGTCGAGCCGTCCGCAATCGCCCGTATCGATGGCGATTCCACGTCCTGGGAAAAGGCGCCGCTGGCCAACATCGCGGCTGATGGCAATCTGGCTGCATATAAGCACACCGGATTCTGGCATCCGATGGATACCTTGCGCGACAAGCATCATCTGGAATCGCTCTGGCGTTCTGGCGCCGCGCCATGGAGAGTCTGGGAGTGATATTCACACCGACGGCGCTTGACGGCGTATTCATCGTCGACGTTCAGCGGCACGAGGACGAACGCGGTTTTTTCGCGCGGATGTTCTGTCAGGAGGAATTCAAGGCTGCCGGATTGGAGCCCACCGTTCGACAAGGCAATCTGTCTTTCAACCACGCGGCAGGAACGCTGCGCGGGATGCATTTTCAGCACAGTCCTCATGAGGAGACCAAGCTGGTGCGCTGCACGCGCGGCGCCATCTACGATGTGGTCGTAGACCTGCGTGAGCACGCGCCCACGTATCTACAGCATGTGGGTGTCAGGCTTGACGCAGACAATCACCGCGGATTGTACGTGCCGCGTCACTGTGCACACGGTTACCTGACGCTTGAGCCCGGAAGTGAAGTTACCTATCTGGTCTCGGAAGACTACACACCTGGCAGCGGAGGAGGGCTCAAGTTCGACGACCCCGCGCTCGCCATCGATTGGCCAGGTCAGGTTAATGTAGTGTCGGCGCAGGACACTGCGTGGCCGCTACTCAAACGGTAGATTTCACGAGTACTCCGCGAGACGTCCTAAGTAGCCACCTATGCCAGATTCGCCAGCCGACATCGCCCTTGCAACATACGATGACCCGACCTTTTGGGCAGGGAAGCGTGTGTTCCTCACGGGTCATACCGGTTTCAAGGGCAGTTGGCTTGGGCTGATGCTGGAGCAGCTGGGGGCGGAGGTGTACGGGTATTCACTGCCGCCTCTGCCACAGTGCGTACTCGCAGCGGTACCTCACTATGCGCGATCCGTACATGGTGACATTCGCGATCGCAGTGCCCTGTTGCTCGCGATGAGAGAGGCATTGCCCGACGTTGTGCTGCACCTGGCAGCCCAGCCATTGGTTCGACGGTCGTACGCCGACCCACGCGAGACGATGGAGACCAATGTCATAGGCACGATGAACGTTCTGGAGGCTGTGCGCGAGATCGAAACCGTGCGAGCTGTTGTCGTCGTCACGACAGATAAGTGCTATCACAACCGGGAGTGGCTCTGGGCCTACCGCGAGACCGAGTCGCTCGGCGGGCACGATCCCTATAGCGCGTCCAAGGCCTGTGCCGAACTGGTGACCGCTGCCTGGAGGAGCTCGTACTTTGGTGCTGACGGGATCGATGAGCGAGAGGTTCGGGTGGCTTCCGCGCGCGCTGGCAATGTCATCGGCGGTGGCGATGTCTCTGACGACCGGCTGGTCCCCGATGTCGTCCGGTCTCTGACCCGGGGCGAGGCCGTGGTCCTAAGGAATCCAAACGCTGTGCGTCCCTGGCAACACGTGCTGGAGCCACTGAATGGCTATTTGAGGCTGGCAGCCGCCTTGTGTGGGGACAATGGCCAGGACTTCACCGATGCCTTCAATTTCGGTCCGGCCGAGGAAGATTGCCGTTCGGTGGGAGAAATCGTTGAACTGTTGTGTGAGCAGTGGGGCGGCGGACGCTGTGAGCACGATAACAGCCTCCAGCCACATGAGGCGCAGCTACTGAAGCTTGACAGTTCGCGCGCTCGGTCATTGCTCGGCTGGAAGACCCGCTGGACCTTGCCCGAGGCTACTGCCGAGATCATCCGTTGGGAACGCGCACGGCTGGAAGGGAGCGATTTGAGAGAGTCGTCACTCGAGAGCCTTAAGCGCTTTGAGTTGCATCGCCAGTGACGTTCGACGCTTGCTCCTTTCTGAATTTCAGTGCATCTAACTTCGTCAAGACCGACGAAAACCGATCAAGCACGCCGGTCTGAAGCTTGTGGGGGCTACACATTCATGTCCCCGATCAGCTCGACCGTCATGGATTTCGGCTTTTCTCCGGCACGCGCTCCCGCCGCCAGATCGGGTCATTTGCAGATTGACAGATCTGATCGCCCTGACCCGGATTTAAGGGCAAGTCAGGTACTCAGACAGCCTCCATGTTCTGCTGTGAAGCGCGTCACGCCTCGACCAGTTCAGAACTTTTAAGCCAAGCGAAGTTGCGATAGGCAGCTCGGTATAATTGGAGCGCTGGTGCGACAGTTTGTCCCGTAGAATTCCCTCCCCTCCATCGCTTGCTGCTCTTGGGTAGCTTCCATTTTTCTGGCTGACACTTTGTGAGCACGCTCGCTGAACTCAAATCCCGCGGTACCGCCTTGTTGGAAAACAAGTTGGTAGCCTACTTTCTTATCGGTGGCGTTGCTTCAGTGATTGATGTTGGACTCTTTTTACTCCTGCACGAAGTGTTCGAAATTCGCGCTCTCGTCGCGCATTCAATATCGATACCTGTATCCGCTCTATACAGTTTCATCTGCAACGCATTCTTCAACTTCCGGACCGTGGATAAACTGTTCCGACGAGCGGCCTCGTTTGCGATTGTCGTTGGCCTTGGATATCTCCTTGGAGCAGGCGTCATAGCTATTGTGGAAAGCCAGACGTCGCTGGGCGGCTCGGTTGGAAAAATCATCTCCCTACCGCTGGTGTTTGCTTTCCAGTTCTACGTCAACTCGCGAATCTCGTTCCGGAGCTCAACATGAACGTTTCTACTGAAGGACCGCTCGATGGCGTATCGGTGGCAGTTGTCGGCGGGGGTTTTACGGGACTCGTTTCCGCATGGAAGCTGCTCGAGCGAGGCGCACACGTCACGGTGTACGAAGCAAACTCGGATGTAGGTGGTCTGGCGAGTGGTTGCACGCTATTGGGCCAACCGGTTGAGAAGGCGTATCACTTTCTCTACAAGACCGATCAGTACATGCTTGCGATGCTCGATGAGCTCGGTCTCAGAGATCGGCTGACATATCACAAATCGTCGGTGTCGACCTACTACGATGGCAAGCTGTTTCCGATGGAGAGTCCGCTTGACCTTATTCGTTTTACCCCGTTGAGTTTTGTCAATCGAATTCGGGCAGGACTTACCGTGCTATGGCTGCAGAGGGTACGCGATTGGAAATCGCTGACTCAGATCAGCGCGATAGATTGGCTTACCCGCTACGCGGGGCAGCAGGTGGTGGATGTCATCTGGGCTCCATTGCTCAAGGGCAAGTTCGACAGGTACTACGACAAGGTCACGATGTGCTGGCTCTGGGGGCGGATAAAGCAACGCGTAGACAGCCGCGATGCGGCGCTCGGCGGCGAGGCACTGGGCTACATCGAAGGTGGATTTGTGACGCTTGTCGATGAGCTGACTCGTCGCATCAATGATGCTGGTGGCGATATCCGGTTGCAGTCACCGATACGGAAGATATGTCGCGAGGAAAGTGGCTTGATCTCGGTTGCCTCTGACGCAGAAACTCGGTTGTTTGACAAGGTGCTGCTGACTACACCTTGCAATATTGCCGACCGGTTGTTGTCTGACTACCACGCGACCGCGCCGGAATACTTCGAGCGCCTGCGTTCAGTCGACTATTTGGATGCGGCGGTGCTGTTGTTTGCCACTGACAAGCCCATTAGCGAGTTTTATTGGCACAACATCAATACTCCTGATTCGCCCTTCGTCGTGTTCCTCGGATTGACCAGCCTTATCGGGACAGAGAGTTTCGATGGAAAGCACGTGTACTACATCGGTGACTACATCCCGCGTGAGCATCGCTATATGAGCGACTCGGAAGATACGTTGCGAGAACACTGGTTTGATTCACTGGCGCAGATGTTTCCGGAATTCGACAAATCGTCGGTCATTGAATCCAAGGTGTTCAGGTTCAAGGATGCTCAGCACATCGTCAATGTTGGTTTCGAGCACAACATCCCCGAACATCAAACCCCGTGCCCCGGCGTGTACCTGTGTAATTTTTCACAGATCTTTCCGATGGACAGAGGCACGAACTACGCCGTCAGAGATGGTTACCGAATGGCTGAATTGCTTGCTACTGGCAAGGAGGAGAGCCTGAGTACGCAAATATGAGTGATAACACGAGCCTCCTTGTTGGTGAGCGCGATCTGAGTGTCGTCATTCCATCCTATAACGAAGCAGAGAACATTCCGGTACTGCTGGATCGTCTGGCTGCCGTTCTACAGCACCTGGACTACGAAATTATCGTCGTCGACGACGATAGCCCGGACGGGACCTGGCAGATTGTCCAGGCTATTGGTGCATCAGACCCACGCGTTCGCCTGATTCGTCGTACTGCCGTCAAAGGCTTGTCCAGCGCCGTTGTTGCGGGCCTCCGGGAGTCCGTCGGCAGGTGCATGGTCGTGATGGATGCTGACCTGCAGCATGACGAGCAGATCATTCCGGCCATGTACCAGCGAGTCATTGCCGATCAACATGACGTGTGTGTTGGCAGTAGGGAGGCTGAGGGCGGGAGCTACGGTACCTGGTCATACTCGCGGCGAATCGTATCGGCGGGTGCGCGCATGCTGGCCAACCTGGCCTTGGGGCGACTTACGCGAGACCCGATGAGTGGTTTTTTTGCACTGTCACACACGTATTTCGATGCGACCGTTGACAAGGTCAATCCCCAGGGCTTCAAGATTCTTATCGAATTTCTCGCGCGTGGAAAGAACCCGAAGGTCTGCGAGCTTGGGTATGAATTCGGCAACCGTTTGCATGGTCAAACGAAGCTGAACTCTTCAGTGGCCATTGACTATCTGCTTGCCTTGGTCGACTTGCGCTTCGGGTGGTTTGTGCCTCATCAATTCGTGAAGTTCGGCTTGGTTGGCCTACTCGGTTCGATCATCAATTTTCTGGGCTTCGCGACTGTACAAGGTATGGGATTCAGCGTGACACTTGCGGTTCTTGTCGGCGTAGAGCTCGCGATTATCTGGACCTACCTCGGAAACAACTTCTTTACGTTCACGCCGATGACGTTTCGCGGCCGGGATCTGGCGATTGGTTTTCTGCACTATCAAGCGGTGTGTTGCTATGGACTCGTCGTTCAGCTAGCTGTTGTTCGGCTTGTATTGTCCGAGTACCCCGCCATGAGTAACAGTTTGTTCACTTTGTACCTGACCTACCTTGTCGCTGTCGTGTTTGCAGCGGTCGGAAATTTCTTTCTGCACTCGTACTACACGTGGAATCGCAATGGGTACACGATGACTCGCCCTGTGCGCTCGCCCCGGGTCGCCTCTCACTAAGTGCCGCACCGAATGCAGATCGTTCTGCAGCGTTGACGGTGCTGCTGCCACCTCCAGGCCTGCTGCTTGGTCGATGGTATGGCTGGACGCGGACATGTGGCCGCTTCCAGGACGGCCACGTTCGGCGCCAGTGCGTTAGCATGCGCAAAACCTGTTAGAGCCAGATGCTCCCGAGTAGTCGAGGCGCCTGGCATTCTTTCACTGACATCCTTCGATAATCAATGTGCGGAATTGCCGGCTTTGTTGGACATTCGCTGGCGCGAGAGGACGTAGCGTGCGCCATGGCGCGTCAGTTGAGCCACCGAGGGCCTGACGGCTACGGCGTCTGGCATGCTGCAGACGCAGGGCCAACGCTGGTTCACACCCGACTCGCGATCGTGGACCTGGACCAGACTGGTGCGCAACCGATGCACTCGCGCAGCGGGCGCTACACCATCACTTTCAACGGGGAAATCTACAACTACGCTAATCTTCGTTCGACGCTGGAAACTGGAGAGAACATCAGTTGGCAGGGTAGCTCTGATACCGAGGTGCTGCTCGCTGCAATCGATGCCTGGGGCCTTGACGCCACTCTGCCAGAGCTGACGGGCATGTTTGCATTTTCCGTTTGGGACAGTCAGCTCCGGGAGCTGCACCTGGTTCGCGATCGCTTTGGGGAGAAGCCGTTGTATGCCGCTCCTCTCGAACAGGGGCTGGTCTTTGCGTCCGAGCTGTCGGCGCTCCGGGAACATCCAGGTATCAGTGCCGAGCTTTCGGTAAGCGCTGTCCGCGCCTACCTTCGCCATGGCTCTGTGCCGGCTCCGCGCTCGATCTATCGCGGTGTCTACAAACTTGAGCCCGGTACCACCTGGTGCTGGTCGGCCAACCGTGCAATCAGCGCGCGGCGCTGGTGGTCGACGAGCCGAGCCGCACTAGCCGGTCGACAAGAACCCTTTGAGGGCACCGATGCCGAAGCCGTGGATACCCTGGACGACCGACTGCGAGAAGCGGTGTCTCGGCAGATGCTTGCCGATGTGCCGCTAGGCGCGTTTCTTTCCGGCGGTGTGGACTCATCGCTGATCGTGGCATTGATGCAGTCCATAACAACGCAGCCCGTTCGCACGTTCAGCATGGGCTTTCGTGATCCACGTTTTGATGAAGCACCCTACGCCAAGGCTGTTGCTGCCGAGCTTGGCACTGACCATGTAGAGCACTACGTCAATACTGACGATGTGCTGGGAGTGGTGGAAGAGTTGCCTCGGATCTACAGCGAGCCGCATGCGGATTCATCCCAGTTGCCCACGGTATTGGTAGCCCGCCTGGCGCGCCAGCACGTAACCGTCGCCTTGTCCGGCGACGCAGGCGACGAAGTATTCGCAGGGTACAACCGGCATGTGTTAGCTGCCGCGCGCTGGCCGACACTGGCGCGCATTCCCTTACCACTCAGAGGTGCGGCAGCTTCATTGCTTGCCTCGCTTCCTGGAGCGGCAATTGATCGAATTGCTCCGTTTCTACCGGGTTTGTCAGGCCTTGATCGGCCAGGCGAGAAGCTGCACCGCGATGCCGAGCTTATCGCCGCTCAGAGTGTGTCGCAGTTATACGATGGACTCAGCTCGGTCTGGCGAAATCCTGACGAGATCCTCGGCGATGTATCTGATGAGCCATTGCCCGAGTTTCTCAGCGCCGCTCAGGAACCCGATAGCCTCTGTCCCGACAGCGACCCGGTGGCCTTCATGATGCTCCGGGATCAGCTCGGCTATTTACCCAACGACATCCTCGAAAAGGTGGACCGTGCAGCGATGTCGTGTTCTCTTGAGACCCGCGTACCGTTCCTGGATCATCACGTCGTGGAATTTGCATGGTCTATTCCAGAGTCGATGCGCGTTCGCTCCGGGCGCGGCAAGTGGCTGTCCCGCACGCTGCTTGCTCGTTACCTGCCAACTGAGCTGATAGATCGTCCCAAGGCAGGCTTCTCGATTCCGTTGCACGACCTGCTGCGTGGTTCGCTTCGGGAGTGGGCAGAGTCTGCAATTGGGGAAAGTGCACTGCAGGCCGTCGGGATCTCCAACCACGCGAGAGTCAACGAGCTTTGGCAGGCACATCTCAGTGGTCGGGCAGATCACACAGCCAGGCTCTGGTCATTGCTCGTATTGAGTGACTGGGCAAGTCGGGGTGGCTTGTAGGCCAGCCGTGTTCCGGTATCAGCGCGGGGCAGCTGAACTCAAATAGGGGCACTACAAGGCAGGACGCTCGCACACACCGCGATCATCACTTTGGCTCGCAAGGCGATCCGTGAAAGCGATGGCGCTCACGGCTTGCGGCCTCTTCACAAGGCGCCGTACGACTGCCGGATATATCATTCTTTCGATGACGTAGCAGATGGCTAGCGTGGCAGCTAGAGCGAGTAGCCAGAGTGCAACGGGGTGAGCTTTGCCAAAGAGAATGTCAGCCGCCGCGAACAGATACTCGTGGCTGATGTACAAGGAGTATGAAATCGGTGCGATCAGGACAAATGGTTGAATCAGTCTGTCCAGTATCCGGAATCCACGTCGGTACCAGCAAAAGCCGAAGAGTATGGCCGTGATGCTGAACACCACATGCCGTAGTTCCAGCCATGGATAGAACCCAGGACTACGCGTGCCAAGGTGGGGGAGTTTGTCCAGAACATTGAACGCCAGAGCGCTAGCGATCAGAGTAAGCGCCAGTAGCGGTTTGGCGAGTCGGGTGACGCTATCCAATCTGTTTTGCATATAGAGTTGCGCCATATAGACACCACTCCACCAGATGCTCAGGTACAAGAACACTCGAACCGGAAATATCGGTAGCCATATGTAGGCAATCGCTGCGAGAAAACCAAGACCGAACACGATGTTGTCACGTAGTCTCTCGCGGACAACGAAGGTGGTCAAAGGGAAGAACAGCATGTAGAACCACCACTCGTAGGACAAGGACCACAGAGGATCGTTGTCCATGTAGGTTCGTACCCACACATTCGGTTTGACATCCGCATAGTCCTGCAACATCAGCAGGTTCTGAATGAGCAGGCCAAGCTGCGGGTTGATCAGGGCGCCTGCCTCGAGCGAGCGAACACCGTATCCAATTGCCAGCGCCACTGCGAGCGGTACATAGATCCGATAAAACCTTTTGGAAAAGTAGTCGGCGAAACGACTCGACGACGAATGTTCAAACGACAGCCTGATAACGAACCCGGACAGCAGAAAGAAAAGCATGACTGCTTCCTGACCAAGCCGGTTGATATTGGCAACGTTGATCCCACCTAAGACGTAGTGATGCGGCAGAGTGTGGTGCAGTACGATGTAGAGCGACACAAGGCCTCGGAGAGCCTCAATCCTCATGATTTTTGACGTCATCTTACAGACTCTGTTCCGATCACAATTCCCTTATTGCGTGGCGCGGCGAGTGTCTCATAACGTAGATCAACTGTTCTGGTAATCGGGCCGATTTGAGCGCCTTGCCGCACAATTGCCAAGTGGTTGTGGGGTAGGGGCACCGGCGGTGATCATCTGAGAGCGGGGCTCCCCTGTTCAGCAGAATCCTATGTCCCAGCAGGAACACCAGCGCGCAGCCAATTGCTGTATACGCCGCCGAGTGAATTGGGCGCCGGGAGGATACAGACCGCATGCTCGCGGCCCCCATCGCTGATAAGGTCGGCGCCGGGCGCTATGCTTGCCACTCGTGAATCTGCTGCGTCCGTTCATGGCCAGAATCCTGTTCGTCACCAATGATGCTTGGTTTTTTGCGTCTCACCGGGTCGCCATTGCGCGCGCCGTAGTCGACGCGGGTCATGAAGCTGTTGTAGCCGCCCGAACAGACGCGTCAGTTCCAGAGATCGAGAGTGTGGGCGCGCGCTTTGTTCCGTGGGCGGTAGAGCCGAGAGGGCAGACCCCATGGGGTGAATTCTCCTCGGTGATCAATCTTGCCGCCATCATACGGCGCGAAAAACCCGACATCCTACATCTGATCACAATCAAACCAGTGCTGTACGGCGGCGCCCTGGCTCGCCTGCTAGGCGTGCCGGCTTGTCTGTACGCCGTTTCGGGGTTGGGTACGGCGTTCGAGTCCGATCATGGTGCGCTAGGACAGTTCGTGCGCAGGGCCCTCCAACCAGTTTACCGGTTCGCTACGGGTCATCGAAATGCAATACTGGTGTTTCAGAACAGGGATGATGAGGCTGCGGTCAAGTCCCGTTTGCGTTCAGATGGTCTACAAACTCGCCTTGTGCGAGGTTCCGGTGTAGACATGGCCATGTACCCGCAGGTGGCCGAACCCGAAGGCACGCCGCGAGTATTGCTGACTGCACGGCTGTTGAAGACCAAGGGCATCGATGACTTTGTAGAGGCCGCAAGGATTGTGCGTCAAAGAGGGATGCAGGCTCGTTTTGACATTGCAGGCGGCGATGTCGCGAAAGGGCACCCTCACGCATTTTCTGCGCTTGAGCTGGACCGTCTTGCTGCCGAGCCATCCGTGACGCTGTTGGGGCAGCGCTCGGACATACCCGAACTACTGGCTTCATCTGCTATCGTGGTGTTGCCCTCTCATAGAGAAGGGTTACCTCGATCTCTTGTCGAGGCAGGCGCTGCCTCCCGAGTGGTTGTCACGACGGATGTCCCTGGCTGCCGTGACGCAATTGAACCAGGTGTTACCGGGTTGACAGTGCCTGTACGCGATCCGGAGGCGCTGGCGGACGCGGTCTGCACACTCCTGCTTGATCCGGAGCGACGGCGCCAGATGGGTGAGGCAGGGCGCAAACTGGTCGAAGCGCATATGCAAGTGGGTGCAATTGTTGACCAGCATCTGGCCATGTATGCCGAGCTGCTGGGTCATGAATCATGCGCCTAGCGCCACCCAATGCTCAGACGTCAGGGCGCGGGTCCCCAGGTACGAGTCTGGGTGTCACGATTGCATGCGCACAGGTGAGTAGTACAAATCCCCAGAACATGAAGGGCTCCAGCGCTGGCCGCAAGTTGCCAAGCAAGCCGACAAGCACGAGCAACAGGTGGCAGCCCAGCATAATCGACACCGTCTTGTTGACGCTGAATCCCTGATCCAGTAAACGGTGGTGCAAGTGGTCACGCCCGGCAGCAAAGGGTGAGCGACGAGCCTGAAGCCTCCCCAGAACGACTGCGACGGTGTCCAGTAGAGGCAGCCCGAATATCCAGCCGGCGGACACAGCGGACAATGCAACGCGCGAACTGCTTGCCGGGTCCAGTGGAGCAACGACACCCTGGGACATGGCGATCAGGAACCAAGCGAGGATCAAACCCATCAGCATGCTGCCGGAATCGCCCATGAAAATACGGGCCTGCTTGACGAACACGCGCGCGTTAAAACAAAGAAACCCCAGCAGTGCACCGTTGAAGATCGCTAGCATTCGTGAACCGACGGCATTGTCCGCTTGCAGCGACAAGTAGGCCATTGCGGTAAAGCTGATCAGCAGGATCGACCCTGCCAGACCATCCACCCCGTCGATCATGTTTATCGAATTGATAACACCGATCGTGCAAACGACGGTAAAGACAGCGGCGAACATACCGTGCAGCTCGATTGGACCGAAGCCGAACAGGTTGCCAAGATGGCCTATTTGCACATCACCGAATACCAGCATCAGTGTCGCCACCGATGCCTGCACCAGCAGTCTGAACCAAGCGGGGAGGTCGAATCTGTCGTCGGCAATACCGAGCGCCACAAGCACCGCGCCCAAGGTCAGAAACACCGCGACCGGCCGGTGCGACGCTAGCAGTACGGCTGAAAGCGAAACCGCGATGAATATCGCAGGACCACCAACCAGCGGGACGTTCGACCGATGCCGCTTTCGCTGCGACGGCTTGTCAAGCAGTCCTAGCCCCGGAGCCGCCTTGTCAAGTACCAGTACCACATTCATGCAGATGAGAAGCGGCATCACCACATAAATGCCGCGGTACAGCATTTCTTCCACCAACCCAAGGGCGGTCCGCAGGTCCATGACTATAAGGCTTGATGGTTACCGAATGAGTTCGATAAGGATAGCGCGCTATAGCTACCCGCTGTGTGTCCTAAGTTCCGATTATCAAGCCGGCCTGCGGTATTACGGGCATTGAACCCTCAGCCTCAAATCTGTATGCAGCTTAGCGAGCTGTCTCGTTCGCGGCCCTCGAAGCGCCCCCCCATGGAATCAATGCGGAAGTCGTAAACTATTCGCAAGCTATCCGGCTCACGAAGGAGAAGCATGCTGTCTTCGTCGAAGTACCAGAACATGTCGCTGTTCGAGGTGACTCCATCTCCGCCGGTCGCGAATGTGAACTGCTCGGAAGAGACATACCCTTCGACTGAGGTCACCTCACAATTCCACGCCTGCTCACTCCCGGCAGTCACGAACGCGCTCAACGCATCAGTCTGCTCATCTTCCAGGAGGTCGCTGAGTTCCGAGTAACGGGACTTGCCCTGCCAATTGCATAGAGTGACTGCGCCGTCTGCTTCGCTGCTACGGAAGGTGTCAAAGGGCACTCTCTGATCGGAAAACGCCACGTCTTTGATGATGCTCTGGCCTTTCTCGGTAGAAAACTGCGCTGTTTCGGAATCCAGTACTCGCCAGCGGCTGGGTGTTTCAGCGATGAATGCGGTCTCGTCCGCAAATATTCGAATCCAGAATGGTTGCGTATCCGAGCCCGTGGTGCAGCTCCAGTAGCTTTGCCCGTCACTCAGGTTGTGGCCAGTGGTTAACAGTGAAGCGAGCTGGGCCGCATCTTCAGCGGTCACGAATTCGAGGGTAGCTGCGGAATCGTCCTGAGCACCAGCGCTGCCGATCATGACATGAGTGACGACGACGGCGGCGATACACGCCACGGAGTTAGGCAGAGCGTGGTATTGGTGCACTCGCCGCAGCAAGTTCGTGAAAAGACTCATCGCTAGGAAGATCTGTTTAAATGCCTGGTCCTGTAAGCGGTCAATACGCAGGCCGCTTGAGTACAGCTTGCTTGCGGTGTGTCCCTTGTAATGGTCAAGCTGGTAAAGCCTGCGCTGGGCGACCCGATAACCCGGTAAGCGAACCATGAACCGGGTACGGCATGACCAATCGATCAACACGCGGAATTGTTATCCAGCGCACATTGTGCATGTCGGCAGTGTTGCTAGCGCTGTCGGGATGCAGTGATGGCGAAACCACGTCAGGCGAAGTCGTGCCACAAATCGGCTCTGCTGCTACCAGCTCGGTCGAGGCGTCCGTCGGGGTCGAACCGAGTGAACCGGCAGAAAGTACGACTCCAGTGACAATCGACACCGATTCGTCGTTGGTTATCGCTGCTGCCGTGCCTTACGGCTCGTCCGCTGAAGTCAATTCATCAGAACAGACCGACGAGGTATCTGAGGCGAACGAGGGAGGCACGGTTGTGGGGCTCGCTGAACTTGGTTCCGCAGAACCCGAGCCAGAACCCGAGCCGGAGCCGGAGCCGGAGCCGGAGCCGGAACCGGAACCGGAACCGGAACCGGAACCGGAACCGGAACCGGAACCGGAACCCGAGCCGGAACCCGAGCCGGAACCCGAGCCAGAACCCGAGCCAGAGACGAATGCTAATTTCCCGCCGTCAGCGCAAACCATTGGTGGTACAGATCCCGATAGTGGCAGCCAGCCACCTGCGTACCTCGCTACGCGGTCAACACACATTGACGGAATGGAGCTTACCCGTGTCAGTTCCTATGAAGAGTTTGGGAATGCGTCGGGCAAGGCCACGCACTACTACTCCAAACGCCAACCATGGAACGCAGACGAAACCTTGCTGAGTATCGGTGATCGGCTACTTGATACAAGCGATTACTCGACGTTCATGCAATTCGTTCCACTTTCTTCCGAAAAGGTATGGTCGAACACCGATCCAGATGTGATGTACGGCATTCGTTTTGATCCAGAGCCGAACTGGTTCGTCTCATTCAACGTCCAGACGCAGGAATTCGAGCAGATCTATCACTTCAGCGACTACGCGCGATGCCAGATCGGGGACTCCGAGGGCAATATGAGTCGCGATAACCGGTATGTTGCGATTGTCTGCGAAGGGGGCGCTGTGGGCACCAAGGAACTGATCAGCCTGGATATCGAGAGCCGCTCGGTGCTTGGCAAGCTAGCAGTCCGTGAAGACTTTAACTGGGGATCATTTTCACCTAGCGGCGACTACATTGTGATCGAGAACAATTCCCCCTCGACAGGGCTTTCCCCGGAGCTGATGAGATACGACCGCAGTCTCGGCAGCGCTTTCAAGCTTACTGACGATCGGTATCACGGAGACTTCAGCATTGACGAGGCTGGAGACGATGTGTACGTCATGCTCACTTGGGATCGGGTGTTTTACGTGCGCCTGAAGGATGGTGCGCGTGTGGACCTGACTGTAGCGGATCAGTCCAACCCGATCGGTTTTGGCCATCTTTCCTGCCGGAATCTAGACCGGCCGGAATGGTGCTACTTCACGGCCTACACTGAGGAGCGCGTGGGCGCGATACGCTTGGGTATTGCCGACAACACGCCAATAGGCACAACGTACGGCGGATTTCCACTGTACCGGGGTGTAGCTGAGTGGGAATCCTGGGGCTATCACCGTTCGACCTCCAACACTTATGCGCAACAGCCGAAGGGTGCGGCGAGTCCCAGCGGTTCTCGCGTTGTATTCACGTCCGACTGGTATGGGCGCGGCGAGACGAATGCGTACGTCCTTGCCTATGACTGAGCATAACTGATAGTCCGTGTGGGCATGAGGCGCGTAGCTGTCGCAGGGGCGCTTGTCATCTCTGTTCATTTTGCCTATCGTCGGCGCATCGCTAGGCTGGCCGGGCTCTTTAATGACATTGTTTGCGCAGACGTTTCGAGGCAGCTGCCTTGCTGCGTGCGATGCAATCGAGAGCCCCAAACAGTGGCAGCGATGTCTTTTGGCGGCGATGCTTGCGACTTGGCTGGCGGGCTGCTCCGGTAGCGATCAGATGCCCCGTGCGCCTTCGGGTGCCTCACAAGAGTCGGGTGCTTCACAAGAGTCGGGTGCTTCACAAGAATCGGGTGCTTCACAAGAGCCGGGTGTGTCGCAAGAGTCGGGTGCGTCACAAGAGTCGGGTGCGTCACAAGAGTCGGGTGTATCGCAAGAGTCGGGTGTATCGCAAGAGTCGGGTGTGTCACAAGAGTCGGGTGTGTCACAAGAGTCGGGTGTGTCACAAGAGTCGGGTGTGTCACAAGACGCGGCCGAATCTGAGAACGACGTGCCGGATGCCGTACAACCGTTGCCGATCGACCCGGATTTCATTGCGCCCGCGCCTACCACGCTGCTTGGCGAGACGGTAACAGTCCCTGACCGGGATACCATGTCCGGAACATCGCAGCCTGGCTATCGTGAAACGCTGCTTCTACCGGGTGGCCGTGCCAAACTGACCCGGGTGAGTGATAACGCGGTCTTTGGTTTGCAGGATGGGGCCGGAACGCATGCCTATTCGCGGCGGCCTGTGTTCAACGCGGACGAAAGTCTGCTCGATATCGGTGGTCGCATTGTCGACGCCAACACGTATGAATTGCGCGGATCAGAGATTCCGGTTTCAAGCGCGAGACTGTGGACTAATACCAATCCGTCGTTGATGGTTGCGATCGCGTCGGATCCGCTGCCGACAGTGCTCGGTTACTACGATGTTCACAGCGAGGGATTCGTGACACGACGCCGATTCGATGACTTCGCTGCCTGTTCCTTCGGTGACGGGGAGGGCACCCTGAGCGATGACGACGAAAGACTGCTTGTCGTCTGTAGGCGCGAGCTCGGTGGTCCTGCAACGCTCATTGCTTACGAAGTGCAGTCTGATGTGATATTGGGACAGCTCGATGCTAGATCTGACTTTAACTGGGCATCGTTCACGGCTTCAGGCCAATGGGTCCTGATCGAAAATAATGAGGTCGGTAGCGCAGCAGGCGAAGAACTCGTTCGCTGTACTGCAAGTCTGACTGACTGTCATGTTCTGTCAACGGTGCGGTATCACGGTGATCTCGGTATCGATGCGGCCGGTTCGGACGTATTCGTTATGTTGAGCCCAGACTACGTCGGTTATATCCGCATAGCGGACGGTGATAAGGTTGTGCTGCCACCGATTGAAGCCCTTGGCTCATTGGGTGGAGGACACGTTTCGTGCCGGAACATACGCCGCCCCGGGTGGTGCTACATCTCGACCTATGGTGGTTCACGCCTGGCGGCAGTACAGATTGCACGTGATCCGCAAGGGGGGCCACCATTCATCGATTCGGATGGCCAGGACGCGTCGCGCGGATCGGGCGTCGCAGAATTTCTGGGATTCCATCGCGCGTCGGGGCGATCCTACGAGGCAACAGCACGCGCCAGTTCCAGTCCCAGCGGTGCAGCGGTTGTATTTGCGTCAGATTGGTACGGTACTGGGGAAATTGCCGCCTATGTCCTAGAGCGAGTGCTAGAATGACAAGCAATACTGCGCATACAGGATTCGCAGCATGGCCGCAGCCCAGACAGTTGTTTGTGCTTTTGGCTCTGCTTGGAGTTATGCCGCCGGTTACAGGAAAAGCTGATGAGCTCGGCTGCCTCGTTGAGCTACAAGATGCTGGATGCGGTCATTCGATAGATCATCTACCGAACGTTTTGCCCGGAAAGGTGCCGGACTATCTCGAGTCATTTGCGTTGCCTGGCCTGCAGGGATTGACCTATAGGCGAGTGACCAAACCTGGAGTGTTTGGTGCTGATCGTGGAGCGCGGCATAGTTACTCCAGACGACAAGCATGGAACGCGGACGAGACGCTACTGGACTTGGGTGGCGGCATTGTTGATAGCCACGGCCGGCCTGTACTTCTTGAAGAGAAATTACGTGCATCAAGTGAGAGGCACTGGTCTGCCTCTGATTCCGATCAGATGTTTGCTGTGCGAAACAACATCATCGGCGAGGATGAAGCGTCAGGTAGCGAGTTCGGCCGATTCGATATCGAGACTCTTGAGTGGACGACCCTCTTTCGGACGGAGGAGTTCTCGCATTGTACGATCGGTAACGGGGAAGGCAGCGTCTCCATGTCTGGATCGCGTGTGGTTCTCAGCTGTAAGACTGACGCTTCGACGGCGAATCACTGGACACTGCTGTCTTTGGACGTCGATTCAGGGCAAGTGCTTGGCAGGCATGAGGCTGCTGCAAACTACAACTGGGCTTCCTACACGGTGTCTGGTGAGTGGATAGTCATCGAGAATAACGATCACGAGAGTGATCTTCCGACCAGTCTGGTGCGGTTCGGGCCCGCGTTTGATGATGAGTTTCTGCTGTCTGAGGAACGTGCGCACGGAGACCTCGGTCTGGATGATGAGGGAAACGATGTCATGGTCATGATGGAATGGAATCGTCTCTGGTTCGTCGATGTGCAGACCGGTGAGGCTGTGACGCTTGGCATCGGCTCCCGATCTGAACCGGTCGGCTACGGACATGTATCGTGCCGGGCAAATCAGAGACCGGGATGGTGCGCACTATCGTCTTACGATGGAGCCTTGGGCGCTTTCAAGGTCGGCAGAAAGACGTCACTGTACGACTGGGGCCGAGAGCGCCTCGGGCTGGGCAGGCGCGGGCTGTCTGTCTATGAATCCTGGGGGCGACACTTCTCCTTGAGTGAGGCTTATGAATCTCAGGCACAGGTATCCTTTAGTCCATCCGGCAGGCAGATGGTATTTACATCGGACTGGGGGGGGCAGGGTGAGCCTAACGATTACGTGGTAAGCGTCACAGACGAAAGATGAGCGCCTTCGGAAAAGGGGCATTGTCCCGGCGGTCTGATCTTCTGCGAAGGTACGATAGGGGTGGGCTCACCCACGCAGCCGCCAACACGATTACCGACCCGCGATGAAGGCGTCCCGATTTTCACTTTTCGCCGGCAGGTGGTTCTTTGATCGCGTGGCTGCTTTCTGGCTGTCCTTGTTCGCGATCACCAATGTCGCGCTTTTCGTTGACTACCGGTTTGATCAGGCGTTCGCTCCGCGGCTCGACATCGCGTTCATCGGCCTGGCGGCGGCCTCTGCGCTACTACACCGAGACCGCATCCTTCCCTTCGTCAAGAGCGACTTTTTCCGCTGGTTTCTCTTGTTGCTGGCGGTGCTGGTAGTCAACTACCTGCGCATGTGGCTTGGCGGCCAGTATACCGAGCTTGACTTGCTGCTTGAAACCAACAGGTTACAGCGAGTGATCCTCTGGCCAGTGATCGGCTTCCTGGTACTGACTGCCGCGCCCTCCGCATTGCGTATCGGACTATCGATCGCTTTGGTTCTCATGCCATTACTGGTGATAGTTGATTTTCTCGAGCCCACGCTTATGGGCCCATACGGTGAGGCTGTAAACGCTCGTGCGCAAGGCACCTACCTAAATGCGAATCTGGCTTCGGAAGCAATCCTGCTTCTGGTCGGGCTCAACGCCAGGCGCATCAAAGGCCTGACCGGCGGCCTGCTTTTGGTACTTGCAGGTGCCGGTGTACTTGTAACGTTCTCTCGATCCGGAATGATGGCTTACTGCCTTTTTTGTGCAGCCTTCTTTGTCACAGGTCGGTTACCCAAGCTGTTTTTGGCTTTTCCGATATTCATAGTGATGTCCTACTCCTCGCTTTTGCTCTATACCGAGGACCTGTTGGTAGATCGCGGCTACGAGTCTAGTGTCGGAAACGTCCTTGACCGTCTGCGCTTCATCGAGGATCTTGAAGAAGGAAGCGTGGGCGATGACAGCAGCGCAGAGTCGCGTGCCGAAGTGGCGAGCGCTGTACTAAAAGACGCATTTGCCTCCCCTGTATCAGGGCATGTGTTCTCGGCTAAATCGCGATACGGGATGGACCCGCACAACCAGCCATTGCATTTCTGGTACACCTTCGGTATCGGAGGGCTGCTTGTCTGGCTTGGCATGATTTGGGTACTTGTACGGCGCAGTGTCGGCTCGTGGCATTTTTGGAAAGATCCGGCATTGGCGCTATTTCTCTGGTTCTCACTCTTTTCGCACAACCTTCTCGAGTTCACTGTCTGGATTGTCTTTCTCTCTTACGTGATCCTGCATCCGGGCGAAGCGCGAATTCAAAGCGCACACAGAAGTTCAGGCGCCGGCAACGTCGTATCCAGGACTTTGCGATGGCCTCGACGAGGCACGAGCAAACGGCGTCGCATGGTGCGCTCAAGCGAGTCGGGCGTACGCATAAGTTCAGCATCTGGTAGCTCGAGCCGCCCGCGGCGGAGGCGCAGGGCATTGCGCTTCTAGTGTGAACATTTTGAGTACGAACCGGAGCAGTCCCGCTGTCCGGGCCCCCGTCATGTTGGTTACAGGCTCACTCGGTGGTGGTGGCGCCGAGCGCGTCCTGGCGTGGTTGGCTGGGCGTCTGGATGCCAGCGGTGAGCGAGTGATACTTGTTACCTTCAGCGACGCTCGATCTGATGTCTACCCCGTGCCCACCTCGGTAACGCGAGTCGGATTCAACCTGCTTGAGGACACTACAGGCGTGGTCTCGGCGGTAACAGGCAACGCTCAGCGGATACGACGGCTGCGTGGCGCCATCCGTGAATACGAGCCACGCTGCGTGCTAGCGTTCCTGACGACCGCGAATGTGACCTGCCTGTTGGCTTGTGCTGGAACTGACGTGCCGGTCTTTGTCGCCGAACGAAACTATCCTCCGCAGGAGTCGCTGCCGCGGGTGTGGCGGTGGCTTCGCGTTCGAACATACCGATATGCAGCAGGGGTGGTTGCACAGACCCGTCGCACCGGTGACTGGCTTGAGAAGCATGCAGGGGCGGTCGACGTCTCGGTGATCGCCAATCCGACCGTTCACCCGGTACCGATAACTCAGCCGGTTGTCCCCCCTCGGGGTGTGATCGCTCCCGATAGATCGGTGATTCTGGCTGCCGGCCGACTGGTCCACGCCAAAGGGTTTGACCGCCTGTTGGAAGCCTTTGCAGCGGTTGCGACATCACTGGAGGGTTGGGACCTGGTCGTGCTCGGGGAGGGGGATTGCCGTTCACAGCTAGAGAGCGAAGTGGCAAGGTTGGGACTTGAGGCACGGGTGCATTTTCCGGGGCGGGCCGGCAACGTGGCCGAGTGGTATGCACACGCGGATCTGTTTGTTATGAGCTCACGTCATGAGGGCTATCCAAATGTACTTGTCGAGGCCATGGCATCGGGCCTGCCGGCTATCGCCATGAATTGCGAGACCGGGCCAGCCGAGTTGATCCGCAACAACGTTAACGGGATGCTGACGCCGACAGACGATGTCGGTGCGCTGAGCGAGGCGCTACTGACTCTGGCTCATGATCCTGACCGACGGACTGCGCTTGGCGCGGCCGCCTGTGAGGTTCGCGACTCCGGATCACCAGATCGCGTCTTTGCACGTTGGCAGGCGTTACTCGACGTTTCCGGTCGTGCAAAGTGAGTCCATCACCAGCCAATACCAGCGGCTGCATTGCTGTCTTCCTGCCATCACTCGGGGGCGGGGGAGCCGAACGTGTGATGGTGACGCTTGCAAATCAGATTGCCAAGCGCGGGTATCGTTGTCATCTGATCGTGGCAAACGCTGTTGGACCATACTTGTCGGAGGTCGATCCGTCGGTGGTGGTGATCGATTTGAAGTCTCCTCGGACCTTCCTGTGTGTTCGAAAGTTGCGGCGTTATCTTGCGTGCGAAAAGCCCGTGGCGCTGTTGTCCACCATGACGCACGCAAACGCTGTGGCCGGATGGGCGCTGCGTCTGTCGAGGCATCGATGTCGGTTGGTGCTCAGAGAAGCAAACATGCCGGATCTGAACACCGACAGTTTGCATGAGCGCATCATTCGATGGGTAGCCAACCCCATCTACCGCCGAGCGGACCGCATAGTCTGTGTGTCGCAAGGCATTCGCGATGCGCTCGGATCTGCGATGATGCTCAGGAATGAAGATGCGTTGGTAGTCATCGAGAATCCTGTGATTATCCCCCACGGGGATGCCCAGCCTGTCGCACCAGTCGCAACGTTGCCCGTTGGAGTGGAAGCCTGCCTCGCGGTCGGTCGCCTGGTGCCCGAAAAGGGCTTCGACATGCTGGTGGATGCGTTCTCCCGCCTTGTTGACAGGCCGCAATTGCATCTGGTCATTCTCGGTGAGGGGCCGCAAAGAGAGGCACTCACAAAACAGATCTGCAAGCTCGGTCTGCAGAGCAGGGTGATGCTGCCAGGATTCGATCCGGACCCGTTTACATGGATGCGCGCAGCCTCGATATTCGTGTTGTCTTCGCGCAGCGAGGGTTCTCCCAATACGCTGATTCAGGCGCTCGCGTGTGGCGCACCGGTCGTATCAACGCGCTTGCCGGGCAGCACGGATATTCTGCTTGAACACGGCAAGTACGGCCGCTTGGTCGAGTTCGGTGATGTTGCTGCATTGGCCGACGCAATACGTGCCTCACTCGACAGTCCGCTGCCCAAGCCGTCTGCAAGCTGGTTCGGTCGCTATGGCCTGACGTGCGTCGTTGATCACTACCTGGACGTGCTGGTGCCTGAATGAAGTGGCTGGCATCGATGTGGCGTATCAAGTCGTGGCGAGGGCACAACGTGCGTATCGCTACCGGCATGCTCTGGGTCAGTGCCTTTGTCCTGATCGGAAAGATGGCTGGTGCGGGCCGCGAGATGGCAATCGCCGCCCACTACGGTGTCAGTGAGAGTGTCGATGCCTACCTACTGGCCATGACGGTGGTCTCGTGGGTTCCCGCGATGGTAGTTTCGTTGCTAAACGCGATTCTTGTGCCCTTGTTGCATCGTTTGCCGCGCAGCGAGGCCGACAGCTTTACAGCACAGATCGTGTCAATGACCCTGTTGTTTGGTCTGTTGCTCTCGGTGCTGATCCACACGGTTGTGCCAGATCTCGTTGGTAGTCTTGCCGCCGGGTTCAGCGACGCTGCGCTGGCTGACTTGTCCCGCGTGTTGAAGTGGTTGTCACTAGGCACCCTCTTGATGTTGCTCAACGCCTTGTTCTCGGCGTTGTTACTCGCCAGAGAGCGGCACGTCAATACCCTACTTGAATCACTGCCAGCGCTAGGCGTGCTCGTGCTGGTGTTGCTGCGCCCTGGCGGCTACGCCCCTCTTGTAGCAGGGGTGCTCATCGGCCTGGTAGCACAGTGTCTCTGCCTGATGGTGCTGCTGTTGCGAGATAGCGGTCTGGCATTGAGTTTCTCGAAGAATCATGCTGCCTGGGGCGGATTCGCGCGATCGTTCGGCACTCTCATCATCGGAACATTTGCATTGAGTCTTGCGCTTCCTATCGATCAGCTTGTGGCGGCACGCTTGGGCGAGGGCTCGGTCGCAAGCCTTGGCTATGCAACACGACTTCTTGCTCTAGGCGCGGGATTGGGCGCCACAGCGGTGGCTCGCGCTACTCTGCCGGTTCTTTCCGGCCAGGACGCAAGCTTGCGCGAGCGCCTCTCTCTGGCACGCCAATGGTTCTTCATTTTGCTGGCGGGTGGAATTGTCGGTGTTGCCATTGCCTGGCCATTGGCACCCACCGCAGTTTCGCTGGTGTTCGAGCGCGGCGCGTTTGACGCGCAGGATTCGGCACGGGTTGTGGGCATACTGCGGCTTGCACTATTTCAATTGCCGTTCTATTTCTCGGGAATAGTGATAGTTCAGATGCTATCCAGTGTCGGTGCCTACCGCACGGTGGTTGTCAGTAGTTTCATCGGATTGGCGACGAAGCTTGCGACGGTATTCTGGTTGGCCGGATTGTTTGGCGTCGGGGGTGTTGCCCTGTCTACATCCTTGATGTATCTGGCCACTTGCATATTCCTCTTCTACAGCCTTCAACGCCTCGCTAGCGACGCCTGACGATCGGAGTCTGCAGTGTTCATATACGTCCAAAACCGATTCAACACGAAGCCGACCGTCACCCGACTCGCATCGGCAGCCGCGCCCTCCGAGTGTGCGCTCGTCCCCTATATTGATGCGCCACTGATGGTGCTGCCTCGTGACACCGCTGGGCTGCGTGCGCTTCGAAGCTCAGGGTTCTGGCGCAAGCGGGCAGCTGAGAGGCGAAAGTTCGAGACCGAGTTTGGCGCAGCGGCATTCAAGGTCATCACCGATGCGCCCTCACTCAAGCTTTGGCTGCCACGAGTGCATGAGTTGTTTCTCAAGCGATGGGCAGGTGAACACAGCGGGTCGAAGTGGATGACGCAGCAGGGGTTCTCGTCGTTCTCACAGGCCATGATTGAACTGGCGGCTGAAGGCCAGGCCTGTCTTGCAATTTTGTACAGAGAAGATAACGAGGAGCTACTGTCCTACGGCTACCTCGTGGAATCACCGCGCACTCTTCATTTTTTCCAGCATGCAACAAGTACAGACCCGCGATACAAGAGTCATCGCCTTGGTCAGGCGTTTCTCACCCAGTTGCTGTCGTATGCCGTGCAAAGCGAGCGCTTCGACAGTTTCGATTTCATGATCGGCCTACAGCCGTACAAGCTTGAATGGGCAACCTGCATTCAACGAACGTGGCGAATAATCGATCGGAAGGAGCACGCTACAAGCGCAGGCTTCTACATGGCGATATGGCGAGCGCATGCCGAGGAATTCGTGAGGCGAACGCCGTGGGCCTACGCCTGTGGCAAGCGCCTGCTCAACTTTCGCTTGCGGCGTCCATGATGTTGCGTATGCCTGGATGTTTCCCGATCATGTGATGGCCGGCTGCATATAGGCCGAGTGCGGCACATTTAGTTGCTCGAGGACGGTAGGCAGCACCGATCGGGAGTCGATGGTTGCTCGCGGCTCCATCAAGCTCTGTAGCCCTTCCCAGATTAAGATGCCATCTGGTTGGTGGTACCCGGTGCCTTGGTCTCGAGTCAGCAGGGAAAGCCCGATGGCATCAAGCGGATAAGCCTTTGTGTTCACGTAGGCTGTAAGCTCACGTGCGAGTGCCTCGCTTGTGGCCATAGCCAGGTTGAGAGTAAGCCCCGAGGAAGCGTAGCGCTGCTTGAACAAGGATTTGCCATCACTATCAACCAAGGTAAGAAGCCTGTCACGAACCCGTTCCAGAGCGTCGGCATCGGCAAACTCCAGTGCTATGTCGGGTTGCATTGCGAGGTTCATCTTGACAGGATCAGTGAGGCAGAGTGACTGGAGGAGCAGGTTCAGATCATCCAGGACGAGCTCTGGTATGTACTCACCACGATCAATGGCCTCTTGTCCCATGCTGGAAAGAATCACAATCTGGTAGCCATGTTGTTTTGCGATTTGTTCCAGTGTGGCCAGCTGCCTGTCGAATATGTCCATGGCGACAGTGAGTGATTGCGCGTGGAAGTTGTTCCGCTCCGAGTCTGCGCTCAACTGCTCGAAGTCCTCGGGGAAGGAATACTTCCAGTAGCGATGCATTATTCCGGCGACATGATTGGAAAAAAACGTGACGAAGTCCGGTTGACTTCGCTTCAGGCACTCGACAAACACGTCAAAGGCAAGTTCTGGTTGCAACAAGGCACGACGAGATTTGTTGAGTGGATTACGGCGTTCATTGACGAGATGACTTGCAACGCGAGCAGCAGTACGTAGCTTGATGCCGCTGCGCAACAGCCCTACTGCGTTTCCAATATCGGAAGGGTCTATGCCCTTGGCGGAAGCCTTGTTGTCGCCGGTCTGCTTCAGGTTGAAAGCTTGGAAGGCTGAGTAGCGCTCGGGTCTGGTTTCCGGCCCGGCTGCAAACGTGTCCGGAATGTGAAAATGCATGGTGTCTGCGGCGAGCGGGGGGTAGCTTTGCAGGCTACCGAACACGCCAACGCTTACGTCAGCGCTGGTCAGTATTTCCCATACTGGGGGCCACTCGCCGGCATCCGAGAGATCCTGGTTGAGGAAATTGATACCGTGCACCTCATTGGATACCCCACGATGCAGCGTGGGCCAGGTAGACCAGGGCTGTAGTTCTCCATGGTCGTTGCAGTGCGTGGTCAGCTGCGCAGATCGATTGAGCAATCCCGCCAGATGACTGTCCGGACGCGACTGCAGGTAGAGATCTACAACCCTCCAGGGCACTTCGTTGAGTTCGTAGCAAAGCAGTTTCGTCATGATATCGAGCTCGTCTTACGGATGTAACGCATCAGCTGGCTTGGGTGGAGTTCGCCGGAGCGTCCGATGCTGAGGCATGTTTGGAATCGGTAAGCCAATCTGTTGATGACAGCTCAGCCATGGTCAAAGTGCGCATTGCGTAACGATCTCGCAGATAGTCGAAATGGACGAGAATCCTTTCAAGCATATCGAAATTCCGTCCCGTGTTCGTACTGAAGTTGTGAGGATGGAACCATAGATGATAAAGCTCTGCGCGCTTCGCGGCCCGCGTCATCGAGTTTGCTATCCGGCGGAATCGTACGTTCTCCAGTAGGCTGCGACTGCGACTCCAGGGTCGCAGAAACCGGCTGGCTGGCACGACCAACGGGAGAGAGCGGTCGCTTGTGGCAGCTGGTAGTGGGGCGCAGTTGTTCCCGCTGATAGGCAGGTAGTCATCAGCGAGGCGAATTGCACGAATCCACCACGTCAGTTGGTCCTGCGGCATGGGTGCGTAGAGGAAGCCAGAGGCATTCCCTCGAACCACATCGAATCCGGCACGAGCGGCTGCACGCAGATAACGATCGTCGTACTGATTTCGTGGGAAGGCCAGGCTACGCAGTCGATGACCGTCACGGCTGGCTATCTGCAGAGCGGCGCGCAGGTCAGCTTCGAGGTGTTGCTCTGTCATTCCGGGCTCAAGCGCATAGCAATGGCTGAACGTGTGCGATGCCAGTTCCTGCCCCTCGGCAGAAGCTATCTGCGCTATCAGCGAAGGCGCAAAGAGATCAGGAGCGGTGGCCTCGTCCTCCGTTGCCGTGGTGTTTGCCAGATGTCTGTAGGCGCAGAGCTCAGCGGCATCGTAGATCGGCCTATCGTTCGGCGAAAACGAATCTAGATCTGCCTGATCCTTTGCGAACAGAAACCCCACCGTCGCAAAGGTGGCGTGCATACGATGATCGGCAAGACGTTGCAGCAACTCCGGTACGACTTGCCTGGCGCCAGCGGCTCGCTGTCTGAAGGCGTCTCGGTCCGTGTGATCGTGAACGCCCCAATACAGCTCGAAATCCAGTGAGATGGTAAAAACACCAGGCGGGGACGGGCTCACGATGCGAATCCACTCTTTGGGCCGACGCGCGTCAGGACGAACGCCACCATGACGACGTAGAGCGTTGTATAGGCCACGATTCCGAGTGCGTGAAGCTGTTCGAAATTGATCCCCAGCCTGTCGACAGTACTACCCAGGATATCGTTGCGGGTGTCTGATGCGTTCGCGTTGATTATGCCAATGTTCATGAGCCCGAAAAACAGCTTGGGTGCCCATGCAAATGCCAGAACGCCTGCAACAAGCAAGGGGCGTATCGGATCGCGCCACAGCAATAACGCAAGTGGTGCAAAGAGCACAGGGTACTCGGCATTGTGCTGGTAGAAGGTCGCAAAGAACAGGGCCACTGGTGCTACCAACAGAACGGTGTAGTCGAGGGAATATTTCAGGAAACGAGAGCGGACCAGGCAATAGATGACCAATGCAGTCTGAGCGATCAGGCTGAAAACCAGGCTCCACTGTTTTAACGTTGCGCTGCCGCCGTCCACAGCAGTGACCAGAAGTGCCCAGACAGTGACGCTGTAGTTCGCACCGGGCACGAAATCGACTAACGGAACAGCGCCACCGGAGTTTAGCGCCGCGGCCATTGATACGGCATAGACCAGAGCGATCAGGGTGCCGGAGCCTATGATTGCTCGCCAGGGTGCCTTGGAAACGGGTTGCGCAAACACCGCTATGAAAAACCAGGGCAACAACAGAAAGACCTTGCCTGTGAGTGTGCCCATGGCAAGTGCGAGCAGGGCAGGCCCGTGTCGGTCGCGAGAGAGCAGAAGCGCGGCTAGTACCACCCAGAACTGCGCGATAATCTCATCCTGAACAAAGACGGTCGTGGTCAGGAATTGATACGGCGCAAGAATGAAGATGATCAGCATCAAGTGGCGCAGCCCACGCGACTGCACGACCCGCTCCAAAAGGGCGATCAGCATCGCGAAAGTGGCAAGTTCCACAACGACGAACATCAGTCGGAATGCGACAAACGGCGTGGCTGCGCTGGAGAGTACAGAGAACAGCGGCCAGGTGACCAGGCCCTGCAGCGGTGCGTAGCTCGCGATATCAGGGTGCGCGCTGCCCATGAGGATGGCGAGTGGCTCGCGGATCAGCATGATGTGAGCATCGACGTCGCTGGCGACTTCGCGGCCATCGGTCACCCATGCAAGCGCTGCGATGAGCACCGCTCGCGTGGCGATGAAAGCGGAAATCCAAAACCAGCGGCTTCCAATCATTGTGCGGGTCCGTGAGCGGGTGAATCGAGCACCCGGGCAACGCCGTTGATCATGGTCGGGTACCTGCGCGAGTTTAGCGTGCTCCAATTGTCAGTATCGATAACTGTCACGCGAATGCTAAACGGATCCAGCGGTTATATTCGCCCGCTGTCGCCGGACAATCCTCGACAATAGGCGATCCGTGGCTTACTCAGGCACGAATACAGGAAGAAAACAACAGGCATGTGCGGAATAAGCGGTTTCTGGTCCAGTCGCGCCTGGCCCGACTCGGGAGCGCTTGCGCGAGCGATGGCGGCACGCTTGGCTCATCGTGGACCCGATGGCGAAGGTGTGTGGTGTGACGCCGATCACGGCATTGCATTGTCGCATCGCCGTCTCGCCATTCAGGATTTGTCGAGCGCCGGGCACCAGCCCATGCTATCCGACGGTGGGCGCTATGCGATGGTATTTAACGGCGAGATCTACAATCACATGGCGCTGCGGGAGCAGCTTCGTGACGAGCGTTGCGAGGTCAGTTGGCGCGGACACTCCGACACTGAAACCGTTTTGGCGTGTCTGGTGAATTGGGGGCTGATGACTACCCTGCAGCGTCTGAACGGGATGTTTGCCATTGCCTTGTTCGATCGGCAGTCGGCAACACTTCATTTTGCCCGCGATCGGCTCGGGGAAAAGCCCTTGTTCATCGCACAGTACGACGACACCGTGTTGTTCGGCTCGGAGCTGTCGGCGTTGCGCTCGCACCCGGCCTTTGGCGGCAAGGTGTCGCGCAGGGCGCTGTCGTGCTACCTGGCGCGGTCTAACGTCCCGGCACCATACTCCATCTACGAAGGGACGATGAAACTCTCCCCGGGACACGTACTTGCGCTGAGCGCCCCAGGGCACGCGTTGCCGGCGTCTGAAGCCTACTGGTCGCTGGCTGATGTTGCCTCGACGGGTATCCGTATCAGCAAGGAGGGCGCGATGGACAGCGATACGGATGCCATGGGAGATCTTCTCGAAGCACAGGTCCAGACCGCTGTTGCGTCTCGAATGATTTCGGATGTGCCTCTCGGGGCCTTTCTGTCCGGTGGAATCGACTCGAGTCTGGTAGTTGCCATGATGCAGAAGGTATCGACTCGGCCGGTACGCTCGTTCTCCATAGGCTTTGACGATGACGCCTTCAATGAAGCGCCGCATGCCAGGGCTGTCGCAGATCATCTGGGAACCGACCATACCGAGCTCTATGTAGGTCCGCGTGATGCTTTCGACCTGCTGCCGGGCATGGCGAAGATGTACGACGAACCCTTCGCTGATTCTTCTCAACTCCCGACGGCGTTACTTGCCTCGCTTACCCGACACTCCGTCACGGTCAGTCTGTCAGGTGACGGGGGCGATGAGCTTTTCGGTGGCTACCAACGTTACCTCGATGCGCAACGCATCTGGAAGTCGCTTTCGCGCGTGCCTCAACCTCTTCGTCGCATGGCTACTGCAGTGCTATGCGCCGGCGCACCAGCCTTGAGCAGTCTGTCTGTCCGTCGTGGGTGTACCGGTATGACGGCGATTGCCCGAAGAGCAGAGTACGTAGCGCGTATGCGTACGATGCTTGTGGCGCGTGATTGCGAGGAGGTATTTAGTGACATCATCACCGATTGGAGTGATATGCCGGTGGTGCTGGGTGTGCCGCCAGTTCAGCCGCAATCGGTGGCGATGCCCGCGCTGGACAGCGACCTACAACGGATGATGTATCACGATACGATATCGTACATGCCGGACACGATACTGACCAAGGTCGACCGGGCAACAATGGCTGCGAGTCTCGAATCACGAGCGCCGTTGCTTGATCATGAGCTAGTGGAGTTCGCATGGCAGTTGCCCGACGATGTGAGGGAAAGAGACGGGCGCGGCAAGTGGTTGTTGCGAGAGGTCCTCAACCGGCATGTGCCGCGCGCCTTGATCGACCGCCCGAAGAAGGGCTTTGGCATTCCGTTGGGTGACTGGCTTCGCGGAGAGCTACGCGACTGGGCTGAATCCCTGCTGGATGAACGTCGCCTGCGTGAAGAGGGCTGGTTCGACTCCTCGGTCGTCAGGAAAGTTTGGCAAGAGCATCTGAGCGGTGAGTGGGGCTGGCAATCAGAACTTTGGAGCGTCCTGATGTTTCAGGCCTGGCTCGATGAGCAGGCTGCGTGAAAGTCCTCCATGTAATCTCTGATCTAGGGCATGGTGGTGCGCCAGCAGTGCTCGCCTCGTTGGTTTTGGCTGATCGATGCAACGAGCATGTTGTCGTCTCTCTCATGGACTTGGACGTGTTTGGTGCAGCCCTTGTCGATAATGAGATTTCCGTCTACGCATTGGGGATGCCGCAAGGCTTTGTGACCTGGGCCGGCTGGCAGAAGCTCCGACAGCTGATTCGTATCGAGCGTCCAGATGTGATCCAGACATGGATGTATCACAGTGATTTGATTGGTGCGCTGGCCGCGCGTTCAGTCGGGCACCGCACTGTCTGCTGGGGCATACACAACAGCGATCTGTCAAAAGAGCGAACGCCCTGGCGCTCACGCTGGGTCGCAAAAATTTGTGCGTTGCTATCGCAGTACCTTCCGTGCCGAATCATCAGCTGCTCGACCCAGGCGGCTGGTGTTCATCTCAAGGCTGGATACGATCCTGCACGCCTGCACGTGGTCAACAATGGCTATGATCTCTCGCGGTTCAGTGTCGATGCTGATGCCCGGATCGTTGTTCGACAGGAGCTTGGATGCTCCGATGCAACACTTGTTGTCGGTGCCATAGCGCGCTGGCATCCGGTCAAGGACCACGAAACGCTGTTCTCCGCTCTGGCGCTTCTGCCGTCGGCGATTTGCTCAGCTGCAGGTTCAGCTGAGTGGACCCTGGCGCTGGCAGGTACCGGGATGACGCGTGAGAACGAACAGCTCAAGCTGGCTCTGGAGCGACATGGTCTGCAAGATCGAGTTCGGCTGCTGGGTGAGCGCAAGGACGTTGAACGGGTGCTGGCTGCGTTGGATCTGCACGTTCTGTCCTCGGCCGGCGAGGCGTTTCCCAATGCTCTGGCGGAGGCGATGGCTTGCGGTGTGCCGTGCGTGACCACAGATGTGGGCGACGCCGCGCTGATCGTTGACGACGCGAAACAGGTTGTCCCCGCGCGACAGCCCCGCGCACTGGCGAGGGTCATCGAGTCATCCTTGCAAGAGGTGCTTCGCTCTCGGCAAACAGGTGAGCTTACTGAGTGGCGCGATGCGTTGCATCAATCGATCGCAACGCGATTCTCCGCTGAAGCAATGGTTGCCGGATATGTGCGATTGTGGTCTGAAGCTAGCGCTTGAGGGGGGCCACCGTGAGCTTCTCGCACTGGCGCGTTGGCGGGTCATGGGCGGCCATCTCGCCAGCCAGGGCACCTGACAGATCATCCAGGGAAATGCGGCCGGTTATCAGATAGTGAGCCATTCCCAGGTACTCGCGGAGGGCGCGCGAACTGCCCGACAGGTTGATCGCGTCTGGAATCCACTCACGCAGATCGAAACCGCTTCTGTCAACGACCCAATGATCCGCTGGAAACGGAAGAGCGGCTATGCCTTCGGCCCGAAATAGCGCCATGGCACGAGTCATGTGAGAGGCGCTCGTCACCAGCAACACGGTATTGATCTCGTTCTGCTGGAGGATCAATGCCGTCTCCTGCGCGTTCTCATCCGTGTTCGTGCTGGTGCGTTCGTAGACAAGCACATCCTCTGGTATGCCCCACTCATTCAGCAACCGAGCGCTCTGATCTGTTTCCGACAGGACGCTGTCGATTCCTCCGCCCGTGCTCAACAGCACTACCGGGGCCTTGCCAGCTTTCCATAGACGAACTGTCGCCAGCAGCCGGTCGGCCCCGGGACCGAGCTGTACGTCCGTGCGCGGTGGGTACGGTAGCTGCAGGCCACCACCGAGTAGCACGATCGCATCTGCGCAAGGTGCGTCCGCTGCCCCGACTGACGGGTATCGCTGTTCCAGCGAGGCGATGAGTGCATGGCTTACGCGGGGCAGTGAAAACACCCACAGGATCACAAATGCTGTCACCCCTGCTGTCTTTGCGAATCGACGATGGCGCGACCACAACACCATGCACAGCACCAACAGCTGCAGTGCCAGTCCGAGCGGTAGCACGAGGCGGGGCAACAGGTCCGAAACCATGAGGCATATCCGAAGGGAGGAGCAAGACTTTATCAGTGTGATCTGCCTGGCCGGTAAATGGGCGAGAACGTGGCGGTATTGCGCACCGCGGCCTGTCGCTACTGCCTTTGCGGAATCAAGTGCCAATCGCTAATGTGCTATTGGTCCTGGCCTTGGTTTTGCCGGTAGCTCGCCGGGCACGTGCTATTACGGTCGGGCGTCGTCGTTGATACACTTGGCGGCCTGCCACAGGCCAGCTGCCGGAGACTCATAAGTCGATGTATACGCGTTTCAAGTTCATGCCGACGAGTCAGGTCACTGTTGGGGCGATACTTGCGTGCATCGCTGCCAATGTTGTGGGCCAAGATTTCGACGATCAGCAGAGCGTCGCCATCGGGGAGGCAGCGCTCTATCCCTCGATACGTATCGACTACCAGACGAACGATAATGTGGGCTTGCTTCCCGATAGCGAGGTGGAAGGCAGTGCAACGATTGTCCGGCCCGAGTTTGTATTCGTCGCCGACAAGAGCGGACTGGTCTTCCAGGCCGGCTACTCGGGCGCGTATAGCCTCGGATCCGAGGCTCCGCTCGAATGGGACGACCATCGGCTGACAGCGACCCTGGCTGCGCAATTCGACAGACGTCGTCGCGCCAATCTGGACGTACGTTTCGAGAACCTGCACGAGGACCTTGGTGTAAATCTGACACGCGGCCGAGGCACCGAGTTCGACGAGCCAGTCGAATTCAACCGCTTTTATCTGGACACCCGGTTAGGCTACGGCGTCAGCGACGCGCGCGGAAATCTCTCCGCAGGAATTCGAGTTGCTGCGCGTGATTACGCCAACCTTGATGAGGTCACTGATGGTCGGAGTTATACCCGAGTCACCCCTTACGGTCAGTTCGGGTATCGCATTGGCGGCGATACGCGGGCGATCATCGAATTACGCGCGTCGACGGCCAGTTTTGACAACGCCAACGGCGACCGCGATGATATCGGCGTGTTGCTGGGCCTTCAGTTCACCGCGACTGGACGCTTGTCAGGCGAGTTCAAGGTGGGCTTCGAGAACGTGGACTTCGCAGCGAACGGTGCCGAAGATTCGACGCTTCTGGTGGCTGAGGCCAATCTCCGTTACCGCCCGAGAACATTTGCGCTGTTAAGTTTGGACCTGAGCCGCGGCATCAACAATACCGGCCTTGGCCTGGTCGCCGATGGTGACGAGGAGTCCATCGCGACCCTGGTGCGGGTGGGGTGGCAGCACAACTGGTCTACCCGGGTGTCAACGGACGCCTTCGTGGCCCTCAACCGTCAGGACGAAATCTGCCCCACCGCCAGCGACTCCACGGCATCGGCGGGTTTCGAGTTAAACGTCGCGGTTCGCCGCTGGTTGCAGATCGGCGCTGGGTTCGAAAGTGCGTCCCGTCAGGCCGACAGCTGCGCAGGGGCGGATGATTCAGATGAGCTCGACTATCAGCGACAGTTGCTTGGCGTGCATCTACGCGCCACACTTTAGGCTAGTGATGCATTCTGGTGCATCCCGTGTGGAATCAGCTTCGCGTGGCGATTTCGTCAGCTGAACAATGTGCTGCCGGGTGCGCGGACGGTAGCGGAACCAGTCGTTGTTCGGCCTGTCCACAGGTGCAATTACCCCCCCGTCATTGTTGCGACGCAGTATCATTAGGGGCTGCGGTCTGACCGGGTCGCCGGTGGCATCGAAAACGGATCTGGCTCACATACGTTCTGTGATGCCCCTTCGCACCCTCGCAATAGCGCTCCAGTACGCTCTGTGCATCTGTAATGTCAGCCAAGGCTCTGAACATATGAAGCTGATCGTCGCGCGTCTCACATCGCGCATACTCACACTATGCGGCGTCGCAGTGTTAGCTGCGTGTGCCGCCTCCTCGCCCTCCGGACCCGCGCCTGCCGGCGGTGCTGCGTCGGATGTAGTCGCCGCCCCTGAGCGACCTGTCGACATCGACAATTACCAACTCGAGCAGGGAGACCAGATCAGCATCCAAGTATTCGACGAGCCTGACCTCACCATGGACCAGCGCGTCGGCGCCAGTGGAGTCATCAACTTCTCGTACCTGGGTGACCTGCAGGTCGCCGGCAAGACCGCGCAGCAACTGGAGCGGGAAATCACGGGACTGCTCGAAAATGGGTACCTCGTCAACCCCGCGGTAAACGTGACTGTGGTCGAATATCGGCCTTTCTTCATCAACGGCGAAGTACGCAGCCCTGGCAGCTATCCCTACCAGCCGGGTCTGACCTTGGACAAGGCCATCGCACTGGCGGGTGGTTTGACCGATCGGGCATCCACTCGCAAGATGTTCGTGCAAAAAGCCAGTAATTCCGATGGCCAGGCGAGGGCCTCGATGTCCACCCCGATAGCCCCGGGCGATATCGTCTCCATTGAAGAGGGTTTCTTCTGATGAACCACCCAGGCTCAGTCCAGTACCAGGACGACTACGCGGACGACCACGATAGTGGGTCGTTTTCCGAACAGCTCGATCTGCAGCACTACCTGCGCATCCTGCGCAAGCACAAGTGGCCGATCGTGCTGTTTACCGCGGCCGTTACCGGTCTGGCGGCTTACTACGCGTTTACAGCAACTCCAATCTACCGCGCCACCTCCACGCTCCTGATCGAGGAGCAAAAGGCGAATGTGGTGTCGATCGAGGAGCTGTACGGCATCGATTCCGAAAACGCGGACTACTACGAGACCCAGTTCCAGCTGCTGCGCTCGCGCGCATTGGCGCAGCGAGTCGTCGAAAAACTGAATCTGTGGGACGATCCGGAGCTCTCCAGTGCCGCGCGTCTCGCTTCAGAGCAAGCGGCCGCTGCTGCAAGTCAGACGAGTGCCGCGCCGCAGAGCATCGGCCAGCGCCTGACGGGCATGCTTTCCAGTGTCGGACTGGGAAGCGAGACTGCTGAGGTGGTTGAAGGTGGCTCTGCCATCGCGGATTCGTCCGCAGCAGTCACCGAATCGACGGTGCTGACAGATGCGGCGGTTGCACCCGCTAGTCTGACTTCTGCCGATATTGCCAGCGACGGCGAGATGCTCAGTCCTGATCAGGAGCGGGTGATCGCAAACTTCATGGGTCGCGTGTCGATCGCTCCGGTGCGCAAGACCAAGCTGGTCAATATCGGCTACGAGTCTGCTGACCCGGTACTCGCTGCTCGCGTGTCCAACACCATCGGTGAGGAGTACATACAGAGCTTTCTGGATGCCAAGCTCGAGCTCACGACAACCGCTTCGACGTGGCTGACTGAACGCCTAGGCGAACTCAAGGCGGATCTCGATGCAGCGGAAGATCGCCTGATCGCGTTCCAACAGGAAAACGATCTGGTCGACGTGGAAGGCAGCGTTGGCCGCTTGAACGAGCAGCAGTTGTTGCTCGATACCGCAGAACTGACGCAAGCTCGTAGCGAGCTCGCGGTCGCTCAGGACGTGTACAACGATGTACAGGCCCTTCGCGGCAACCCGGAACTGCTCGAGACCATCCCGGCCGTGCAGGCGGATCCGCTGGTGCAAACCACCAAGATCGCCCAGGGAACAGTGCAGCGCGAGCTCGATGAACTACTCAACCGCTACGGCGAGCGTCACCCGCGCGTACTTGATGCAAAGTCAGAGCTTGCTTCTCTCGAGGGCACGCTAGAAGGTCATATCAACCGCGTGGCCGGCACCATCGCGAAGGACTACCAGCTCGCTCAGCAGCGCGTCGCCTCCATCAACGCGAAGCTCGCCAGCGGTCGGTCGGACATCCAGTTGATCGGCAACAAGAAGTTCGAGCTGGATGCACTGCAGCGCGAAGTCGAGACCAAGCAAGGCGTCTACGACCAGTACTTCAGCCGCATGACGGAAGCCAAGTCGGCGGATGGCCTCGAGACCGCCAACGCACGTATCAGCGACTTCGCTCGTGTACCGGTCTCGCCGGTCAAGCCCAAGAAGCAACTGATCGTCGCGCTTGCCGCACTTGCCTCGCTGGTGCTGTCGATGCTCATGGCGTTCCTCTACGAGACCATGGACGACACGATCAAGAGCACCAACGACATCGAGGGCAAATTGAACCAGAAGCTGCTTGGTATCTTGCCGTTAGTCAAGGCAGGGCTGCTTAAGAGGGCTCATGACCTACCCTTGAACCCTGAAGAGATTCCCGACAAGAAGGGCACCTTCGCAGAAGCAGTCAACACCGTCCGTACGGCGCTGACGCTCGACGATGGGGCTACCCCGCGCAAGGTCATTGTTGTTACGTCGTCAGTGCCTGGAGAAGGTAAGTCGACTGCGTCCATCAACATCGCGTACTCACTTGGGCAGTTGGAGCGTGTGCTGCTGATCGACTGCGACATGCGTCGTCCGACCGTTGCCAAGGCTGCCGGCATGGACAAGAACGTCGATGGACTCAGTAATCTGATTGCGCAGACAGCCACGGCACAGCAGTGCATCAAGCGCGGTGCCTTCGGTGGCAACATCGATATCCTGCCGTCTGGCCCGATTCCGGACCAGCCGCTCGAGCTGTTGTCCTCCAAGCGCTTCGAGCGCATCGTCGCTGAGCTAGGCCGTTACTATGATCGCATCGTGATCGATAGTGCGCCGACACAAGCGGTGTCTGATGCCCTCGTTCTGAGCCGGCTCGCGGACGGTGTGGTGTACGCCGTCAAATCTCACGACACCTCAATCGAGTTGGTGCGTCGTGGTCTTACCCGACTGCAGCAAGCGAACGCACCGATTGCCGGTGTGCTGATCACGCAGGTCGATATCGACAAGATCACGTCCTACGGTGGTGATTACTACTACCAGGGCTACTACGACTACTACGGCTACACTGACAAGGGCGAGCGCAAGAAGCGTCCGGGCAAGATCAAGCTCACGCAAGAGGAGTTGCTTGCGATCCGTAACGATGAGGGCGAAGTCAACCTCGGTCTCGATGCTGTCTACGGTGGTGGAGCTGGCGCACGCCAGAGTCGTGGCGCGTCGGTAGACGCCCAAGACCAGGTTGTACGTGCGCGGCCTGCCACTTCCAGGGCCGAAAACTCGCGTACCGAACGCGTCAGCGCTCGGACACGCTTCGAGGATGACCTAGATATCCTGTAAGTGATGTAACGGCTGCGGTGGCCCGTAATTCTGGCCACCGTAGCCGCTCAGCACTACCTCAAACGATCAAAGGTTCCACCGTCAGCGAGACCCCATAGGCGTCCTTCACCGCCCCCTGAATCTCCCTGACCAGCACCAGCAGCTCCTCACCCGAGCCGCCCCCGTGATTGACCAGCACCAGTGCCTGCTCCTGGTGAACACCGACCGCCCCGCGGCGCGTACCGCGATAGCCGAGTCGATCAATCATCCAGCCTGCCGCGAGCTTGATGCGTCCGTCAGGCATCGCGTAACTGACAATCCCGTTGTGCTCGCGTGCAATCTCCGCGAACGTCTCGGCCTTCACGATCGGGTTGTGGAAGAAGCTACCGGCATTGCCGATCACGGCTGGGTCTGGAAGGCGCGACTGGCGCACCGCGATCACCGCATCACTGACGGTGCGTGCGGTGATCGCCCCGTCTTGGTGCTTGGCGAGTTGCGCGGCAAGGCTTGCGTAGTCAGTGACCAGTGGTGTGTCGCCGCCGACGGCGAGGGTCAGTGACACGACAATCCAGTCGCCGCGCTCGCGCTTGAGCCGGCTGTCGCGGTAGGCGAAGGCGCAGTCATCAGGCCCCAGCGTCATGAACTGACGAGAGGGGCGGTGCCAGGCCCTGAGGCTGACGAAGCGATCGACGAGCTCGACGCCATAGGCACCGATGTTCTGCACCGGCGCTGCGCCCACAGTGCCGGGTATCAGGCTGAGATTCTCAAGCCCTGCGTGGCCGTGCGCCAGGGTATCCACCACCAGCGCGTGCCAGCCGCAGCCGGCGCCTGCGGTCACGTGGACGCGCTTGCCGGGCGCATCGGCGTACTGGATGCGCGTGTCCCCGAGGCACAGGGTCAGCCCCGGGATGTCCCGGGTGAGCACCAGGTTGCTACCGCCACCGAGGATGAACACAGGCCATTGGCGGTCTTCGGCGAACTCGAGGAGCGCTATGAGGCTTGCGTCGTCGGTTGCCGTGGCAAGGAACTCGGCACGTGCCTCGAACCCGAAGGTGTTGCGCGTGGCAAGCGGTACGTCACGCTGCACGTTCAGACGCTCGAGATCGCTCTCGAGCGTTGGGTCGGATTCTGTGACGCTGTCCATGGGCGTCAATGGTAGTTGGCAGGCATTAAAAAAGCGCGGCACCCGAAGGTGGCCGCGCTTTGGTGTTGCTTGCCCGGTTGCCGGGCCGAACGCGCCTGCTCGACAGGCGCGCCGGGTGGTGCGGTATCAGCCGTTGACGACCTTGAGGTCAGCTTGGGTCTGGCCGGCGACGTCAGGACGACCGATGCACTCGTAGACGAAACCGTCGGCACGCATCTGCTCCGGATCGTAGAGGTTGCGTCCGTCGATGACGACTGCTTGCTTGAGACCTGCCTTCAGCTTGTCGGTGCTAATGGAGCGGAACTCGCGCCATTCGGTGTTGATCAGCAGTGCGTCGCAGCCTTCGATGGTGTCCATCGCGGTGCCCACGAGTTCCATGCGCTTCTCGTCAGGGTAGAAGTGGCGCATTTCCTTCATGGCAACCGGATCGTAGGCGCGTACCTTGCCGCCAGCTTCGAGAATCGACTCGATGAGCACGCGGCTCGGGGCTTCGCGAAGGTCGTCGGTGTTGGGCTTGAACGAGAGGCCCCAGACGGCAAAGGTCTTGCCGGAGAGGTCGTCGCCGAACTGTGCGGTGAGCTTGGCAAACAGCACGTGCTTCTGGCGCTCGTTGACGCTTTCCACGGACTCGAGGAGCTCGGCCTTGTAGCCGTTCTCGCGGCTGGTGGCGATCAGCGCCTTGACATCCTTGGGGAAACAGCTGCCGCCGTAGCCGCAACCGGGGTAGATGAAGTGGTAGCCGATACGGGGGTCGGAGCCGATGCCTACGCGTACGTCTTCGATATCCGCACCGAGGCGATCCGCGATGTTGGACAGCTCGTTCATGAAGCTGATCTTGGTGGCCAGCAGAGAGTTGGCCGCGTATTTGGTGAGCTCGGAGCTCTTGCGGCTCATGAAGATCAGGCGATCACGACGGTTGCGGCAGAACGGCGCGTACAGCTCACGCATCACTTCTGTGGCGTGCTCGTTGTCGGTACCGATGACGATGCGATCGGGCTTCATGAAATCCTCGATGGCAGCGCCTTCCTTCAGGAATTCAGGATTCGAGATCACCGCGTAGTCGGTCTTCTGGCTGCGGGCGGCGAGGGCGTCTGCAATGACCTTCTCGACCATGTCGCCGGTGCCGACCGGCACGGTGGACTTGTTCACGACGATCTTTTGGTCGACCATGCGGTCGCCGATGGTCTTGGCAACAGCGGCGACGTACTGCATGTCGGCAGAACCATCTTCACCCGGGGGGGTGCCGACGGCGATGAACTGCACTTCGCTGTGCGCGACTGCCTGGTCCATGTCGGTCGTGAAATCGAGGCGTTCAGCTTCGACGTTGCGCTTGATGACGTCGTCGAGCCCAGGCTCGAAAATCGGGATGATGCCCTTCTTGAGGTTGGCAACCTTGGTTTCGTCAACATCGACGCAGAGGACGTCGTTACCGACGTCGGCGATCAGTGCGCCGGTGACAAGGCCAACGTAGCCCGAGCCGTAGATCGTTACTTTCATGTGTTTCTCTGGGTGTGGGCGGGCGTGTAGCTCGCGTCTCGCTGATTTGATTGTTCGAGACTACTGGAGGCTCAACAGGCGCTGCAGCATTCTTCAGACTAGGATCAGGAGCGAGATACGTGCCAGACCGGTGCATTGCCCCGGACGCAAGCGCCTCGCGTGCCACATTATAGGGATCGTGACCCTTGCTATTGTCACGGGATTGTCAACACCGTGGCGGTAATCCTTCACATCTGTTGTGCGAGAGGTATGTGCTCGAGCTCCGCACTGAGCGTCTCGCGCTTGCCGGCAGGCCCGGGCAAGCGGTGTACTCGCAGGCCGATACTCTCGAGATCGCGCCTCAACTGGCCGCGGCTGGAATAGGTCGCAAGGCGCGCTCCCGGCCGCATGGCGTGTTTCAAGCGGCGCAGTACCGGAACACTCCAGGGCGCTGGATTTTTGGCGTGGCTGAAGCCGTCGAGATAGACCGCATCCACGGCAAGCCCGTGGAGGGGCAGGTCGCTGATGTCGGCAAGCAGGAGGCGTAATTGGATATCCGGCTCGTCACAGAGCACGATGAGATGCTCGGTGCCATGCGACGGGCTGCTTGCCGGTGTCGTGTCGGACGCGTGTGGGTGGTTCATCGGATTGCTCGCATCGCGCTGACATTCTGGCCAGGCGTCGATCAGGCGATCCAGTAGCTGCGGGTAGGCCATCCATGCGTCATGTCGGCACGCCTTGATGGCCGCTACCGGGACCAGATCGTTCTCGACGCTGGTGAGCGTGAGTGGCGTGCCGCACTGTCGTGCCAGCTCCGCACTTGCGAGGACGGTGGTTGCGAGTCCGAAGCCGACCTCCAGCAGTTCGCTGGCCTGCCGGGCACGAAGCCTGTCTGCGAGACCGCTCGCTTCGAGAAACACCTGCCGAGCTTCGCTGACGGCGCCGTGGGTGGAGCGGTAGGTCTCGCCGTAGCGTGCGGAGACCAGGGTGTGTGATCCGTCGGCCGTCGAGACCAGCGTGGCGGACACTGCGCTCAGCAGCGATCCAGTCGCTTGGCCAGTGCCTCGCAGCGCGAGTGAAAGTCCCGGGTGCTCTGCGGCATGGGAACGCGGGCGCGGGCAATCCAGTTGATCAGATCGCGTCCGGCGGCAATCGTACGAACGGCTTCCTCGAATGCGTGATCGCACTCGCGGCTTCGCGAGTCGTCACTGGTGGGCCTGAAATCACCGACCGCTTCGCAGGCGGCGACGAAGCGCGGCCAGATCACGAATATGCAGGCATCGGATTTCATGGTCTCGCTCTCGTGACGCGCGGCGTCGGCAAGCGTGTCGATCAAGGGGCCAAAGCCTGCAAATTCCGGCCGTGTGCTGAAGGTGTCCTTCATGCGTCGGGCGATGCCGTCGATGTTGGCCATCGTCTGTGCGACCTTGATCAGGCGCGATTCGTAGTAGCTCGATATCGGCACCGTAAACGCACGAAAGGGCTCGCCCCAGAGCTCGTCAATACCTTCCTCACCACTGTGGTGCCGTACCGATTTTCCGAGTTCCAGCGCTTCCTTGAAGCAATCGCCGCAGGCCTTCATCAGCTCGTTGCTGCGGCTGATGCGTACGCCTTTCTGCTCTAGGTCCACGATCGCGGTGAAGATGTCGGTCGCGCGATTGAACAATGCGCCTGCGAGCATGGCAGCGTTGACGCGTTTGCGTGCCGGATCAGTCTCGTTCTGCCACGCGGTGCGCGCAGCCTCCAATCGCTCGCCCGGCGTGTTGATACCGGGCTCGGTGTGGTGGAAGGCTCGGCGCGTCAGGCTGTCGATCAGTTTCTTGCGAGTGGCGAGGGTGTCGTCACGCGGGGTGTAGTACCGAACCCAGTATCCATCGTAGTGAATGTACTCGGCGCCATCGGCGTGCCGGCGGGTGCCGTTGCGCGGTGGCGCGGTCGGCGTCGAGGTCAGCTGCGACACCTTGGCGGGCGCCGATACACGCGCGTTGCGGACCTCATCGACGGAGCGGGGTGCGCTCGTGGCGCGGGTTGACTCAGCGATGGGCATACACAAGAAGAACTGCACTCAAGAGCGGCGGAGTATATCCATCAAATGGATAAAAACACCGGGATGTATGGCAGTTTTTGGTGCGCAGATACCCGTTGTTTGCGCATTGTCGAAGCGGCCACAACCGGACGAACTGAGTTCGCTGGTAACCATGTAAATGCAGGTCGTTGATTTTATTGGGACCACGATATGCGCGGGTTGCAACACGTCGACTGCGTCACGCTTATGACGCCCGTAATGCAATGAATACAGCGCGACACGGTGCAGGCAGCCCTTCCACCGTTTGGGCTGGGTCGGACGGGTCGAGTGACTCGGCGAGGGAGTCGAATGGCATCCATTGCGTGCGTCGTTGTTCCGTCACTGATGTGCGTGCCAGATGCACCAGGCGGATGTCCGAAAAGCCGGACTCTTCAAGCCATCGCGTGACTCGCTGTGGTCCTGGAAGACAGTGCATGTTGCGCATGCGTGCATAGCGATCCTCGATGATCAGTTCGTCATCGCTGTTGGCGTCGTCCAGCACGAGGGTCTCGAGGACGCATTCGCCTCCCGGGCGTAATTGCTCACGAAGCTCGCGCAAGTGCTGATGCGGATCACGCGCGTGGTACAGCACGCCCATCGAAAATACCGTGTCAAACCCGGGCATGTTGGCGGGCAAGTGTTCCAGCGCAAGCGGCAGGCATTGCACGGAAGGCTCTTGCGCAAAATGTTGAACAACGTCGAACTGATGCTGATACAGCAACATCGGTTCGATGCCTAGCACGCTTGCCGCACCTGCCTCGTGCATCCGCCACAAGTGGTAACCACTGCCACAACCGACATCGAGAACGTGTCGTCCTCGCAGCGAGGACAGTACGGGCAGCACACGATCCCATTTCCAATCTGATCGCCACTCGGTATCGATCGGTATACCGCTGATGCAAAAGGGACCCTTTCGCCAGGGGCAGAGTTGCATTAGCGCATCGCGAATGGATGATTCTTTGTGTGCAGTCGTATTTGCGTGCGCCGCGCCGACCGTTACCGTGCCGTCTTCACATTGCAACGAAGCTTCGATGTCTTGCGGAAGTGCTGCCAGAGCCGCCTGCCAGCGCGGCAGATCACCGTGACGGATCTGCCGGTTGTTTATTGCGTGTTCGAGTGCATCCGCGGCGTGCGCAAGCGGCGAGGCGGGATCAATCCCGTCCCACCGCTTACGATCAAAGCGATAGTCACGTGGGTCCTGAGCGGACACCTCTGTAGTCCGGCCGTTCCGGGCAAGACCTAAAAACGGTCTACCTACTGTTCGCGACGCTGTTTTACGGCGTCGGCGAGTTCGGCGAGGACGGCTTCTGTCGTTTCGATATCGATACAGGCGTCAGTGATGGAGACGCCATACTCGAGCTTTGCCGGGTCTTCGAGCTTCTGTGCGCCGGCAGCGATGTTGGACTCCAGCATCACACCAACGATGGAGCGGTTTCCGCTGGCGAGCTGCGCTGCGACATCGCGCGCAACCAGTGGCTGGCGGTTGTGATCCTTGGAGGAATTCGCGTGTGAGCAGTCCACCATGATGCGTGCGGGCAAGCCGGCTTTCTCGAGTGCTTGTTCGGCAAGAGCCACGTTCACCGAATCGTAGTTGGGTTCTCGCCCACCACGCAGAATCACGTGACCGTGAGCGTTGCCACGCGTCTCGAGCACCGTGGCGCGTCCCTGGCTATCGATGCCGAGAAAGGCGTGTGGGGCCGCTGCCGATCGCATCGCATTGATCGCGACTTCCAGATTGCCGTCGGTGCCGTTCTTGAATCCGACGGCAGTAGACAAGCCAGAAGACATCTCCCGGTGTGTCTGCGATTCCGTGGTGCGCGCGCCGATGGCTGACCAGCTGAACAGGTCCGCAAGGTACTGCGGGCTGATCGGATCAAGCGCTTCGGTGCCGGTCGGCATGCCGGACTCTGCGAGCCACACGAGCAGTTCGCGTGCGCGCGACAGACCGGTTTCGATATCGAAGCTGTCGTCGAAGTGCGGATCGTTGATCAGACCCTTCCAGCCGACCGTGGTGCGCGGCTTCTCGAAGTACACACGCATGACGATATCCAGCGTATCCGCGTGCGTCTTGCGCAATGCCAGCAGCCGTTGGGCATAGTCCTTGGCGAGCGCGACATCGTGGATCGAGCAGGGGCCAACCACCACCAGGAGCCTGTCGTCCTGATGTTCCAGAATCGCCTCGACCACAGCGCGTCCCGCCTCGACAGTGTCGGTCGCGGCGTCAGACCGTGGATAACGCTTGCGCAGCTCCGACGGAGAGATCAGCGTCCGCTCATTAAGGATATTGGTATTGGAGAGCGGGCGATTCAGTTGCGCCGCAGCACTGCTGGCAGTCATGTCGGTCAAACGTCCGTAGCAAGATCTTCGGGGCCGCCAAGCCTACGCCACTGGGCCCCGATCCGTCGAGTGCCCATCGCCTCGCTGGCATAACGAAAGAGCGTCGATCAGTGCCTCCGCAACCCATGGAAAAATTTGACTCGATCGCAACACGCCCTATGTGTTGCGATCGAGTCAAATTATGAGACAGGGCGCGGAGGTACTGGTCGACGCTTCCATCAGTCGGTAAGGACCAACCCGTCTCCCGTAGCCAACAATCCGGCTTGACCGCTAACCAGCCGCTGCAGATCCGCACCAATCAGGGCATCGCGCCATCCGCCAAGGGCTTCCCGATCGTCGGAGGTGACGAGCTTCTCGAGGCTGGATTGCGGGGCGAGGAGGCCTGCGGCGATGTCGAGCTCTGCGGCGCGTTGGTGTACCCAGGCGTTGAGGAGCTGGACGCGGGCGAGGGTGGCGGGCGTGAGCTTGGCCTTCTTGCGGAAGGCCGGCAAGGGTTCAGGGGTTTTCTCGCGGGCGCCGGCGATGACGTCGACCAGTTCCTGGCCGAAGCGTTCGCGGACGCGGCGGTCCAGTCCGCGGATGTGTTCGAGCTCCGCGAGTCCGTCGGGTTGTTGTTGAGCGAGCGTGGTGAGGACGTCATCCTTCATCAGCCAGTTGCGTGGCTGGTTGGTTTCGCGTGCCTTGAGTTCCCGCCATTCGGCAAGTGCCTGGATACAGGCCAGCGCGGCACCCTTGTATCGGGTCACCTGACGCACCTTCTTCCAGCGTTCGCCAACGGGTTGGTCGTATTTTTCGACCGCTTCGATGGCGCGGAATTCG
>CALLMF010000050.1 GCA_938006335.1 uncultured Granulosicoccaceae bacterium | reverse complement strand
CACCCATCGAGCCGTAACCGCTTGATCACCAAAGAATATCCCATCGACTCACCAGTGGTGCTGAGGTGATACCACGCATGGGGTGTATCCCCCCACTATCCATCAATGCACCGTCTGCAACAAGCGGCTTAAAGTAATTACCCTGCGGCGTATTCGGCGGCTGACCAAGCCATCTGCGAACATGCCAAGGCGCTGCAGGCTACTGACAGACACTGTATACTCAAACAGTCACATGCTGAAACGGATTTCACATGCCAAGCCCTTTCCTGGAGAGCGTGCGCGCTGCCTGCCGCTTACGCGGATACAGCTTACAGACCGAGAAGACTTACCTGCATTGGATTCGCAGGTTTATCTTGTTCAACAACAAGGCACATCCTTCTTCGTGCGGAGCGGTAGAGGTGGAAGCCTTTCTGACGCATCTCGCTTGCGATCGCGGGGTGACGGCTAACACGCAGAAAGTGGTGCTGAACGCCTTGGTGTTTCTCTACAAGCATGTCCTTGGGCACGAGCTCGGCAAGCTGGCGTTTTCCTTGTCTCGCAAGCAACGACAACTCCCCGTGGTGTTGTCGCGCGAGGAGGTTGCAGCGATTTTCGCTCAGTTGAGTGGGCGCGATCTGTTGATATTTCAGTTGCTGTACGGAAGTGGCCTGCGGATTTCAGAGTGCCTGGGTTTGCGCGTCAAGGACATCGGCCTGACCGACTACAGCATCTCGATCATCAACGGTAAGGGCAACAAGGATCGAAAGACGCTGCTGGCTGCGCCATTGGTGCCGGCACTCGAGCGCCAGATCGCGAAAGCGGTGGACACTCAGCGTGAAGACAAGGCCCACGGTGTCGGTACGGCGTTACCGCAGGCTATAGGGCGCAAGTACATGAACGCCAGGTACGATCCGGCCTGGGCATACGTATTTCCGTCAGCGCAGTGGTGTGCTCATCCCTACTCCGGTGAGGTGGTCCGGTATCACATGCACGCATCGGTGCCATCGAAGTCGCTAAGGGCTGCCGTTAAACGCAGCGCGATTCCCAAGAAGGTGTCCACGCATACCTTTCGTCACTCCTTTGCGACGCACCTCTTGTCTAGCGGTACGGACATTCGCACCATTCAGGAACTGCTTGGCCACAACGACATCAAGACCACACAGATTTATACGCACGTCATCGGCAAACACTTTGCCGGGACCACCAGTCCCTTGGAATCTCTTCAATCGAACAATTGAATCCGCGCGTGGCTGCTCCATCGGACGCGTGTCGTATTTCCAGCACAGGGGATGAAACTTTCCCCGCGCGGGCCGATCACACCTGTGTTTCGCTCAAACCGCATCCAGATGCTCAATGCCAGTCTCATCGTGGTGACGCTTGTTGCCAGCGCTCTTTCCGTAAACACGGCACGGGCAGACTGCGCCATCGCAACCGCGGCAGCGTCGGATTTTCCGGATTCCATCGTGACGGCGGACGGCCAACCCGGTATCGCTCGCGCGTGGTACGACGACGCCACCGACCGCTACGCGCATGGGGTTCTTGGTGATGCCATCGAGCCTGCATCCTTGTGGGTTAGTGACGACAGCAACTGTTCGTATTCCGTCACACTGGATGACCTTCATGTCTTTGAAGATGTCGCGCCCCGACTGGCGGACATCGATGGCGTGGACGGCGTGGAAGTCGTCACGGTCCGTAGCCATCGAAACTACGGCGCACAGATCGCGGTCTACCAGCTCTTGGAGCGTGAACTCACATTGCTCACCACTACCCCCTATATCGGACAATCCAACCGTTGGTTGGCACCCGTGGGCATTGCAGATCTCAACAATGACGGCAACATGGACATCGCTTACGTGGATCGTCCGCACCTTGCCAAGACACTGCGTGTGTGGACCTTCCAGGACGGCGACCTTCATCAGATAGCGCACGCGAAAGGTCACACCAATCACCGCATCGGCGAGGACTTCATCTCGGGCGGTCTCAAGACCTGTGCAAACCCGGTTTCGCTGATTACCGTAGATGCCTCCTGGCGACGAATCCTCGAAACGACACTGCAAGGCACGTCACTCGTCTCACAGGATGTTGGTGCGTTCGGTGGCGCAGAGAGCCTTGCTGACGCCATGCGCTGTCCTTAGTGGTAACCATACAACGATCACGAATTCACTATCACTCAGGGGCCATCCGATGAGATTACCGATAACGTACTTCGTCCCAGTCCTGGGATTGGCAATGATGGCGTGTTCCAGCTCGGGAACCGGCATCACGGAACCCGCGACGGAGTCCGCTGGCGATCCGGTTGATGAGATGCCCGAAGTACCGGCAACACCGACCGATCCGGATACGCCTACCGCCCCCGCCACTCCCACCGAAGCCCGGTACCGCATCACCTTCGATGCCGATTGGACAGCGGAGCGTCACCCGGAACGGTTCCCAGGCACGTCCGCGCACTTTTCGGGGCTGGTAGGCGCGGTCCACAGCGAACAAGTGATTTACTGGGAGCCGGGGCAAATCGCAACAGCCGGAATAGAACAGATGGCGGAGACAGGTGGCAAGACCTTGTTTCTCGATGAAATCGACGAGAGCATTGCCAACGGCTACGCCATCTCGGCCATCAACGGCGCAGGCGTGAGTACCGGGGATGGCCAGGCAAGCGTTGAGGTTGTCGTCACTCAGGATCATTCGCAGATCACCATCACATCGATGCTTGCACCCAGCCCGGACTGGTTTGTCGGCCTGCACAACGTCGAGTTGTTTGATGGTGGTGCGTTTCTGGCGTCGACCACCGTGGATGCGGTGCTGTACGACTCCGGCACCGACAGCGGCGTAAGCTTCACGTCGAGCAATCAGGACACGCAACCGCGGGAACCTATCCTGCGAACCAGTAGCCAACCATCTGAGTCTCCGTTTGTCGATGGCCTGCCGGACGTCGGGCGATTTCTTATTGAGCGCCTCTAGTCTTCTGCCACCTTGATACTGACGACCTCAGCGAGGTTGGGAGCCCCTGTTCGGCAAGGCAGGATCGCGAAGGCACAGTGGGCCAACGACGAGCGGGCCAAGCGCCATCCGACGCGGCGATCAACGGTATGGAGTAGCAGGGAATACCGGCGCACATGCGACGCTCGGCGTGCCAGTTCATCTGCACGTACAAGAATTCGATAACGCGCACGTTCTTCACGCTATGTCGTCACGACTCGCCAGTCTCGACAGATTCGGTGGCGTTGCAGCCAGCAGTGTTCGCAGCCATCACTATAAGGGCGCATGGATAGCGCTCTACCCGCACGTCGCCACGACGCTGAAACTGCTTACCGACACCTTCTTCATCGGACGATCCCACCAATACTTGCACCCGTGCGTACAGCAGATCTCACCAGTGACAGTGACATCGACACCACCTGCATCCATGAACTTCCACTGATGTCAATTTTGCAATCGGCACGTCAGGCGGTCGAGTCGTCGTCATCGTGCCGATGGCGATGAATGCGGACTCGATCGGCTCGGTAGATTGTCACATTTTTATTGATCCTGACGAGCTAGCGTAAAGTCATGCAGGTAATCCGAGTCTTCCTATCGCAAACCTCTCGTTCACGATACTGCCATGCGATCACCGGACGATGAAACAAGGGGTCATTAAAACGCCTCCACAGTTGTGCACGACAACGATAGATTTCGTTCACTCATCAGCTTTGGCGTACGACAAATGCGAGTCTTGACGGTCGGCACGTGGTTTCTATCAATTTCCATGCTGGTGGTGGTCGCGGTGCTGCAAGCGTCCGGAAAAACTCACGCCTGGCTGTTGTTTGGCGATGCACGAGAAATGGTGTCAGCTCCAATCTACGCAGGATGGTTATCTGATCTCGGTGTACTGTGTTGGATCGCTGCTGCCGCGGTGGCAACCTTCACCGTACTCGCAGTCGACTCCCCCGCGTTACACGCGCGCCATCAAACGTGTCTGGGCGTTGCCGCCGGCATCACCGTTATGCTTGCGCTGGACGACCTGTGGCTGCTTCACGAAAACGCATGGCCCGCGTTGGGCGTGCCCTCAGCGATCGTCTACGGTGTCTACGGACTGTCGGTTTTGTGCTGGTTGGTGTACTACCGTTCTGAGCTATGGTCAGGCGCGCCTCGAAACCTCGGGATCGGTCTTGCGTTATTTTCCCTGTCTGTCGGCCTGGACGTCGTGCCGGAAGGACTACGCCCGTTTGGTGAGTGGCAT
>CALLMF010000049.1 GCA_938006335.1 uncultured Granulosicoccaceae bacterium | reverse complement strand
GTTCTCCTTAGTCTCACGAGGAGTGGCCTCTTGGTTGTGACATTGTTTGGCTTCGCAACTTCACAATATCACTGCCATAGGCCCTTCTCGTGCTACATCTCCTCGCTAACTGCTCTTTCGTTATGTCTCGTTGAGGTTAGCTAGAGGCGCTAGCCGCGTTGCGGCAGGCTGACGCGGATGAGCACATCGCGTTGACCGATGTCGTGCTCGTGGCGCCAGGTTGGCGGGACGTGGCGTTCGGGTTGTAGCGTAGCAGTCAGGGGGTGTGGTTCGGACGGTTATGGAAGTACCGGAACACCGGGCGCACAAGAATTGGAACTATCGAACCGAGCACGACGATACCCGCAAGCCAGCCGAAAAATTTCAAGAAGAATGGGGGGTGACTTATGTCGAGATACGGAAGGATCAGGATTGCAATGAACGTGACAACGCCAACTGATGTTGCCGCTGCAGCTTGTTCCCAGCGTTCCATTCGGGCACGTCTTCGTCGGTTTTCGAGTATCCGTTTCGCCAGCCAAGAGTAGGGATGATATTTTGGGTCCTTTCTGCTTCTGGAGTGCACCATACGGCCAATAAAATAGGATGTGACCGCTGCAATCAGCACGCTTGAAAGTTCTGGCATGGAGGGTATTAGTTCAGTGCGAAGACTGCGTCGGTGGTTCATTGAAGTACCGGAACACCGGGCGCACCACCGCGCGAACGAGCAGATAGGTCACTACCAATCCTACGCACGTTCCCACGAATCTCGGGCAGAAAGAGATGTGCGACAGGTTCGTGGCTGCATTGAATGTTGAGTAAGTGAACCACGCCAGGCCGTGTGACGTGGCGACTGCAGCATGCTCCCATGGCTCCCTTCGAGCAAATTCCTGCTGGTACCGGATCAGTCGTTTGACCAGGGCGTCGAAAGGGGGGCGACTATGAGGTTTTCGATGTACTCGGTAGATTAGCAAGCCCAAGATGCTTGCTCCGACTGCCGACCAGACGACGTCAATGACTTCGAACACTATTGCTCCTCACTATCTCCGATCTTGCATCTATGGTCCGATACCGTCGGTATCCGAGTTGCTATTCTGCCCGGCGCCGCTGCCGGAGTCATCCCCGCTCCAACCGTCTCCATCATTCCAGCCACCTCCACTGCTGGAGCTGGCTTGGGAGTTTGACGGGCGGTCAGTTGTAGCAGTCTGCCCCGTTGAGGTCTCGGGCTGAGCATTGTTGAAATCTTCCTCGGCCTCAGCTGCCATGCTGTTCACGGGCTCGCCTTCCTCATCGCGTGCACCTGCCCATTCGCCTTTTGAAGCGCCATTGACGGTAGTCGGCTGAAAGTCCGACGAGTCATTGGATGTTCCCTCAGGATGGACTATCGCTGAAACAGGTTCGGTCGTGAACAGGTCCGTCACGACATCAGCTAGCCATGTGAGCCAGGCGGGTGGGTGCCACTCGTGCTCAGCATCGACATTTTCCGAAATGCTGTGTCCAGCGCTTCCAGCAGCTGCTGCAACTACAACAGGTGTAGGCGCGCCCAGAAAAACCCCTGCGCCAAACGCCCCCCACCCAGCGGCAACCCCTGCGTCGACCAGTGTTTCAGACCAGCTTTCGGCCGGCGTAAAGGTTACTTCGTGATGACCTGGTCCATGAGTAACGGTAACCGTCACTGAACCATCGTCATTTTGTGTAATTCCAGATTGAGGACCGACGAAACGATCTGGCTGCTCTCCATCGTCTGAACTGCCGTTCCGGGCCATCGCGCTCTGTCCAGCGATGTCTCCGATCGCGATGTCGCTTCGCTCGCCGGTCGTCACGTTGAATACAGCGTACAGTCCAGGTTCCAGCGTCGCCGCGCTTTCGCCATAAGCGACGACATCCTGTGTGACGTGGTCAAACACCATGTAGTCGCCGTCGTCCGGCCACGACACGGATTCATCAGTCACGGTGAGTCTCTGATACAACGTGCCGCCACTCTCGTTGAGTGTGGCGTTGAGTTCCCGGTTGGACCCGGAGTCAGACCAACTGAAGTTGTTTACAAATAGACTTGGGATGCCCGCATTGAAGCCTGAGAACACGAACGCGTTCTGGTTGCTGGATGAACTCAGACCCCCGAATCCATCGAAGAATGCAGGCGCTGGCCATTGACCTGCTGGTGTGCTGGATTGTTCACCCGCTGCGGCGGGTGCTGCGTGGTAGCTCGAATGTTGCGCCAAGCGCTCTTCGTTCGTCGTGATCGCCATCAGGCGGTCGGTCTGGTTCGATGCCGTCAATAATCGGTTGCTGAAGCCCGGTGCGGACTGATCGTACTGCTCGGCGCTGTCGCGGACTTGTGCTTCTGTGAGACGTGTTGTCGCGCTGTTTACTCGGTCCATGTGCTTACGACTCCGCAGGGCTTGCAAGACATTTGGATCAGGTTGACTGGAGATTGTAAAAACCTGAGCTCCTTCGGAGCGTATGGGGTGCATGGCCAATTCGATATAGTAAAAACCCTAGAAATCAGACGAGCTATCCATAAAGTAATTCAGGAAGCGAGCACCATTAGTCGCCGCATGGCGCGGGGTTGAATCCCAGTTGGTCCAGGTTCCAACGCTGCGACGCCGAATCGGCGATTAACTGTTGTATCTCCACCGAGTTGGCCGCACCCGGCGTCGTCGCCGTCAAGACCATCGTTTCACCTAGCAGTTCGGTGTGAAACTGACACATGCCATCACCCACGGTGACGAGATCCCAGCGCTGAGCGCTCGTTTCCTCGCGAGCTTGCATCTCGACGCGGTTGAATACACCGTCATCAACAACGCCTAGCACCAGATCTTCACCGGTTAGCTGGTTGTATATCGTGTAGAACCCTCTCACGGTCCCGACGATGGTCCATTGTGCAGCCACGGATTCACGTTCGGACGGCTCAAACTCGATCCGATAAGTAGCAGCTTCGTCAGGGACTACTGCGAGCTGCAGTGAATCACCTGTGGATTCTGCTTGGAAACGAAACAATGATGGCGGCCCTTCTTCTGTAGTCGTTGAATTGGTGCAGCCGATACAGGCAAGTAGCAGGAGCGTTGAGGAAATCGCTGTGTGGGTCGGTTGTGTTGCCATGGGGCTGGACTCGTTATAGGAAATACCCGAATGTCGTTTGAGCCGTTTGTTCGGATTTCCGGTGTACGGTTGGCATTGGCCGAAGAGCGAGTATCAGTAATAATTGCGGTGATTGGGTGTTTATATTGCCTGTGCATTGTTGTAGCCTGCTCGAAAAAGCTAACGGACTAGTGCCATGAACAATGTCATTTTGCGGCAGAGTCCGCGCTCAGATGCTGTATCGGACGCTGCCAGAAATCATGGCAACCGCACCGAAGATGAGCTGCGTGGCAGCGAAAACGTGCAGGAGGCCCTGCAGGCTGCGTGGCTCCAGCAGAACTTTGGTCATGCGGCAGCGCGAAATCCAGCAGTCTTTCGGGAAGCGCTGACTGATGCACTTGGGGCGGATATTCCGCATTATGTGGTTGACCAACTGATCGACAGTGCTCGTGCGGGCGACTTGTCACTGCCGCACGTGCAGTTTATCTCAGGGAAAGACGCAGCCCGCATTGGCGCTACCCGTAACATTCTGCTTGATTGAGGCTTGCTTGGAGATGATCACTCGCTTCTTGAGCATTTCGCCACACAAGTCGGTGAGCATTTTCATGCACGTTTCGGTGGGGCCGGTAGTGCTTCCGAAGCCGGTGAGCGCTTTGCTAGCGTGCTGCTTGCCGATGCGGCGAGTAATGCTGCTGACAACGGCGGTTCCTTATTGTTTCTGGACATGTTTGCGACGCGCTCGGCGCTGGTCCCTCTGCTGGTCCCTTCGCTCAACGACTACGGCAGCACGCAACGCGCCCCGATAGCAGAGCTCGCTGAGTTGCGTGACGCAGTTGCCGGTCGCGCCAATGTGAGCCAGGCTGACACCGACGCAGACATCGATGAAGTGGAAGCCGAGATCAATCGACGGCTGACACACGCCGAGAACAAGACCGACTTTCGGAATCTCGCTCGCTTGCAAGCCGATCGCGCGAATCTGTCGCTGATCGGGCAGCGCGCGAGCGACAATGGCCTCGGACGTGCGTCGCTCAAGAACGCACACATCTGGATCGAAGCTGATTCGTTCGAGGATCTCGGTTATAACGCGGCTCCTGAGCTGGGCGGCTCCGAGCGTGATCGTTTTGCGAGTATATGGCTCGCTAGTGATCGGGCGACGCGACTCGGCTGGCTCGGGTTGAGCGAGCAGCAGTGGGTCGGGATGCCAGTGGGAGGTTCGTTAAACCTCGGTGGTGCTAGCGATCAAATTGTACTGGCCAACCTGTTTCGCGAAACATCACGCGCACTTGATCGTAACGGTTTTGATCATGTTCGCGAACACCTTACGAACGTAACTGGTTGGGTTGGCGGGTTGGACCTTCCGGTTCTCAGCACGCTTGCCCAACTGGAGAGCAACATCATCGGTGGCGGAATCGACATGCTCGAACTCGCTCATGACAGTGCGTCGAACATTGCTGCGGGTCTGCGCGAAGATGGGTTGGACGGTGGTTTCAAGGCGGCGCTGGCAAACCTGCAAGATGCTTTGCTTACCGGTGTCGCGATCGATTGGCGCAGTATTGCCATTTTGATTAATGCCGATATCGATATCATTGAGAGTACTTTCCATCAGGTCGAGAGTCGCGGCCTGTCGCAAGCGGAGAAGCAGGCAATGCAGCTCGTGTTTGGGAATGCCATTGACTATGGCGACGTTGTTATCAGCACGGGCGGGTCACGTACCGCCAGCGGAATGGATTCGCACGTGGTTGGCAACCAGATTCACCTGGCAGATACATACGAGGGTGAGGCCGTATTTCGCAACGGGGAGCGTGGCGGTGAGTTGACTGCCAAGGGATATGAGTTGCTCGCTCACGAGATGACGCATGTTTGGCAGTACCAGAAGCAAGGTACGGGCTATATCGGAGAGGCCTTGGTCGCTCGTCCGTTGGAGGGTGAGGAGGGCGCTTACGACTGGGTCAAGGCTTTGAACGAAGGCAAGAGCTTCGTGGAAATGAACGTCGAGCAGCAGGGGGATGTGGCTGAGATGATTTATGAGGTGATTAGTGTCAGCGGGGACTTCAGTAGAGTTGAATTTAACAGACTCTATTCGTCAGATTTGGGCTGAGTGAGTCTGACCGACACAGAGTTCGAGCGGCTCACCCAGGCAACCCTGTTGCTACGCATATGACGCTTGTAAACCCTGTATGGCGCGTTACTCAGACCGTGAGATCACGTTACTGCAACTGCACCGCTGTTATGAGCCTGCTGTTGCCACTCGTGCTCCTCGTGGTTACCGCCTGCGACAGGGAGTGGGTGTCCAGAGCGTGCCCGATATTCGATCACCCCGAGGCCGCCGAGTGGATTGACTACGAGGTTGGAGACACGATCCCGATGATGGGTTCGAACGGTTCATCGACCTACACGGTCACGAATATCGAGTATCGCGGTGTCGATAGTACGGGCGCGTACAGCTCGTCAGAGGAGGAGTTGGTGTGCGGTATCGAACTACGTTACTCGTTGGAGGCGTCCGATACCCTTGGGATACTGTTTCTCGACTTCATTCAGTACGAGATGCTCACAGTAGACAGTGCCGATGAATACCTCGTGATTTTACCTGGTATTTCGTTCGAGGACCGCCCACCCATATCGGTTGCATTGCTATCGATAACGCCACTAGATAGCAATGGGGAAGCACCGTTTGAAGAGGCGAGCTATCATCCGGAGCTTAGGCTCGAAGGGCAAACGTTTACAGAGGTTGCATCCACCACGGCGTCCCCGGACAGTTTTGGTAGGTATATGGCTGGGGACACCGCGATCTTGTCGATAGCTTTTGCGCGCGGTCGTGGACTGGTTGCGATAGAGCGGACAGATGTTGGTATGTTGGTATTGACTGAGTAATGGGGTGATGTTGCTCATCTGGCTCAAGCGACATGGCTGCTGCGCGAGATTGATGCTATGGAGTTGCAGGGGTGCCTCGGGCTGTTGGATTTAGACGGAATCACGCTTGAGGCGGAGAGCGGTTTTTTGACATCACCGAGTGCCTGACAGGCTTTGTAGAGACAGATTTGTGAGTCTGATTTTTCTGGTATGTGACTCCGCCTGTCTTTGGCGCGTCAAGGGAATCGCGGATTTACCTACACGCTTTTTGGGACGGTCTCGGATGCTCTCGTCCGTAATGTCGCCCGTTGTCGTCACTCGGATAGCTCACGGTTCACCCGCCGGTTCTGCGCCAAGGGGCGAATATATACCGTTATTCGATAGCCGATTGTCATCGGCGACCGGTCGTCTCCATTGATGAATTCTTCGCTGCGCCATCGCAGGAAGACACCAGGCTCGATGACTACGCGCCGTAGGCCCATCAGAACGTTTGCGCCGATCTCAGCGAAGGTATGTCGAGATTCGTCGCTGGGTATAGAAAATTGGGATACACCGATGGCTGCGTGCACACTGAAGCCGCTGTAGCGCCAGGAGTCAGCAGGGTGTGTATTGCGCCTGTCGAGTGATAGGCGCAGGCCAACGTTGTCAACTCTAAACTGATTTGCACGCATCTGGTCCCAGGTCAAACTCAGCGATCCATCACTGAATGCACTCTGGCTGAGCTTCTTCTCGACGCGGAATGCCAGCGTAAAAATACCCGACATCGTCTTGTGCCCTTGAGGAAAGTCGTAGTCGAATCGATCTTTCAAGTAAGACACCTGACCTCCGACTCCGATCAGAAAGCCGTACGTAGAGATCGCAGTTTGTTGCAGGCTGCGAGCTGAAGGCTCTGGTGAAACTTCTTGTGCAAGCGCCGAGGCGGGTATCAATGCAATCATTGAAAGAAGCAGCAGTCGATACCACATGGAAATCATTGACCAGTTGTCGGCAGCAGCGGAACGAGGACGGGTTTGGAATAGGTAGTGAATCGTAAATCGAGTTCTCTGAACGGCGTGTCTCCTTGACCAAACGAAAATGTCTTGAGGCTCTGTGCGAGAACTTCAATCATCCAATCGCACTGCTGAGTATTGGCAGGTTGCGACACCCATTCCGACAGCACGATATTCGACGACGTGTCTGTGGGCGCCAGTGGGATAAGTGCTTCCACTTCAGGTATACCTTCGTTGTCGCAACTCACCGCTCTGACACGGAGTGAGGGGGCAGCTTCTACGCTATCGTCGGTGATTGACACCTGCCAGGTAATGCTCAAAGGTGTATCGAGCCGGCCACCGTCCCTAGTTGGTATCACTGAAAACTCCGAGACAATGGGCGGCGCGATATTGTGCGTGCGAGAGCTGTCCCGGTCGGGACCTGCCATCCAGATCGAGAAATTGTCAGGCGGCCGTTCACCTTGCTCGAAACGCGTGCGGTAGATGTGCGCCTCCTCTGTGCGATAGAGGGTCCGGGTTTCAGTCGAGTTCGAGGCTCGCCAGCGGTCTCCTTCTGTTAGCCAGACATTGGGGTCACTTGTAAAGCCGTTGCTTTGGCTCTCTACTGCGACCTCGGTGGATTCGTCACGCCACTGGACATCAACCTGGATCGCGAAGATGGACAGGCTGTTACCACCTGTGTAGGTGGTGCTGTCGCACGTCGAGCCGGACGCCAGCAGCACAAAGACTAAAGTGCCTGTCAAGCGAGCTGGGTGTCGTACTCGGTCGGGAAGAAGACGCATGGCGTTGGCGCGGAACCGTCAACGAGCCGTAATGGGAGGGTAGTACAACGCATGAACGTCCGGGTCGCCGCACCAGGTCCGATACATGATGCTGACCGATGGTGCGCTGGTAGCTCGAGGTTGGAGCGGTCAGGCAGTTTCCGGCGCGTCGCTTGGCGCGAATAGCGACAACACGTCATCCGCCGACATTCGTGAGAGCGTGTCGCCGTCCGCATGCTCGATGGTGGCATCCGCCAAAGCCTGCTTGCTTGCCTGCATGGAGACGATGCGCTCCTCCACGGTGCCCTCGGTCACCAACTTGTACACGAATACGGGCCGCGTCTGCCCGATACGGTGTGCCCGGTCGCTGGCCTGGCGTTCGACAGCCGGGTTCCACCATGGGTCGTAGTGGATCACTGTATCGGCGGCGGTCAGGTTGAGGCCGGTGCCGCCCGCTTTGAGGCTGATAAGGAACACCGGGACATCGCCGTTCTGGAAGGCGTCGATCGCCGTATCGCGCTTGCGCGTCTGCCCGGTGAGCTTGACCCAACGGTGGTCGCGGGTGGCAAGCTCGCGCTCGAGCAGCCCAAGCATCTCGGTGAATTGCGAGAACACGAGGATCTTGCGGCCCTCGGCGACCATCTCATCGATCATGTCCATCAGCATGTCGGTCTTGGCCGATGCGCGCACCTTGCGCGCGCTGTCGAGCTTGACGAGATCCGGATGACAACAGGTCTGGCGGAGCTTGAGCAGGGCGTCGAGCATCTCGATGTGGCTCTTCGCCATGCCTTTCTGACGAAGCAACTTGCGTACGCGTGCTTCCATGGCGATGCGTATGGACTCGTAGAGTCGAGCCTGTGCGGCGTCCATACGCACCTCGCGCACGATCTCTGTCTTCGGTGGGAGCTCAGCTGCGACGTCCTGCTTGCGCCTGCGCAGAATGAAGGGGCGAATCGCGGCGGCCAGTCGCTCCTGGCGTTCGGTGTTGCCGTGCCGCTCGATCGGTGTCCTGAAGTGACGCGTAAAGCGGGTGCGATCACCGAGCAGTCCGGGCATCAGGCAATCGAACTGCGACCAGAGTTCACCGAGGTGATTCTCCAGCGGGGTACCAGTAATACATAGCCGACGATCAATCGGGAGTGCGTTGACCGCTCGCGCGATCTTGGTCGCGGGATTCTTGATCGCTTGTGACTCGTCCAGCACCAGGAAGCCGAAGCCGTGTTCCGCGAGCGCGTCGTGATCGCGCAATGCCAGCGTGTAGCTCGTGATGATCACGTCGTTCTCGTCGTCGTCCAGCGGATCGTCGTGGCGCTCCGGTCCATGCCACACACGCGCGCCGAGGCGCGGTGCAAACCGGGCGAGCTCCCGCGCCCAGTTGCCGAGCAATGATGTCGGCGCGACAACCAGGGTCGGTGCGTCCAGCGTCCCCTGGTTTCTTTGGGAGACGATGTGAGCGATAGTCTGTAGTGTCTTGCCGAGCCCCATGTCGTCAGCGAGTATGCCGTTCAGACCGTGCTCTGCCAGCAGGTTCAGCCAACCAAGTCCGGCAAGCTGATAGGGCCGCATCGTCGCCTTGATGCCGCGTGGCGTTCGCACCCGTCCGGGTTCGCCGGCCGCTGCGAGGGAGCGCAATCGCTCGCCGAGTTTGAGTAGGCTCTTCTCGCCGGTCCAGCGCACCGAGATGTCCTTGTCCTCGAGTTCACGCGATAGCGTCTCCAGCGACAAGGCGCGTGCGCGCGACAGGCGTATCGGTGCATTCGCTCTAGAGGTGTCGCCGAGCTCCCGGAGCGTCTCGCCGACCGGTGCCAAGGCGCTTGCCGGTACTTCCAGCCACGTGCCGTCGTGGGCTTCGGTGTACACAGGCTCCTCTCTTGCGCCGCCTTCCAGCCAGGCCACGACGAGTGGCAACAGATCGTACTGCTGCTTACGGTGCGTCAGCGTCAGTCCGAGTTCGAACCAGCCGATAGCGTCGTCGTCCGCTTCGATGTGCGCGGAGAAGTCGCGCGTGCGCGTGGTCCGCGTGTGCACCGGCGCAAGCACGCGAACCTGCCATCCGAGCGCTTCGAGTTCGGCGCGCGCGTCGACAAGTGCCTTGAAGCGACCGAAGCGCAACGCGGGATCGTCGGTAGTGGGCATGTAGTCGGCGACGAGTGCCTCGAAGGCGTCGGGGTCGCGCAAGAACCCGGGACAGAAACCATGGAATTCGATCAGCGCTATACGTTCGGCGGACAGATCGCGGTGCAGGACTATCTGCTCTCCGCCGGCGGCCTCGACTTGCAGTACGGCGTCCTGCGATCGAACGTTGAGTCCGATGTCGTGGTCCGCATAGCGGGCGACTGGGGTCGCCACCCAGTTCGACACGTGCTCATCGCCGTTCGCCGAGCGAATCACCAGCACCGGCTGCAGGGGGACGTCGATGTGTTGCGGCAGCGCGACGTCGGGTAGCGGTAGCAGGGCTTCGTCGAGTTCCAGGTCGATGGCGTCCTCGGCGAGCAGGCTGGCGAGTGCCTGGGCGGCCGTCGGTGTCAGAGGTGGCGCTTCGAGCGCATGCACGAGTTGCTCGATCGACAGGGAGGTTTTCAGCTCGCCGACACAATGGTGTTCGACGTCGAGGTAGTAGGGTGGTTCTGTCGGGATCAGCACCCAGTGCGAATCGAAATCCTCGGCAAGCACGAGCTGGTGGCGTTCCCCGTGCGCCTGCCATTCAAAGCGCGCCGTGCGTGTCTCGCCAACGGCCAAGGCCTGGCGCCGCTCGTCGCCGAGGAAGGCGCGGCCTGACTTCAGGGCGAGAGCCACGATGACTGCACCGGTCGCACCCTCGAGTTCGTAGAGATCGTCGTTGCGCGGCCCGATCCAGCCGTACTGAACATGCGACAACGATAGCGTCAGCGTGTGAAGCTCCTCGTCCTCGTGCGTGGTGGCGGCGCGGCCGGGGTCGTCGTGCCCGGGGTGAAAGCGCTTGCCGCGCGTCGGATGCCCGGCCTTGCAACGGCGCGCGGCCCGCAGTCCGAACAACACGCTCCTGGCGACGAGCGTCCGGGAGGTGGCGTGCTCGAACAGCTCGTCAGCGACAAAGAAGTCGTAGATCCAGAGGCCTTGTCCCGACGTTCCGGAATCCGCCTCCGCCCGGTGACTCGCGCCGGACATACTCAGCGCCGCGAAGTGCCGCACCCAATCCTCCGCCACGCGTTCCTCGGTAGTGGAAGCGCCGGACTCGGCGCCGTGCCCGTGGCGGTCACCGAACCACTCGATGGCAAGTGCTGCGGCGTGCTTGCAGCTCGAGGCATAAGGGCAGGTACACGCGGTCCGGAGTCCTCCGTTGTCCAGCGGCTGGACGAACACGGTGTACGGATAGGACCGGCTGCCCTGGACATCGCCCTCGATGAAACCGTCAGTGGCACGCTCGCAACGCAGTACCGCGCCTTCCTCTGCGAGCCGAAGCCCGCGCTGGAAGATGCGTTCTCCGAAGATGCGTTCGAGTGCGTGAAAGGTACGAGGGTCGAGATTGTGGGCGCTCATGCGGCGAGCATAAACAGCCTGCGATCCGATGTCGCTGGCAAGTGATTTGGTGACTGGTAATTCATGCAGGTACGCCGCGGGGTGCCAGCTGAGGGTAACAGTCAGTGATCGGATGGTGTACCGCGCACGCGTGTGGTGGATCGGTCAGGTGCTCTGACGCTGACCCTGCGATCAGTTTGGGCGCGATCGGGGCGGTGAAGGGAATGAGGAAGGGGAGCCCAAACAGAGCCGCCACCGTGACCTGATCAAGTGAGCAACTACCGAGTAGTCCTCAGTTCGCGTCGCCGCACCGCTGAAACACTCAGTAAGTCATTGAACCAGACGATGATAGTTGTCACAATGTTGCCAAATGCAACCTTTTGCCGAGGTGGCCTACGTGAAACGTTCTGCCAAGTGGATCGAGAGTGAGGCTGATGCTCGAGGTGCCGATTCTGCCGATGTTTCCAGACCATCCAGGGGCAAGGCGCTTCGTCTGCCTGAAGACCTGGTCTCTCGCGCAGAACAGCAATCGGCGGTCGCGCGTCGGAGCGTGCCCAAGCAAATCGAGTACTGGGCGCAGCTCGGACAGTTGCTCGAGAGCAGTCTAAGCGCGACTGACATCCATTCCTTGTTGAGCGGAGAGAAGTTCGTGGCCAGTGCGCGTCTCGCCAATTGCGTTGTGCCCGACGCCAATGCGGTCTTGCGTGAGCTCGAGGCTGCGCGCCAGGGCGGTACGCTGAACGTGTCGCTCGAGAAGCCGGAGGCGACTTACGACATTGCCGACGACGGTGAGACACTTCGACGCACTACGCCTGATGGACGCACGGAACTCGGGACGTTCGTTGATGGACAGTTCGTCGCACAGTCAGTCTGACCGGCGCTGTTTCGCGTGGCAGCTCCGCAGCTCTGGATGCTTGCGGGCGGAAACCGTGCCGGCAAGAGCACTTTCTACCGAACGCGGCTGGCGCCTCACGGGGTGGAATTCGTTAACTCGGATTTGATTGAGCGCACTTTGGATCCGGTCGCCAGGGGCGCGAGTTACAAGGCCGCCGCGACGATCCGTTCCAGGTGGTTGCAGAGCGTCACGGTAGTACGGTGTCGACTCGGCAGAATCCGCCGCCCGATTGGGCACGTGCCTTGTTGGCGTCCTCCACGTGAATTGGGTGGCTCTTGGTAGTTGAGCACTTGGATTATCCGCGCAACGACGTACCCGGCACCTGCTTCGGAAAGTAGTCCTCGCAGTCGCCTTCCCGGTGTACGTCCCCGGTTGCGCAATGCAGTCCTCCACCAAACGGGTAGGCGTCCCGGAAGGGTACGGGTATGACGTTCATGCCGAGCTTGTCCATCTGCTCCTGCTGATAGACCTCGCTGGCTTCGACCACGACGGTCTTGTGATCGATGATCAGGCAGTTCATCGACAACCAGATGCTGGAGTAGCACAGTGGCGGCGGCTGGTTATGCGAAGGCGGTGCGGCATCCACGATTTCCCAATCGTTGGCTTCAAAGATCTTGCGCTGTGCTTCGGGCAACTTGCGGTTCGGGTTGTTGATGATCAGCCCCGGGCGCAAGGGCACAAAGGTCGCGTCGATATGAATCGGGTAGGGGTCGCCGGGGAAGTTCACCGCATGTACCCGGTGATCCGGAAAGTGGCGTTGCAGCCATTCCATGCCGCGTCTGTTGGTGGTTAGACCATGCTGCACAAACAGGTCCTTGCCGAGTCGGCATACATCGGCAGCGTCAAACAGCGGCTCGTGTTCTGTCGTGACAAAGTCGAGCGCTGCGGTGCGGCTCAAACGTTCCTCGATGGTGATTTCATCAAAGTAGCCGGACTGATAGGAACGATCGTCGAGTCGTGGTCGCGGGGCTTGCTCCCAACGAAAATTCGGGTCCTCATCGAAGTAGCGTTGCATCAGATCGTGATACGCGAGGTATTCGAAATAGCGGCACCGGAAAGACATGGGGGCCGACAGGATCTCGCTACCGATGGTCAGCAGGACATCGCGCGGTGGCATGCAACCGAACTGGCTGGCTGTGGAAAAGTCGGGGGTATTGACCGCCTGGTTCCACTGGATGGGCGTGGGCCGATCGACCGTGATGCCACGCTCTTCGAGGGTCTTGGCCAGATGATCCAGCTGGGCGTTGGCTTTTTCGACCGTCTCCAGCGGACGTGGCCCCCACATGCCGCGCATGTCGCTGTCTTCGGGCACCTTGGCTTCGGTTGCCGGCTCGCTGGGCGGAATGCAGGTGTGATCGGCGCGGCCGACGATCACGTGCTTCAGGGGATCGAACTCGTTCCAGGAGTTGACTACGGTCTTGCTCATCGTGCCGAGGTTCCGAAGGGATCGTTGAACGCCGGGCGAGTGTAATCGAGAAATTGCGCCGTCAAACCCAGCGATTTGACAAAAAGCAACAAATAGGTCAAGTACCCTAGGGTTGCATTAATCCACTGGAGATGTGTTGTGACCGACTATTCCGAAGACGTCAAGAAGTTCGTTGATTCACCGAATGAAGCCGCGATCAAGTCCATCGTCAACTACTGCGGCATTGCACTGCGCAGCAGCAAGGACGCCGCGATGGTGTCTGCCAGTGACAAGGACGAGCTCGCCCGCGTACGCGACAAGTTCGCGGCCAAGAAGCTCGGCCTGGATGCCGAAGCAGCCGACGCCGGCATCGCCAAGGTCTGTGCCCGCATGAAGGACACGCGCCAGAAGCAGCGCGTCACCTTCTACTACCTTCTCGCAGAAGAAACCGGCACGCTCGACAAGCTGGGCTGATGGTGGTCCGTCGCGTCGTGCGCAGTCTCTAGCGCGTCTGGCAGCCTCGCCGTTGTAGGGCTTTCCACAGCGGCGATGGCGGTTGGATTCAGGCGTTACACTGGGGCAGTCTGATTCCAAGGAAATGCCCTGACACCATGTCTCGCCCTGAAGATCTTCCTGCCTGGTCTGCGCTTGAAGCGCATCGTGATGCGACTGCCGATGTCAGCCTGACTACGCTGTTCGAGAGTGATCCCGGTCGGTTCGACGCACTGCAGGGTGAGGCGGCAGGCATCTTCATCGATTTCTCCAAGAACCACCTGACGCGCTCAGCGGCCGGTGCGGCTGGCGACACGCATGCGTTGCTTGTACAGCTCGCGCGCGAGAGCGGTGTGGAAGAGAAGCGCGATTCGATGTTCTCGGGCGGGATTGTCAATCCCACCGAGCATCGCCCGTCACTGCACACGGCCTTGCGCGCACCGCGCGACGCGGACATCCGTGTGGATGGTGACAACGTGGTGCCAGCGATACACGAGGTGCTCGATCGCGTCTGCGCATTTGCGGACCGTGTGCGCAGCGGTGAGTGGCTCGGCTTTACCGGCAAGCCGATCACCGACATCGTGAACATCGGTATCGGCGGTTCGGATCTCGGGCCGTTGATGGCGACCGAAGCGCTCGCGCCGTTCCTGCACGATCGTCTCAACTTGCACTTCGTCTCCAACGTCGATGGCTCGCATCTGGTGTCGACCTGCAAGCGAGTGGGTCCGGAGACCACGCTCTTCATCATCGCGTCCAAGACCTTCACCACTCAGGAGACACTGGCCAACGCACGCTCGGCGCGCGAGTGGTTTCTGGAGTCCAAGGCGCAAACCGCAGATGTTGCCAAGCACTTCGTGGCGGTGTCGACCAACGCCGAGGCGGTGGCGGAATTCGGTATCGATACCGACAACATGTTCGGCTTCTGGGATTGGGTCGGTGGGCGTTATTCCTTGTGGTCGGCCATTGGCCTGCCGGTAGTGCTGGGCATCGGACCGGAGAACTTCCGTCAGATGCTCTCTGGCGCTCATGCAATGGACCGTCACTTTGTTGAAGCGCCGCTGGAGTCCAACCTGCCGGTGACGCTTGCGTTGCTGACCGTCTGGTACACCAACTTCCTCGGCTGTACCTCGCACCTGATTGCGCCTTATGACCAGTATCTGCATCGTTTTCCCGCCTACTTGCAGCAGCTCACCATGGAGAGCAATGGCAAGTCGGTGCATCTGGATGGCTCACGCGTTGATGTCGAGACCGGTCCCATCGTGTGGGGAGAACCCGGCACCAACGGGCAGCATGCATACTTTCAGCTGATCCATCAGGGCACGCACGTCATCCCGACCGACTTCATCGTGCCGCTGGAATCGCTCAACCCGCTTGGGGATCACCACGAGTTGTTGCTGGCCAACTGCTTTGCACAGAGCGAGGCGCTGATGCGAGGCAAGAGCCCGGACGAGGTGCGCGCGGAAATGGCGGCAGCGGGTACCAGCGCGGAAGAGATCGAGCGGCTCGTGGGGCACCGGACCTTCCCGGGCGATCGACCGAGCAACACCATCACTGTGCAGCGTATGGATCCGGCAGCGCTTGGCGCGCTGATCGTGCTGTACGAGCACAAGGTGTTCACCGAGGCCGCCATCTGGGACATCGCGCCCTTTGATCAGTGGGGCGTGGAGCTCGGCAAGCAGCTCGCCAAGGCCGTGCTTGCGGACCTTGTCGGCGGTCGCACGGTCACCAGCCACGATGCCTCGACCAACGGTCTTCTGAACCGCGCGACCCAGAAGCGCAATATTCAGGCGTGAATTCAGGCCTGACGCAGATGCAGGGCAGCGCTCAGGGTTCGCTTCAGGATTCGCTTCAGGGCTCTACGACCACGAGCGTGTAGGTCTCGGTACGCGTGGTGCGGCACAGCGTGTCGGCATCGCTGCCATCGCCAAAGGCACCGCCGCCGTCGCTGACCACAACGTTCAGTGATGGCATCCAGGTGCCGGTTTCTGTCGCGGTGCCTTCGATGAAGAAGTCGCGCCCGTCGGCACGTGAGCCGATGCCGGGGGGCAGGTCACCTTCCAGGGTGAAGGCGTAGTCGAAGTCATCGTCGTCCGGCTCGTTACTGATGCGCGCGGTGATGACCTCGGCGTAGGCCTGGTTGAGCACCGGATTCGGCAGCTCATAGGTGCTGAACTGCGGACGGTCGTCGTCGATGCAGTCGATGGCCTTCTCGACGTCGTCACAGGCGGCGATCAGCCCGGTGAGCGCAAAAACGCAGAGCGTGCGAGTGTTTTGTGAAAGCATGGTGGCCATGGCCGGAAAGCGGTCACCGGAGTATCGTCTGCGCTCCGCCAAAATCCAGTGTTCAGTGAGTACCTGACGGTAAGCTGACGCCTCATCTACACTCCCTGAATGGCTCAGAAGAAGAAATCCGCGGCGAAAAAACGCAGCGCCCGCCGCGCTCCGGCACCGGTTCCCGCACTTGAGGACATCGAGGAGCTGCCGCTCTCGAGTTTCACCGAGAAGGCCTACCTCGATTACTCGATGTACGTCATTCTCGATCGTGCCCTGCCGCACGTGGGCGATGGCCTCAAACCGGTGCAGCGCCGCATCATCTATGCGATGAGCGAGCTCGGCCTGTCGGCGGCCAGCAAGCACAAGAAGTCTGCCCGCACCGTGGGCGATGTGCTCGGCAAGTTCCACCCCCACGGGGATTCGGCCTGCTACGAGGCCATGGTGCTGATGGCGCAGCCCTTCACCTACCGCTACCCGCTGGTCGACGGGCAGGGCAACTGGGGCAGCCAGGACGACCCAAAGTCCTTTGCCGCGATGCGCTACACCGAATCCAAGCTGACGCGCTTTTCCAAGAGCCTGTTGCAGGAACTCGGGCAGGGCACGGTGGAATTCCAGCCGAACTTTGATGGCACGCTCACCGAGCCTGCGTTGTTGCCCTCGCGGCTGCCGCACATTCTGTTGAACTCGACCACGGGTATTGCGGTAGGTATGGCGACCGACATCCCGCCGCACAATCTGGTGGAGCTCGGCAACGCCTGCATTCATCTGCTCGACAAGCCGAAGGCAACGCTCGACGACATCATGACCTACGTGCAGGGGCCGGACTATCCGACCGATGCCGAGATCATCACGCCGGCCGAAGACATTCGCAGCATCTATGAGACCGGTGGTGGTGGCTTGCGTGCACGCGCCGTGTACGAGCGAGAGGACACCGACATCATCGTTACCGCCTTGCCGTACCAGGTCTCGGGCTCTCGCGTGCTCGAGCAGATTGCCGCACAGATGAACGCCAAGAAGCTCCCGCTGGTCGAAGACATTCGCGATGAGTCGGACCACGAGAGCCCGACGCGTCTGGTGATCACGCCGCGCAGCAACCGCGTGGATGTCGATAACCTGATGCAGCATCTCTTTGCCACGACGGATCTGGAGCGCACCTATCGCGTCAACATGAACGTGATCGGCCTGAATGGGCGGCCGCAGGTCAAGGCGCTGGTGCCGATGCTCAAGGAGTGGCTGGGCTTTCGCATGGATACCGTGCGACGCCGCTTGCAGTGGCGCCTCGACAAGGTCGAGAAGCGCTTGCACATCCTCGCGGGCTTGATGATCGCCTACCTCAATATCGACGAGGTCATCCGCATCATCCGCAACAACGATGAGCCGAAGCCGGTCTTGATGGATACCTTCAAGATCAGCGATGTCCAGGCAGAAGCCATTCTAGAACTCAAGTTGCGCCACCTCGCCAAGCTCGAGGAAATGGAGATCAAGCGCGAGCAGAACGATCTTGAAAAAGAGCGCGACAGCTTGCAGGCCACTCTCGGCTCGGATCGCCGCATGAAGACGCTGGTCAAGAAGGAGCTCAAGGAAGACATCGACACCTATGGCGACGAGCGTCGCTCACCGATCGTGTTGCGTGATGCGGCGCAAGCTATCAGCGAGGCCGAGCTCGTACCAAGCGAGCCGATCACGGTGGTGTTGTCTGAACGCGGTTGGGTGCGTGCCGGCAAGGGCCATGAAGTGGATGCTCGTACCCTGCAATACAAGGCTGGAGACGCCTACCAGTCCTCCGCTCTCGGGCGTACCAACGGCACAGCCTTGTTTCTCGACTCCACCGGGCGTGTCTACGGTGTTGCGGCCCATGGCTTCCCTTCAGCGCGCGGGCTCGGTGAGCCGCTGAGCTCACGGGTCAAGTCCCCCGATGGTGCACGCTTTGTCAGCGTGTTGATGGGAGAGGATGACGAGCGCTATCTGTTCAGTACCAGCGCGGGCTATGGGTTTGTTGCACGCCTGGGTGATCTCGTCAGTCGTAACAAGGCGGGCAAGGCGGTGTTGAGCGTGCCTGCAGGGGCAGATGTCCTGCCGGTGGCGCGTGTGCATTCCCTGACCGATGATCTGGTCGCTGCGATTTCCAATACCGGTAGCTTGTTGTCGTTCCCGGTGGGTGAGCTGCCGGAGATGGCGCGTGGCAAGGGCAACAAGATCTTCAACATCCCGGGCAAGAAGTTCAAGGCGGGAGAGGAATCCATGGTCGCACTCGCGGTACTGTCTCCGCGCGGCAAGCTGCGTATCGAGGCGGGCAAGCGCCACACGGTGATCAAGTACGCCGAACTTGAGCACTACGCGGGTGAGCGTGGGCAGCGTGGCAAGAAGTTGCCGCGTGGGTTCCAGAGTGTGGACGCGATCAGCGTCGAGAAGTAGGCGGTGTGGGGCGGACTAGTCGCCAGCTTCGTTACGTTCCTTTATCGTCTGCATCGAAACGTAGGTCGATGAGCTCGCCACGTGGGGGAGGGAGGAAATCTTCTCCCCCAGCACCATCCGGTAGGCGGTGATGTCGGTGGTGCGTACCTTCAGCAGATAGTCGAAGGGTCCGGCAATCATGTGGCATTGCTCGACCTCAGGTATGCAACGCACGGCATCATGGAAGGCGTCGAGTGCGGGTGGCGTGGTGTCGCGCAGCTTGACCTCGGCAAACGCGATGTGGCCGATCCCCAGCTTCTGGTAGTCGATCATGGCCTTGAAGCCCGAGATATAGCCACGCTCGATCAGACGTTTCAAGCGAACCTGACACGGCGTCTTCGAGAGCCCGGTGCGCCTCGCCAATTCCGCGACCGTCAGGCGACCATCGACCGAGAGCAGCCTCAGGATGCTGATGTCGAAAGAGTCGATGTCACTGTTTTCGGTGAGTTTATCGAGCATTATGGTCGCTGATTCAGATATTTTTGGTTCAATATATAGGATTGTTGGGACTATTTAGGTGATAAGCCTATCAATGTGGTGTGATGATTGGGACTGGCATCCACCTGTGCAGCACCATGAGCGCCACCGCCTCTCCGCGTGAACGTCTGCGCTCGCTTCACCGCGCTGACGAAGCCGCTGTCATTGCCATGCTCGTTGAGGCATCTGCACCCGATGCCCGCACGCGCAACTCCATCGAGCGCCGGGCCATCGAGCTGATCACGGCGATCCGGCGCAACAGCACACCGGGACTCATTGAGGCCTTTCTGGTCGAGTACGGGCTCTCGACTGACGAAGGGATCGCATTGATGTGCCTGGCGGAGGCGCTGTTGCGGGTGCCGGATGACGCCACCATCGACGAGCTGATCGACGACAAGATCTCCCCCTCGGCCTGGGGTGAGCATCTCGGCAAGTCGAGTTCCTCCCTGGTCAATGCCTCCACCTGGGCCTTGATGTTGACCGGCCGCATACTCAATGATGACAAGCTGCCGGGTAACGCGGTTGCCGATGCATTGCACTCGGTCGTCAAGCGTCTGGGAGAACCGGTGATTCGAGTGGCAGTAAAGCGCGCCATGAAGGAGATGGGGCACCAGTTCGTGCTCGGCAGAAACATCGCCGAAGCGGTGCAGCGCGGTGCGGCGATGACGTCACAGGGATATCTGTATTCCTACGACATGCTCGGAGAAGCGGCATTGACCGCGCGCGATGCTATTGGATTTTTTACCTCTTACCGTGACGCCATACTTGCACTATCAGCGTATGCGACCGATGAACACGTGGAGAACAATCCCGGCATATCGATCAAGTTGTCCGCGCTTCATCCACGCTACGAGCTGGGTCAGATCGAGCGGGTCATGCAGGAATTGGTGCCACGGGTCGTGCAGTTGGCTTTGTTGGCAAAAAACGCGGGCATGGGCTTCACCATTGATGCCGAAGAGGCTGATCGCCTTGACCTGTCACTCGATGTGATCGATGCGGTCCTGGGCGCACCTCAGCTTGCGGGGTGGGGCGGCTTTGGTGTGGTCGTGCAGGCGTACAGCAAACGGGCGAGTGCGGTTATCGACTGGTTGGCGATGCAGGCTCTGGTACATGATCAAAGGATCATGGTGCGCCTGGTCAAGGGCGCCTACTGGGACACCGAGATCAAGCAGGCGCAAGTTGACGGTGTTGAAGACTATCCGGTGTTTACCAGCAAGGCGGCAACCGACATCTCCTATCTCTGTTGCGCGAGACGCCTGCTGGACCACGCGCCGCTGCTCTATCCGCAGTTTGCCACTCACAACGCGCACACTGTCGCGGCCATCCTCGAGATAGCGCAGACGGGTCAGACGTTCGAGTTTCAACGCCTGCACGGGATGGGTGAGTCGCTGCACGATGCGGTACTCAAGAGCGCGAACACCCGGTGTCGCATCTATGCGCCGGTGGGTGAGCACGAGGACCTGCTCGCGTATCTCGTGCGTCGTCTGCTTGAAAACGGCGCCAACAGCTCCTTTGTCAATCAGATCGTCGACACCAGTATCGCGGTTGAGCAAGTCGCAGCGGATCCCTTCGCGCAGTACGAGAGCGCTGGCGCATTGATGCTGAAGCCCGATGAACTCTTCCTGCCCGAGCGCCGTAATTCGGGTGGCTGGGATGTGCACAACCTCGACGATCTCGACCGTTATGCGCATGTTCGTGCGGCGTTCAAGACTGCCGTCTGGCAGGTGTGCCCGCTGATTGCCGGTTCCCTGACGTCATCAGATGCCGAGGCCACCTTCAATCCTGCCGTGCCATCGCAGCAGGTGGGGTCGGTGACCTTGGCCACCGAGCGCGATGTAGACACGGCCCTTGCTGCAGCCATGGACTGGTCTACCTGCGATCCGATGATGCGTGCCAGTACGCTGATGCGCGTCGCTGAACTCTACGAAGAGCATGCGGGCGAGCTGTTTGCCGCCTTGTGCCGCGAAGCGGGCAAGACGCCGCGTGATGCCATCGCCGAGTTGCGCGAAGCAGTGGATTTTCTGCGCTACTACGCAACTGAGCTGAGGCAGCACATCAGTCGCCCAGCGCGCGGACTCATCGTATGTATCTCTCCATGGAATTTTCCGCTGGCGATCTTCACCGGCCAGATCAGTGCAGCGCTGGCCGTCGGTAACGGCGTGTTGGCCAAGCCTGCCGAGCCGACGCCGGTGATCGCCCACATTGCCGTGCGGCTCATGCATCAGGCGGGCGTGCCGGTGGAAGTATTGCAGTTGCTGCCAGGTGCGGGAGTGGTGATCGGTGCCAGGCTCACCAGTGACTCCCGCGTCAATGGTGTGTGCTTTACCGGCTCCACGGCTGTCGCTCGAGTTATTCATCGGTGCATGGCAAAACACATGGAGCCAGATGCTCCCCTGATTGCGGAAACGGGCGGTATCAACGCGATGATCGTGGACTCGACGGCGTTGCCTGAGCAAGCCGTCAGGGACATCGTGGTGTCTGCCTTTCAGTCGGCGGGGCAACGCTGCTCTGCACTGCGCATGCTGTATCTGCAAGAGGATATTGCCGAGAACTTTCTCGAGATGCTACGCGGCGCCATGGACGAACTCGTAGTCGGTGAACCGTGGGACTTCGCGACCGATGTCAGCCCGGTGATCAATGCATCCACCCGGCAGAACATCACCGCGTATATCGAACACGCGAACGCGGCCGGACGTTTATTGCACACGCTGGCCGGGCCGGAACAGGGTCACTACGTTGCACCAGCGGCCATCCGCGTTGACGGTATCGCGAGTATCGAGCGAGAGATCTTCGGCCCGGTATTGCATGTCGCGACCTTTGCCGCGGAGACGATCAATGATGTCATCGATGCGATCAACGCCAGTGGCTTCGGCCTGACGTTTGGCATACACACCCGGATCGACGGCCGCGTGGAGCAGGTCACCGATAGACTCAAGGTGGGTAACGTCTACGTAAACCGTAATCAGATCGGTGCGATTGTCGGATCACAGCCCTTCGGTGGAGAAGGCCTGTCTGGTACCGGCCCCAAGGCGGGTGGTCCGCATTATCTGCCACGCCTGCAACGAAGCGACCGTGTTGCACATCCGGTGTCGGCAATGGATCGAAGCGCCGATGCGGTTGCCGTGCAGGAGGCGCTAGACTCGTCGCGTGCAGCCGATCAATGGGCGCGCTCGACCATCGATCTACCGGGTCCGACCGGCGAGTCCAATCGCCTGTCCCTGTACGCCCGTGGTGTGATCCTGTGTCTGGGCCCGTCGCCAGAGGATGTGCAGCAGCAACATCGCATCGCCGAGGAGAACGGATGCACGAGCGTGTCCGTCGCCCCGGGTGTCGGTGGCGAGCACGGAGTCGATGGCTTGCTTGATCGCGCACTCCTGAGTTCGCTGCAGGGCTTCGACGCGGTAGCCCTGTGGTCGAAGCCTGCAGACCTTGCGTGCGCTCGTCAGGCACTGGCAGCGCGCGACGGCGCGATCATCCCGCTGATTGCCAGTACCGACATGGCGGCCCACTGCCTGATCGAACGACATGTCAGTGTTGATACGACGGCGGCGGGTGGCAATGCGGCATTGCTACTTGCGCAGTGAGGGTCGCATGTGACAGCGTCGCGTCTACCGCAGCCGCCCCGGCTCGCCACCTGCTGTCGCGATGGACACTGTTACTACTCACCAGGCCGAAGAGGACCAGCGCAACGCGCAGATCGCGATCTACGTCAACGGTGAGCTGAAGCCACGCGCCCAGGCGACCGTGAGTGTGTACGACAGCGGTTTCATGTTGGGTGATGGGGTGTGGGAAGGGCTACGGCTGCATGACGGGGTCTGGTCGTTTCTGGATGAGCATCTCGACCGCTTGTTTGAAGCGGCCAAGGCGATCGATCTGGATATCGGACTCGACCGCGGCGGGGTCAGGCAGGCGCTGCTGGATACCCAGGCAGCCAATGGCATGACCACGGACGCCCATGCGCGGCTCATGGTCACACGCGGTACGAAGGTGCGACCGTTTCAACATCCGTCCCTGAGTCGATCCGGGCCGACCATGGTGATCATCATGGAGCACTCGAAGCCGAGTCTGCCTCGCCCGATCTCGCTGGCTACGGTGCCTCACCTTCGTGGCTTGCCGATGACGCAGGATCCGAAGTTGAACTCGCACTCGAAGCTCAATTGCATCCTCGCGTGTATCGCGGCTGAGAAGGCCGGTGCCGATGAGGGACTGATGCTGGACATCAATGGCTTCGTCAATACCACCAATGCCTGCAACTTCTTCATCGTCAGGAAGGGAGAGGTGTGGACCTCCACCGGTGACTACTGCATGAACGGCATCACCCGGCAGAAGGTGATCGATCTCTGCCGTGCCAACGATATCCCGGTGTACGAACGCAACTATTCGTTGGTGGATACCTACGGTGCAGACGAAGCCTTCCTGACCGGTACCTTCGGTGCGCAGACGCCGGTCGGCATGATCGACGGACGGGTTATCGCTCGTGGTGAGGCAGGCCCTGTGACCGGGCGCATCCGAGCGCTGTATCAACAGCTGATCGCATCGCAGGCAGGCAACGCCTGCTGATGAAAATCGCCATGTGGTCCGGGCCGCGTAATCTCTCGACGGCCATGATGTACAGCTTTGGCAATCGTGTGGACATGACCGTGTGGGACGAGCCCTTCTACGCGGCATACCTTGCAGCGACCGGCGTGGAGCATCCGATGCGCGACGAGGTGCTTGCTGCCGGGCAGACCGATGCGCAAGCCGTTGCTGACGCCATTGCCGAAAGCTCAGGTCCCTTGTTCATGAAGCTGATGAACTTTCATATGCAGCCCGGTTTCCCCTTCGATTGGGCAGACGACTGTGTACATGTTCACCTGCTCCGGCATCCCGCTCGTGTGATCGCAAGCTACGCGCTCAAGCGTGACAAGCCCACGATCGATGATCTTGGTTTTCTCCAGCAACAGAACATGTTTGATCGGTTTCCGGGGCCGGTGATCAGCTCCTTCGATATCCGCCGTCAGCCAGAGGAGTACGTGCGCCGACTGTGTGAAGCCATCGGGCTTCCCTTTGATGAGAGCATGTTGAGTTGGCCCGCGGGGCCGAAGCACTTCGATGGTGTCTGGGCAGCCCACTGGTACGATGCGGTACATCGATCCACCGGCTTTGCCGGCGCGGAAGAGGAGTTACCTGAGTTGTCGGGCGAGCTTGCCGACCTGCTGGAGCAGGCGTTGCCTGCCTATGAGGCCTTGTACGCCCACAAGCTCTAGCGCGCACCCTGGCCAAGGTCCCTGACTGATCGTCATTGTCGGGCTGCCACACGTGCACGCCATTGCAAGGCGAATACGGGCGCCATCAGCACCAGGCCTGTCGCCATGGTCAGCAAGCCCGGTGCGATGAACAACAGCGACACCAACGCTATCCACGCCCGCTCGATACCCTTCAAAGGTGCAAACAAGTAGCCCGAGAAGGCAACGCCGAGCGACGCTATGCCCATCATGGCGCCGGCGAGGGTCACCGTGAAGGCGGCCCACGTGAACCCGTCGGCAACCAGCAAGAGTGCCGGCGAATACACGAACACGAAGGGCACCAGTGCCTTGGCAATGCCTAGCCGGAACGCGGTGTTGCCGGTCTTGAACGGATTGGAGCCTGCAATGCCTGCGGCGGCGTAGGCGGCGAGTGCCACCGGTGGTGTGATATCGGCAAGCACGCCGTAATAGAACACGAAGAAGTGCGCGACGATGGGCTCGACGCCGAGGATCTGGAAGGCACCGGCGGTGACCGAGACAAGAATGATGTAGGTTGCCGTTGTCGGTACGCCGGCGCCCATCACTATGCACGCCATGGCTACCAGCAACAAGGAGAAGAACAGCGCCCACTGTTGCAGGTCGAACACATTCAGGATCGGCAATGCGGATACGTATGCGGCAAGGTCGTTGGCGGTGGTAATGACGATCGCGCCGATACGAAAACCCGAGCCAGACAGTGTGATCACGCCGACGATCACACCGACACAGGCGGCAGCGGCGCCGATCGCGATGGTGTTGCGAGCGCCAACGGCAAGTGCATCGACAAGGCCGGGGATTGTCAGGCGGTTGCGCGGCTTGATGAAGCCGATCACCACGCAGGCGATGATGGCGTAGACGCCGGCAAAGTCCGGTGTTCTTCCGGAGAAGATCGCATACAGCAAAACGAACAATGGCACGATGGCCAGCCAGTGTTCCTTGAGCACGAGCACGACTTGTGGCAACTCCTCGGAACGCAGGCCACGCAGTCCGAGCTTCTTCGCTTCCAGATGTACCATCACGAAGATGCCGAAGTAATGCAGCAAGGCCGGGAACAGCGCAGCGGCCAGTACGTCACGCAGCGGAATGTTCAGATAGTCCACCATGATGAAGGCCGCAGCGCCCATGACCGGTGGCGTGATCTGGCCACCGGTGGAGGCGGTCGCCTCGACGGCGCCGGCAAAGTGCGGCGGGTACCCCACTTTCTTCATCGCCGGTATGGTCAACGAGCCGGTCGTTACCGTGTTGGCAATGGACGAGCCGGAGATCGAGCCCATGAAGGCGGAGGCGCAGATGGCGACCTTGGCAGGACCGCCGGAGTAACGACCGGCGATGGCGGTGGCGAGGTCGATGAACAACGCACCAAGACCGATGCGGGTCGCGAGTACGCCGAACACGACGAACAGGAACACGTACTTGGCCATGGCACCAATGGCAATGCCGTAGATACCTTGCGATCCGTAGATGCCATCGACAAAGCCTTGCCACGAGACGCCTGCATGGATCAGAGGCCCCGGTGCATGACGCCCGAATATCGCGTACAGCACGAAGATCAGTGCGATGGCGGGAAGCGTGGGGCCTATCGAGCGTCGCGCAGCTTCCAGTGTGAACAGCAACACCGCAGAGCCCATGAAGGTATCGATGGCGTTCGGATTGCCGGCTCTTGCCGCTGCCTCGTCCAACGGCAACAACGGCAGATACATTGCGGCAGCAACAGCCAGCACCGCGAGAAGGATGTCCAGCAGGTTGACGCCACCAAACCGGTACCAGGTGTTCGAAGGTAGTGCGGTGTCGGTGCTCTTGCGCCACGAAAACAACAGGAAACTCAATCCGAGCACAAAGGCGAGATGCACCCCGAAGCGGAGCAGCTCGGGCGATGTGCCAAACCCCGCCTGATAGACGTGGTAGAGCGTCATCGCCACAAGGGCAATCGATACGAAGAGACCGACGCGAGAACCCATGGGTCGGAATGCCGTTTCCGAATCGTACTTGCGCTCTATCGCGGCCAGTTCTTCCTGGCTGGGGGTGCCGTCGCTCAATGGAGTCGCCTTCTTGATTTAACCGCCGAAACGAAAAGAGGCCCGAGCAGCTATGCCCGGGCCCCACGTTGAAGTCACTTCACAAGCACGCTCACCTACAGCAGGCCAGCTTCCTTGTAGAACCGCTCGGCGCCCGGGTGCAGCGGTACACCGACGCCATCAAGTGCGCTGTCCGGAGTGATGGATGCGCCCTTGGCGTGACCGACATCGAGCAGCTTGCGCGACTCGTCGTTCCAGAGTGCCTTGGTGATGTTGTAGATCAGCTCTTCATCTTCCTTTGCAGACGTGAACCACTGCGCACCGACCGCAACCGTCGAGACAGCATCGACACCTTCATAGGTATCCGCCGGAATATCGGAAACGGCGAAGAAGCCGTACTTGTCGGTCAGTGCTGCTGCACCGTCGCCGTCGATCGGCACCAGCTTGATGTCAGCTGCTGCTGCGAGCTCGACGATGGCGCCGGTGGGATATCCCGCCACCACGAAGAACGCATCGATCTTGCCGTTACGTAGCGCTTCGGCCGCGGCGTTGCCTTTGAGTGCTTCCGGTGTGACGTCGTCCATGCTCAGGCCATTGGCCTCGAGGATCAGGTTGGCATCGACAAAGGTGCCGGAGCCGGGCTCGTCGAGTGACACGGTCTTTCCCGCAAGATCAGCGACGGAATTGATTCCGCTGTCAGCGAGTGCGACAAGATGGATGTGCTCTTCGAACAGGGCCGCGATGGTTCGCAGGTCTTCGGCGGGCTCACTGCCTTCCATGGTGCCGGTACCGGTGTAGGCCCAGTAGGCGACATCTGATTGCGCGAATCCGGAATTGCGCAAACCGGAAATGATGGCGTTGACGTTATCGACCGAGCCACGCGAAGACACGGCAGAGGCGATCAGGCCGTCGACACCACAGGACCCGCCTTCGCCACACTCGCGTGAGCCGGGCGGCTTGGAAATCGCGTTGGCGATGACGCCACCGACGGGGTAGTACGGTGTTTGTCAACGTAGTTGCACGATAAATCAGGTCACGGTGGCAACTCTATCCGGATTGAGTGTCATGGTTGGTATATGGCTCCAGTCACGGGTCTCTCCGCTCCAGCGCATCGGGTTCTCTGCTTTCGCCTGCTGATAGACCTCGTCTCGTTTGGCCAGGAGATCCTTATCTTTGCCTTGATGTCG
>CALLMF010000048.1 GCA_938006335.1 uncultured Granulosicoccaceae bacterium | reverse complement strand
TTAAAATACGAAAAACGATTTGGAGGTGCTTGCGATGAACAACTTCAGCGCAGTGATAAAGGAATGTGAGGAAGGCTGGATCGGCTGGATTGAAGAAGTGCCTGGAGTGAATTGCCAAGAAGCGACGCGAGATGAGCTGGTCGAGTCACTGACAATCACTCTGAAGGAAGCAATCGAACTCAACCGCGATGATGCTCGTCTGGCGGTTGGTGTCGGTTTCGAGGAATTGAAGATCGCGATATGAAGCGGCGCGACCTTGTCCGTCACTTAGAAAAGCATGGTTGCAGTTTGTTGCGTGAAGGCGGGAGGCACTCTTGGTGGCACAATCCAGCGCAGAACAAGCGTTCAGCAGTGCCGCGGCATCGCGAAGTAAATGAGATGCTTGCAAAGAAAATATGTAAAGACCTCGGTGTGCCGACTCCTGGGGGAACATAACCAATCGCTGCAGACGGACCGCTCGCCAGCCGCGTTTAGTATGGTGGTGCATACCACACACACGCGGCTGTCAAGCAGCCGCTGAGCTAGGTGTTCGGTTTACAGAATCAAAAACTGTTACATCTGCGTATATACACGAGAACGAGTAGTCGCTCAGGACCAAGCAACATAGTAGATAGAGCCATGTTTCTCACAGACAACCAGAAAAGAATATACCGCCATTATCAACAAACAGTGCAGATACTAAAATCTAGAGCTGACGCCGGCGATGGAACTCTATCGCCGAAAGAAATGGGTAACTACATATACTGTTCTTTTCCGTATTTGTTGCTCGAAGACAACGAAGATATCGCAGAGAGGATGGCGGATATAATGGTCAACGCTGTCGAAATCACTGAAAATGGAGAAATCGCGGAGTCGGAGTCAACACGTCTTGCTAGACATGATGAACTATATTATGGCTTGCTCAATGAAGTGAATATGCGACAACTACTCAAGGCAGCTTTCACGCCGTTCACCACTCGTCTGAATAGTTATTTTGAGTCAGGAGCTCCTTCTGGAATAGCCATGTGTGCGGCTGCGGGGAGCATCCCCCAAGGCTCCTTGGTTCGATTTTCCAAAGTTCAATACATTCAAGAACTGCATGAGCAGGGATCTATTAGGATCTCGCCTGCAGCGTATTACAAAGATGATCCACCAGAAGACGCAATGCGAGACGACGAGTGCGACAGGCCTTTTAAAATAAAAGCACTACTAGATGTATTGGACGGCAAGTCAACAATAGAGGTTGATGGAATGAAGGTACCAATTGAGAATGGTTTCGTTAACGTTTCAACCCCTATAGACAATTACTACATGCTCTGTAGCTGCAAGAGCTTCAGCAGGAGAATGCCAACAGATTTCAAAGCTGATGCGGCACTAATTATTACGGATAAAAACGAGTTTTTGAAGAGGCTAAATAAAGCAATCTCCAGCGTCCTCCCGAGACATGAATTTTTAGAAGGAGACGTCACCTACTACGACCCTTACAACGATCTGCCGGACAGATTAAAGCCAGAATTGTATAAACACTTCGCTTATACCTATCAACAGGAACATAGATGCGTATGGAGAGCGAACGCATTCGCGCACGACGACAATCTCGAGCATTTATACTTAACGATGGGGTCATTGACGGATATTTCTTATCCAGTCTACGCCTAACCGCAGAGACTACCGTAAAAGTGACACCCTACACCTGTCTTTACAGTTACATTTATGCCAGTACGCATCAGCATAGATCGATATCTGAACCGAACAGTACGTTGCAGCTGTAGTTTGACCCAGCACTCCCGTCGCTATCGCTCTGGTCGTCCTGCCTCAAACTCAGCTGAACGCGTTGTTATGCGTGTCGGGTGGCGTTACTGATAGGTCGGCTGTCCGTCACCTAGCATCTTGAATCTCTCACGAATCATTGCGCTCTTGATTTTGGATCGGCTTGCATATATGATACGGGATACGTAACGGGTATCGGGCATCGCGTGATACGCAGCTTCAACAATAAAAATTCGGAACGATTTTTTGCTGGTGAAGATGTGCGGGAGTTTCGAGGTATCGCCAAGCAGCTTGCTCGGCGCCTTCAAGTCCTTGATAGCGCAACGAACTTGCAAGATCTGCGATCTCTCCCGAGTAATCGATTCGAAGCTTTGTCTGGCGACCGAAAAGGGCAATACAGCATTCGAGTTAACAAGCAGTGGCGACTCTGCTTCCGTTGGGGCCAAGATGGTCCCGAGGATGTTGAAGTCGTTGACTACCATTGAGTCTGGGAGAAATCTACATGGCGCCTCGGAATTCACTGCCACCCATTCATCCTGGTGAGGTACTTCGCGATGAATTGGAAGAGTTGGAGATGTCAGCTCGTGCTTTTGCAGAGGAGCTCAACGTCCCGTCTAACCGAATAACGGCGATTTTGAACGGGCAGCGTGGAGTTAGCGCGGAGACGGCGCTGCGGCTGTCTCGATATCTTGGTACCACGCCAGAGTTCTGGCTCAATCTGCAAAAGATGTATGAGCTTCGGCAGGCTCAGATAGAGGCAGGGAAAAGTATAGAAAAGGAAGTTAAGCCTAGGTCGAAGGCGGCGTGAGTATTGGTGTTGTTCGTAGTACGAGCGAATAAGAGTTGATGTCCACGCATAACAATACGCTGCAGGCGGACAGCTTGCCAGCCGCGCTTAGCGTGGTGACGCGTACCACACACACGCGGCTGGCAATCAGCCGCTGAGCTTTAGCGTTATGCCGCTGACATCTAGTGCGATTTTTAGGCGTTGCACGTCTGTATCCCTTGGGATACAGTAGGTGAATGATAACGATTAGACAGACGGACCTGTTTAGGAGTTGGTTCCAGGGCTTGCGCGACGAGAAGGTCAAGGCACGCATAAACGTCAGACTTCAACGTCTTGCATTAGGGCATGTCGGCGATGCAAAGGCAGTGGGGAGCGGAGTTTATGAGCTGCGGCTTCAGTTTGGTCCGGGATATCGGATTTACTACACGGTCCAAGGCAGCGACTTAGTCATCTTGCTGATAGGCGGGGACAAGTCAACGCAGAGATCTGACATTGCTAAGGCCATAGCGCTAACTGCAAAGATATAGGGTACTCATGAGCAAGATTCAGATACATATGTGGGATCCGAGTGAAGATCTCGATACACCTGAACAAATCGCCTATTACCTTGAGGCAGCTCTGGAGGATGGCGATAGTCAGGTGATCGCTGCAGTGCTCGGCGACATAGCGAAGTCCAAAGGTATGTCGGCCATAGCCGAAAAGACGGGGCTTGGTCGCGAAAGTCTTTACAAGTCGCTGTCGGAATCTGGAAATCCGGAGTTCGCGACGGTACTGAAGGTCGTAAATGCGCTGGGGTTGAGGCTCACAGCCATACCCATTGACTCCGAACGTGCGGCATAAACAAATGTTATGCGTCGCATTGCGGCTGGCAATCCGGTATCTTGTACCGGCCTCAGGAGAACCACATGAGCAACGAGTTCTACATTGTTGATCCGGAGATTGTCAGTGGAGCCCCAGTTTTCGCTGGCACAAGGGTCCCAGTCAAAGCTCTTTTCGACTACATCGCTGACGGCGATACTGTAGACGCTTTCTTGTCTGACTTTCCAGGCGTCACACGCGAGCAAATACAACAGTGCTTAGACCAAGCTAGCTCTAGTTTTGGCGACACAGATGAAGCTGCTGCTTGACGAGCAATTACCTCGGACGCTTATCAAATCGCTGCCCGAGAATATCGAAGCCTCAACTGTCCAATCTGAGGGATGGGGCAGCATTACTAACGGCGCGCTTCTCAAGCTCGCGTTTAAACGTGGATTCGACGCCTTGCTTTCTGCAGACAAGAACATCGTGTCGCAGCACAATGAGGCTACACTATTTTACCGGTGGTGATCCTCTCTGTAAATCGCTTGCGTGTTGACTTACTAGCTCCTCTGCTGCCATTAGCTATTAGCGAGTTGACCGCAGATATGAGCCCGCGATTCGTCATAGTAAGTTCGTCATCTTAGGACGCATAACAAGACGCTGCAGACAGACCGCATTGACAGCCGCGCGGAACGCAGCGAAAGCGCCACAACCCGCACGGCTGTCAAGCCGCCGCTGAGCTAGGCGATATGCGTATCGGGTTGCGTTACTGATGGAGCGGCGCTCCGTCAAAGAGCATCTTGAATCTCTCACTAATCATTGTGCTCTTGACTTTTTATCGGCTTGCATACGTACTCGTTCATGATATGCACATCGACGGAACTCAGCACATCTCCATCCGGCAGGTCACGAACCTTATGTGCGTCAACCAGCTTGTCGTCGAGCGTCCGACTCACTGATGTGTCTCCGCGTGCACTGATTTGTGTGCGAAGAAGTGGGCCATCCGCGCCGCGATATCCTGGGGAATTTCCTCAGCCATGTAGTGCGTCGCGTCGAGTGTGTCGCCGTCAACGTGTTCTGCGCGTTGCCGCCAAAGATCCAGAGGGTCAAAGCATGTGGCAATGACGCCGCGTTTTGCCCACAGAGCAAGCACAGGCATGGTGAGTTTTTGGCCGTTGTCGGCGTTGTCGTGGTCAATATCGATGCCTGCCGCGGCGCGATAGTCTTCGCAGCTCGCGTGAATGGCATCGGTCATGGCAAAGGCGTCGAGGTACTCCGCCAAGGCAGCATCAGAGAATGGGTTGTCCCCGCGTGCCTGGTTGAAGCACTTGAGTTTCCAGAAGGCTTCAGGGTCAGCACCGATCAACATTTCCGGTAGGGGCTGAGGCTGTGTCAGGAAGAACCAATGCCAGTAGGCCTGCGCGAAGTCCGCGCTGGTGTTCGCATACATTTCGCGAGTGGGTGCGATGTCGAGTAGCACCATTGCACTGACGCGTTCAGGATGATCGAGGCCCAATCGATGCGCGACGCGTGCACCACGATCATGGGCCCCGACAAGAAAGCGTTCGTGACCCAGATGCTGCATGACCGCAACGATGTCGTTGGCCATGGAACGCTTGGAGTAGGGCAGGTGTGAAGCGTCGCATATCGGTTTGTCCGACCGGCCATAGCCGCGCAAATCCGGGCAGATGACCTGGTATGACTGTGCTAGTAGTGGTGCCACACCGTGCCACATCGCGGATGTCTGTGGATAGCCGTGTAGCAACACGACAGGCGGTGCGCCGTCAGGGCCAGCGCGGCGGACGAATAGTGTCGCGCCGTCTCCCTCGATCCTCTCCTCAACGAAACCCTGAAACACGGCTACTGACCCAACCAGTGAAGTGCGTTCGTTATAACAGATCAACCGTACGTAGCCGTTCGGGAACACTGATTAATTATTTCGAAGGAACTCGTCGATTGTGTGCGTTTCGTTTCGGCGTTTGAATTGCGGTGAGTGCCTGGACGGAAATCGGCCGCGCCTCTCGGCCGAGCGGTAGCGTGTAACTCTCGCGAAAGAAGCCGGACGGAAAAGTAGAAAATTCTCACAATTGACCCAAGGACCTCGTGATACGTCAGCCCGATGCGCCGAATGTAGAAATGTGAGAAGTCTCACGGAAAACGAAGATGCGGTGAGGGGCCTTTTCTATGTCGCAGTTTCTGCCTGCGTGTAGTCGGTTTGACGGCGAAGCGTTCGCCACTCACTGCTGTATTGAGTTAGCGTGGTGAAAATTGACTCGGGATTTTCGGCTGGTTAGGATCCTGTGGCCGCGCTGGATGCCCTGCGTGGTGATATGAGAAAAGCCACTGAAGAAGAACAATACCTAAGCCATGAATACATCGAAGCCAACAGGAATCACGAAGCTCTTGTATCCCGTGGTGCTGTTGTCAGTAATCTCCGGATGCGGTGGCTCCGGAGGTGGGGGCGCAGGCCAGTCTGCAGATGTTGGTAGCGTCGACAGCATAGACGGCGGTACGTACGGCGGTATGGACGGCGGCGAGGTCACGCAGAATGAACTCAATGACGATCGCTCCACGGTAATTGTGCTTGACGACGTCACTCCAGACGCGAGCGGTGGATACCACACTACCCAGGCTTGGTCTGTTTTCGATCAACGCACGGGCTACTACGAGTTCGCGGCTTTCACTGGTTTTTATACTGAGCAATTGCGAGTATTCCGTCAGGAGCCTGAGGAATGCATCGTGTCAGAAGGAGTGACCGTGGCTTATGACAGTTTGCTTGGTCAGTCATCGCTAACGCGCGTTGATAGCGGCGATTTGGTAGTTTCGAACGACGCTGGCACATTCCTGACAATTGCGTATGACGGTCGTGGCTATTATCACTACGACAATAATTTTATGGAGGCCAACCAGAAAACCTCGTTCTCAATTTTACAGGGATGGTGCAGACAGCCATTGAGGTGTCGATGCCTAACGTCGAGGTGCTCGAACTGACGTTTGATCTGGGATCTCAGCCGGTCACCGAGAGCACCGTCTACACCTGGGTCCCAGGTAGCGATCCTGACGCGTACATCACTGTCTGGGGCCTGATAGACGGTGAACCGACGACCAGTTTCGCCTGCCGAACTATCGATGATGGGCAGTTTGTCTTGTCGGATGAAGTGCTACAGCGTATTGGACAGCCGTTCGCTGCGCGCTTTGGAGGTATGTATCGAGTTCGGAACGAGATTTCCATCGTCGACAATGTGGGAGTGAATATGACTTCGCTGAGTGCGGCGGGCTATAATTTTTAAATCTCAACGTTTCCGAATCAGTAGTCGCTGGCTACTTGCTGCGTCGAGTGCCACCCAAGCTCTCGACCAGTGTGTTCACCGTGGTGAGCTCCCTGAATACTGATCAGCTACTGCGAACGATTCCATCGCAATGGTCCACTGCCAACGTCATCGACGTTGACGTCGATGCGTTCACCGTCGTGGGCTCGTCGTACATCCACCGAAACCAGCGTGACATCGAATGTTGTGACTATCGGAATTGTTGGTGATGCAGATTCGGTATCTTCGCCAGCAGTCGCATCAGCATCCGTATTGGTTTCTGCACTCACGTCCGCATCTGTACCCTCACTAGATCCAATCTCAACATCAGGTTCTTCAGTACTATCAGAGATGTTGATCGCGCCTGTTGGTGGTTGTATATCGATTGGTGCCGGATCAATTTCGGGAGTACCGGCGGCAAGTGACGGAGCTTGTTCAGGGGTACTTTCGTCGATCGCGTAGTCTGGGGCTGATACCGTTGATGCCTCGGCGCCTGATTGCGTGCTGGGGTCAGACCCCGCTCCGCAAGCGGCGATCAGACTACAGGCGATAAAGGCGAATCCCACTGTCGCAGAAGATGATGACATCAGCGTGCACTCCGCAAGGTGTACGTAATGAGAAACGCATTTTCGCCCACGGCGAGTGGATGGGGTGAGATCAGTTCGAAGTCAAGTGTGGCGTTGTCGCGCACGTAGTGGCCACGCCCCAGCGCTTCTGTTGCTTCAGCAACACCATTTGCATTGCGATCGACGTACAGGCCAACAGTCTCGAGCTGTTCGACTTCATTCAGCTCACCACCGGCCTGCAGCGTCAGGCCGTGTAATTCACTACCGATATCGTCGCTGGAGAGCGTGAACGCCAGCACTTCGTGTTCACCGGACTGTGTGAAATTCAAGGTCTCTGGCGTGGCCGCCATTGCAGCTGCGATGGTCGGTTCAGGTTGCACCATAAAACCGATTCCAAACGACAGCCGCACGACGCCGTCAGCTATCTTGTCGGTGTCGTTGATACCGCCATCGGTAACGAACAAGGCAGTGCAATAGTCGCCTGTATCCAGTTCAGGTGTGTAGCCTGGATCCGTTGTGGCAGGACAGGCGGACGTATCTCCTCGAAGCGACGCAATGTAGTCATGGTCTGTCGTGACAAAGTCAAACCAGTTGCCATCGGATGACAGAATCCGCAGATGTGCGTCTGCGGGTAGGCCTCCGGTAACGGGAAACACGAGTGTCGCGGTACCACCTGGTGTGACGTCGTGAATTTCGATGTCGAGAACGTCACCGGTAAAGCGTTGTCGTGGAGCATTGCTCTCATGCAGATAGTCGGCGGTGCCGCTCAATGCCGCATGATCGATCGATTCGATCGTCGGTGAGTCATTGCCTGCTGCGAGTGCAAGGGCACCAGGTCTCAGTACGTAGCCGGGCGTCGTGCTGACGGGGCTTCGGCCATCACCCAACGAAAGTAACCAGTCGTCCTCGTTGCTTTGATCTGCATCAGGATTGTCTGGAAAATCAGGCTCTTCCTCCTCTGACTCATTGTTCGCAACAGCTGACAGTATGACAAGGCTGAACTGTGCCGTTCCAGTGAGCTGTCCGTCACCATCATCAGTGACTCTCAGCACCGCTGGATAAGTACCGGTGTCCAGCTCTGTTACATCTATTGTCAACGCACCGAATGATCCAGTGCCACTGCTGACGACCGCGTTCAGCAATTGTGCGTCACTGGCACTCCAGTCGAATGTGTGTTGATCGCTCGGATTGCTGTCGGTCACAGTGGCGCGCAGTTGAACGCTCATTTTGGTGGTGTCTACGGCGTCGACCAAGGCGCCGTCCTGGTACAGATCCAGCGATACCTGCGGAGCGATGTTGGCCTCACGCACTGTGATCGTGTGCCTGTCACTATTCGCGATGCGTGCGTTCTCAGGCTCTCCGATAACAAACTCGATCGTGTCGTCGCCTTCGTAAAGTGAGTCGGTGTGTATGTCGATATCAAGGGTTGTCGCTTGTCCTGTGGCAATTTCGAGTGTGCCGGCCGCAGGTGAAAAATCGTCTTCGCTCGCGCTGCCTTCAAAGTGATAGGGAATGAGCACGGGATAGGTGGCCGCCGGTCCGTTCAGTGCCAGGGTCAACTGTGCACTCGTGCCTTCGCCGACAAGCGATGGTCCGCTGATGAACAATTGCGGTTCAATGATCAGTTGTTGCGTGGTGTGCGCTTCGTTGCCTGCGGCATCGCTTACCCGCCAGCGAATGTCGTGTCGACCTGGTGCGTACGGCCCCACAGGAGAAGGGGTGGCGATCAGCTGACCATCGCGCGCATCGCCTGCCGATGCCACACCGAGGTCAACGCTTGTCAATGCGCCGCTTGCGCCAATGGTCAGATCGACAGGGGCGGTCACCCAAGGGGCGACATCGTCCATATTCAATATCGTGGCGCTGAGGTGTTCGTCGATATTGCTGATGCCGTCCCCGTCAAGGTCCTCATGCGCATCGGTGGCCGAGAATGGGTCAAGCGCGTAGTGGATCTCGACTGCGTCGGGAATGCCGTCGTTGTCATCGTCCGTGTCGGCAACATCCCCCAGACCGTCTCGATCATTGTCGCTGTGTTCGTCGCCATCCAGAGGGAAGCGATCCATGACGTCGGCGTATCCATCGCCGTCAGCATCCCGTCCGCTCTGCAATGGCGCGGGCTTTACGCTGTTTGCGGCGAGTGCCGAGAGTCCGTCATCCGTGTAAGTCCGTTCGCTGAACGTGAGATCATCCATATAACCGAGGTAGTTCGCGCCTGTGGCGTTCGGTAGTGGCCCACCAATGCGCCAGCTGTCCCCACCTGAACTGCGGAACGGTGTAATGGCCACACTGTCTACGCGGTCGCCATTGATAGTGAGAATGGCCTCTCCCAGTCCCTGATTGACCATCAGGCCCATGTGTATCCAGTCGCCTGCTGTCAGCGCGTCAGACTCGAGCGTGTAAAGTGTGTCTCTGCTGTTCAGGACGGCAACCAGTTGGTCATCGCTGAATCCGATTCGAAAGCCCGAGGTCGCATCACCAGCATCCATGACCATGCCTTGGTGTGTGTCCAGCGGTCTCAGATTGGCGTGCAGGGTGAAACTCTTGTAGGCGAGCGAAAACGGGGCATCAAGGTCATACATGCCATCGACGAGCAGACTGCGCCCGTTCTCTGTTTCGTCATCGAGGAGCCGTGCCGCACCATCCAGGGCGTTCAGTTCCGGTAGACACGCGACGAGGTCACTACAACTGTCAGCATCCAGGACCTGAGCTTCGCTTTCCAGGTCACGTCCCGCGTAGTCGATGTAGTCGGGCAGATCGTCCACACGCATTGCAACCAGATTACTCGTACGGTCCCATGTCTGGAATCGCGCATCTGTTGCATGATTGCTCGGCAGTAATCGGCCGCCCGGTGCAAGTGCAAAACCCGGGTAGTCGGTGGCTGCATCCACGTCCCACCGTGAGCCGATCCTGTCCTTGGCCCATGCAAAATCTGCCCAGTGCGCGTTCGCTGAGTCTCGCTGAAACTGGTCTGCAATCTGAGCGACAGTCTTGTCGAGGAATTCCACCGGTAGGTTCGAGTTCCGATTGTTGCCCGGTGCATCGCGGTCAAGCGGTTTGCTCAGATCGTAGTCAACACCCGCGTGATAGACGCTGGTTGGGAACGGAATAAAATCCCGCGATTGCTGCGTCTTGAAAAACAAGCGCCATTGCTGATCGTTCGTGTCCGTCACTGTAATTCTGCGCGGTAGGAAGCTGTCTCTCTGGTGGCGGGTATCAGCAGTCCCGCCCGCGGTTTGTGTGTAGTGCAGGTAATAATCCTGTTGGGCATTGAAGCGGTTTTCCGCGACCTCGGTGGCAAGCTCCGTAAAGCCGTTACTACGGATATTGCTTGAATCGATATTCAGATCATCCGTTTGCGCAACCGCTGCGAGTGCGGCAAGACCGGATGCGAGAGCGGAGTCACTCAGCGTGCCGAATCGTGGCCGTCGGATATCGGCATGTAGAAAATCGTGACTACGAATTTGAAGGATGTGCAGATTCAACACATTGTTGAGATACGCATCATTTATCTCGCTGTATTTGAAGCGCGCAAGATCGATCGCCTGGTTACCGGCACGTGGCAGTTGGATTCCTATGGCAAAACCTTCTACATGGGGATCATCCATTGTGACTTGTGAGGTCCCGTGATGAGCGAAGGTTCCCAGCCCTTCCGGTGCTTCGAGACTACCGATCAGGGTCAGCCGGTCGAAGTGAATGGAGTCTGAGTAGTTGAAGCTGGTCCCCATGCGTACCTTCCATCCGGTAAACCCTTCGATCACGGATGGTGCATCGGGTCGGTGCTCACCAACCATCAGACCGATGTTGGAGCCGTAGGCGATATTGCCCTTGAAGGAATAGGCTGGGGCCTCGTCGGGCGCCATGGCCGCAGAAAAGCTTGCCCGATGCTCGGGCGCAATCTGCTCCAGTTCAAACCGAGTTTGGTCGGCATCATCAAACAATAGCGGGTACAAGGCAAACGCCTCGCGACCAGCACCGGAAGACACATTGTCGCGCGCGATGACATTGATGCCCTGCAACCAGAAACCGTGGCCACCGAAGCCGAAGTCGTTGATCGGTTTGCGAGCCTGGAAACGCAATGCGACACTACGCTTTGCTTCATCGGCTGTATTTCTTATCGCAATGTTCGAGACAAATGAGCCGAGCTCGTCGCCGCGCTCGGTAACAAAAGCTGCACCGTCGCAGTCATAGGCGACGTTGTCGATGAAGTTCACATGGCTGCCGTGGTTGACGTAGCACCAACCAGGGTTGCTGTCGGCAACTGAACCTTCTACGAGTCCTGCGACGCCGTCGAGCCCAGCGCGATGGAAGTGCAAGGCGTACCGGGCCCGAGGATTCATGCCAGCGTGGGTGAGGGTGCCATCGCTATCAAACTGGTTGTCATCGATCGCGCCATGCTTGCTGGTGCGGCCGAGTGCGTGGAAGCGCGTATGGCGAATGGTCACGTTGTTCGAATGCATGAACATGATGTGACCACGATCGTGAAACAGATCGAAGGTGAAATCCTGGCGCAGGTCATCGTTGGTGTAGGTGTAGTCGGTTGTTGTCGGAGCACGTCCGCCATCGTTCGTCTCTATGACTACGTTGCGTTCAAGATTGATGACATGCACGGCTAGCGCAAGCCCATCCCTGCTGTGCCCCACTGTCGTGTGGTCCTTGTCCAGTGGTCTGTCCAGTGTGATGAGCCTTTCCGAGATCGCGGCAATGATGCGTTTCTCATCACCGAGAGCATCGCGCTGTGTGCCTGCGATGACTATTTCATCACCGGGCTGCCAACCGGACGGTTCAAACGCGAGTGCTAGCTGTTGATCACCGATCACAGGTTCTGCGGACAGCGTGCCGCCATGTGCTCTGGCCGCACCGGCACTTTCAAATCGCCCGTGAGTGATCAAGCCGAGCCCCAGCATCGCGGGATCGAAATCTGCCGATTCCGGATCTCTGCGCTCAAACCCGCCATCACTCTCGTCGTTCGGATCATCGTAGTCGCTGAAAACGAGACGTGCGTTGAACTGCGCCTGAACGGGTGTGGCTTCTGTACCCAGTGTCAGTACACTGCCCATACCGCCTATCAGCGTATCGACAATCAGAGCCGTATTTCGCTCTGTTGCGAAGGCGAGCGTGCCGTCGAGACGAAGGGTTCTCAGCGAATCGCTGGATACGATATCGAAGTCCACGTGACGGCCTTCGGGGATGTAGACGCGATCACCGGTTGTTGGTGCTCGATTCAGGTTCCAGGTGTTGCCGTTAGACCAGTCACCATCGTTCTCTGCTGTGATGGTCGCGTCCGCCGGATCGGCCAATGCCCACATGCGGGTCATCTCGGCATTGGCGGGCATGCCTGCGCCCATCGTGCCGTCTTGAGAGAGTGCTGCCGATGGGAAGGACGTCAGCAGGGAAAAGCTCAGCAGCAACGCCGTACGCGCTGAAGTCTGTAAAGCTGGCATACAGCAGTCTCGGAAGGAGAATCGTAGCGGTTGCGAAGTGGGTTAGCGGCGAGGCCCGAGATGCGCTTGACGGCTGGGGTCTGATGTGGACGTACGAACGAGTGGTGGATCACAGACTCGCGGCTCGTGCAGTTCTCAAAATGTGGAAGGTTTGCGATTGCTCTGCTTGAAGTCGAGACAGTGCTTACAATCGCGGGCGTCAAAAGCCTTGATCTAGCATGTTTCCGGATGTCGAGCCAGCGGCCTCCAGCGGTCTTGGACTTCATGCGACAGTCTGTTTTCCCTGAACCCACGCCAGGTGTAGACACCATCATGACCATCAAAAATGAGCGCGATGCACAGATCGCAAGGATGACGTTGCCGCAGTCTGTCCGCACTATGTCACCCAGGTGGAAAAGAAACGCTGAACAACGCAAGAGCTGCACGAAATCATCTGCACAAAAGAGGGCTAAGGCGTGAGTGAGCCACAGGAGCTCTGGGAGTTCGAAGCGCCCATCGAGTACCACGATTTCGGGCGGATGGGCTACACGGTGGTGTATCTGCCCGAGCGCATCAAACGGCAACTGCCGTTTGACACGTATCCACGGCTGCGTGTCAATGCTGATGTGTCTGGTGTGCCCGTTACAGGCGCGTTTCAACCCGGGCAGGGCAAGACGTATCTCATCGTGTCCAAGGCCATGCTCAGGACTATCGGCGTGAAACTCGGCGATAACGTTGATGTTCAGTTCACCGTGGCGGATCAGGATGCGGTGGATGTACCCGACGAGCTACGTGCCAGATTGCGTGTCGACAAGTCTGCAGCCAAGGCATGGGAGCAACTCACTCCAGGCAAGCAGCGAGCGCATTGCCACAGCATCAAGACGGCGAAGACGCAGCCAACCATCGAGAAGCGGGTGAAGGCAGTGTTGCACAGCTTGAAAGACGGCGACTAAGGACCCGTCAACGTTCTGTCCGGCTGATAATTGGCTGACTGCGTCTCCCTGACTAACAGATAAACCCCAAGCCTGAGCAAATCGATTTCGATCGCGTGCTGGTATCGGCACTGACGCTGCGCGATCTGTTCAAGGGTGTGCTGGCATCCGGCAGTATCGCCGCCTTGGGCAACGGGTTTTTCAACGCCCTGGGGACCTGTCGCGCCTGTGAGGAGAACTTCAACGGCTACTTTTCTGCATCCGACCAAGCACATGAGGTGTCCCCCGAGCTGAAGCGCTATGGCGTCTCGTCAGAGGACTGGGGATACGGCTGGGCACGTGTGGATGATCGCGTTGGCGTGTCCAAGAACTCCAAAGTGCCCAATCGTGCTGGTAACGACGCTCGATAGTCGCGAAGGGTGGCGAAAGCCCCCGCGGCTATCGAGCGCTCTGTGCCACCGCGATTTGGCCGGCGAGGCCAGCATTACCCACGATCAGCGCCTGATTGCAGGCGAGGCTGCGCCCATCGGTCAGCTCCACGATGCGTGACAGCAACCACGGCGTGACGTCCTTGCCGGTAACCCCTGCTGTGTGAGCCTCCGCCAGAGCGGTCTCGATATGGCGATTCATCTCCGACAGTGGAATCTCATGCTCGGCTGCCACCGGGTGAGTGACCAGCACACCTCCGCCCATACTCAGTGTCTTGCGCGTGTCCAGGAACGTCACGATCTCCTCGGGTGTGTCTGCACGGAGCGGGGCGGTGAGGCCACTGTCGCGACTCCAGAACGCGGGTAGGGCATCCTGACCGAAGGCCATGACGGGCACGCCGAGAGTTTCGAGCACCTCCAGCGTCTTCGGGATATCCAGAATCGCCTTGGCCCCGGCACAGACGACGGTAACCGGCGTGCGCGCAAGCTCCTGCAGGTCCGCGGAGATATCAAAGCTCAACTCGGCGCCCCGGTGTACGCCACCGATGCCGCCCGTGGCAAACACCGAGATGCCGGCAAGATGCGCGGCGATCATCGTCGCGGCGACAGTAGTGGACCCGGTGACACCCCGAGCGACCGCATAGGCCAGGTCCGCTCGAGAGAGCTTCATGACATCCGTGGTCTGCGCGAGTGCGGTGAGCGTGGCATCGTCCAGACCCACCCGAATCACACCGTCGATCACGGCGATGGTGGCGGGCACGGCACCGACCTCGCGCACTGCAGCTTCCACACGCCGCGCGGTCTCGACATTGTCCGGCCACGGCATGCCGTGGGTCACGATGGTGCTTTCCAGCGCGACGACCGGGCGCTTCGCAGCCAGCGCCGCTGCGACGTCGTCGCTGAGGACCAAAGGCAGCACGACGGTCAGCTGCCGCGTAAGATGCCCGATGCCGCAGGAAGTCCTGCGCTGCTCACCGCCTCTCGCAGGGCGAGGCCTGCGTGTACTGCGGCGATGGTGGCGCCAGAGAGGGCGTCTCCAGCCCCATTGGCGGTGCCGCGGCCGGTGGTGGTGATCGCCGGGACGTCGATGGAGGCCGTCCCGTCGGCATCGTTCACGATGACCGGGGCCTGGCCATCGGTGAGCACGTGAGTCTCAAAGCCCGCTGCGGCAAGCGCATCAGAGAGTGCGCGGGCGTCGGTGTCCGTCGGTAGTGACGTCATCGCTGCCGCCTCGCGCCGGTTACAGATCAAGAGTTCGATGCGATCGGCGAGGGGCAGGAGGCGATGCGCCTTGGCGGGCGAAACACCCAGAGCGATGCGGTAGATGGGCAGCGCCGTGACCAGGCCCTCGAGTGTCGACGGCGACAGGTTGGCGTCGAGCACGACGGTGCGTGCAGACGCCGGGCATTCGTTCAGTAGTGCACCGTGTTCTACCGTGTTGCAGGCCGCGGTGTCCGCGTATCCGCTGACCAGCTGACCCTCGCTGTCCATGATCGCAACATAGCGTCCGGCCCGCGTGCCGGGCACCGGTACTGCGCAGACATCGATGTCCGCAAACCCGACGTTGGCGATATCACCGTCGAGGCCTTTCTCGCCGACGGGCGTGACCAGGCGCACCGAGCTGATGTGTCCGGAGCGGACGGCAGCGCGGGCGACGTTGGCGCCGACACCGCCGGTGCTCAAGCTGAACTCGACGGGGTTGGACGCGGCGGAGACGTGTTCGTGCTCCAGCACGCCCACGAGATCACGGTGCAATGCACCAAAAATGACAAGGTCCGGTTCCACTGAGCTGCTGATCCTGCATGAGATGGGAGCTGCACTATAAGCATACGCATGGAGATCAACACAATTCTTGACAAGCTGCCGGAAACCTTTCTTGGCTACGCCCTGAATCTGGTGGCCGCGTTACTGATTTTTTTCATCGGCAAGTGGATCGCTGGGCGCGCGGTGCGCTTTGGGAAGCGGGTCATGGCGCGGCGCGGCTTCGATCCCACCGTCGTCGGCTTCATCGCCAATATCGTGTACGTGGTGGTGCTGACGCTGGTGATCATTGCGGCACTGGCACAGCTCGGCGTGCCCACCGCACAATTCGTGGCGATCATCGGTGCGGCGGGCCTCGCGATTGGCCTCGCGCTGCAGGGCTCCCTGTCCAACTTTGCCTCGGGCGTGTTGCTGGTGAGCTTCCGCCCGGCACGGGTGGGCGACTACATCGAGGCCGC
>CALLMF010000047.1 GCA_938006335.1 uncultured Granulosicoccaceae bacterium | reverse complement strand
CCATCAAGTTCTCCTTTGCTGTGTGCTTGGCGGCTCACAGCAGGGAGTTTCTTGATGGACTCCAGCATCTGTCAAATCCCGGAAACGTCAAACTTTGGATGCCTCCCCGGCACAGCCGGGGGGACTCCCGCTGACGCTAGACGAACTTGAAGTCGATGGCGCGTCGTGCACGTGCCAGCTGCTGCAGCATGTGCTCGCCGCCGCGTACAGCGACGCCGACAGCAAGGATGTCCAGCACCACCATCTGACCAAGGCGTGATTTCACGGGGCTGAAAATGTCGCTGTCCTCGTGAATATCCACCGTGAGGCATACATCGCTGCGCTCCGCCAACGGTGACTTGGTGGCCGTCACGGCAATCACCTTGGCACTCATCTCCCGTGCGATATCCACAGTGCGCAAGATGTCGCGCGACCGACCGGAGTGTGAGATGGCAATCACCAGCGCATTGCGATCGAGCAGTGCTGCTGCCGCATGCTGGATGTGTGGATCCGAGTAGGCGATTGCAGGCTTACCCAGCCGAAAGAACTTCAGCTGCGCGTCTTCGGCGACCACTGCCGACCCACCTGAACCATAGAGCTCGATTCGTTCGGACTGTTCATACAATTCGATGGCATGCTCGAGCGCCTCGTGATTCAGATCATTGCGTATCTGCACCAGCGATGCGATGGCACCATCAAGCAACTTGCTCGCAAGATCCCGGCTGGAGTCGGTTGCGGTAACGTCCTGATAGAAAAACGCGTCGCGGCTGGCCAGATCCTGAGCCAGTCGCAACTTGAACTGCTGAAACCCTACACAGTCCAGAGCGCGACAAAAACGGATAACGGTTGGCTCGGACACTTGCGCACGCTGAGCAACCGCCTGGATCGAGGACTGAACACACGCATCAGGATCCTCGATGACAGCGTCAGCGACCTTCTGCTCCGACTTCCTGAGTCCCTCACGCGCCGACTTGATTTTTGCAAGCATCGTTTGGAAACCCCAAGCTGGCGTCAGACGCTTTGATAGATTGAACGACGAGCGTCAGTACCCGCTGCAGCATCCAGTAACCGTGCAATGGGCAACTGTCCTTTATCAAGAGCGTCTTCGAGCACAGCAAGCTTGCTCTGCCCGGTGATGTGCAGCCACAGATGACGCGTGGCAAGCAACCGCGACGCGCTCAGGGATATGCGAGCCTGCGGCACGGAAGGCGGAGTCAGGCCGACAACCGACACATCTGTCTCGAAGGCGTGTTCAAGCTCGGAGGCGTCGGGAAACAGCGACGCGGTATGACCATCCCCACCCATACCCAACAATACAATATCGAACACCTCTCCCATCGCGTCGATACGTTCGGCCACCGCGCCCAGTTGATCAATGGCGGGCACGTTATCGGGCAATAGCGACACGAACTGCGCACGGGCCGCATCCCCCTTCAACAAATGGGTGTGTACAAATCCCTCGTTGCTGTCTGCGTGATCCGCCGGCACCGATCGCTCATCGGCCAGCGTGATCTGCACCTTTGCCCAATCGATATCCGGCTCCTCGGCAAGACACTCAAACATCGGTAACGGCGTGCTACCCCCGGACACAACCAGGCTGGCTTGCCCACGCTCGCTGATAGCTGCCCGCAAGACCGACGCGACATCACTCGCGAGGCGCGCAGCGAGCTCCTGGGAGTCTGACTCGACGATGCGATCAATCATGGCGCTCATCACCTATTCCTCTGCCCACTTGAGCCCGTCCCGACTCATCAGGGCATTGGCCTCGACCGGGCCCCAGGTACCGGCTTCGTACGGGACGGGTGCGTAATCGTACTGCTCCCAGGCCGCACGAATCGGATCGATCCAGCGCCAGGCTTCCGCGACTTCGTCACGTCGCATGAACAAGGTCTGGTTACCACGGACAATATCCATCAGCAAACGCTCATAGGCGATCAATCGGCGCTTCTGAAACACGTCGTTGAAATCCAGATTCAGGTTTACCGGCTGCAGCTGAATGTCATCGCCCCAGGCTTTCACGTAGATGCGCATCCGAATGCTCTCTTCGGGTTGCAGACGAATGACCAGTTGATTCGGTGTCGCGAATCCATCCGCCGTCGGAAAGATCTCATGGGGGACACGCTTGAAGTTCACGATGATCTCGGTGCACTTCCCGGGCAGGCGCTTGCCCGTACGCAGATAAAAAGGCACTCCCGCCCAACGCCAGGATGCGATTTCCGCACGAATCGCCACATAGGTTTCGGTCATGCTGTCGTCAGGGATGGTGTCGTTGTCGAGGTATCCCGGCACCGGCCCACTGTCGTAGGCGCCTGCGGTGTAGCGCCCGCGCACGCTGTTGCGTATTGCATCAATGCCGACAAGCGGCTTGAGGGCTCTCAGCACCTTGATCTTTTCATCGCGTACGGCATCGGCATCGACGCTGACTGGCGGCTCCATCGCAATGATCACGAGCAGCTGCAAGAGGTGGTTCTGCACCATGTCGCGTAACGCACCGGTCTGGTCATAGAAGGCACCCCGTCCATCGACGCCAAGATCTTCGGCAATGGTGATCTGCACATCGCTGATCAACTCTGCGCGCCACAGGGGTTCGAACAAGGCGTTGCCAAACCGCAGCGCCAGCAGGTTCTGTACGGTCTCCTTGCCGAGGTAGTGATCGATACGGAATATCTGTGATTCCGTGAACACCGCGGCCAGCCGATCGTTGATGGCCTCTGCGGTCTCTTCGTCACGGCCGAGCGGCTTTTCCAGTGCCACACGGCTGTTGGGAGTGATCAATCCAGCGGCATGGACACCGTCGGTGATCGCGCCGAACAAGGACGGGGCTACCGACAGGTAGAACGCCCGCACATGCTCCTCGCGCCCGGCAAGCATCTCGCCGAGTTTGCGATAGTCGTCTTGTGCCGTGACATCGACCTTCAGGTATTCGATACGCTTGAGGAATCGCCCCCACTCGGCTTCGTCAAGCTGGTCCTTGGGAATGTACTGACGTACCTCCTGATCGATCCATGTGCGAAATGCCACGGAGTCGTAGTCGGAACGCGCCGCACCGATGATGCGTCCGTCTTCAGGCATCTGACCGTCGCGGTCCTGAAAATACAAGGCCGGGATGAGCTTGCGCAGCGACAGGTCACCGGTGGCGCCAAACAGCACGATATCGAAGGGCTGCAGCGCTTCGTTACTGATGAGATTCATGATTATGTAATTTTGCTACCCGGCCGTATATGCCGACCGGACAAGGAATTCTGACGAAAACACATGGGCAAGGCTACCGTATGTAGAGCTCAACATGAGATACTGGCGGGCCAACGGTAACAAGTCTACCGACATCCGAGCGACGACATGTCCACTTTGCACTCGACCGTTGAAGCGGTAACCGAACGCATCCGCAACAAAAGCAAGCCAACGCGTGACAGCTACCTTGCACGGCTGGATAAACTCGCCGACCGGCATCCCCACCGCGGCGCATTGTCGTGTACCAACATCGCCCATGCTGTCGCTGCTGTACCCGCTGACGACAAGATCGTATTACATGCGGAAACAGCGACCAATATCGGCATTGTCACGTCGTACAACGACATGCTCTCCGCACACCAGCCATACCACGACTACCCGGATCAGATTCGTCGTGCGGCACGTACCGTGGGCGCAACCGCTCAGGTAGCCGGTGGCACGCCGGCCATGTGTGACGGCGTGACGCAGGGTCAGGATGGCATGGAACTGTCGTTGTTCAGCCGTGACGTGATCGCGATGAGCACGGCGGTTGCCCTCTCGCACAACATGTTTGACGCAACGCTGTGTCTCGGCATTTGCGACAAGATCGTACCGGGCCTGCTGATGGGCGCCCTCGCCTTCGGGCATCTACCTGCCATATTCGTCCCGGCAGGCCCGATGACTACCGGCATTCCCAACAAGGAAAAGGCGCGCACGCGCCAGCGCTACGCAGAAGGCAAGGCTGATCGCGCCGAGTTGCTCGCCTCGGAGAGCGCGAGCTACCACGGCCCGGGAACCTGCACGTTTTACGGCACGGCCAACAGTAACCAGATGCTCATGGAGATCATGGGCCTGCACTTGCCGGGAGCGGCCTTTGTCAATCCCGGTACGCCCCTGCGTCAGGCACTCACCGATGCCGCCACGCACCGCGCGGCTGCGATCACCGCCAAGGGCAACGAGTACACACCGGTCGGGCGCGTGATCGACGAAAAAGCCATCGTCAACGGAATCGCTGGCTTGCTCGCCACCGGCGGGTCGACCAATCACACGCTGCATCTGGTGGCCATTGCCCGTGCCGCCGGCATCATCATCAACTGGGACGACTTCGATGACCTCAGCCACGCGGTGCCGTTGCTGACCCACGTCTATCCGAGCGGTCAGGCGGACGTCAATCAGTTCCATGCCGCGGGCGGTATGGCATTGGTCATCCGTGAGCTGCTCGATGCCAATCTGCTGCACCCCGACACGCTGACTGTCGCTGGGCCGGGTGGTCTTGCCCAGTACACGCAAGAGCCCTTCCTCGATGATGAGCGGGGCATCGACTGGCGTGAAGGCCCCAGAGAATCTCTTGATCTCGACATCGTCGCGCCCGTTGCCAAACCCTTCCTCGCCGACGGGGGCCTCAGGCTCATGCACGGCAACCTCGGCCGCGCGGTCATCAAGACCTCGGCGGTAAAACCCGAGCATGGTGTAATCGAAGCGCCCGCCAAGGTCTTTCACTCCCAGTCCGCACTGAAAGCCGCCTTCGAGGCGGGAGAACTGGATCAGGATTTTGTTGCAGTGGTGGCCTGGCAGGGACCTCGCGCCAATGGCATGCCGGAGCTGCATCAGCTGACACCGGTGCTGGGCGTGCTGCTGGACCGTGGTCACAAGGTCGCACTGGTCACCGACGGTCGCATGAGTGGCGCCTCCGGCAAGGTGCCTGCAGCAATCCATGTCTCGCCGGAGTGTCTCCTGGGCGGGCCGCTTGCCAAGGTGCGAGATGGCGACATCTTGCGCGTGAACAGCACCACCGGTGAACTCGACGCACTGGTCGATGCCGATGTATGGGCAGCACGCACGAGTGATGTGCCAGATCTATCCTCGAATACGGAAAACATGGGCCGCGAGTTGTTCAGCGTGTTCCGACAACACGTCTCCAGCGCGGAAACCGGCGCGATCAGCATGTTCGCGTCCAACGCTACCACCGCCGCCTGATCGACCCGACCCTCATTGCCTCACACAGGAACCCTCATGATTGATGTCCGCGAACTGATGACCACCGGACCGGTAATTCCGGTCATTGTGGTCGACGACCCATCCAGCGCAAAACCGCTCGCCGAGGCGCTCGTGGCGGGTGGCATACGCGTACTCGAGGTCACCCTCAGAACACCCGCTGCGATCGATGCCATCCGCGCAATGAGCGACGTCGAGGGCGCCATTGTCGGTGTTGGCACGGCGCTGGACGGCGACGACCTGGCTCGTGCTCAGGATGCCGGCGCTACCTTTGCTGTCAGCCCGGGCTACACCGAAGCGCTCGGCAAGAGTGCACAGAAGCTGTCGATGCCACTGCTACCCGGTATCGCCAATTCGGCCGACATCATGCGTGCGCGCGACGGCGGATTTACCGCGGTCAAGTTCTTTCCGGCCATGCAGGCCGGCGGGGTACCCATGCTCAAGGCGCTGGGAGGCCCCTTCGTCGATACGGTGTTTTGCCCCACCGGTGGCATATCCACGAGTAACGCCGCGGAATTTCTCGCGCTACCCAATGTGCTTTGTGTCGGTGGCAGCTGGTTGTGCCCGAAGGATCTCGTGTCCAAGGGCGCGTGGTCGGACATCACCGCACTGGCGAAGGACGCCAGCGCGCTGGCTACCTGACAAGACTCAAGCGGCGCGTCGCCACTGATCCAGCACAGCGAGGTCGTCGGCCGTTAGCGGTGCGTCTGCTGCCTCCACGGCAAACTCATCGACACTGGCGATGCCGCCGACAACTTCGAGCCGACCACCGGACGTTGCAAATACCGCGCTCGTGAAGTCCGGGGCGTCTGCCAGTACGCCGTCGCGCGCAATGACGGTGGGCTCCGCCGGTACCAGAGGCTCATGAATCAAACGCCTGGACTCGGTGCCTTCCCCTGTGAGCTGACCGGTGACCGTGCTACGGCAGTTCGTGATGACGATGCGCAGGCACAAACCGGTATCCAGTGCGCTGGGATGGAGTTCGAGTACAACGGTCCGCGTCTCCAGATCCTGGCTGAGAGATCGCAGGACGGCTCCGCTCCAGCGGTGGGCGTTGAGTGCGTTGAGTGACACGAGGCACACTGAATCATTGAGAGGTACGGCTTCCTCTGCAAGATTGCGGCCTAAGCTGAGGTGTCATTCAGATCGCCAACGGCCTTACAACAAGTTGGCGAACAACAACACCGCCATGACCACGATCACGACGAACATCATCGTCCCGACACTCCAGCCCTGCGCCAGTATTGCCCCCGGTGCAGCGACCTTCTCGACACGTTGATACGCAAACGACAATGCACCCAGACACAGATTCTGGAAGGCATGCCACACCGCCGTGATACTGGAGGACACCGCGGGGAGCGCGGCTGGCAGCCAGCGCCGGTAGACGATGTCGGTGTCCAGAAACATCACGTCCTTGTCAGCAGTCAGCAGCCCGCGACGCATCAACCAGATATAGCTCAGGCCGGCAAATGCGAGCATCTGTAATTGCGTCAGCAGATGGGCCACCGTGTACGAGGAGTAGTCCACTTCAAACGGCAACAAGGCGTATAGCGGCGCCGGGTAGACGCCTATGACGACACAGAGTGCGGCAGTCACAATCATGGCTGCGCGCATGTGCACCGGTGCTTCCGCCGGTCGCTTGCCGGAGTCTTCGCCAAAGAATACGGTGTAGGGAATTCGAATGGCCGTGTGGCATAACACGCCAATCGAGGCGATCAGCAAGGCATACCAGGCGAAGTAGTGGCCGTCGTAGGCAGCGGCCGACAAGGTCAATGACTTGGATACAAAGCCAGAGAACAACGGCACCGCACTGATGGATGCGGCGCCGACCAGGCAGCACGCCGCAGTGATCGGCATGGTACGGGCAAGCCCTCCAAGTTCCGAGGCTTTCGACGTACCCGTGCGATACAAGACGGTACCCATGCACATGAACAACAAGCCCTGGTAGAGCACGCTGCAGAACGCATGGGCCATCGCACCGTTCAGGGCAAGCTCCGAGCCGATGCCAACCCCCACGACCATGAAACCAAGCTGACCGATCAGGCTGTAGCTGAGAGTTCGTCGAAGGTCGTTCTGGATGACGGCAAGGAAGGTCGCCGACAAGGCCATCACCGAGCCAATCCAGATCAGCATCTCGGTACCCGCGTAGCCGCGCGCCAGTGCGTAAACCGCCATCTTGGTGGTGAATATGGACAGCACCACGGTCCCCGTGATGGTGCCGGCGGGATAAGCGTCCGCCAACCAGTTATGCAGTAACGGAAAGGCGCACTTGATCCCGAAGGCCACGAAGATGAAGGCCGTTCCGGGACTGACCACGCCCAGCTGATCGAAAGCAATGGATCCTGTGTCGTAGTAGTGAAGCAGCAAGCCCGTCAGCAACAGCACCCCCGACAGCACCTGGATGATCAGGTAACGCATGCCGGTGGCCATGGCGCCGGTGGTACGTCTCGCCCACATCAGAAAGACCGACGCAAGGGCCGTCGCTTCCCACCACAGGAACAGCGTGATCAGGTCGCCAGCCAGCACCGCACCGATGGCCGATCCGGCATAGACCAGAGTGCCAATCTGCTCGAGCCGGTCGTGAACATGAAATGCATACAGGGCGGCAAGCGCGGCCGCAATCGAGAAGATGACAGCAAAGGTTCGCGCCATGCCATCCATGCGAACAAAACTCAGCTCGAAGCCCAGCACCTGCACGACCTCGTGCACGCCGGGCGCATAACTGAATATCGATACAAGGCCTGCCACCGGTACCGCCAGCAGCAGTACCGCGCGACCACGTCGCGGCAGAAAGCAGCAGATCAGCGCTGCGACGAGATAGATCGCGGGTGGAGCAAACAGGCTCATGAGTCTTGCCGCCGCGAAGCCGATGCAGGCGCTGCATCCACGCGATCAAGTCCGTCCTGCGGATACTCCTCGGCATCCACGGCATCGGCCCCATAGAAGTCCGTCGGCCGCTGCAGCACATCGTGCAACCACCGGCACGCGAAGATGACACCGACAAACGTTGCCATTGCGATGATGGCGTAGAAAAACGGCAGCGCTTCTCCCGGCACCTTGGGATGACGGTCAATCACCAGGTCCAGCAGCAACAACACACCACAAGCGATCAGCACGGGCTTGAACAGCTTGTCGATGGGTTTGGTGGGCATGTCAGCCATGTCTTTGCAGGTGTCCGTTCAGCGCCATTGCACAAGAGCCAGCAGCTCGACCAGTGGTGCGGGATAAAAGAACAACACCAGGCTGATGGCTGCGGTCAGCATCAGCGACCAGCGCATCGGTGCGGATGTTTCCTGGCGCGGCGATGGCTGCCCGGGCGCCACACCAGGATCGGGTGAGAAGAAGGCCCGAATCGGTATGGGAAGCAGATAGGCGATGTTCAGCAAGGTGGACACCATCAGCACGAGTGCCCAGAACACGTTGATGTCCATGGCACCACCGGCAATCATGAGCTTGCTCCACACACCTCCGAGTGGTGGCAGGCCAATGATGCCTATGGCCGCGATCGCAAAGGCGGCAAAGGTGATTGGCATGCGCCGCCCAAGGCCGTCCATCTCGGAGATGTTTTCCTTGTGTGCGGTCACCAGGATGGCGCCGGCACAGAAGAACAGCGTGATCTTGCCGAAGGCATGCATGATGATGTGCATGGCACCGCCGGTGACGGACATGGTGGTGGCGAGCAGCGCCGCCATCACGATGTAGGAGAGCTGGCTGACCGTCGAATACGCGAGCCTCGCCTTGAGGTTGTCCTTGGTAAACGCCACGCAGGATGACGCGATGATCGTGAACGCGGCGACCGGCAACAGCCATTGCGCCGCACCGCTCGCACTGACCGTGTCGATGCCGATGGTGTAGGTCACGATCTTGAGCATGGCGAATACGCCGGTCTTGACGACAGCCACCGCGTGCAACAAGGCGCTGACGGGCGTCGGGGCGACCATGGCCGCCGGCAACCAGCGGTGCAAGGGCATGAGCGCCGCCTTGCCGATACCAAACGCAAACAGTGCCAGCAGGACGGCAATACCGGTGCGACCGATACCGGAGTCCGCAATCACGCCGCCAGGCACGAAGTCGAGCGTACCGGCAAGGCTTGCCACCCAGATGATGGCAGGCAACAACAGCCCGATACTCGAGCACATCAGGATGCCAAGGTAGACCCGCCCTGCCCGCTTGGCCTTGTCGGTACCGGAGTGCGTCACCAACGGATAGGTCGACAAGGTCAGTACCTCGTAGGCCACAAACAAGGTCAGCAGGTTGTCCGCATACGCCGCTCCCATGACCGCCGCCAGCGCGATGGCAAAGCAGGCGTAAAAACGAGTCTGAAACGGCTCGTCGTGATCGCGCATGTAACCGATGCTGTACACCGTCGTGACCACCCAGAGAAAACTCGCAAGCAGGCCGAACATCACGCCCATCGGTTCAGCCGAAAGTTTCAGTGAGTAACCGGCGAGCAAGTGGATCTCCCCGCTGACGGGCATGGCCCCTGCCATGACATCGCGGTAGATCATCACGTTTGCGATGAACAGGAATACGCCTGCGGCGATGATCACGCCTTCACGGAAATTACGGTTGGCCTCACCGTAGTAGAAGATCAGCGGCAACACCAGCAACGGCGGCAGCAGTGTGATGATCGGATTCACGATCTCGTTCACGAGACCCCTCCCGGTGTCAGCACGCGCATGCCCTCAAGCAATTGCCGCGCAGCCTCACCAGCCAGGTCCAGCGTCACTTCACCGTTGATCCCGATCCAGAACATCAAGGCGAGCAAGGCGTACATCGGCACCAGCATGGTCAGAGGCGCCTCGTGGATACCGGTGCTGTGTCCGTGCTCTACGCCGCCGCTGGCCGCACCCTCGGACGAGCGACCCTCCCGGAACAGCATGATCTCGATCACCCGACCGACGTACACCACGGCCAGCAGTGAACTTGCCAGCACCAGTACAACGATCGGCCAAAGCCCGCGCTCCAACAGCGCCTGAATCAGTTGGAACTTGCTGACAAAACCGGCGGTGAGCGGTATGCCGACCAGGCCGAACCCCGCAAGCAGAAACGCGGTACAGGTGAACGGCATGCGGCGATACAGTGAGTCAAGACTCGGGCGATGCACGTGCCCTGCTCGCAGCAGGATGCAGCCGACCGCCATGAACAGGGCCGCCTTGATCACCCCGTGATTGACGATATGAACAATGCCCGCTGTGAGTCCGGCCTGTGTGGCGAGTGCAATACCGGCGACGATGTAGCCGATCTGCGCGACCGAGGAAAACGCCAGCATGCGTCTGAGATCGGTCTGGAATACCGCCACCAGGCTCATGATCACGAAGCCACCGACGGCGGCGGGTAACAGCACCCAGTTGAGAAACAAGCTGCCAAAGCTGTAATCCACACCGAACATCGAGTAGAAGAACCGCATCAGCACATACAGCGACACCTTGGTTGCCGTTCCCGCCAGAAACGCAGTGGCGGCAATCGGTGCACGGTGGTACGCGTCGGCCAGCCAGGCATGCAAGGGAAAAATCGCTGCCTTGATCATCAGCCCGATGGTGAGAAAGCTGAACGCTACCAGCACCGCCCGCGGCGACTCCGTGACAGGGATTCGTGCCGCAAGATCCACCATGTTGAGCGTGCCAGTGGCCGCGTACAGAAAACCGATACCGAGCAGGATGAAGCTTGCGCCCACACTGCCCATGACCACGTAGCGGAAACTCGCAATCAGCGCCTGCCGATCCTTGCCGAAGGCAATCAGCGAGTACGTGGCAATGGAACTGATCTCGAGGAAGACGAACACGTTGAACGCGTCGCCCGTTATCGCGATTCCCATCAGGCCGGTGATGCACAACAGCCACGATGTATAGAAAAGATACTGTCGGTCTGAGGATATGCTGGAGGCGATTGACTCCCGCGCATACACCAGTGCCACAGTCGATATTCCTGACACCAACAACAACATGGTCGCGTTCAGGGTATCGATGTAGTACTCGATTCCGGTGGGAGGCAGCCAACCACCCAAGGCATAGCGGATCGGCTCGTGCTCACCAACATGCAACACCAGTAGCCAGGCGGTCACGGTAGACACGCCGCTCGCCGCAAGTGCGATCAGCCACGATGCGCGCGCGTTTCGCACCAGCACGCACAGGGGCGCGGCAAGCATCGGCACGATGATCTGCAGCGCCGGTATCTGACCGGCTGTCGATACGCTGAGCTCGCTCACGCGTCGGTATCCTGTTTGTCGATCAGACGAATCTCATCGTCTTCGATGGTGCCGTAGGCCTCGTGAATACGAATCACCAGCGCGAGCGCCACCGCCGTGGTGGCAATACCCACCACGATCGCAGTCAGGATGAGTACGTGTGGCAAGGGATTGGAGTACACCACACCTGCTGCCGCATCCACCCCGAACTGACTCTTGGGGACCGTGTCGGTGACAATAGGCGCAGTACCACCGGATACCTTGCTCACGTTGATGTACAGATAGAAGATCGACGTCTGGAACACGCCGAGGCCAATCATCTTCTTGATCAGGTTGTATCGCGCGATCAGTATGTACAGGCCTGCCATCATCA
>CALLMF010000046.1 GCA_938006335.1 uncultured Granulosicoccaceae bacterium | reverse complement strand
TACCGGCTCCACCGTCGCCGGTGCCGCGCGAGCGCTCGCAGCGGACGTCGACCAGCTGCCTCTCGAGGACATCACCGAGCTCTATCGGGCACTCGGCGACCGTCTGTCGACGACCATGGGAGGATCCAGCGGTGTTCTGCTGGCGATCCTGTTCTCCGCCGCCGCGGACGCCTCGGGCCGTGGGGTATCGCCGGTGGCTGCCTTGCGAGAAGGACTCGATCGAATGATGGCCTACGGCGGAGCAGAGCGCGGCCATCGCACGATGGTGGATGCACTGCTGCCAGCGCTTGATGCCCTGGTCGATAAGGACATCAACGCCGCCGCCGTCGCTGCACGTCGTGGCGCCGACGATACTGCAAGCATGGCAACCGCTCGGTCGGGACGATCCGCGTATGTGCCGGAAGCGGCGTTGGCCGGTGTGGTGGATCCGGGGGCGGAAGGTGTGGCTCGGTATTTTGAGGCGTTGGCAGCACGGGGTTGATTGCGCGTATCAACCGCGGGTTCGTTTATCGAGTGGAGACGCCTCGCGCTTTGCCCTTGATGCGTTCAATATTCAGGGGTCCTGTGGATCCAGACGCTTCTCCTAGAAGCGCACCGACAGGCCTACGAAACGATTGCTATGTTAGTCTCGTTCGTTCAGCCGCGCGCTTAGTGACGAGCAACGGACCGAAGTGCTAGCGGACATAGACGAAGAGCGCTTTGCCGATCAGCCACCGCGCGAGATCCATCGCGCACTGCTCGATGAAGAACATAGCTCGTGCTCGTTGAGCACGCTGTACCGAATCCTGCGCAAACATTGACGGAACGGCGATCGCCGTGACCGGCGAGAACCGCAACGACATACCGTTCCGCGGCTGCGGGCCTGCGCACCAAACGAGGTCCGGACATTGGATTGCTCGAAGCTACGTACCCTAAGACCTTCGGTGTACTTGACGCTCTACGTCGTGTTTGATCTGTTCAGTCGGTACGTGCTGGGGTGGATGCTTTTCTCAAAGTAGAACGCTGCACTCGCCACGCAACTGATGGATGAGGCGCCAACGCGATATCGAATTGCCGCCTGTCAACTGACGATCCAAAATGGATCGCGGTGCTCCGATGACTGCCCATCGTCTCCTTGAACAGATGCTGGAACTGGGCATCATGCTCAGCCACAGCCGGCCGCGAGTCGGCAACGACAGCGAGATGTCGGAAGTCCAGTTCGCGACGATGAAAGGTCAGCCGGACTATCCGGACGGGTTACTCAGCGCGGCGCGCGCCAGAGCATGGCACGAGCGCTACTTCAGCTGGTACAACTTCGATCATTACTACTCGGGGCTTGCAGGCTACACGTCCGAACAGGTGTTTACCGGCCGCCATCGCGAGGTAATCGTGACGCGTCAGAGCGAGCTTGGCGAGAACTACCGCCGCCACCCCAAGCGGTTCGTTTACGGGCGACCGATAGCGCTTGCACCACCCGATCGAGTCGTCATCAATCCGTATACACCAGACGAGCTTGCCGATCAGGGAGCAACCGCTGCGGTCAACTTCCCGACTATGCCGCTAGTGCAGAAGAAAATGACGGTAACTACGAGCTAGCCGTCCAGAACGGGTTGACATCTTCCGACAGCGACGAATTCAAGGCGACGGCAGTTCGATTAAGCGGATTGCCAGGAGTTCAGGTAAACGATGTCGCCGAGTCACTTTGCATTCACCCCTGCATGCTGTCAACGTGGCGTAAGGAGCCAGGTACACCAGCGTCTGAAAAAAGATGGCGAGACTGCGGAAAAACGTTATTCAAGCGTTATCGACACGGCTATTCTGCAGGCTAACAGGGCTGCTAGAGTACTACACGAGTGTCGAAAGTAAGGCTTTCCGGATCAAGGGTGACTGCCCCAGATCAGGTAGAGACTGTCCTAATTACTGTGTAAACGCCATCGGATCTGGCAACCTGTAGAGGGCAGATCTGATGGAAGATGTAGTGGACGACGATAAGCTCAAGGCCATGGCCAAAGAACTGGTCAAGGGCATGAAGACAGACGCTGATCTGAGTGCGGTGATGCGTCAGCTGACCAAAATGACCATCGAGACGGCACTAGAAGCCGAGATGGATGAGCACCTGGGGTACGTGAAGCACGACCCTGTCGGTAATGGCTCTGGAAACAGCCGCAATGGCATCTCGCGCAAGCGAGTGTCTGGCGACAACGGCCCAGTTGATATCGAGGTCCCGCGCGACCGTGAAGGCGATTTCGAACCGGTGTTCGTTCGCAAGGGCCAACGCCGTGTCACCGGCATGGACGAGAAGATCCTCGCGCTCTACGCCCGGGGCCAATCCAATCGGGACATCGTCGAGAGCTTCAAGGAGCTCTACGACGCCGAGATCTCCGCCACGTTGGTGTCCAAGGTCACCGACCGCGTGATCGAGCAGGTCAACGAATGGCAGGGCCGACCACTCGATCCGCTTTATCCGATTCTGTACCTGGACGGCATCGTGATGAAGATCCGCAAGAATCAGCGGGTCGAGAACAAGACGATGTACGTGGCTCTGGCAGTCAACCTGCGGGGCGAAAAAGAGCTG
>CALLMF010000045.1 GCA_938006335.1 uncultured Granulosicoccaceae bacterium | reverse complement strand
GAAGTCGGAATAGAACGCAACGGAAGCATCAACGTCGTGACTGAAACAATTGAAGTGATCGATGCGCAGCGGCTTGACGCCACGGTACAGGGCGTACTGTTGATGGATCGGCTCCAGGCGATCCATCTTGTGATAGAACTCGAGCGGTATGCCCATGTTGTCTGATGTGAGCAGCGTCTTCCCCTGATAAGGGCGCTCTACCCACTGCGTCGGCCGGCCCTTGCCCTTGAAGTAGACCTCGGCCTTGTCCAGATCGTCTTCATCAAAGGTCTTAAATCCGAGCACCTCGACCGTGCCAGCTTGAGCTGACTGTTGAAGGATCAAACAGTGATGGCCGCGCTCCTCCATGGCACGCAAGTAAACGTGGCTATCGGATTCATCGGTGACCTGAAGCCCCAGAATTTCGGTGTAGAACGTTTTGGACGCCGCCAGATCGCTGACGTTCAAACAGGCATGGCTCAACCGGATCGTATTGAAGTCAGGGTATAGGTTGGGTGCAGGTACGGGCATCTAGTGGTCTGTCCACATGATAGTTTCAGCCTCAGCGAGGCTGGGAGCCGTGGCGGCAAGGCGGGTTCGCGAAGGCGTAGTGGGCCTACGTCGAGCGGGGCCAACGCAGTCCGGCGCGGCTCCCAGCCTCGCCCTTCGGGAGCCTACGTGTGCCTTTCCGGTCTGCGTTGCATCTCCTTGATGCACTCCAGTGCATCGTCGTCGATGCGCCTTGCCGGCAAGGTACACGCAGGCTCTGAGGCAGAAACTATCATGTGGACAGACCACTAACGTGCTCCCAGTCGAGATATCTTGTGCTCGCCGGTGGCAAAGCCGATGTGTTTCTGCTCCATGTAGAACTCGAAGGACCAATCACCACCATCGCGACCAATCCCGGAGGCTTTCACACCGCCAAACGGCGTTGGAAGATGGCGCACGTTCTCTGAATTGACCCAGATCATCCCGGCTTCAAGCTTGTCCGTGAATCGCAGCGCGCGCGTCAGATCGGAGGTCCACACGTAGCCGGTCAGACCATAGGGAATATCGTTGGCCATCTGCAGCGCTTCTTCTTCCGTGCTGAACGGGATCGAGGTCAACACGGGCCCAAAGATCTCTTCCTGCGAGATACGCATCTGATTGTCTGCCTGCGTGAACAGCGTTGGTTGAACAAAGTAGCCTTCATCACCCACGGTTGTGCCGCCTGCGGCAACGACCGCACCGTCATCTTTTGCGATATCGAAGTAGCTCGTCACCTTGTTGAAGTGTTCCTCGTTGATCAGTGGCCCGACCTCGGTCGCGGGATCAAGCGGATGCCCGACTCGTATGTTGTTTACGCGCTCGATCAGCTTCGCTTCAAACGCTTCGCGGACGGTATCTTGTATGAGCAGGCGCGAGGACGATGTGCAGCGTTCGCCATTGATCGAATAGATCATGAAGATCGCCGCATCCAATGCACGATCAAGGTCGGCATCCTCAAAGACGATGACGGGGTTCTTCCCACCGAGCTCAAGGTGGTTGCGCTTGAGCGTGTCAGCGCCCTGCTTCGTGATCAGGCTGCCCGTGCGAGATTCACCGACAAAGGCGATGGCCCTGATCTTCGGGTGTTCGCAGAGGGCCTTGCCCGCCTCTTCACCAAAGCCGTTGACCGTGTTCAACACACCCGGCGGCAAGCCCGCCTCTTCGGCAATCTCCACCAATAGTCGCGCGGTCAGCGGCGATGCTTCCGCGGGCTTGTGCACCACGGTGCAACCGGCTGCCAGGGCGGGGGCGATCTTCCAGGTGGACAGCATGAAGGGCGTGTTCCACGGCGTGATCACACCCACCGGCCCGATCGGCACGCGTGTCGTGATGTTCATCAGTGTGGGTGACTTCAGGTGTTGACCATCACGGGCCTGCACTACCTGATCGGCGAAGTACCGGAAATTTTCCGCACCACGCAACGCCGCCTTGGACATGAACTTAAAGGCTTGCCCCGTGTCCCAGCATTCGCACAGTGCGATCTCTTCGGCCCGTGCTTCAATCCCTTCAGCGATCCGAATGAGAATCTTCTTGCGCTCGTCCGCCGGCAGGTCACGCCACGCAGCAAATGCGTCATGGGCTGCACCGGCCGCGGCATCGATGTCGGTAGCGGTACCCCGTGCGACATCGCAGATAACCGTTTTATCTACCGGGGACGTCGATTGAAAGACCCCGCCTTGACCCGGAACGTCCTTGCCTGCGATGCGGTTCTGGATACCGCTCGCCTTGAAGCGGTGCAGATACCCGGACAGCGTGCTGATGTTGTCGTCGAGGGCGCTCATTCAGGGGACTCCATGTGGTCACGAACATTGCCGAATTTAGGCGATAGTGCTGCATCGATATCACGCATCTCGGCAGACAAGGCGATCGAATGCGTCTCCATCGCAGGCGCCATGAATGCCCTCAACACAGCGAAGATACGGGTCACAGCCTCTTCCTTGACGTCTTGCGGCCGCCCTTCACGCAAGCGGATCGAAAGATCAATGAACCCGTGCTTGGCATTGCCGTCCGCCATCGCGACATGATCGACGCGTGTGGCTCGCACACGAATGCCCGCCGTCGGGAAGGTATCGATGTCCGCAGCAGCGGCGCGTACCGTCTCGCACAGCTCGCCGATGTCAACGACGCCTTCCATGTTGGCTGAGTACTCAATGTGGAAGTGCGGCATGCCAATTAATTAACATGTTAATTAGATGAATGGCAAGTAGAAATCGCGAACCTCATCGACGCTCTTGCCCTGCAATCGCTTGTACTCATCGCGCTTCAGGTAAAGCAGCGCGTCGCAGTACGCTTCCCCGACTGCGCGGCGCAGAGTGGCATCCTTGTCGAGGGCGTTCAACGACTTGTCCAACCCGGACGGGATATGCCGCGTCTCGCGTACGTTGTCCACGCCGTCAAGATCTTCGGGTGCTTGCAGCGGAAGCTGCTTGTCGACGCCCAGGCGAGCGGCCTGAAGCACAGCGGCAACCGCCTGGTACGGGTTTGTCGCACAATCGGCCATCCGATGTTCAAGACGTGCGGATCTGGCCGATCCGGTTGAACAACGTGTGGTCACCAGGCGGTGATCCTCGGCCCAGTTTGCCCAATAGCCTGCAAGGCTACCGGCAGACAATCGATCATAACTATTGACCGTGGTCGCCAGCAGACCAGCGAGTGCCTGATGATGCTTGATCAGGCCCGCCATACAGTGCCGCGCGAGATCGGACAGCTCGCCAGCGGGTGCTATCGGATTGTTGCCATCCTCGTCAGAAAAACTGAAATTCACATGCAAGCCTGATCCACCACGATCAGGGATGGGTTTTGGCAGAAAGGTCAACAGCAGCCCTTTCTTCAGCGCGATTTCACGCGCCATGGTTTTCAAGAGAAACGCATCATCACAAGCCTTGAGAGCATGGTCAAAGCGCAAGGTCAGCTCGAACTGACCATTGTCGAATTCGCCGTTCATGCTTTCTATCGGAATGTCGGCCCGGTGAGCGGCCTCCCAGATATCGTCCATCACCCCCTTGGGATCGTTCTCTGGACCGGTGCCGTACACAAACGCGCCCGGCGTGTCGTACGGTCGCCAGACACCGTCGGCATCGCGCTGAAACAGGAAGGCTTCGGTCTCCAGGCCAATCATCGGGCGATAAGCCAGATCGGCCCAGTCTTTCACCGCCCGCTTCAGTGTACTGCGCGGACACAGACCAAACACCTCGTCGTTGATGTGCAGGTCGCCCAAGGCGATCTCGGTCCCGGCCTGCCAGCCTGTTCGGCGCCCGTCATCCAGCACCAGCTCCATATCCGGCAGTCCATCGTAGACGCCGCAGCCGGGCACCGGAATCAAATCACGGTCGTAGGAAACAGCAAAGGCACCGCGAGCAAAACCGATGGACCCACCAGCCGCCACATCAACCGGCACATACTTGCCACGTGGCAGATTGAGCATGTCGCAGAACATGACACGCGTGCGGGTGATCGTACTCATGACTTACGCCGCCCGCGTCGCGCGAACACGCAGCTTCTTGACACCACAGATGAAGTTGGACCGTGTCCAGGCCGGCGCTTCAATCGCTTCGAAGGTATCGATACGCTTGACCAACTCTTCGAGCACGATACGCACTTCAAGTTTGGCCAGGTGCCTGCCAAGGCATACGTGCATCCCGCCTTGCCCGAAGGCAAGATGACGATTAGGTGACCGCCCCAGCTCACAGTCATGCGGGTTTTCAAATACCGTTTCATCACGGCTGCCGGAGACAAACCACAACAACACCTTGTCGCCTTCGCGAATCGTCTTGCCATGCAACTCGACATCCTGTGTTGCGGTGCGCCGAAAGTGCATCGTGGGAGATGCAAGCCGTACGAATTCATCGGCACAGGTATCCCAGTACTGCCCCGACTTGAGCTGTGCGATCAGCTCGGGCTTGTGCGCCAGAAGATTCAGCGCCATCGCTATGGAGTAACGGGTAGTGTCATTGCCTGCCGCTACCAGCAGGCAGAAGAAATTCTTGAAATCCAGCCCTTTCAATCCATTTTCATCGCGCAGCATCTTCGCCAGAATGCCCTCCTCCGCCACTGCTCGACGGTTGCGCAGCAGATCCTCTGCATAGTCATAGAGCTCGACCCCTGCCGGGCTGCGGAACGGCATCATGCGATACGCACTGGTGTCCATCTTGTCGACAACATGATCAGTGAAGTCAGGATCAGAGTTGCCGATCAGCGCATCGCCTTTCTCGACTAGCCAGTCCAGATCTTCATCGGGCACACCGAGGATGCGACCCAACATCATCATGGGCAGCTGCTTGGCAATGCCGTCAACCGCGTCAAACTCGTCAACCGCGAGTGCCTTGTCGCAAATGTCGGACGCCAGCTCCCGAATGAGGGCTTCAAACCTTGCCACTGTTGGCATGGCAAAGCTCGGATTTACCGTTCGGCGTACAACTGAATGTTCAGGCTTGTCCGTTTCCTGGAAGGTACGACGCGCCAGGTACTCCTCATGGCTCTGATCCTCCAGACGAATACCCTGAGCGGAGCTGAAAACCTGGCTGTCCTTGTTAGCGAGGGCGATGTCCGCATGACGTGTCAGGCTCCAGAATCCTCTGGTGTCCTCATCACCGTCATTCCACGACACCGGGTCTTCCTTGCGCAGACGTGCAAACGTTGCGTGGGGCACGCCATGGCTAAAGCTATCGTGATCCAGAAGGTTCAGAAATCCGTCGTCATGCATGGTTGATCGCCTTCTTGAAGAAGTTGGTGGCCCATGTACCAAACACGTAACCCTCTTGCCTTGATGCCAAGCTCTCCCACCCACGCCTTGCGTCCTGCGCGGGCATCTTGCTCTCGGTGAATCGCAGTACGCAGGACATGAAGTCATGTGAGAACTCGGGGTGTGCTTGCGTGGTGAAGATGTGATCGCCTTTCGCAAAGCTTGCGTGTTCACACTTTGCGCTTGAGCCCAGCAAGGTGCAGTCCGCTGGCAATTGCGTGACCTGGTCTTCGTGAAACACGTAGAGCGGCAAGCTGTCCCGTTCCGGTGTCATCCAGTCCCTGCGTGTATGAAAACGGGTGTCTTCGATACCGACGTTGTAGCCAGCAACAGAGCGCTCCACGTGTCCACCCAAAGCCAGTGCGATGGCCTGATGACCAAAACAGGCACCCAACAATGGTTTCTTGGCCTGATCACAGCGGCGAATGAAATCCAGCAGATCGTCTGTGAACACATGCCGGTCCAGCACGCTGAGCGGGCTGCCCGTGATCATGAAGGCATCCTGCTCATCCAGGTCTTGCGGAACTTCTCCACCGATGGTCATGTAGACCCGATACTGAAACCTGTCGTCTTGCGCATCAAACAGATCGCGAAAGCGATGGGCATCATCGGGAAAGGCATCACCCACCTCAACACTCTTGTCGTGGTTGGTCTGCAGGATTCCAAGCTTTATTCGTTTCATCACAGCATTCCTTCATCGGGGCGGCCGATACATCCAGCCACCCCGAAAGGTGGCCTCTACTGAGCGATGATGGTCGCGATCTCGTCGCTCTTGGTACGGTCGGTTTCGATCCGCGCGGCGGACTCCTCCATCCCCTGCCAGTACACACGAGCACCCGTTTCGGTCATCAACTGCTGCGCTTCTTCGCCTGCCATTACAGCGCTTGCGATGTCAGACAGCACGTCAATCACTTCTTGCGGCGTGCCCTTCTTTACAAACAGGCCGTTCCACAGTTCGATATCGTTCACACCCGATTGGGCAGACAACGTCTCAACCCCTGAGAGTTTCTCGATCGGGTCAGCGCCGATGTTGGCCAATACGTTGATGTCATCGAGGCAGGGCTCGATCAGCGCCAGGGTCGTGTTGATGACGTCCGCATCGCCTGAAGACAAGGTGTTGCAGTCCAGCATATCGAAGGCTGAATCGTCAGCAAACTCGAAGTCCATCAGCTTGGCAGCTGCAAACGATGCCTGTGTAGGCGTCAAGCCTGCACCAAAGTGACCCAGCACGACATCGTTGTCCTGGGCGTGAGCCGCGAGTTCCGCCATGTTGGAATATTCCGCATCGCCGGAGGCTGCGAGCACAAAGGGATAGGTCAGGAAGATGCCGACCGGCGTAAAGCTGTCTTCTTCGATACCGATGTCGATCTTCGGGCCGACGATCGGCACACCGATCACGAAAGAGCCAACAACCGAACCGTCAGCAGGTCCATCCAGCACTTCGAGTGCGCCTGGAAACGGACCATCACCACCACCCGGGCGGTTCACGACAGACGCTGATTCGCCAGTCTGCTCCTGAAATTCCGCGGCGATCATCCGCGTCAGGATATCTTCAAAGTCACCTGGAGGCCATGGCACGATGAATTGCACCGGGCCATTCGGGTAGTCAGCGTGTACAGGCGCCGCGATGGCCAGCGCGGATGCCGCGACCAATGCTGCGACGGTGGCTATTTTTCTCATTGTGATATTCCCTCTTGGGTGGTGAGTTTCTAGGTTGGTCAATTTTGATAGTCAGTCCGTCTGTTTTTAAGAGACGTCAGAATGATGAACCCAACGACCAAAAGGATCATCACGAACAACACACCCGACACCGGGCGGTTAATCAGGTCAATCGCCGATTTGATCTGACCGGAGCCTGCCGTCAGCCGCTCGAGAATGATCGAGCCGAGCACCAGACCCAGGACGATTGGCACCAGCGGCCAGTCGAGGCGACGCAGAACGTAACCGATGAAGCCGAAGACAACGGCAAAGATGCAATCGGTCAAGCTATTACGAATCGAATAGACCCCGACAAAGGCCAGGATCATGATGAACGCACCCAGGAAGCGATTCGGGATGTAGATCATCCTTGCGATGTACCTCGTTGAAATCAACAGCGTTGCCAACACCAGCACATTGATGATCAGCAGGGCCGAGAACAAGCTGAACAGAAAATCCGGGTTGTTCTCGAAGATATCCGGCCCGGGTTTGATGCCAGCATCAAAGAACACCACCATCATCATGGCCGTGAGCGCCTCACCAGGAACACCCAGCGCCAGTAACGGGATCATCGCCGCTGCCGGAACGGCGTTATTGGATGTCTCGGATGCCACCAGACCTTCAGAGGATCCATGACCAAAACGCGCCGGCTCCTTCGACAGCGCGCGCGCCGTTGAATAACTGAAGAACTGCGCAACAAACTCTCCCACTCCCGGGATGATGCCCATGAGTGTCCCGTAGCAGGCAGAACACAAAGCAATGATCTTGTTGCGTGCAAGCTCCTTGAAACCGCTCAGCAGCCCTCCAGTGATTCGTGCCTCCGGCGGGTCATCATCCTTGCCCACCATGAGATTGAGCGCCTGACTCAAGGCAAAGATGCCCACGATCACAACGATCAGGTTGAAACCGGAATACAGGTAGTCGATCCCGAAGGTGTATCGGTCGATACCCCGAGTCGATTGCCGCCCGATCATGGCAATCAGAAAGCCGAACCCGAACAGCATGGCTGCAATACCCATCGTTTGACGGTGGGCCGCGATAAGAAGTACCGCGCCCAGGATCGCGGCCATCATGATGTCGCGCTGACCAAAGAGCGCGCCGAGATCCCGCAGGTAAGGCCCGAAGACAAACAAGGCAACCAGCGCCATGCAGATGGAAAAGCAACCCCCGACAAACGAAGATGAGTAAGCGAGCGACAAGGCGCGCGATGCCTCGCCACGGCGCGTCATCGCATAGCCATCGTAGGTCGTCAGCGCGTTGACCGGTGTGCCGGGCGTGTTGATCAGGATGGCGGGTATCGCACCGCCGTACATCGAAGAGCCATAGACGCCCAGCAGCAACACCAGACTGACCAAATCATCCAGAAAGACAGTCGCCGGCAACAGTATCGCGATCGCGATCGCAGGCCCGATGCCGGGCACGGCCCCGATGATCACACCGCCCACCGATCCGATCACGATCGCGACGAGGACAGACGGCGCCATCAGACTCTGTAAACCGGCGACAAACGCTTCCATCGCCCAATCCCTAGAAGTACGTCAGCATGAAGCCGCGAAGCGCGGTCGGAAGCTGATCGTAGAGCCAGATGGAAACCGGCGTCTTGATCTGCAGGAAGGTGCGAAACACGACAACCACCCCGAGACTCGCCAACAGGCTACGCACAAACCAGGTGCGGCCACGGTACCCCAGACGCCATGGCAGCAGGGTTCCCATCAAAACGGTGGATACCAGATACCCGAGCCAGGGAACCACCAATGTGTAGGCGATGAAATAGGCGACAAATTCCAGGGCCGCGACGTACCTGGTCACTTCAAGGTAGGCGCTGGTCGGCAGCAGGAAGCGCTTGCGCCACTGATGCTCCTTCAGGGATGAACGCAGATTCCAGAGCGCCGCCGGGACCAACACCAGCAAGCACAACATGGGCGCCACCCACGACTGTTTCAGGATACGGCCAAGGCGTGTTACGCGCCCATCGAGTTCGATGAGTCCGAGCTGATGGGCAACATAAGCACCCAGCTCGTCGGGCAATGTGCGATCACTCCAGCCGGTCTGCGTCCAGAAGCACACCAGAAAAAAAACGGCGATGCCTGCCGCCACCAGGGAAACCTGCAGATCCCCTCGCCCGCGCGAGAACCTGAACAGATCCTCCACCTTGACCTTCTTGTCTGGTGGGCATTCACTCTTGAAGCCGCCATCAGCCACAGGCGGCTGCGCCTCATCAAACAGATACAGATCGGTATCCGATGAGGCTGGCGTGCTCAAAGCTTGATCCACGCCGTTTTCTTGTTGATGAACTTGTCAATCGCATGCAAGGACTTGTCGTGCCCATTACCCGACTGCTTGAAACCACCTAAAGGCACCGTATTGTCAGCGCCGCCGTAGGTGTTCACATGAACCACACCGGCTCGCAATCCCGAGATCATGCGATGGGCGCGTCCGAGGTTTGATGTCCATACACCAGAAGCCAGGCCGAGTTCATTGTTGTTGGCCTGGGTAACGGCGTCGGCTTCATCCGTAAAACGAGATACGGTCAACACGGGACCGAACACTTCATCTCTTACCAGAGGGTCGTCCGCCGACATATCGGTGACGATGGTTGGCTGCATGTAGCTGCCCCCGGTTTCCTGCAGCATGGGTTTACCACCGGTCTCGATGGACTCCACACCCTCGAGGGTTGCCAACACGCGTTCAAGGTGCTCGGCCGAACTGACCGCACCGATCTGGGTATTCATGTCCAGCGGATCACCGACGCGCATCTCCTGAGTCAAGGCAACGATCTTGTCGACAAAGGCATCGTGAATGCTGTCTTGCACCAACAGGCGCGACCCGGCGATACACACCTGCCCTGAGTTTCTGAAAATTCCAGCCACTACCGACTGCGCGGCCTGGTCAAGATCCTGCGTGTCGTCAAAAACGATGTGCGGAGACTTGCCACCAAGCTCCAGAAAGACGCGCTTCAGATTGGACTGAGCCGCGTACTCCATCAGCTTGCGTCCGACCCTGCCGGAGCCGGTGAACACCAGGGCGTCAACGTCCATCGATGTCGCCAGCGCGCGGCCAACGATCGGACCTTCGCCGGTTACCACGTTCAAGACGCCCTCTGGCAAGCCCGCTTCAAGCGCGAGGGCCACGATGCGCAATACCGACAGCGATGCCACTTCGGAAGGCTTGAGCACGACGCTATTGCCCACAGCGAGGGCAGGTGCGATCTTCCAGGCCGTAATCATCAGCGGAAAGTTCCACGGCACGATCGCACCGACCACGCCAACCGGCTCTTTATGGATAAGCGCCAACGTGGACGGATCGGTGGGGGCGATTTCCCCATAGATCTTGTCTATGGCTTCGGCGTAGTAACGGATGGTGTTTGCTGCCGACATCGGCTCGGCCTTGAGGGCCATCGACAACTCCGTACCGTTGTCACGCACACCCAGTACCGCGAGCTCCAGGGCGTGCTTTTCGATCAGATCAGCCCAGGTCAGTAGCACGCGCTTGCGGGCGGCAGGTGCCATGCGTGCCCACACACCGTTGTCGAACGCGCTGCGAGACGCCGCCACGGCGGCATGCACATCCTCTTCACTTGCATTGGGCAAGTCCGCGATGGTTTGCCCATCAATGGGAGACACCACATCGAGTGTCTGGCCCGTTGAAGCCGCGACGCACGCACCGCCAATGATCATCCGGGGGGCGGTTACCGGCTGCACCCTCAGATGATTTACCTGATCTTGAGTCACGACTGTGCCCCGCTATGGCCGGTTCATATAGTGTACCCTCGTTTCAATATATGATCCTGAACATCAGGACTTGGCTTGTCAAGGCTCGGATCAGTGGAGGGAGGGCTGAATGTCGACGATCGAGAAAGCACTCGGGCTCCTCGAATATTTTTCTGCTTCACGCCCGGACATCGGTCTCAGCGAGTTCAAGACACTGACGGGTGTAGACAAAGGCACCCTGCACCGACACCTGACCGCATTACGCAATTGTGGCTATCTCGAACAGCACCACACCACGCGGGCCTATCGCCTGGGGCCTGCGGTCATCCGCCTGTCGATTGTTCGAGAAAAAACGGTCCCACTGGTCAAGACCGTCGAGTCCTACATAGACAGATTGTCTGAGAGCGTTCAGGAGCTGGCTCATGCCGCATTGCCGGAGAAAAAGGGCATGACATCGATCTACTCGAAAGACGCTGGCTCTCACGGTACTCGCGTCAGTTTTGATGAAGCCGAGATTCTTCCGTTTCACGCGACATCATCAGGCATCGCGATGCTGGCCTTCAGTGACCAAGATGTCGTCAATTGCGTGTTGTCCAAACCGCTCGAGAGCTACACGACAACGACAGCGACGGATGCCAAGGATGTTCAAGCACTCATCACAAGAGCCCATGCCAGCGGTATCGCCTCTGCCAATCAGTCTTATGAAACAGAGGTCATCTCCTATGCAGTGCCGTTCTTTGGCGCTGATGGAGAGGCCATCGGCACGATCGCCATCGCCGCGCCGGCATCGCGCATGGATGCCGCACTCGCAGAACAATGCAGCAACGCACTCGTCGCAGCCGGGCAAAGCCTGAGTCGCGACTTGAGCGGACACATCCCGCCCCACATCGCCGGTATCTGGGCGAAACGATTGGAGAGCTGAAGTAGTGAGAGATTCCAACTTCCTCAAGGCGCACAACGCCGAGTACGTCTGGCACCCCATGGCGCACCCGGCAGAAATGAAAGCGAAGCCACCCGCGATCATCACCGGTGGTGAAGGCAGTGTGATCCGCGATGTGGATGGCAGAGAAATGATTGATGCCGTAGGCGGTCTGTGGAACGTCAACCTCGGGTATTCCTGTGACCCGGTAAAGCAAGCCATCACCGAGCAGCTGAACGAGCTGCCCTACTATTCGATCTTCCGCGGCACCACGAACGGCAAGGTCATCGAGCTCAGTGAGATGCTGCAGGACTTCTTCGAACCTGAAGGCATGGTGCGATCCTTCTTTACGTCCGGCGGCTCGGACAGCATCGAGATCGCGCTTCGCCTGGCTCGCCAGTACCACAAGATCCGTGGCGAGAAAGGACGCTTTAAGTACTTGAGCCTGAAAAAGGGCTATCACGGCACGCACACCGGCGGCGCATCGATTAACGGCAATGCCAACTTTCGCACGCAATACGAGCCACTGATGCCTGGGTGTTATCACATCCCCGCGCCCTACCCTTACCGCAACCCCTTCAACGAAACAGACCCCGAAAAACTCGCCGCACACTGTATTGCTGCACTGGAAGACGAGATTGCGTTTCAAGGTGCGGACACCATTGCGGCATTCATCATGGAGCCGATACTCGGCGCCGGCGGTGTCATCCCACCGCACAAGACGTTCATGCCCGCGGTGCGTGAGATATGCAACAAGCACGACATCCTGCTGATCGCGGACGAAGTCATTACCGCCTTCGGGCGGACCGGCGCCTGGTCGGGCTCAAGGCTATGGGGCGTACAGCCGGACATGATGTGTACCGCAAAGGCCATCACCAACGGCTACTTCCCCTTCGGTGCCGTGCTGCTGAACGAGAAGATCGCTGACGTCTTCGAGAGTGACACCTCTGGCGCGGGCGCCATCGGATCGGGCTACACCTATTCCGGCCATCCGGTCGGTGCAGCAGCCGCCGTAGCATGCATCAAGGAAACGCAACGACTGGCCGTCAACGAGAACGCTGCGGCGCGCGGCATACAATTGTTCGATGGCATCAGGGCACTGGCCGACAAGCACGAAATCATCGGAGACGTACGTGGTGGCCATGGCTTGATGACAGCGATCGAACTCACATCCAACCGCAAGACAAAAGCCGCACCCGACAAGGCGATCGCAGGAGCCATCTACCAGGACACCTGTGCCAATGGCGTGATGGTGAGAGTGTCTGGTCCCAATGTCATCCTGTCTCCCCCGCTGATCATCACGGAGACCGAAACGGCCAGGATCATTGCCGCCCTCGATGCGGCCATGAGCAGCAACCCGTTGTAGATGAGCGATCCTCGTGACCAAGACCATCCTCATCATCGGCACCTACGACACCAAGGATGCAGAGCTGCGCTTTCTTGAAAGCGTGATCGTGGACCAAGGTAGCCACGTCCATACCATGGACGTGAGCGTTCTGCACGACCCACGGGACCCGACGGACATATCCAAGCACGACGTCGCGGTTGCCGGTGACAGCTCCATTGCCGATGCCATCGCACTGGACGACGAAAACGCGGCCATGCAAGTCATGTCCCTCGGTGCCACCCGTCTGACCTCCACGCTGCACCAGCAGGGTGAGATAGACGGCGTGATCATCCTGGGTGGATCCATGGGCACCGACCTGGCACTGGATGTGTGTTTGTCGTTGCCGCTGGGCGTACCCAAGTACATCGTGTCGACCATCGCATTCTCGCCGCTGTTACCCACCGAGCGCATACCTGCCGACGTGCAGATGATTCTCTGGGCAGGCGGACTGTACGGGCTGAACAGCATATGCAAGGCATCACTGAGCCAGGCTGCCGGTGCGGTACTGGGTGCAGCGAAGGCGGTACAAAAGCCTGACCCCGACAAACCGATGATCGGCATGACATCGTTCGGCACAACCGTGCTGCGCTACATGGTCGAGCTAAAACCCGCACTGGAAGAGCGCGGCTATGAAGTAGCGGTATTCCACCCGACAGGCATGGGAGGGCGAGCGTTTGAAAACCTGGCGGCCGAAGGTCGGTTTGTGTGCGTCATGGACTTTGCAACGCAAGAGATCGGTAACGATCTGTATGGATCTCCCGTGTCCGCAGGGCCGGAACGCATGACCGCCGCTGCATTGAACGGGATACCGCAAATCGTGGCCCCGGGCTGTCATGACCTGGTGGATGTACCCGGGTGGCAACCGCTGGACACACGGTGGGCGTCTCACGACGTCCACGCACACAACCGTCTACTGACGGCCATCGCGTTGTCAGACGAGGAACGCTGCGCTGTCGCCAGGGCTCACACGGAACGACTGGCACTCGCCACCAACAAGTCGGCTTTCATCATGCCCATGCAGGGATGCAACGAATGGGACCGCGAGGGCGCACCGTTGCATAACCCACGTGGCATTCAGGCCTTTGCCGACACGCTGAGAGAAACCATGCCGGAATCGACTCGCCTGATCGAGCTGGATTGCCACATCAACGATGCGATGTTTACCGAGACGGTGCTGGCGGTCTTCGACGAGTGGTTTGGCTCGTAGCCACCGAACACCTCAACAGCATCAGCACTCCGGCAGATTGACCGCGATACCACCGAGTGAGGTCTCCTTGTAGCGGTGGTTCATGTCGATGCCGGTCTGGCGCATCGTTTCGATGCAGTTGTCGAGCGGCATGAAGTGACTGCCATCACCTCTGAGCGCAAGCGATGCGGCAGAGACGGCCTTGATGGCACCCAGCGCATTGCGCTCGATGCACGGCACTTGCACCAGTCCTCCCGCCGGATCACAGGTCATCCCGAGGTGGTGCTCCAGCGCGATCTCGGCGGCGTTCTCCACTTGCTCATTGCTGCCGCCGAGCGCAGCGCAAAGTCCAGCGGCAGCCATGGCAGAGGCCGAGCCCACCTCACCCTGGCAACCGACCTCGGCACCAGAGATGGACGCGTTGTGTTTGATCAGACCGCCGACAGCTGATGCGGTCAACATGAACGCCTTGATGCCAGCGTCGTCCGCGCCGCGGCAGTGATCCCGGTAGTAGCGCATGACGGCGGGCACCACACCCGCGGCGCCATTGGTCGGTGACGTCACGACTCGGCCACCGGCCGCATTCTCCTCGTTAACGGCCATCGCGTAGACCGCCAGCCAGTCGGTCTCGGCGTGCGGCTGCACGAGGTTGCGCCCACGCTCGGCGACGAGCTGCTCATGGATGCCGCGTGCGCGGCGTCGCACCCCGAGTCCACCGGGCAATACGCCATCGACGCGCAAGCCCCTGTCTATGCAGTCGTTCATGGCCTGGCACACGCTATCGAGCCGAGCGTCGAGACTGGCAGCATCGCCGGTGTCGGTGTCCCAGGCAATCTCGTTGGCGCGCTTCATCTCGGCGATGCTCAGGCCGGACTCGCGTCCCATGTCGAGCATCTCCCGCGCGGACGCAAACGGGTATGGACAGACGCGCACGTGCTCATCAATTCCGCGCTCACCGCCTTCGTCGGACGCTGCGAGTTCCAGCGCGGTAACCACAAAGCCGCCACCGACGGAGTAGTAGGTCTCCTCCAATAGCGTCTCGCCTGCGGCATCGACCGCTCGGAAGACCAGCCCGTTGGCATGTCCCGGCAGCGCTGGGCCGTAGTCAAAGACCAGGTCCTTCTCCGGATCGAAGGCAATGGTCCCGAGCCCGTGCGGCTCAAGGCGCTGGCTTTCTCGCACCTGCCCTTCGAGGCGCTCGGCATCATCGGGGTCGAGCGTATCGGGCTCGAGTCCACTGAGCCCGAGGATCACGGCCCGGTCCGTCGCATGCCCCTGCCCGGTAAACGCAAGCGAACCGCGGAGCACGACCGACAGACGTGCCACGCCTGCACTGCAAGCCTCCTCATCGACGTCCGCCGCCCGGGCGCGCAGCGCATCAAGAAACCGTGCGGCCGCGGTCATCGGCCCCATCGTGTGAGAGCTCGACGGACCGATGCCGATCTTGAAGAGCTCGAAAGTGCTCAGGAACATCGCTCAGGCCCTTCCCATTGACAGGCTGAGTCTCGCACTTTCAGGACCGACGGCAATCGGTGATTACGACGGGTTGATAGCTACCTGCGAAGTGGCCCGCTGGCGAAGATCTTCACCGACCCCTGCCGTCCTACAGTGCAAGCGAAGTCGGCGTAAGCACTTCGGGTCCGCGATCGGTGATCAGCACCTGGTTCTCGAGCTTGACGCCTTCACCACCACTGCGCGCTCCTACGTAGCTCTCCACGGTCAGCACCATGCCGGGCTCCAATACACCGTCGAAGCCCCAGCTGTCCCAGCTATCCGGAAAGTAGATCTCCGGGTACTCATCGCACTGCCCGACACCGTGGAAAAGACATGAGTAGTGACGATACTCATCGACCGGCGGCGTCCAGGCATCAAACGTCAGTTCACGAAAGCTCCGGCCGGGCGTCAACAACTCCGTGTTGCGTTCGATCTGTTCGATTGCCAGGGCGTGAACGTTGCGCTGCTTTGCATTGGGAGTTCGTTCGCCCGCGATCCAGGTGCGGGAGATGTCGACCATCATCCCGTAGGCGCCAACGAGGTCGGTGTCGTAGGCCATAAGGTCACCGTCTTCGATCACGCGTGCACTCGCTTCCTGGAACCAGGGATTGGTTCTTGGGCCGCTTGCAAGGATCTGCGTTTCGATCCACTCGCCAGCACGGCGAATGTTGCCGGCGTGCAACAGCGACCAGAGTTCGCGCTCTGTCATGCCCGGTTGCAGTTGTTCGCGCATCTCGCTCATGGTCGTGAGGCACGCATGACAGGCACATCGCATCGCACGGATCTCATCGTCACTCTTGATTGCACGCGCAAGTTCCATCACTTCCTGACCAAAGCCGAGCGTAAGACCCGCCGCCTCCAGTGCCCGATATCCTGCAAGATGGCACTGGTCGATCGCAATGCGTGCACCCTCGCCCGCACGCTCGACCACCAGTTCGACGATCTCTTGCGCCCACCGCTGCCCCTGCTCTTCGTAACGTGGTCCAGCCAGGAAGTAGGTCGCGCCGATCGCCGGGCGAACCTCGGCGACGAGCGGGTTGTGCGCTGACAGGAACTCGCAGTTCGCGTAGTCCCACACGATCACGTGTCCATCGGCACCGACCCAGGCATAGCGCGCACCGTTGTGCATCACCCACACTTGCATATTGGTGGTATCGCTTGCATAGCGGATGTTCATCGGATCCATCAACACGATGCCCGCGTAATCGAAGCGCTTGAGCTGCTCGACAATCCGGTCGAGTCGATAGGCACGCATCGCCGGCAGATCCGGCAGCTCCAACCCATCACGCGTCCACTCGGCAATCAGGTCGTCGCCCGGTCCGATGTTGAGATGGTGCAAGTCTCCTGCAGCGCGTGCCACCTCGGGCGCCGCGTCAAGTGACTGCAGCAGTGAGCGTCGTATTCGATTAGCCATGGATGATCTTCCCTACGGCCTGGTGGTCCGTCACTAGAAGTCGGTCGCAACGCCGCCCTCGGCGATACGGCGGTCGACGAAGTCGTCGAGCTCTGCACGCACGGCCTCGTCCAGCGCCGGCGCCTCGTAGGTGGCCAACAGCTCCTTGACGCGACGTTCCGCGTGGTCGTAGCCGGTCGGCCGCCCTGCCTCGTCCCAGCTTTCGTAGTTGCGCCAGTCGGAGATCATCGGCTTGTAGAAGGCATCGCGGAAGCGATCCTGGGTGTGCTGGGTGCCGAAGTGATGCCCACCCGGACCGACTTCGGCGATCGCATCGACCGCGAGCGTCGCATCGTCGACGACGAGCGGTTGCAGAAAGGTGCCGACCATCGACAGGAGATCGGCATCGATCACCATTTTTTCCGGGCTGGCATGCAAACCGCCCTCCATCCAGCCAGCACCATGAAATACAAGATTGGCACCTCCCATGATCGCACCCCACAATGAAAAAACGCTCTCGTAGCCTGCCTGTATGTCGACGGCGTTGGCCGCGCACACATTGGAGCTGCGGTAGGGGATGCCGTAGCGGCGCGCAAGCTGGCCACCGAGCATCGCCGACTGCATGAACTCCGGCGTACCAAAGGCGGGGGAGCCGGACTGCATGTCGACGTTGCTGGTGAACCCGCCGTACAGCACCGGTGCACCACGGCGCACGAGCTGGGTGAACGCGATGCCCGCCAGCGCTTCCGCGTTTTGCTGAACGACCGCACCAGCCACCGTGACCGGGGCCATCGCACCGGCGAGGGTAAACGGGGTAAGGATGATCGGCTGGTTCCGGGCCGAGTACTGCAGGATCCCCTCGAGCATCGGGATGTCGAGTCGCAACGGGGAGCTCACGTTGATCACCGAGTGCACGATCGGATGGGTATCGATCTCTTCCTCGGTAAGGCCCCGGACAATGCGCACCATCTCGAGACAATCGAGGTTGCGCTGCGCACCGAGCGAATAGACGTTAACCGCCTTGTTCGTGAGCGTCAGAATGTCGCGGGTCGCCTCGAGGTGACGGATCGAGGCGTGCAAATCAACCGGTTCGACCGGATACCCGCCATGGCTCTGAATGATGTTGAGGCTCTGGGAGAGCTTGAGCAGCGTGCGGAAGTCGTCGCGGCTACCGCTGCGCCGTCCGCCGGCCCGGTCGGCGTAGTTGGGCGCGCTGGCAACCGCCGTGAACACGACATTGTCACCGCCGATGCGCACGTCATGGCGCGGGTCCGGCGCGTGCATCGTGAACTCGCTCGGGACCGAGGAGATCAGATCAACTATGAGGTCGGGATCAAAACGTACGCGCTCACCGTCGACGCTCGCACCGGCTTCACGCCACAGCTGCAAGGCGGTCGGGTGCAGGAAGTCCATGCCCGTGTCGCGCAGCACCTGAAGTGAGGCGAGATGGATCGACTCGAGCTGGTCGTCGCTGACGACCCGCGTCGGTTCAAAGGGTCGACGATAGCGCTGCCACGGCACCTGTACAGGTCCGGTCGGAGTTCCCGGGCGTTCGCGCCGTCGGCCTCGACGGCGGCGAGCGCTAGTGTCGGAAGCGTCTGTCGGTGTATCGCTCATGAGGCCTCGCTGGCGGTGTTGCTCCAACCGAGCTCGGCCGACACGCGTTCGGCCCGCTCGCGCACGGTGGCAGCGATGCGGTCGGCACCACCCTCGGCGGGAAAGCGGAACGACGGTCCGTACACATAGAGCACGCCGAGCGCCCGCCCCGTCCCATCAATCACCGGCGACGAGCACGAGGACAGCCCGTCGACGTATTCCCCGTGACTCCAGAACACCCGCCGCGCCGCGGCTTCGCGGATGCGGGAACGTAGTCGATCGGGGTCAGTAATTGTATTGTCGTTGAAGCAAGCCAGGCTACCCGAGAGGTAGCGCTCGATCTCGGCATCGGACCAGGTCGCCATGACGACGATCCCCGCCGAGCCCGCGTGTAGCGGCACCCGCGAGCCGGTCCAGTTCTCGGCCTGAATCGGCTTGGGCGCATCGACCTGATCGACAGTGATCATGTCGTCACCAGACACGATAGAGAGGCACGCCGCCTCGTCCAGCTCATCGCTGAGCTCGACAAGGTGGGGATGGGCGATGGCCTCCAGTCCGGCGGTCGGTGCCGAACTCGACACCATGGCATGGACCAGCGGGCCGATGTGATAGTCACCCGCGTCGCTGCGAATGACGGCACCGGCGCTCTGAAGGGTCGCAAGAAGACGCGCGGTGGTGCTCGTGGCGAGCTCGACACGCTGGGCAAGCTCGACAAGCCCACCCGGCGCGCGGCCGATCTCGGCTAGCAATGACAACGCTCGATCTACGCTCTGGACGGTCTCCATGGGGAGATCAAGCTACCGACCTGTGGAAACAGAATCAAGACATTCCCGCATCGTGGTAACGCGCACGATTGACGCCTGTACACCCCAGCAACGCTACACCCGCGTCACTACGTCAGCGGTACATGATTCCCCGCACCGCGTACTTGCCGTCCTTCTTGAACAGCCCGAGCGTAATCAGCGTTTCGTTCTTTTCGAAAATCCCTCGCCAATTGAATCTGACGCAACCGGGGTATCTGTCCGGCTGGTCTGGATCGATGTGCCCGTTCAATGCACCGAGGTACTCCCGGTCCTTGTAGTCGCCCAGATCCTCACGGATGCACATCAGCTCCTTCTTGAACCGTGATGGGCCGAAGTCTTCCACGGTGTCGAAGTGCTTTACAAACAGATCGTAGTCACCTGCCTCGGTGCTCTCGGCCTCGATCATCTCGTCGAGCACTTCTTCGGCGAATGCGAGTAGTGATTTATCGACTTCCATAGGGATCAACACCTCCATTGGAGCGTAGCCCAACACTATAAGTCCGACTCAGCTTTTAGCCACGTCGTCCGCGTTCAGATTCAAGGCGGCAATACCACTGTTGCCCAACTCCACCGATGCGAACGGCCCACCGTGATGCGTGTTGCCAGCGTCTTGCGGGTCCAGTGGACCGGCTTCTTCGAACATCGCTTGCGCAAACTGCTCTGCATTGTCTTTGGGTCGGTAGCCGAGGTGTTGGGCCTTGGCATTGTCCACGGGTGCTCGATCGTTGTTGGACACGCCATAGATCACCGAGAAGCCGGTAATGGGCGTTTCAATGGACTGCGTTACCAGATGAACGAGATCGTCATAGGACAGCCACGTACCCACCGCACGAGGATTGGTCACCTGAGCGCAGGACAGAATGCGCATGCACACAGACTCAAGCCCACGCTTGTCCCAGTACATGCTGGCCAGATCTTCGGCAAAACACTTTGCCAAGCCGTAGAAGGTATCCGGCTTGTGCGGCGCATCGATGCCGATGAAGTCGGTCTTCTTGTGCATGCCGACCGCATGAATGGATGAGGCATACACCACCCGCCGGCATTCGTTGCGATGGGCCGCTTCCCAGATGTTGTATGCGCCAATGAAATTGGGGCCCAGCAACGTTTCAAACGGCGCTTCATCACCAATGGCGCCAAAGTGCACCACCATGTCGGCGCCGTCCAGCAGGTCGACCATCGCCTCAAGGTCGGCAAGGTCCGCCTGCACAAAGGTTTCGTTTGCGTACAGCTTGCACGGCGCATCCAGTATGTCTGACGAGACAAACTCGTCGCACATCGTGGATAGCGGCTCACGCAGATAGGAGCCCAACCGCCCCATCGCACCCGTCAGTACCAGTTTTTTCATTACGCTATCGTTTTAGATGTTGTTGGCCGCCCGTACACCGCGACGCAGGGTCAGTCTCTGTCATGACAGCCCACCCTTGACCTCGGCGTACAATTGATCAGAGGCCCTGGCAAGCAACGAGGAATCGGTTCCACACGCGACAAAGCTGAAGCCCTCGTTCAGCAATTGAGTGGCGAATACCGGATCAAGCACCAGGGTCCCGACCGGCATGCCTTTGGCGATCAGCTTCTTCGCGGCAGGCTTGATGAGGTCCCACACCTCGGGATCCATCGGCTTGCCGACTTTTCCGATGTCGGCAGCAATGTCTCCCGGCCCGAAGAATATCCCGTGGATGCCCTCGACCTCGGAAATGGCATCGGCCTGCTCCACCGCTGCGCGTGTTTCCAGCTGCAACAGCACGGTGGTTTCGTTTTCGATGTCCGATACGTAGTTCTGCACGCGGCCAAACTTGGTAGCCCGTGACCCGCCTGCCACGCCTCGTATGCCTCGGGGCGGGTAGCGCGTTGCTGCGACCGCCTGTCGAGCTTCCTCCACGGTTTGAATCATGGGGAACAACAAACCTGGCGCACCGAGATCGAGAAGTCGTTTCACCGCAACGGCATCGTTCCATTCCACACGCACGATGGCTGTGGTGGTCGTTGCGGCATACACCTGCAATTGACCGAGCACACTGAAGTAGTCGTTGGGACTGTGCTCCATGTCGATCAACACCCAGTCGAAGCCAGTGGGTGCCGTCACTTCAGCGACGAAGTTGTTGCACAAGGTAATCCACAGGCCGATGAGCTTGTCTTTTCTTGCCAGCGAGTGCGTGAATGTATTGGTCGCGAGTTGCATCAAATGATGGCCTTCTCAACAATCGGTTGGTTGTTGACGATGCGCTCGTAGTTGAACGGTGACATATCGAGGGTGCGGTATTCACCATAGGTGAGAAACTCAGCGGTGCCGCGCCCCATGGCGGGAGACTGCTGCAGCCCGTGACCCGAGAAGCCATTCAGGAACACGAAATTCTCGATCTCCGTGTGAGGGCCCATCACGGCATTGTGATCGAAGGTATTCATGGCGTAGTGACCACCCCACTCGTTGGTGAGCCTGACTGACTCAAACTGCGGTATGCGCGTGGCAAGCACCGGCCAGACATGGTTTTCCCACAGCGCAGGGTCCATGACAAAGTCATCAAACGCCACGGCGGGATCGATATCAGCGTGACCGCCCGCCTGGTACGTGCCCCCGCCATTCTCCCGGCAATGTACCCCGGACGGGTCGATCGTCAGCGGCAGGTCTCGATCCAGTGGGTGCTCCGCCTTGAAGATCCAGGTGAACCGCTTGCGGGGCTCAACGGGTAGTTCAATGCCCGCCATCTTGGCGGTGGCTGCCGCTCGCGGACCGGAGGCATTCAGAATCTGCCCACAGGAAATCACTTCACCGGACTTCAAGGTGATGCTTTCAGCGCGCGAGCCAGTCGCGTTGGTTGTGATATCCACCACCTCATTGGACACGTATTCCACACCCCGCTCGCGTGCTTGACGACGCCACCATTCAAACACCGCTGCCCCGTCCCAGTACCCTTCATCCACACGATTGATCGAACCAAGAACGATGTCATCGACGTTGTAGAACGGATAATGCGTCTTGATCTCATCAGGGGTCATCAGCTCGGTGGCAGCGCCGGCCGCCAGCTGCACTTGCTGGCTCTCTCTCAGTACATCGGCAAAGGGCTCGTTGTCGGCGAGGTACATGTAACCAAACGAACGGATGCCAAGCTCCGGCACCCTTTCATCGTTTGCCATGTATTTACGGATGTTCTTGACAAAATCTGCCGCAAATTGCGATATCCGAACATTGAGCTCTGTGCTGAACTGCTGCCGCATGCACGAATTGGTCTGCGAGGTAGAACAGAACTCGTAGGTGGGATCCTTCTCGACCACCAGCACCGATCCGTTGAAGTCATCGTTGTCGGACAAGAACCACGCAACTGATGAGCCCATGATGGCCCCACCGATGATGACCACATCATAGGAGGTGTGCTTCGGTGTGGATTGCATGTTGCCGGCGGCCGCCATCAGGTCTCTCCGAGTCTGGATTGTTCAACGATACTGATTGCATCAGCCGTCGAGATAGCGTAGTGCTTACTGGCGTGCTCAGGGGTGATGTATCCCTGTGCGATGTCGCGTTCCACGGACCGCGCATCACGCTGAGAAGGCTCCCCATAACCACCGCCGCCGGGGAATGCCATCTCTACCCGAACGCCGTGCGGTATGAACTGCTTGCCCTTGCCCTGCATGGGCTCACCATCACTCCGGGCAACTACGGTCGCGCCGCCTGCCTGCCCACCGTGGCGGCCCAATGCGGGGTGATCAACGCGATCAAACATCGCTGAAATGTCGAATTCATGTCCTTCGCGCGCTCCCACGTCCATGTACTGACCCAATCCACCTCGAAACTCTCCCGCGCCACCGGAGTCCTGTCGCAGCTCCTTGCGCCAGATGATGACAGGACCGACGTGCTCCGTCGCCTCGACCGGCATGGTCATCACGCCCGATGGAAAAGCGGTAGCGCTCATGCCGTCAAGCCTTGGCCGCGCACCCGAGCCACCCGAGTTGAACGTCAGCACCTCACGACGCACCGCATGATCGGGAGCCGGTTCATCGGTTCGCGGACGCAATGACACCTGGAAGTTGCACAAGCATCCGGCCCCTTCTGCCGGCGCAATGCCAGGCAACAACTTGTCCAATGCGTTGTACACCGTGTCGGGCACCATATGGCCGATGACATGTCGCAGCGCTACCGGCGCTGGCGGAAGAGCATTCACAATGGAATTCTCTGGTGCCACGATGTCGAACGGCAGCAGTGACGCGGCATTGTTGGGAATGTCGGGCGCTATTGCGCACTTCAATGCGTAGCAGGCGTAGGCCTTGGTATACACCAACGGTACGTTGATACCTTTCTTGTCCAGGCCGCTGGTGCCCTCCCAATCACTGACGATCGCATCTTTTGTGATAGTCAGTTTGACCTTCAAGTCAACCGGACTCGAATAGCCATCAATACGCATCTCACCGGATGCACTGCCCGGCGGTAGCGCATTGATTCGTTCGAGCGTTGCGTTTCTGGAGCTGGTCAGGATGAATTCGGAAATGCTGGCCAGGTTCGACAAGCCGAACTCGCGGAGCATCTCACTCAAGCGACGATGACCAATTTCATTGCAGGTGGCCAGCGCATGGATATCGCCGACCAATTGGTCCGGCTCACGTACATTGCCGCGAATCATGCTGATCAGGGTTGAGTCCACCTTGCCCTCATCGGCGAACTTCATGATGGGGATGTACAAACCTTCTTCGTGAATATCGTTGGCATCCGCACCAAATCCGCGCCCGCCAATGTCCGTCACATGTGCGGTACAGGCGAAAAAGCCGACCAGGGCACTGTCATGAAACGACGGTGTCACCACGGTTATATCGTGTTTGTGCCCCGTGCCTTCCCAGGGGTCGTTGGTGATGTAGACGTCACCCTCACGGATATTGTCAGCACCGATTCGCCGAATGAAATGTGGCACCGCATCGGCCATGGCGTTTACATGCCCGGGCGTTCCGGTGACCGCTTGTGCCAACATCTCGCCTTGGGCGTTGTACACACCGGCGGACAAGTCACCCGCTTCGCGCACGGAGGTCGAGAACGCCGTACGCACCAGAGCTTGCGCCTGCTCTTCAACCACCGATATCAATCGATTCCACATGACTTGATGCGCGATTCTTCCGGCTTCTGTCGCGTTCAGCGCCTTGCCTGCAACAGGCTTTTCTCGAATATCCAGGGTGGCATCACCATGGCGGGTAACAACACGGTTGTCGTGCACGACGATGGCGGTCTCATCTTCCATCACTACACAGGGACCCTGAATTTGATCACCCGTGTCCAGCGTCGCGCGATCAACAATGGACGCTGGCACGGTTCGGCCCAAACCCGGATCAAACAGATCACGCGAGTGCTGACCTGACACCTCCACAAAGGCCTCTGGCGCTTGCACGCGTTCCGCAGGCTTGACCTCCGTGTAGGCATTGACCGACCAGACCGTGATTTCAACATCCATCCCCTCGACCGTTCGGCCGAAGAGGTTCTCGTACGCTTGCCTGAACAGCTCAAGGTAGGTCTCGGCGTCAGGGGCTGCGACCTGCTGCTTGCTGAGCTCGACAGGAATCTCCCACCCCTGCCCCGCGTAGCGCATGTAAACCTTGTGGTCTGCACGGATGTCTGCGCTCTCATCACACTGGCGAACAAAACGGGTTGCCTCCTTCTCCATGTCCTGAAAAAGAGATCGGGCGCTGTTCGCGTCGAAGTCGGTCAACCGCATGAACACCGATCGGTTTTCTTCAAAACTGAACGGCGCTCGTAAAAAACCGATGGCAGAGCCCACACCTGCCCCTTTGGGCACCAGACAGCGAGTGATGCCCAACTTGTCGCACAACCTCGAGGCGTGCAATGGCGCGGCTCCCCCAAACGCAATCATGGTGTAATCGCTCAAGTCTTCACCGTTTTCAACGGCGTGAACACGAGCGGCATTCGCCATGTTTTCATCAACCACCTCGGCAAGGCCCCAGGCCGCTTCTGTCTCATCCATGCCGAGCTTGGCGCCCAACTCGGTTTTCAAGGCAGCCCTTGCGCTTTGCATGTGAAGCTGTATCGCGCCTCCTGCAAAGTTGTCCGCATCAAGCTTGCCGAGCACCAGATCCGCATCGGTCACCGCAGGGCGCTTGCCATCACGCCCGTAGCAGGCAGGCCCTGGCTCGGACCCGGCGCTCTCTGGCCCTACACGTATCTGGCCCAAGGCATCCACATGCGCCAGGGAGCCCCCACCGGCACCAATTTCAACCATATCGATGACGGGAATGGAGATAGGCATGCCTGACCCCTTCTTGAACCGATAGGTCCGTGCCACTTCAAACACGCGAGCGGTCTTGGGCGCGCCGTTCTTGATCAGGCAGATCTTTGCCGTGGTGCCGCCCATGTCAAAGCTCAGGACCTTGTTCAGATTGTGCCTGGCTGCAATGTCCGCAGCGAATATCGCACCACCCGCCGGGCCCGATTCCACCAGTCGTACCGGAAACTCAGCGGCGTTCTCGAGCGACATGATGCCGCCACCCGAATGCATCATGAACACCGGACACGTCGCACCTTCAGCCGCCAAGCGGCTTTTCAGACGGCCCAGGTAGGATTTCATCAACGGCTTGATGTACGCGTTGGCGATGGTGGTATTGAAGCGTTCGTATTCGCGCATCTGCGGCGACACTTCGGACGATAACGACACCATCGCGCCCGGCATTCTGGCTGCCAGCACCTCTGCTATCAACCGCTCGTGTGCATCGTTGACATAGGCGTGCAGCAAACCCACGGCAATGCTTTCGTAGTTCGCTGCCAGTAGCTCATCAGCCAAGCGCTCAATGCCGGTACGGCTCAGCGGGACCAACACGGTGCCGCTGGCATCCATACGCTCATCCAGCACATACCGCTGGTTGCGCGGTAGCAGTGGCGGTGGCAATACAAGATCCAGGTCGTATTGCTCAAAGCGACTTTCCGTGCGCATCTCGATGACGTCACGAAAGCCTCTTGTCGTGATGAACGCGGTTCGCGCACCACGCTTCTCGATCAATGCGTTGGTGGCAAGCGTGGTCCCATGGATGATTTGACCAACCGCTGACGGTTGCAGCCCAGCGTCAGCGCAAACCCGGTACAGGCCCTCGATAATGGCGTCCTCAGGGGCAGCATAGGTGGTGAGGACCTTGGTGGAGTACTGCCGACTTCCAACCTCCAGCACCACATCTGTAAAGGTACCGCCGATGTCCACACCCAAACGGGCGGAAGATGCCGTCATGCCAATTTCCCGAAACCAGTAAGCTAGGGTACGACAGATGCAAGACGGATTCTTGGTGGAGGGCGACAGGGAGTGATCGCCAGCGCGGCAGATGGCCAGCGTGCCGAGGTGTGCTAGCCGCAACCCGATCTGACAGTTACTGATTCAGACTATCAGTGCGGTTATTGTCAGCTCAGCTCAAGTCACTGATCTATTCTTGGCAAGGCTGACATCCTTCGTGCAACGTCTGCATTGGTGTGCTGCCACTGCACATCCTGCCGTGATGCGTGCGTTGAGGGTTATATGTTTTGAGCCACGCATCAAGATCCGACTGCAGTGTCTCCAGGCCGGTGCATACCTTGTTGCGATCGGTTGATTTCAGATAGAAATTTTGCACTTCCATCTGAGCCGATAGCCTCCACTTTTTCACACGCGGTGTCAGATCAAGTCGCAACGAATTCAACTAGCCACCCAATGGCTATCGACCTACAACATTGAACGCCCCAACACCGCCTTCGGTGGCGTCCCACCCTGCCATATTTTTTTGGCAGCCTAACCTCTACAAATCAGACCGGTGAAGAATGGCGGGATTACAGGTCAGAACTGATCATGGTGCCGCGCGTGTAGTCCGAGAACCCCCTGCGCCCTTGCGCGACTTCGATGGCGTCGCAGACGCTCGGTGTGCCAATTGCCTGAAGACGCTTCAACAGCCTTGCAGGCAGTTCGGTATCTAGCGCTGAACCAGCCATGTGCGTATCGCCTCGGTAGTGAGATCAGGTTGTTCGAGCGTCGGCAGATGGCCTGCGCCTGGAATCACAACCAAACGTGCATCGTCAATCAGTTCCTGCATCAGCGTGTGTCTGTCCATGGGACACAAGGCGTCGCTCTCTCCGGTCAATATCAGGGTTGGCACGGCTACTGCGCGCAGTGTCTCGCGCTGATCCGGGCGCCCGGAAATCGCACGCGCCTGGCGCACAAACACGTCTGCGCCAAGTGAAATCGCCATGTCCATGCACACATCAAGTATCGATGCTCGCTGCGGCCCCTCCACCAGATAATGTGGTTTTAACTCATCGCGCATGACCTCAACCAGTGCCCCTCCTTTGACACGCTCGATCTGGGCTGCACGAGCGACAGCCACATCGGGAGGTTCAGGTAGCGGATTGGTGTCCATGAGCGCGAGCCGTTGCACACGCTCCGGGGCCTGACGTACAACCTCCATGGCAACGATGCCCCCAAGCGATAGACCGGCCAATGCAAACTGTGCAGGTGCCGAGTCCAGAATCGAACGCGCCATATCGCCTACGTTATCCGCGCCAGCAATACACCCCACGTGCACGCGACGCTCGCCTGACAAGGCGTCGAGCTGCGGACTGAAAAGCCGTTCGTTGCACATCAATCCCGGCAACAGGACCAGCGGTAACACGACAGTGACGTTCAGGCTGCGCGTGTGTAAGTGGGGCCGGCCGGATCATCGGTACCCCGTACACGATACAAGGCCGACTCGCCCGACATCGAGGGGTAGAGCTTGCGAGACAAACCGGGCGGAACCGCGCAGGTATCGCCCGGATTCAGCACGGCCGAACCGCCGTCCCATTCGATACGCCAATGCCCACGAAAGGGCATCAGAATCTCGTGCCCATCAACCACGTAGGCATCGGCCTTCAGTGAGTTGCGCGAGATGAAGTCGATCTCGAAGCCTGGGCGGTCCTCAATCACCGCATCCTCGCCCAGCACCCGCACGGGCGCGTCAGCAGATCGCTTGAGAAGCTCCTGGTAACGAGCCACATAGTGGGGTACGACACTCTCAACCGATGGGTTGCCCAGTTGCGCCAGTGCCGACGCATCCATCGGTTGCATCGGTGCAATACCCTCGGGCAGACGTTCACCCCGTTTGGTGTCATACAGAAGACCGCTCTCGGCAAGAACCAGACCATGAGCCGCCGCCTCGGCGATAACCTCGGGTGCCCACAGCACACCACCACCGGCATCATCACCACCGAGCACCGCCATGATCATGCCGTAGTCATTTCCCACATTCTCAAAACCACGAAACATGTGGGTCGGGATATCGAACAGGTCTCCTTCTTCCAGTACCGTCTCGCCGGCATCCCCATGGCGTCCCCAGAAAAACCGCCAACGCCCTTTCAGCACAAAGAACACTTCGGCTGTGTGATGGGTGTGCAAGGAATTGCGACAACCTGGCGGTTGCCCTGCCGCGCCAATATTGAACCCCGGTGTGTCCTTGATGTGCACATGCTGATCCGGACTTTCCGATACGCCACCACCGATGATGGTGAAGTTCTCTTTGGTATCCGAGCCTGGCGTGTGGGCATCAATAAAAGCCGTACGGCACGGGACCAGTTCTCCGTATCGCACGATGCGGCGCTCAAAATCTTGCGGAGTCATGTTTCCACCCTGCATTCTGTTTCACGATCGAAGTAGTAGACGTGTGCTGGATCGAGCTTCAGGCCAACGATCTCGTCAATCACGGTGGTGGCATGACGATCGGCCTTGGCAGTCAACCTCTGGCTGCCGGCATTCACGGTAATCAGCACACTCTCACCGGTATTCTCAACGGCAAACACCGGCGCGTCGAAATCTCCACCCCCTCGCTCAACCACCTGTATATCTTCCGGCCGAACACCCAGCACAAGCCCCTGACGCGAAGGCAATACGGTGTCGAGCAGAGAGACGTCATCTGCTCTGAAACTGCCGTCGATAATCTCACCGTCCACCAGGTTCATCGCGGGTGAACCAATGAAGCCCGCGACGAACAGGGTTTTCGGTTGGTTGTAGATGTCTGCCGGTGTGCCGAGTTGCACAATACGCCCGTGTTGCATTACGGCGACTCGATCGGCCAGTGTCATTGCCTCGATCTGGTCGTGCGTTACGTACACCGTGGTAATGCGCAACCGGTGCGACAGGTGCTTGAGTTCCGCACGCATGGTCACCCGCAGCTTCGCATCCAGGTTGGACAAGGGCTCATCCATCAGAAACACTTGCGGTGTGCGCACAATGGCCCGCGCCAGCGCTACCCGCTGACGCTGCCCCCCGGACAAGGCACGCGGCTTGCGATCGAGGAACTCCAGCAACTCCACTTGCTCCGCCGCTGCACGAACCTTTTCCGGTATTTCGCTACGTGCCACTCCGCGTACTTTCAATGGATAGGCGATGTTATCGGCGACACTCATATGAGGGTAGAGACCGTAGTTCTGAAACACCATGGCGATGTCTCGATCCTTCGGCAGGTCGTCGTTGACACGACGATCACCTATCAGGATGTCACCACGGGTGGGATCCTCGAGACCAGCGATCATGCGCATAGTGGTGGTCTTGCCGCAGCCCGAGGGGCCAAGCAATACCAGGAACTCCTGGTCCTCGACCTTGAGCGACTGGTTATCGACGCCGACGAAATCACCCCAACGTTTGGTGACACCCTTCAGTTCGATACCGGCCACTAACGCACTGCTCCCATGGTCATGCCTTGCACAAAGTGCTTTCGGATGATCAGTGCCAATACAAACATGGGCACCATGATGATGATGCCGGCCGCGGCCAGCAGGTTCCATAGATCCCCTTCTTCAGCCTTGAACAACGCCAAGCCAACGGGCAAGGTCACCGCGTCCCGATTGGTCAGTATCAAGGCGAACAGGAACTCGTTCCAGGCGATGATGAAGCAGAAGATACCGGCAGTTACGAGCCCGGGCGCGGCCATCGGCAACACGATATTCCTGATGACCTGCAAGCGACTGGAGCCATCGACCAGTGCCGCCTCCTCAGTGTCGATGGGAATGCCATCGATGAAGCCCTTTATCATCCAGATTGCGAACGGCATGACGATCGCGGTGTTGACCAACACCAGACCGAGACGCGTATCGAGGATGCCGAGATCACGAAACATGACAAAGAACGGCAGCACGATGACAACCGCTGGCACAAACTGGGTTGCCAG
>CALLMF010000044.1 GCA_938006335.1 uncultured Granulosicoccaceae bacterium | reverse complement strand
ACGCGCGACTGGACCAGCTCGAACTGTTGAGGTAAATCGCCACCTTTGGTGGCACCTGACTAGGGGCCGCGAAGCGACCCCGCAGCCGCTTTGAGCGGCTCACAACTTAATCCCCCCGGCTTTGCCGGGGGATATTTAGTTGAGCAAGGTTCTCGGCAGCCATAGCGCGAGCTCGGGGAAGGCGATGACCAGCCCCAGCCCGACCAGCTGTACCAGCACGAACGGAATGATGCCGAGATAGATGTGCTGGATCTTGATGCTGGGTGGGGCGACCGCCTTCAGGTAGAACAGCGCGAAGCCGAAGGGTGGCGTCAGAAAGCTGGTCTGCAGGTTGATCGCCATAAGGATCGCGAACCAGTAGACCGTGTCGATGCGCGCCACGTGTTCGCCGAAATCCAGTTGGGCGATGATCGGGGCAAACACTGGTAGCACGATCAGGGTGATTTCTATCCAGTCGAAGAAGAAGCCGAGGAAGAACACAAGCACCATGATCGAGATCAGGATGCCCCAGGAGCCGAAGCCCATCGAATCGAACAGGTGAAGCACCACCTCTTCACCACCGATCTGACGGAACACGAATGCAAAGACGGTGGCACCGATGAAGATGCCGAAGATCATGGCGTTGGTGAGCGCAGAGCGCACCACCACATCCTTGAATATGTACCAGAAGTTGCTGAGCAACCCGCGTTCGACATTGTCACCGGTATCCAGCACGGCCTCACCCTTGAAGTGCATCGGCTTGACGCCGATGGCGGGCAGGATGACGAGGTTGAGTACCGCCAACACGATCGCTCCGAAGGCGCCTACGCTTGCCGCTTCGGTCGGTGTTGCAAAGCCACCGAGTATCGAGCCGAGCACCATCACGATGAGAATCAAGGGTGGCAGGAAGGAGCGCAGGACCATGACCAGTACGCCCAATTTGGTCCCTGGGCCGATGTCAGCCTCCAGCTTGGGCGCAAGCGATGGCTTGATGATGCAGGCCACGATGATGAGCACCATGTAGAAGCCCGCCAGCATGAAGCCGGGGATGATGGCGGCGACAAACAGGTTACCGACCGACTTCGACAACAGATCCGCCATGATGACCAGCATGATCGACGGCGGGATCAGGATCCCGAGCGTGCCGGAGGCAGCAACGGCGCCAGCGGAGAGCGCGGGTGAGTAGTTGCGTTGCATCATGACCGGCAGTGCCAGCAGCGACATCATCACGACCGATGCGCCGATGATGCCGGTGGTGGCGGCGAGTATGGTGCCCATCAGCACCACCGAGAGGGCAAGGCCGCCGGGTACGCGTCGTAACAGTACCTGCAGGCAATTGAGCAGATCACGGGCAATACCGGAACGCTCGAGCATGGTCCCCATGAATATGAACATGGGTATTGCGGTGAGGATCAGATTTTCGGCAATACCGTACTCACGCGCGGGAATGGCATTGAACTGTGGCCAATCGAACAACCAGTCGTCGTACCACATGGCGATGAAGGCGAACGCGATACCGACGCCGCCGAGTACGAAAGCCACCGGAAATCCCGAGAACAACAGGATCGCAAGCGCCGCGAACATCAGCAGCGGCAGGATTTGTTCGAAGTCCATGTCAGTGGCCTCCGCCGGTAAGGCTACGTTCCGTGTCGGGGTCCAGCGTGTGCATCAGCGCATCGATGCATTTGAGCAACTGCGAGATACCCGCCAGCAGTATCAGGAAGAACATCGTAGGGAGCGTGGATTTCAGGATCCAGAAGTTTGTCAGTCCGTTGGTGGAAGGCGACACTTCGCCATCGATATAGGACTTCAACGCGTACTTGAAGCAGTACCAGGTGCCGATGAGTGCGTACGGCATCAGCAGTACAAGAATCCCGAAGATCTCCATGATCAGCTTGCCACGACGCGGCAGCATGTCCCTGACCAGATCGATACGCACGTGACTCTGACGGGTGTAGCCGTAGCCTATGACCAGCGCAAAAAGGAAGGCATGCGCCCAGTACTCGGACTCCTGCACCATGGTTGAGTTGAGGCCGGCGAACTTGGGCACACCGAGGTAGCGTGTCGACACGTCATACATGGTGATGCTGACCAACAACACGATGGCCACGCAGCCGATGTAAGCGATGACCTTCAGCAGCGAATCGATCGGCTTGTAGATCCGAGAGAGTGCGGTCGGGCTGTGCGCAATCTGAGTCATGGCAGTGGCGCCGGGTCAGTGTGAATACAAGACGGCCCCGACAAGAGTGATCTTGCCGGGGCCGGTTCAGCTAGCGGAGTTCGCTGATACCGCCTACTTCAGGTAGGCGTTTTCCTTCCACACGTTGTAGCCTTCCTGCCACGTGCTGAGCTCGTCCCAGGCGCGAGCGAAGAACTCCGATTCTTCCTTGAGTTCCTCGACCACGATGGCCCAGTTTTCCTCGTAGACCGCGAGCTGCTCGTCGTTCCAGTTGCGTATGTTCACGCCTTGCTCGTCACGCAGACGCGTGAGCGCCGCACCGTTTATGGCTTCACCTTCGGCCAGCATGTTGGTGTACGTCGCGCGGCAGACGGTTCGAATCGCGAGACGCTGTGCGTCGGTCATGCCGTTCCAGGTGTCCAGATTGATCAGAAGATCCTGGAGCGTGGACTGCTGGTGCCAACCGGGGAAGTAGTTGTATTTTGCGAGCTGATAAAAGCCTGCTGATTCATCAACGACGGGCATCGAGTACTCGGTGGCGTCGATGGTGCCGCGCTCCAGAGCCGGGTAGATCTCGCCACCGGGCAGCAGTTGCGTGTCGACACCGAGCTTTTCCATGACTCGAGCACCCAAGCCGAAAAAGCGCATTTTGATGCCTTTCATGTCGTCGAGCGACGTGATCTCTTCTCGGAACCAGCCAGACGTTTCCGGCGGCGAGACGCCGCAGATTTCCGAATGCACGTTGAATTTTGCATACAGTTCGTTCATCAGTTCCTGGCCACCGCCGTAGAACATCCACGCGGCGTATTCACCGGCGCCGGGACCAAAGGGGATGGCCGAGAACATGGCAAAGGCGATGTCCTTCTTGGTCTGATAGCCCGGGTTGGACCAGGCGGCATCGGCTGTGCCGTTGCCGACCGCATCGAGTACTTCGAAGGCCGGAACGATCGCACCCGGCTCGAAAAACCGCATTTCGATGTCGCCGCCGGTGATCGTCGTGATCGTTTCGGTGACGTCAACCCCGGCAGAGCCGATGAGCGGCTGCGATGAAGGGTAGCTCGAGGCGACCTTCATACGGACCTTGTCTGCCATGGCAGCAGGAGCTGCGGTGAGCAGGGCAGCGCCGATAGCAGCGCTGAGCACAATGCGGGTGTTCATCTTTTGACCTCCAGGTAGTCGATGTCTGCACGCGCCAGCTCAGGCCGTGCTCGCCCTGACAGCATACATAGTCATGACCCTCTGGAACAGCTTCTGATCCAGCCTTGGTTGCGCTCAGCCCCGTCGACCCGGTCGGCGGCCGCCTTGGCCTCGATCAGCTGGCGGCGATAAGGCCGAGTGCGTCGTCGGCAGCCGCGATCGTCTGCTCGATGTCTGCCTCTGTGTGCGCAGCACTGGTGAAGCCCGCTTCGAAGGCGCTGGGAGCCAGCCAGATGCCTCGGTCCAGCATCAGGTGGAAGAAGCGCTTGAAGCGTTCTGTGTCGCAGGCCATGACCGCGTCGAAGCTGCTGACCGCGTCTGCGTCCGTGAAGAAGAAGCCGAACATGCCGCCGACATGGTCGGTGAACATGCCGATGCCGTGCTTGCGTGCGGCAGCTTCAAGCCCGTCTCTGAGCGCTTGTGTCGTGGCGTGCAAACGCGAATGGAAGTCGGGAGCTGACAGGTGCTCGAGCGTTTTCAGACCGGCGGTCATCGCGATCGGATTACCCGACAAGGTACCTGCCTGGTACACCGGGCCCACCGGCGCTATCACATCCATGATGTCGCGGCGGCCGCCGAAGGCACCCACTGGCATGCCACCGCCGATGACCTTGCCGAGCGTCGTGAGGTCCGGGATCACTCCGTAGTGCTGCTGTGCGCCGCCTGCCGCCACACGAAAGCCTGTCATGACTTCGTCAAAGATCAGCACGCTGCCGTGTTCGGTACACAGACGTCGCAGTGCTTCGAGAAAACCCGACACAGGCTGAACAAAGTTCATGTTGCCGGCGATAGGCTCGACGATGACGCCGGCGAGCTTGTCGCCGTGGGAGGCAAAGAGCTGCTCGAGGGCCTCAATATCGTTGAAGGGGAGGGTCAGTGTGTGCTTGGCCACGTCCGCAGGAATGCCTGGAGAACTCGGAACCCCGAGCGTCAAGGCGCCGGAGCCTGCCTTGACCAGCAGCGCGTCGGAATGGCCGTGGTAGCAGCCTTCGAACTTCAGGATATCGTCCCGTCCGGTGAATCCACGGGCGACACGCAGTGCACTCATCGTGGCTTCCGTGCCTGAACTGCACATGCGAACTGACTCGATGGACGGGACCAGCGAGCAGATGGTCTCGGCCATCTGCGTTTCCAGCGCCGTCGGTGCACCGAAAGACAGCCCGGAGATCGCCGCCTCACGCACCGCCTCGATGATGTCCGGATGGGCGTGGCCCAACACCATGGGGCCCCAGGAGCCCACGTAGTCGATGTAGCTGCGGTCTTCGGTGTCGGTGACGTGGGCGCCACTTGCAGATTTCACGAAGCGGGGGGTGCCGCCAACGCTGCCGAAGGCGCGCACAGGTGAGTTGACGCCCCCCGGGATGACACGCCGAGCATGTTCGAACAGGGAATCGGATCCGGTAGCAGCAGAAGACACGAGTCGGAGATGGCAGGCACGGGTGGAGCGTCAGTTTACGTGACTGATCGCAGCAATCGACCCAAGCTCTGCCACAATGGGGTATCGACCGAACGTCTGTCCACCTTCATGTCTTCCTCTATCGCGGCCAATACTCAGCCGGAGCCCTACAAGCGCTGGTTGTGCAGCGTGTGCGGCATCATCTACGACGAGGCCAAGGGCTGGCCGGAAGAGGGTCTTGCAGCCGGTACGCGTTGGGACGACGTCCCCCTCAACTGGTGTTGCCCCGATTGCGGCGCCATCAAGGACGACTTCGACATGATCGATATCAGCGAGGCAGGAGCATGAGCGGCGCACAGGCAGGCAGTAGCATCACGACTCTCGGGCAATACCTTGCCAGCAAGAGTCTTATGGCGGGTTCCGGGCAAACACCGCTGGATGCCTTGTTGCTGGACGTCGCGACCGCCTGCAAACGCGTCGCCGACCTGGTTCGCCACGGCGAGCTGGCCGGTGTACTCGGTGCTGCCGGTAGTGAGAACGTGCAGGGCGAGGACCAGAAGAAGCTCGACATCATTGCCAACGACGTATTCATCGACTCGCTGGAGCGGTCGGGTTTGCTCGCCGGTGTCGCGTCCGAGGAAATGGATGCGCACCACCCGATTCCTGACGAGGCTCCGCGGGGTGACTTGTTGCTCGCAATGGATCCGCTGGATGGTTCATCCAACATCGATGTGAACGGGTCTACCGGGACCATCTTCTCGATCATGCGTCGCTCGGGCGCGGGTGCAACCCGGGACGAGCACTTCCTGCAGCCCGGCGATAGCCAGGTGTGTGCGGGCTATTGCTTGTACTCATCCGCCACCATGCTGGTGCTGACCACGGGTGATGGCGTTGACGGGTTCACGCTCGACAACAGTATTGGTGAGTTTGTCTTGAGCCACCCAAAGATGCAGATCCCTGCAGCCACCAGCGAGTATTCCATCAACGCAGCCTATCAACGGCACTGGTTCAACCCTGTCGCGCGTTATGTCGAAGAGTGTGTGGCTGGCAAGGAAGGACCTCGGCAGAGAGACTTCAACATGCGTTGGGCCGGTTCCATGGTCGGCGATGTGCATCGCATCCTGTGTCGCGGCGGGGTATTCATGTACCCGATGGATCGCAAACTGGAAGCGGCCGGCAACTCCGGCAAGCTGCGCCTGTTGTACGAGGCCAATCCGATGGCGATGTTGGTGGAGCAGGCCGGTGGCGCTGCAAGCACCGGCACCGAGCGCATCATGGCGCTGACCCCGAACGCGCTGCACCAACGAGTGCCGGTGCTCATGGGCTCGACCGAGGAAGTGCAGCTTCTGGTCGAATACCACGCGCAAGCATGAGATCTTCAGAGGACTGTTATTGATGTCCGATGTGGGCTCAGCTGGCACGACGTCTCGGTTCTGGGAGGAGCTTTCGCTCGAGAACATGAGTGACAGCCAGTGGGAGTCCTTGTGCGATGGATGCGGCCGTTGCTGCTTGCACAAGCTCGAGGATGCCGACACCGCAACGGTCTACTACACGCGCGTCGCCTGCACGTTGCTTGACAGCGATACGGCCCGTTGCAAGGACTATTCGAATCGGTTTGCCGAGGTTCCCGACTGTCTGTCCATGCGTCCGATGACGGACGACAAACGCCGATGGCTACCTGATAGTTGTGCCTACCGTCGAGTGTCCGAAGGTCGAGGTCTCGCGGACTGGCATCCTCTGATCTCCGGGAGTGCGGAGACCGTGTTGCAGTCGGGCGTCAGTGTAGCCGGCAAGACACTCGCAGAAAACGACGTACCGTTGCACGAGTGGGTCGAACACACCATCGATCTGGATGACTTCATCGCGAGTGTGTATCCGATCAAGCCGGCGTAGTTCATCGCTGAAAATTGTCAACGACATTCGCTGCTTTATTTTCAGTGTCTTACGGTGTAAAAGAACTAAACAAGTTCATACTTTGTTCACGCGGTTTGTCTCGTTAATGTGGTTAACTTGACGTTCGGGTGGCGCTGTAATTGCTTCTCGAAATCGCTGATACACCTCGCCACCTCTCGACCGCAGTTCATGCTGCTGGAGCGTTACATGACACAAGCAACTGCCCACGCTGAATCTGCCCCGTCATCGGGTCAGGAACGTCGTACACGCTTGACCCAGACCATCGACTCGTTGGTGCAGCTGCGTCAGGACGTCGTGGTCGCTTATTGCCAGCTTGTAGGTGTCAGTTCGTTCGAGGCACGCGATCTCGAGGAACACAGCGTGGATGCCGACGCATTGCGTCGGTTCTGCCAGATCATGGTGGACTACACCGCGATGGGACACTTCGAGGTCTACCAGCGCATCATGGAGGGCAAGGAGCGGCGTCGCGCTGTTCAGGAAGTCGCGGCAGAGGTGTATCCGGCCATTGCAGAAACCACCGATTTCCTGGTCGATTTCAATGACAAGTACGACGGCTTCGATGGTACGGGCGAAGGCGCCGATCATCTCGCCGGCGACCTGTCGCGTCTGGGCGAAGTCATCGCCGTGCGCGGTGAGTACGAAGACCGCCTGCTCGATGCGTTGAAACGCTGAGATTCATACAAGAGCAGAATCCCCGTTGTCAGAAGAGTCGAACGACACGCCGGTTCTGCGGCTCAAGCGTCGTGAAGAGCGCCGGATACTTGCCGGTCATGGATGGATTTTTTCAAACGAGATAGACACCGCCGCGACCCCCCTCAAGGGGCTGGACGTGGGTGGAGATGTTGTCGTGCAATCGTCCGATGGGCGATTTCTTGCTCACGCCTATGCGAACCCCGGTTCACTGATCAGTGCACGCGTCACCGGGCGGCGTCGCAACAAGCCCTTTGATGAGGACGCGTTACGCGCGCGCCTCGAATCCGCTCGACTATTGCGCGATCGGCGGTATGGCAAGCCGTGGTACCGCTGGGTGTACGGGGAGGCCGACGGCCTGCCAGGTCTGGTCATCGACCGTTACGACGATGTCGCCGTCGTGCAGATCTCGACGGCGGGCATGGAACAGCGGCTCGATCAGATTCTCACGGCCGTTCGCGACATCGCATCCATCGCCACTGTGCTGCTGCGCAACGATGCGCCCGTGCGCGAGCTGGAAGGTCTGGATGCCTATCGCCGCTGGGACGGCGAAAGCCGCGAGCGACTGACCGTGATCGAAAACGATCTGGAATTTGCTGTCCAGGCGGACAACTCACAGAAGACAGGATGGTTCTACGACCATCGGGAGACCCGCCGTGCCTTGCACGATTGGGTGCAGGGCTGCCGAGTACTTGATCTCTACAGTTACGCGGGCGCGTTCGCGATCAATGCGGCGGTAGCGGGCGCGCGTGAAGTCATCGCGATCGACAGTTCTGCCGCGGCGACCGATGCCACGGCCCACAATGCAGAGGCCAATGGCTGCGGTGATCGCGTCTCGGTGCAGACGGCGGATGTGGTCGAAGCCTTGCGCGAGTTACATGAAGCCGGTGAGCGATTTGATGTCATCGTGCTCGATCCACCGGCTTTCGTGAAGCGCAAGAAGGATCGCGATGCAGGCATGAAAGAGTACGGGCGAGTCAACAAGCTCGCCATGAAAGTGCTCGGCGACGACGGCATTCTGATGTCGGCATCATGCTCGCAGTCGGTCGACGAAAGCGCGGTGCTCGGCGTGTTGCGTCGTAATCTGCCGCGAGAGAAGGAACGCCTGCAGGTGCTGGCGAGCGTCACTCAGGGGCCGGACCATCCGGTGCACCCGGCCATGCCGGAGACCCGTTACTTGAGCGGAGTAGTCGCGCGTATCATCTGAGCGTTGCGGCGCCCCGCACTTATACTCCGGGCCATGGCTAGCGAACCTCTGATGTACCCGAATATCGATCCGGTAGCGATAGCGCTCGGGCCGATCACCATCCATTGGTATGGCGTGACGTATCTGGTCGCCTTCCTGGCCGGGTGGTGGCTCGCCAAGTGGCGTGCCTCCCGCGCTGGCTCCGGTTGGCTGCCCGATGAGGTGGGTGATGCGGTGTTCTATATCGTTCTGGGCGTGATCGCCGGTGGCAAGATTGGCTCGGTACTGTTCTATCAGACCGATGCCTTGCTGTCGGATCCGCTGTCCGTGCTCAATCCCTTCGGTCCGGGTGGATGGCGTGGCATGAGCTTCCACGGCGGCTTCCTCGGTGTGCTTGTGGCGTTCTGGTTGTATGCGCGCAATACCGGTCGTACCTTCTTTCAGGTGGCGGACTTCTTTGCCCCGGCATTTCCGATCGGGCTCGGGGCCGGGCGCATCGGCAATTTCATCAACGGAGAACTGTACGGCCGCGTCACCGATGTGCCCTGGGGCATGGTATTCCCGCATGCAGGCCCGGAACCTCGGCATCCGAATCAGCTGTACCAGTTCTTCTTCGAGGGTATTGTCCTGTTTGCCATCGTGTGGTGGTTCAGCAGCAAGCCTCGACCACGCATGGCGGTTTCCGGTCTGTTCGTGCTGTGCTACGGCATCTACCGTTTTTTCATCGAGTTTGTACGGCAGCCGGACGATCAGCTCGGTTTCATCGCCTTTGACTGGCTCACCATGGGGCAGTTGTTGTCGTTCCCGATGATTCTTGTCGGCGGCGCGGCCATGTTGATCGGCTACCGACGCGGCATCTTTGATCGGCCCGGCAAGGTTCCGGAGCAGGTGGTGCAACGCAACCGAGGCGCAGCCAAGGCATCCTGAGCTCGTGACACATCCTGAACGACAGTATCTGGACCTGCTTGAGTACGTGCTCGCTAACGGTGACGAGCGCGTCGACCGAACCGGGGTTGGCACGCGTTCCGTGTTTGGCGCCATGCTGCGCTTCGATCTGAGCGCGGGCGAGGTACCTATCCTTACCACCAAGCGTGTGTACTGGAAGACGGCGGTCAAGGAGATGCTCTGGTTCCTGACCGGGGAGACCAACATCCAGCCACTGTTGCGGGATAACGTGCGCATCTGGAGCGACTGGCCGCTGGCGGCCTACCGCAAGGCCACTGGTGAGGACATCACCCAGGAATCCTTCGAGCAGCGCGTTCTCGAGGACGACGGGTTCGCGAAGCAGTGGGGCGAGTTGGGGCCGGTATACGGCAAGCAATGGCGACGTTGGCTCGGAGCCGATGGCGTCGAGCACGACCAGATCGCTACCGTGTTGCAGACGCTGCGCACCGATCCCAGCAGTCGGCGCATGCTGTTCCACGGCTGGAACGTACCGGAACTCGGTGCCATGGCTCTGCCGCCGTGCCACATGGTGTACCAATACCACGTGACCTCGGATGGTCGACTCAACTGCCTGATGTACCAACGGTCGGTGGACCTGCTGCTCGGTGCCCCGTTCAATTTCGTGGGTGCTGTCGCATTGCAGCTGATGCTGGCGCAACAAGCTGGCCTGACGCCGGGTGAGTTCGTGTGGACGGGTGGGGACACGCACATCTACCTCAACCACCTCGAACAGGTGCGCGAGCAGGTGTCGCGAGAGCCGCGAGCTCTTCCACGTATGCAACTGGCGGCGCGTGCCACTGATATCGATGACTACCGTATCGATGACTTCGTGCTCGAAGGCTATGAGCCTCATGCGGCCATCAAGGCGGATGTAGCGGTATAGCGAACGGCTGGCTGCCCCGAGGTCTTGTCGATTCGGCTACCCTGCGCGCATGACGCCTACAGACACACCGTCCGAGCCCGTGATTGCGATGGCGCTTGCCATGGACCGGAACCGCCTGATCGGGCGCGACAATGGCATGCCGTGGCGCATCCCCGGTGAGCAGGCTCACTTCAAGGAGATCACGCTCGGCAAACCCATCATCATGGGCCGCGCGACCTTTGATTCGATCGGTAGGCCTCTTCCGGGTCGACTCAACGTCGTGGTGACGCGAAGTCCCGAGTGGCACGCGGACGGGGTCGTCATTGCGCATGATCTGGACAGTGCACTTGACAGCGCGACGGCACAGGCCAGGGCCGATGGTGCATCGGAAGTTGTCGTCATCGGTGGTGCTGCCCTGTGTCACGAGGTCATGGAGCGCACACACCGCTTCTACCTCACTCGAGTGGATCAGGCCTTCGACGGGGACACCTGGCTGGAATGCTTCAACGAAACTGACTGGCAGGAAGTGTCCCGTGAGTCTCCGAACCCTGCCATTACGGGTGGTATCCCCATCCACTACTGCGTGTTGGAACGACGAGCTTGATCACGACTTGAGCGATGCTTCCACGCAGCGTCCGGTCGGGACGATAGCTCCCGCCAATCTGCATGGTGCGGCTTACATGCTGCTTGCCATGGCAGGCTTCACCATCAACGATTCCCTGATCAAGGGTATCGGAGACGCCTTGCCCGTGTGGCAGGTGATTGCTGTGCGCGGGGTGTTGCTGCTGATGCTCATGGCGGTGTTTCTCGCCGTGACTGCTCGTCGTGGAACACGCGCGTCAGTTGCCGTACACCAAGGTCAGGTGCACGCGTCGCACTGGAAGCTGCTGCTGACCAATCCCAAGGTGCTTGCTCGGGCGCTGTGCGAGCTACTCGCAACGATTGCCTTTTTCATGGCGTTGTTGCGTCTACCGCTTGCTGTTCTGTCGGCGGTGCTACAGGCGATGCCGTTGCTGGTTACTGCAGGAGCGGCGGTGTTTCTGGGTCAGGAGGTGGGCTGGCGACGCTGGCTTGCGATCGGTATCGGTTTTCTCGGTGTCCTGATAATCCTCAGGCCGGGCGCAACGGCCGGCTTTGCAATTGCTGCACTGTTGCCTGCTGTTGCGTGCGTCGTCGCATCCGCCGCTCGCGACTTGTTTACGAGAAGCCTTGCGCCGGGTGTGCCGTCGATGGGAGTGACCGTTACGTCGGCCATCGTTATCACGTCGGGCGGAATTGTTGGTTCTGTTGTTACCGGCGAGTGGCAATCGGTGAGTGCCTGGCACTGGTTGTTGCTGATATCTGCGGCCGTGTTTCTGTTTGCGGGCATGCAGGGAATCGTCATGGCGATGCGCGCTGGCGACGTGGCGGCAGTGGTTCCGTATCGGTATACCGGTCTGCTGTGGGCGGTGGGTCTTGGCTGGGTCTTCTTCAGCGAAATCCCGGATGTCTGGACGATAGTCGGGGCCAGTATCGTTGTGGGGTCAGGCTTGTATACTTTTGCGCGCGAGCGGAGGCTGGAACGACTCAAGCACGCACATCAAGGGATGGAAACGACGACACGGCCACTGGACGATTGAAGCGATAGCTCCGTATCGCTGATGGTGTCGAGCACATAGCCCCCGGGCAGTTGGGCACCTGTGTCAAAACGTGTGCCATCGGCCCTGACGACATACGCGGCCGGGGAGGTCACTACCATCGACACACGGCCACCAAAGTGTGCGGCCGCTTCCAGGTCGGATACGGCGAGGCTGCTTGATGTTTCGCTGCTGTTTGAGCTTGCTTTGAAGAACTGGAAGCTCAGGACCACGATGGCGACAACGGCAAGGGTGATGAATCCCAGGTCGGTGTACCAACTTAAGCCCTTGCGCTTGCTGCTAGTGGTTTCGTGATCAGCCACCGCGTTCACCATTGCTTGTAGTCGGTGTCAAACCCCGGGACATCCGATATCGAGCGCATGGCCTCAGGCTTTTCTGTGGGTACAGGCGCGGGTGACGTTGCACGTTCGCTCAATGGAGTTTCGGTTGACGGTGCAGCAAGGGCTGTTGGTGCATTCCGGTCTTGCTCGGATTCGTCGGCGCGCGTAGCTTCGGCAGAGACGACCTCCTTGGCGCGTGCGGTTTCATTCGCCAGCGCGGCTTCTCGTTCGCGTGCTGCTTCTCGTTCCAGCAGAGCCTTCTTTTCAAGCGCAGCGCGGCGCTCGCGCGCGGCACTTTCACGAGATTCGTCGATCTTGAACTGTTGTATGAGCTCGGCTGCGAGACGCGAGGTATACGCAAGCTGCTGACGATTACCTGTGATATTGAGTTCGTCTCCGTTGAGTGTGAGCGATGACTCGGCAACGGCGGGATCCGACGCCAGAGCGTCGAGCAGGCGTTCTGCAAGATCGTCACTGACGGTTATCGTGTTCGTGTGTCGTTCGTCGATCCCGTCGATCCAGGCGACTCCGTCGTCGACATACACAGACAGACCAAAGCGTTGTGCTACCGCCAGCAGCGATTGTTCGCCTTTGCCTGTCAGGCGCTCGGTGACAGCGTCCGCGCGCTCGACCACTGATGGGCTGATGCGCGACTCAAGGCCAAGGCTTGCGGCCATGACTTCGATCACCTGGGGAAGCGGTGCCTCGAACGCGTGAAGGCGGATTTCTGAGGGATCAAGGGCCTCAGCTGCGGTCTGGGCGCTCTCTTCGGAGGCCTGCGCGGAGGCCAGAATCACGGCAATCAGGCACGCCGCCAACAACAATCCACCGAGCAGCGACCACCGCATCAATGTCAGTCTTGCTGGGATGGAAGAGTCGAACACGCGGGATCGAAAGGGAGTTGGAACATTACGACAATACTATTGTTTTGGACAGTTGGTCTGTTGTGACGCGTCTTACGCGCCGGGTGACCGGAACTGTGAACTCGTCGCCAAGGCCGGATACCGGCAGTGGCGCTGCGACACGTGGTGCTAGCGTGTGCCCTGCGCGACCGTCGTTTGGGCCCTGACCGCTTTCATGATGCCGGTGCCCAGCGACAGGCCGGCGAGCCAACCTCCCCACACACAACCTCTATCTGTCGGCACGATGCCCGGTGGGGCCATCGCCGGGTGTGCAGACCAATGTCCGAACACGATGCGCTGAGGCACCGGCTGACGTCCGGGGAGGGCATACCACGGCGTCAGATGCTGCGGCGCCGATGCCGGTGGGCCAGATACTTCGAACTCAAGACGTCCGTCGGCGTGGCAGTAGCGCATTCGCGTAAAGACGTTGACGCTGGCACGCAGTCGTTCGATTTCCGTGGTTGCGCGGTCAGGATGTGCTGGCTCGTTACCGTACATCTCACCCAGAAAGCGCAGGTAGTCATCACTGCGCAACGCACTTTCGAGTTCTCTGGCGCGTGTGCGCGCCTCACTCAACGTCCAGTGGGGATGAATACCCGCGTGCACGATAACGTCACCACAGGCGGTCTCGTGCATTACCGATCGATGCCGTAACCAATCGATGATGTGTCCGCGATCGCGAGCGCTCAGGATGTTCGACAGCGTGTCTTTTCGACCTGGTTTGCGAATGCCATGCAGTACCGCCAGCAGATGCAGGTCGTGGTTGCCGAGCGTGACGATGGCGCGCTCACCCAGTCGCATCACGAGGCGCAAGGTGGCCAGTGACGCGGGGCCACGATTCACCAAATCGCCCACAAAGTAGAAGTGATCGCGGTCGAGATCGGCGTCGAGTCTATCCAGCAGCGCCTCGAGCGGCAGTACGCAACCATGCAGATCACCGAGTATCCAGCTGCTCGGTTGCGACCTAGTCACCGAGCGGCCAGCGCATCAACGCGACCACTAGTGCAGTACGCGCGGTGTTGACAACAGGAAGTCTGCCACGGGAGCACGAAACTCGTCGCCATCGTCGGTCATCATGATGTAACTGCCACCCATCGTTCCCATCGAGGTCTCCAGCATGGTGCCGCTGGTGTACTGAAAACCCTCGCCAGGCTTGAGGTGAGGTTGCTCACCGACGACACCATCGCCGCGCACTTCCTGCACCTTGCCGTTGGCATCACGAATGACCCAATGGCGCGTTAGCAGGCGTGCAGGAAGGTCACCAACGTTGCGGATGGTCACCGTGTACGCGAACACGAAGCGGTTTGTGTCCGGGTCGCTCTCCGACTCGACGTAGAGCGTTTCTACCTCGACCTGAATACCTACGCTGGTTTCGCCCTGCATGCCTCTTCCCGACGATGATAATGGCGTCGATGCGCGTAATCGTAGCATTGGCAGCGAGGCTCAGTTGCCGTCTTCGGCCTCGGGCAGCAGTCTGGCTAGTGCATGAAACTGCGACAACTCCAATCGTTCTGCGCGCAGGCCCGGATCTACCCCTGCCTGATGGAGTGTTTCCGCCTCCAGAACACCTTTGAAGTTATTACGAAGCGTCTTGCGCCTGTTCGCGAATGCAAGCCGAGTGACACGTTCCAGACGGTCCAGCGTAGCGGCATCCGGGATGTCCGGGCGTGGTACCAGGCGCGCAACCGCTGACCACACCTTCGGTTGCGGATCGAATGACTCGGGAGCGACATCAAAAAGCTGCGTCACCGAGAACACACTGGAAAGAATGACCGAAAGGCGACCCCAGTGCTTGCTACCCGGCGACGCCACCATGCGTTCGACGACTTCGCGTTGCAGCATCACATGCAGGCTGCTGACCGCCGAGTGCTGTCTGGCGAGCTTGATCAACAAGGGGGTGCCGATGTTGTAGGGCAGGTTGCCCACCAGACGAAGACGTCCTGCGCCATCCGAATGGCTCGATGCGTCAGTTGCACTCCCGGCGAGAGTGACCGCCAATGCGCTGTAGTCGGTGTCCAGTGCGTCTCCCTCGTGCACATGCAGACCGTCGAGCTCACGGCGCCGCAGGCGTGCGACGAGATCCCGATCCAGCTCGATCACATCCAGCCGGGAATGCACGGCGAGCAAGGGCAATGTGAGCGCGGCCAGTCCAGGGCCGATCTCCACGACCGGGTGTCCATCGGGTGGCCCGACGGCATCAACAATGCGATCGATGACGCTGCGGTCCTGGAGAAAGTTCTGACCGAATCGCTTGCGCGCCCGGTGGTTCATGCGCGTGATGATGACGCTGAACGTGCAGATGATTTTCGTGCTGGCGGCGCGGCAGTGGCGGGCTCTTGCGACAGGCGGGTCGCAAGGTCTACCGCTTCGAGAAGGCTGCCGGTATCGATATCGCCGCTGCCTGCCCGGTCCAGTGCTGTGCCGTGGTCGACTGACGTGCGCAGCACGGGCAAACCGAGTGTCAGGTTGACGCCTCGACCAAAGCCTTCGTATTTCAACACCGGCAGCCCCTGATCGTGGTACATCGCGACCACTGCGTCGGCGTTCTTGAGGTGATGCGGGGTGAACAGTGTGTCCGCTGGCAGTGGCCCGACAAGGTCCATGCCTTCGTTGCACAAGTGTCGAATGACAGGCTCGATGATGTCTATCTCCTCTCGCCCGAGGTGCCCACCTTCCCCAGCATGCGGGTTGAGCCCAGCGACCAGTACACGAGGGTTTTCGATACCAAAGGTTGCGACCAGATCGTGGTGAACGATGCGCAGTACATTCTCAAGGAGCGGGGCGTCGATGGTGGAGGCAACGTCGGCGAGAGGTAGATGCGTGGTGACAAGCGCCACACGCAGGTCGCCGGCCAGGAGCATCATCACCGGATTGGCGTCGACCCGTTCGGCGATGTACTCGGTGTGCCCGGTGAATTCCACGCCGGCATCGTTGATCACACCCTTGTGCACGGGGGCTGTGACCATTGCATCGAAACTGCCGTCGATACAGCCATCTACGGCGAGGTCCAGGGTGGCGAGTACGCCAGCCGAGTTTGCAGGATCCAGGGTGCCAGCTTCCACTGGAGCCGCAAACGGGACGTCAAGCACGCAAAGCGTACCGGGCGGATCGTCCGATCCGCGGTTCTCCGGGTCGAAGGGGCGGATGGTAAGCGGCAGGTCAAGCAGAGCGGCGCGTGCTTCGAGCACTGCGGCGTTGGTGATGGCGACAATTTCGGCGGAACGCCAGGTTTGCGCGAGCATGACCGCAAGGTCCGGACCGATACCCGCAGGCTCGCCTGCGGTCAGTGCTATGCGAGGTCTCGACACCTCGGAATGAACCGAGTTGCCAAGAGGGTCAGTGCCGGAGCGATGGGCAGTGTTGGCCACGGTCCTAGCTTCGGATGTCAATGAAGGACTCGCCACGCAGTTGCAGCATCCAGCGCTCAGCCTCCTGCTCGACGCGACGCTGTCGAATCGCTTCTTCGGCTTGAGCGCGCATGTTCGCCGCAGCAATTTCCTGTTCGCGACGATCGAGCACCTCGAGCACGTGCCAGCCAAAGCGTGTACGGAACGGCGCGCTCACGCGGCCGATCGGGAGCGTGGCGGCCATGTTCTCAAGCTCAGCGGGCATGTCACCTTCGGAGAACCAGGGCAGTTCGCCGCCGTCGCTGGCGCTGTTCGGATCTTCGCTCGCATCGGCGGCAACCTCCGCAAACGACTCACCGCGGGTAATGCGCTGGCTCACGGTGTTTATGCGTTGCTCGGCAGCCGCATCCTCACCGGCGATGAATACATGGCGCGCGAGTGTTTCTGCGCGCGTGCGCGGGTCACTGCTCGACGTTTCTATCAGCGTGATGACGTGCAGGCCGTTAGGGGATTCCAGAGGCCCTGCAATGTCGCCGGTGTCCATGTCGCGCGTGGCGTTGGCGATGAAGGCGGGCAACTCCTGGAGGCGACGAAACCCGAGGTCCCCACCTTCGAGTGCACGCGCGCCATCGGATCTGGCGGCTGCAACCGACGCAAAGTTGGCACCGTTTTCAAGCTCTTCGAGCACAGCCTCGGCGCGGGCGCGTGCCGCTGCACGGTCCGAGGCGGATGCGGTTTGCGAGATCGCGATGAGGATGTGTCCGATACGGTAGCGGCGCTGCTCGTCAACATCGTTATCCAGTGCGTCCACAAAGTCATCGATTTCCTGCTCGGAGACATTGATACGTGCGGCAACATCGCGTTGCACGAGCTCCTGAAGCAGAATCTCCTGCTCGATGTTGCGTCGAAAGCGCGAGTAGTCGAACCCCTGCGCTCGCAAGGTGTCACGCAGTGTCGAGACGTCGAGGTTGTTGCTGTCGGCAATGCGCTCGATCGCTCGGTTTAGCGAGTTCGGATTGACACCAATGCCGAGTTGGCCCGCGTGCTGCCTGCGGACCTCTTGATCGATCAGGCGATCGAGTACCCGCGACCGAAGCGCATCGCCGCGCGGCAGCGTGGTGCCCTCGATGGCGGATTGGTTGAGCAGGAACTGCGTTTCGGCACGCACATCACTTTCCAGCACGACCTGGTCATTGACCACGGCCGCAATCGCGTCGATCACGATGTCGTCCTGTGCTGCGCCATTGGCGCTGGCCATCAGGCCTGCGAGGCCAAGCACCAGCGCGGCTGCCAGAGAGTGAGTAAGTCGAACCATGATCGAAGGGTGCGTCAGTAGTCGTCGCTGTAGCCAAGAATGGAATTCTCGACAACCGAGCCGTAGTTCTGGCCTACGGGTGCCAGACCTTTGAGGACCAGTTGCAGGTACACGCTGGTATCGTGGTCTTCATCGTCGTCGGAAATATAGCGCCTTGCAGCCAGACGCAGGGCGTAACAGCAACTGTCGTATTCAAGGCCGATCAGCGATTCGAGGCTGAAGTCAGCGTCCAGTGAGTAGTTCCAGCGGGCGGCGACACGCAGGTCGTCGCGCACCGGCCAGTAGACCGAGAAATCCAGCTGCTCGGTTTCCGCGCGGCTACCGGTATTGACCACCCGGTGGCCGAAGTTGAGGATACGCCCATCATCGGGGCGGTAGCTGACGAGTACGGAGCCACGAACGGTCTCGTTCCTGTCGGCGTTCCATTGCAGGTTACCCCGGGCCAGCCAGTCACGCCTGAACCGTGTGGATACCTCGGTGACGATATCGGAACGATCGCGGGTATCGACGATGGCTTCGTCGGTAAACGTCTCGCCGGGCAGCCGCACGCGTCGATCGTCGAAATAGTAGATCTGGCCGATCGATGCGCTCAGATTTTCGCGGCCATCGGTACCGTTGACGACACGTGAAGTCAGGGCGATGGATACCTGGTTGGCGTCGGCCACGCGATCGGCGCCGCTGTAGCGATTATCGCGAAACAGCTGTGCAAAGCTGAAATCAAATCCGCTGGAATCGAACACCGGGATGTCGGTCTGATCCTCGTAGGGTACATGCAGGAAATACACGCGTGGCTCGAGCGTCTGGATGCTGCCATCGGTGCCGATTGGCCGGTCAAGGAATACACCTGCATCAAACGAGACGGTGTTGACGTTGCGGGTGGCTGTGCTGTTGAGCTCCTCGCCCGTGTTGTCGAGCCCGTACCAGGTGAATCTGTGCGCTACGCTGGGCTCGATGAACCAGGCATCTCCGCTCAGCGGCCATGACAGGCGTGGCTCCAGATCGATGCGCGTGCCCGTTATCGATGCCTTGCGATCGAAATACACGAATTCTCCATCGAGACTGGCCGACAGGCCCAGCGGTTCCTGACGTGCACGCGTGGACAAGGTCAACTGCGGCAGGCGTCGGTACGGCGTGTTGGTGACGTCGGGCTGTTCTCCGTCTGCCACACTGGCAAGATCCACGGTCCGAAAGCCCTGCAAGCGGGCCGCGGCTACGGTCCAGGGATCCTCGTACACGATCTCCGCGACGCGCTCCAGGTGAGTGACCCGTGCGAGCTGCTGGTTGTTGCCGAGGTCATCGAAGTAGTCGTTGTCGCTGACGGTTGCCGCATCGATGTTGGTGCGAACGCGTGAGCCGAATGCACCGCTGTGAGTGAGCCGCGTGAAGCTGCGCCACTGATGATCGAACTCCTTGTCCTTCAAGGTCTCATTGGACAAGGCCCAGCTGCCCTGGGTATCGAGGTAGCGCAATTCGCTTTGCAGCTGCAAGCCGCGCTTGGTCATCAGGCGCGAGGTGAATGTGGCGTCCAGATTGGGTCTGATGTTCCAGTACCACGGTAGGTGGAATTCGATGCCGGTGTCATCAGATCGCGCAATGGCGGGAGCAAGAAAGCCGGTCTTGCGTTGTGATCCGATCGGAAAGCTGAAAATGGGAAGTGCGAAGACTGGTACGCCCTTGAAGTGCATGCTGATGCCGCGAGCCACGCCAACACCTTCTGCGGTGTTCAGTGTCATACGGTCGGCACGTATGTACCAGTCGAGCTGTTCAGGCGGGCATGTCGAGTAGCTGGCGCCATCGAGTTCAAAGACTCCGCCGGGTTCCCCGCGCATGGCCGTGGCATCGCCAGTGGCGCGGCGGTCATCGAGATTGATGCGGTAGCGAGTGTCAGCCGTGGAGAAGCGATCGTCGGCGAGGTTGAAATCGGCCCCGCCGCTGGAGAGTTCGATGCCTTCGCCAGCAAGGGTCAATGGGCCCTCGACGCTCATTTCTCCAGTGTCGGCGTTGTATTGTGCCGATCGCGACGTGATGCGCCTGCCGAGGTACTCGAGCTGTGCGTCCCCGATCAACGAGATCAGGTTGCCTTCACTGAGGATTTCATCCGCTGAGGCGATGACCGGAGCATCGGGATCGCTATCGACATTCTCGCCCGTGCTGCTGCCTTCGAGTGCAAAGCTTGCGTCTGCGGCAACAATGGGGCAGACCGTCGCCCACGCGGCGGTCGGGACGCTCGCGAGAACACACACGACCGTGCATGCTGCCGGGAGGGTGCCTGCTGGCTTTGGAGGGCGGGCTGCCAACGGGCGTGGGACCAGTGATAGGAGACGAGGAGCGCACGAGGCGCCGGTTGATCAATGATAGTCGCCCACGGGGGCTCGCTCAATAAGCTCCGGGTAGACTGGGGCGCATGACGACAAAAGACACTCAGGCAGAGCCCGTAGCCGTAGCCGCTCCGGCCGCGACGAAGGCGGCGCGTGGCCCGGTTCTCCACCCCAGCTGGCAGGCATTCGCTGATGCCGAGTTTGCCGAGGATTACATGGCCGAGTTGCGAGACTGGCTCGCTAACCGCAAATCCCGCCGAGCCGTAATCTATCCACACAGCCGAGACTGGTTTCGGGCCTTTGCGCTGACCGCTGTCGATGATGTGCGCGTGGTTATCCTTGGTCAGGACCCCTATCACGGCGCCGGGCAGGCTGAGGGCTTGAGCTTTTCGGTCCCTGAGGGTGTGCCGCCACCACCGTCGCTGATGAACATCTACAAGGAAATCGATGCTGATCTCGGGAAGGGGGAGCCCCGTTTGCAGCGCGCTCGAAAGGGCTCCCTGGTGGGTTGGGCTGCGCAAGGGGTGTTCCTGTTGAATAGCGTACTGACGGTGGAGCATGGACAGGCGGCCTCCCATCAGGGACGTGGTTGGGAGACGTTTACCGATGCCGCGGTGCGCTATCTGAGTGACAACGGCCAGCCGATGGTATTTTTGCTGTGGGGCAGCTATGCACAGAAGAAGGGGCAGGTCATCGACACCACGCGTCACCTCGTGTTGCGTTCACCGCATCCATCGCCGTTGTCGGCGCGGCGCGGTTTTTTCGGGTGTCGGCATTTCTCGGCTGCCAACGAGTGGTTGGCAGCGCAACAGCGCGGGACCATAGACTGGTTTGCAACCACAGCTTCCGCACGCTGATGGGGAGCATGATGCGTCTGATCAGCCCGTGCCTGGTCGCGTTGGGGGCCTGTGTGTTTCTGTCCGCCGCACAGGCCGAGACCATGCTGGATCGCGCCGATGTGCGCGAGTATCTGTTGGAGGTCTCCGATAAGCACGGACTCGATCAGCATCGGCTGGCCGGGTTGTTTGTGGGGCTCGACACCAATGACAAGATCATCGAGCTGATCAGTCGGCCCGCAGAGCGGAGTCTCGAATGGTACGAGTATCGTCCCATCTTCCTCGGTGAGGACCGCATTGCTGCGGGGCGTGACTTTCTTGACGAGCATCGCGCGACGTTTGACCGTGCCTCCGAGCAAACGGGCGTGCCGCCCAGCGTCATTGCAGCGATCATTGGCGTGGAAACCTTCTTCGGTCGCATCACCGGCAAGTACGCGGTGTTGGACGCACTGGCGACACTTGCATTCGACTACCCGCCACGCGCCAGCTTCTTTCGGTCTGAGCTCACCGAATTCCTGCAGCTCGGCACCCGAGAGGGCTGGGACCTTGGCGAGGTGAAGGGCAGCTACGCGGGTGCGATGGGATGGCCGCAGTTCATTTCGAGCAGTTATCGGCAATACGCCATCGATTTCGACAACGATGGCGTGACGGATCTGTTCAACAGCATTCCGGACGTGATCGGGTCGGTGGCCAATTACCTGGCAGAGCACGGCTGGATCGCGGACGAGGGTATTGCCGACGTCTGGTCCGATGCGCCATCGCAGGCCGCCGACTGGGTTACCCGGTCACTGAAACCGTCGGTTGCACCCGCAGACGTTGCTGCAACGGGCTTTGAGAGCGATACCTTGTCGCAAGCCATCGCTGCAGGGCGCCCGGTTTCGGTCATGCAGTTTCGCACCGGCGCTGGCGAAGATACCCTGATCGGCTATACCAACTTCTACGCGATCACGCGTTACAACCATAGCCGCCTGTACGCGCGCGCTGTGGTGGAGCTCGCCCAGGCGCTCGACCCCTAAATCCGCCAGGCCTTGCGGTGGTGGGGAGTCGGTCGCCGGCATCCACTGACCACCACGAGCGAATCGATGCGAAAACCGTGTACGCTCCCGCGCCCCCGGCTAATCGGTGGATTGATCGGGCTGGTATTGCTGAACAGCGCTTGCGCGTTGCCGTCCCCGGAACTTGCGGGTGCGAGTGGCGATGGGCCGGGTCAGTTGCACCTGGCTCATGCGGCCAGTGCCGTGACAGTGCGTAATCTGCCCAAGTCGCGTATCGGCAACCGGTCCGAGTACACCGTGTTCGGACAGCGTTATGCGGTGCTCGACAGTGCCGAGGGCTTCAGCGAGTCGGGCGTCGCGTCCTGGTATGGCTCCAAGTTTCATGGCCGCGATACCTCGAGCGGCGAGGTCTACGACATGCACGCCATGACCGCAGCTCACAAGCACCTGCCGTTACCGACCTTTGTTCGCGTCACGCGCACCGACAACGGAAAAAGCGTGGTCGTGAAGGTGAACGACCGGGGTCCATTCGTGGACGATCGCATCATTGATCTGTCGTATGGTGCGGCGGTCAGACTCGGCATGCTCGAAAGCGGCACCGCACCGGTTGAAATCGCGGCACTGTCGACTCACCATGTCGCACCCGACGATGTCGATATCGCGGCCGCTACGCCGCTACCGGTGGCGGCGGTATCGGGGCGTGAAGTTGAGTCCGCGCCCGCACTGGCGTCCGGTGATGGCGCTGCATCCAACTGGATCCAGATCGGAGCCTACAGCGACAGTGATGTTGCGAGTGCCGAGCTACACCGTGTCGCCAGGCAATTGGGCGTGGCTGGGCGGGTAGTACGCCGCCCCGACGATGATCTGTTCCGGGTTCGGCTCGGGCCCCTGGAAGCAGAAATAGTCGAAAGCACGTTACAGGGACTGGCATCTGTGGGCATAGAGAGCTATACCATGGTGGCTGGCGCGCGCTTGGCGACAGTACGTTGACGTTTTGAACCGAATGCCCATGAATCGTTTGTGCTCTGTGTCTCTTGTGTCTGCTGTTCGATGGGTGGGGAACACCCTCCGGGGGCCGCTCGTGGTCGGCGCCGGTCTGTTGTTGGTGACGGCTTTCCACGCCCCGGCATTGCAGGCGGCGCCGTTGCCGTCACCTCCTCAGCTCTCCGCCGATAGCTTCCTGCTGATCGATCACACGAGCGGTGCGGTGCTCGCTACAAAGGATCCCGACAAGCGCGTCGAGCCCGCGAGCCTTACCAAACTGATGACGGCCTATCTGGTGTCGGCCGAGATCGAACGTGGCAGCGTGACACTTGACGAACCGGTCATCATCAGCGACTACGCGCAGTCCATGCCCGGGTCCCGCATGTTCGTCGAGGCCGGGTCTGTGGTGCCCCTTGAGGATCTGATGCGCGGTCTGATCATTCAGTCGGGCAACGACGCAAGCGTCGCACTCGCCGAGCACATCGCCGCGAGCGAGCAAGGCTTCGTGGAGATCATGAATCGCGTGGCGGCGACGCTCGGCATGACGGGCAGCAGCTACGCGAATGCCTCGGGCCTGCCTCACCCTGACCACTACACCACGGCGAATGATCTGGCGATCCTGGCGCGCGCCATCATCAGCAAGTTCCCCGATACCTACGCGCTGTACAGCGAACGCGAGTTTACCTGGAACGAGATCACGCAGAAGAATCGCAACACCTTGCTATGGCGCGATGACCGCGTGGATGGGATGAAAACCGGTCACACCGAAGCGGCAGGCTACTGCCTGGTCGCGAGCGCTGTGCGCGACGACATGCGTTTGATCAGCATCGTGCTCGGCACTGCCAGTGACAAGACCCGTATCGCCGAGAGCCAACGGCTACTGAACTATGGTTTTCGCTTCTTTGACACCCGCCGGGTGTACGCCGCTGGAGAGCAGATCAGCGAAGCCCGCCTATGGATGGGTGAACAGGAGTCCGTTGCGCTTGGCGTCGCAGAGGACCTCTACCTGACCCTGCCACGGGATGCTTTCGAGGATCTGCACAGCCAGATCGAGGTGAGTGACTACATTCGTGCCCCGACGCGCATTGGCGAGGAACTCGGCCGTAGCGTGTTGCGCGCCGATGATCGTGTCATCGAGGAAGTTCCGCTGCTCGCCCTCCAGAAAGTCGAGCAGGGTGGTTTGATGTTGCGCATGCGCCACTCGATCATGCGCTACTTCCAGTAGCCACTTGCAAGGCGCTCAGGCCGTCGCCACGATAGCGGCATGACGGTAGACAAGTCGAAAGGTGGACACCCGGGGCTGGATGGTGAGGAATCGCTGATCCGGTTTCCCGCAGAGCTTTCTGTAAAGGCCATGGGGCTCGACGAGACCGTCGACGGACAGAGCTTTTCCGCGCTCGTCCAGAGCCTGGTGCTTCCATTGATCGCACCCCAGGAAGCCAGCAAGATCGACACGCGTGCCTCCAGTGGTGGCAAGTACCTTTCGGTTCGCGTGCACTTCACGGCCAGTAGTCAGGGGCAACTCGAAGCGATCTATGGCGCCTTGCACGCCGAGCCGAGAGTGCTGTTCACGCTGTGAGTGGGACATGACCGCCGCATGATGGAGCAGCGGGGTTACCTGATCGAGGATCTCGGGGTAATCGAGCATGCGCACGCCTGGCAGCGCATGCGTGACTATACGGATGCTCGTGGTGATGAAACGCCAGACGCCTTGTGGCGTTGCGAGCATCCGCCGGTGTTCACTCTGGGGCAGGCAGGGCGTGTCGAGCACGTGCTTGACCGGGGCGACATACCGATGGTCCCGACCGACCGTGGTGGGCAGGTCACCTACCATGGTCCCGGTCAGATCGTGGTGTACACCCTTGTGGACCTGCGCCGTCGCGGCTACGGAATCCGCGATATGGTCACGCGCCTGGAGAATGCAGTGATCGCACTGCTGGCAGATCACGGCGTCGCTGCCAATGCCCGTCGGGATGCGCCCGGGGTATATGTGGGTGAGTCCAAGATCGCGGCGTTGGGGCTGCGTGTGCGCCGGGGTTGTTCGTACCACGGTCTTGCGCTCAACGGCGATATGGACCTGTCGCCGTTTTCGCGAATTGACCCGTGCGGGTACAAGGGTATGGCAGTGACGTGTACGTCGGATCTGGGCATCGATTTGCCAGACAAGGTCTTGGGCGATGCTTTGGTAGATCACGTCGCTCGTGCGCTGTCGGCTGCAAGCTGAGCATGAGCTCGGTCACATGATCCGGTAAACGCTCAGCTTTTTGCTGTGTGTTGCACAGGTCGGTTCTCATCACGAGTGTCAGATGCGCTGGTCTCGGGACGTTAACCAGACACAACGTCTCAGCAGATCGCTCGAGCTCATGGTTTTCAACCCACCTGTTGTTCGCAGGAATGCGCGCTACCTCGCGATTCGTCGCGAGATGGTTAAAAACCTCCAGCACAACGCACGCGTGCCACTGGCGCTGGGAGCGTTCGCTTTTCTCGCGACTGCCTTGTTGTTGGTCGAACAGGTGCCTTCAGGGCGTCTGGCCATGTGGTTTGGTGTCGGCTTGAGCGTACTTGCCGCACGATTCTGCTTGCACAGTTTTCAAGAGAAACTCTTTTCGCGTATCCGGGATCGGGTGCTCGCCTGTTGTATTGGCATCGCAATGACCGGCATCACCTGGGGTGCCTTGTCAACCTTCTGGCGACCAGATCTTCCGTTGTACGCGCAAATGGTGATCGTACTGTTTCCCGTGGCGCTGAGTATTTCCTCGGCGGTTGCTTACGCCAATTGGTTACCCGCCTTTTTGGCGTTTGCGATTCCGGCCCAAGTGCCGATGGCGGCGCTGATGATCACCTCGCCTCAGACGGGGGTGCCCTTGTTGGCCATTCCCACGGTGATCCTGCTGTGCGGGCAGCTGCTGCTCGTAAGACAAATCAACAAGCAACTGCGACGATGCGTCGAGTTGCAGTTCGGGAACGATGCGCTGGTTGAGCATCTGTCTGCCCGTAACAACGAGCTGCTGCGCGCGCATGAGGCGGTCAATGCATCCAGTCGTGCAAAGACCGAGTTTCTCGCTCGCATGAGTCATGAGCTACGTACGCCGCTAAACGGTGTGATGGGAATGACCGGTTCCCTGTTGCGTACTCAGCTGGACCCTGGACAACGCATGTCTCTTGACGTGTTGGCCGTAGCGGCTGCGGACATGCGCAAATTGGTTGACGAATTGCTCGATGCGACCCTATTGCACTCGCAAGCGGTTGAACTCGAGACCAGCGATGTCCAAGTCGCCCATATCGTGACCTCGATAGAGACTGCGCTGACGCCGTTAGCCAATGCCAAGGGTGTTGCCTTGAACACGACGGTTGATGCCGGGGTGCCTGAATACCTTCATGCCGATGCTGATCGATTGCGGCAGTTGGTGTTTTCGATCGTCGACAACGCCGTCAAATTTACCGAATCCGGCCGTATAGACGTGCGCGTCGCGGCTTCTCGTGGAGAGGCCCCTCGCTTGCAGTTTCTGGTCGAGGACACCGGCATCGGTATGCCTGTCGACCTACAGGAGGCGGTATTCGAATTGTTTACTCAGGCGGAAGGTAATTCCGGTCGATCCCGCGGTGGCGTAGGTCTCGGACTTGGCGTCGCTAAGCAGTTGGCGGAGCTCATGGACGGGCACATTGAACTGCACAGCACGCCGGGGGTTGGCACGCGAGTCATCGTGGACTTGCCGTTGCAGGCCGCACAGTCGTCACCTCAGCACGATGAGGGGTCGACCCAGCCTGACACGTGTTCCGGAGATGACGTCAGCCATGTCCAGCCTTTGGCGAGTCGCACGCCATCTGGCGCGTTGCCGGTGCGCGCTGTCGACGTCGCTGACGGCGCGACGGTGGACGTACTGGTAGCAGAAGACAACCGTACCAATCGGCTGGTAATCGAAAGCCTGCTGGACGATGACAGGCTGGCAGTACGTTTTGCCGAGGACGGCGTGGAAGCGCTTGCGGCCGTAGAAGAGTCCCAACCGGATCTCGTGCTGATGGATTGCCACATGCCGCAAATGGACGGTTTTGATGCCACGAAGGAACTGCGTGCGCGGGGATACTGCATGCCCATCATCGCTGTGACCGCGGATGCACTTCCAGGTGCTCGCGAGCACTGCATGTCGGTTGGCATGAACGACTATGTCGCCAAACCCGTTGAGCAAGAGCTTCTTGCTGCAGCCATCGATAGGTGGGTAAGCTGGCCTGCCAAGACGCGTCTGGCTGCGTAGTTTCGTTCAGCCTTCCGGTACGCTTTCAAGCGCTCGACGCAGGCGCTCGATGCGTTCGCCGTTGGCGTTGAAATCGGCATAGCCGAGTCTTGAGGCGCTGCGCACCTGAAGCTCTCCCGGGGCGTCAGCCAGTACCTCGAGGTCATCAACAAAACCCATCCAGCGACTGCGCCACGTGGCGTGCAGGTAGGTCTCGTTGCGGGTGATGATTCGCGTGTTGGGCTCCGCAAGAATCAGTCGACTCACGGCATTCAGGGCGTCGTCCGGGCTTGCAAATGATGTGCTGATGCGCGTTGTCTTGTGGCTCTCATCGGTTGCTTCGGAGCTTCGGCAGTTGGGTGATGAAGGGCATTGGGCAAGTGCTGGTTGACCATTGGAATCCACCACGCCACCGGCGGCCACCTTTCCAAGGCGTGGGATAGCGACACGGGCGGCAAGCAGCGCGACAACAAAGAGGATGATCCAGAGCATCGGTCGTCTCACTAGGGCTGCAGTCGGGTGATCTGCCAGTCGGCATCGCCGCCACGGTACTCGAAACGATCGTGCAAGCGGTCCCCACGCCCCTGCCAGAATTCGAAACGCTCAGGTATGAGCCGATAGCCTCCCCACAAGGCAGGGCGGGGCACATCTCCATCGGGATACTGCGCATGAAGCTCTTGCACGCGTTGCTCGAGCACTGCGCGATCCTGGACTGGCGCCGATTGCTCCGAGGCCGCTGCGCTGAACCGGCTACCCACCGGGCGCGAGTGGAAGTAGCTGTCTGCTTCCGACGGATCAAGCGCTTCCACGCGCCCCTCGATCCTGACCTGGCGCTCCAGGGCGCACCAGTAGAAGAGCAGGGCAGCATGCGGACGCGCGCTCAGTTGGCGGCCCTTGTCGCTCTGCTGATAGGTGTACCAGACGAAGCCTTCGTGATCGGCCCGCTTGAGCAGCACCACACGCGAGTGCGGGCGGGCATCGGCGTCTACCGTGGCCAGCATCATGGCGGTGGCGTCCACGAGTTTCGCGGCGCGCGCATCCGCCAGCCAGTGCCGGAACTGCTCCAGCGGGCTGTCGTCCAGGTCCTTGCGAGCGAGGGTGTCAGCCGTGTAGTCGCGCCGCGGTTCGATCAGGGCATCGTCACGGTCGCCGGCCGGTGCTGCCGTGTCTGTCGGTTGTGTCGTCATGCTCGCGAGCATACCGGAGGCAGCTTGGTTACCCTAGGGGGCTGAAACATCATTTCCAACGATTACCGATGCGCTGACACGGCGCATGCCCGCAGGAGAAATCACATGCCTTCCTTTGACTGCGTCTCTGAAGTGGATCTTCATGAGCTCGCGAATGCGATAGATCAGACCAGCCGGGAAATCGGTAACCGCTTCGACTTCAAGGGCACCTCGGCCAAGGTGGAACTGTCCGGATCGCGAATCACTGTGTTTGCCGACAGCGACTTTCAGGTGCAACAGATCCACCCCGTGCTGTACCAGAAGCTGGTCTCTCGTGGTATCGATATCGAGAGCCTTGACGCCAAGGCGGTCGAGCCGAGTGGCAAGGGGGTACGCCAGTACCTCGATGTACGTCAGGGCATTGACAAGGACATCGCCAAGAAGGCGAGTACCACGATCAAGCAATCGAAACTCAAGGTGCAAGCGCAGATCCAGGGTGAGCAGCTACGCGTGACGGGGAAGAAGCGTGACGACCTGCAAGCGGCCATGAAGTTGCTCAAGGAGGCAGAGCTCGGCATTCCAATCCAGTTTCAGAATTTTCGCGATTAGGCTGCCAGTCAATAGGTTCGAGTACTGACAGCTAGCGCTGGGTGCCCGTAAAACCTGTGGAAAAGGAGGCGAGTAGCGATCGGTATTTTTTCCAAAGGTGCATCGCGAAGTCACTTCTGTCCGTAAAACAATACGCAATTCTGCAGAAATAATCCCAGGGAATACCCATGATTCGCGTTGCTCTCACAGCCCTTGCATTCACCATGGCCTCAGGCCTTTCCTTCGCGGCGGGACACTCCGTAGCACCCGATGTCAAAGCCAAGGACCAGAGTGTGGCCAACGGTATCGTCAGCGCCAGTGTCGTCAGTGCCGCTGAAAACGGTTGGCTGGTGGTGCACCGTACCGATGCAGAAATGAAGCCCGGCCCGGTGGTTGCCTACGCGCCTTTGCGCCACGGCACGACCAGCGACGTCGCAGCCATTCTTCAAGAGCCGGTAGCAAGCGGTGAAATGCTGATGCTCATGGTGCATTCAGAAGCGGGTGGAACCGCCACCGGTGTTTTCGAGTACACCCTTGGCGCCAAGGAAGATGGTCCCATTCGAGTGGATGGCAACCTGGTGATGACCGTCATCACAGCGTTGTAGCGTCACTGGCAGACCAGTTCCTTGTCCGATAGATAGAAGCTGAGGCAGGCTTGAGTGCGGTCAGTGAGCGGTAACACTCACTGACGGCTCAAGCCTTCAGTGGTCAGTCGCTCGACTACAGAGTCGACTCGGAACCGGAATGGATCGTAAAGTTTCGGTCACGCGACCGTGATCACTGGTCTGGAAACACCCGGGCAGCCAGATGCAGAGCACAGGCGACTGACGGTCCTATACCGAACGCAAACAGTACGGTCCCAAGGCCGGCGGTACCGCCGAGCAACCAACCAATCCCGACGACTGACACTTCGAGGGCACTTCGCACGCCGGCGATCGGGTACCCGGTAACGCGTTGCAAGCCGGTCATCAACCCGTCTCTGGGGCCAGGCCCCAGATTGGCGATCAGGTATATGGCACCGCCGATGCCCGTGATGAGCACGCCGGACACGCAGGTGGCCAACTGCCACGGCAGTGTTCGTGGGACGGGGAGCATCGGCAGCACGAACTGCAGCACGGCGGCAATCACGATGGCGTTGGCGATGGTCCCGATGCCGGGCACCTGCCTCAGCGGAATCCACAGGGCGAGCACTAGCAGGCTGATGACGAGTGTCGCAAAGCCAAGACTCCAGTTTGTGCGAAGGGTGACGCCTTCGGCAAATACCGTCCAGGGGCTGACGCCAAGACCCGCACTGACAAGGAGTGCCTCACCAAGACCGAACAGACCCAAGCCAAGCAGCAAGTACAGCAAGGATACACGCGGTGGTTTGAGCGTGAACGGTGCGGGGGAACTCCAGAACAGGCGCGGGATTGTCTTGACTGACAGGAAACTCAAGGTTCCCAAGGACTGAAGCCCCGCCGCACCAGCGGGTGATCGCAAGCCGCCGAACGATGTGTCGCAACCGTATGCACCGCGTGTGCAGCGTGCCGAATCACGCAGGCTTCTCGACCGAGAGACCGAATTTTTCGATGGTGGCTGTGGCGAGATCGATGTCCTCTTGATCCTTGGCACCTGATACGCCCATACCGCCGATACAGACATCACCTTCGAATATCGGCAATCCGCCAGGAAAGAACAACACGCGTTCACGATTGGCAAAGCCCAACGCAACCGGAGGTTTTGGTGCAATCCGTTCGTAGAGACCGACAGTGCTGATGGAGAAGTTCGCCGACGTCCATGCCTTGTCGATGGCGAACTGAATGGCAGGAGCCATCACATTGTCGGTACGTGCCAGGGCAACTAGATGCCCGCGTGGATCGCAAACAACGGCGCATACCTCGAGCTGTTGCTGCCGTGCGAGTTCGATCGCATGGCCGACCATCTGATAGGCAAGGGCTGAGTCGATCTCGTGCCGTGCGATGGATTTCATGGGTCTCCTTGTTCAGTAAGCCGAGTGTTGTGCTTGATCTTCGCACGTCCTGACTGAACGATCATGGCGCGTCGAACCTAACTTGTACCGCTCAGGTCTTCGGCAATCATCAATGCATTGTCATCCGGATCATAAAACGTCGTGAGCTTTACCATTCCATCGACAGTCATCACACCACCGTCGAAGCGAACACCTTTCGACTCAAGCGCCTTTCTCGCAGCATCGACATCGGCAACCCCGAATACCGGCACACAATTGCCGGGCGTCGGACCTTCCTGATCGCCGAAGCCCAACGTGACACCGTCCGTTCTGGTGCGTAGTTCAGTCCATCCCATCTCGTCGGATTCAAACGCGAGCTCGAAGCCCAGGTGCTCTGCGTACCACGCTCTGCTTGCGTGCCGGTCAGCAACTGACATGGCAATCGTGATGGTGGACTTCAACTCTATCGTTGCCATGATCTGGTGTGATGTAGATTTAATGTGTAAACTACATTAAATGTACATAAGCCGATTTGTCAAGTTGTGTGAGAAGGCGTGGGCGTTGAAGGTCCTCGCGCTGATCGGTGAGGGAACCGCCATCAGGGTAGCGGTGCTGGCCGCTGCTGCGGGCACCACCCGTTCGTCGATAAGACCCAGCATCCAACACTTGTACGACATGGGTCTGATCGTCCAGAACCGCGGACACGGACACCCGCTTCGCCCGGAAGCAAGACTCACCGCAGAAGGGGAATATTGGGCAGCTCTGGCAGCCAGGATCCACGCGGTTGATAACACGGACGAGGAACAGCGACTGGTCCGTTTGAACTGGACGCTGCCGGTCCTTCGTGTGGCGCATGCGCCGGTTCGTTTTACCGAGCTGCGCAATTCACTTTCACCCGTAGGCGATAGCGCGCTGTCTCTCACCGTTCGGCGGCTGGGGTCCTGCGATTGGCTGGAGCGACAGGTAGACGCTGCATCGCGACCGCCACACGTGGCCTATGCTGCGATCAACCGTGGCTACACGCTCGCCGAACTACTCACCGACAGCGTCGCCTTGGATTGACTGGTTCACTGCGTTTTACGATGCATCCGTTCCCACCTGATGGTACACGTCGTCATTCCCCAACTGGAGTACATGGTGCACAAGCTGATCACCATTGATTTATCGACTGCGAACGTCGCTCTGTTCGAGGAGTACGAGCGACAAGCGATAGCGCTTCTTGGTCACTACGCAGGAGAGCTGGAAGTGGCCCTGCGTTCGAGTGACGGGCTTACCGAGACGCACGTTCTGCACTTCCCGGACGAGGCGTCATTCGAGAAATTCCTTGCTGACCCCGTCAGGAAACGCTTGCAGCAGGCCTGGGCGGCGACGGGCGCCACCACTAACGTGTCTGACGTGCGTCGCGTTCGCTACACCTGAGCGCTGGCGGGATGTGGGCATTGAAGCGGTTGCTTCGGCATCAAGACTCGGATATCAGCACGTTGACCCAGCGACAACTGAGAGGCCATTGAACGACCTCAACCCAGAAGCGCAATCTGATTCGACCAGTCGCTACCAAAGTGGTGGAGGTCAGGAAATATCTCATGTACGTCGGTGTCGCTGACGCCCATCCACTGGGCCAGCATGGCGCCGTATTGGTTGATGGATACGCTGGGTATCAGGCGTCCCTTGTCGCCGCTGTCGTCGCTGCCTCCGATTTCAAAGTTCGGCAGGGTGCCGTAGACAGCTCCGCCGTTGACCGCACCGCCGATCGTCAGATAGTGCCCGCCCCATCCGTGGTCTGAGCCGTCGCCGTTGATCGTGAGCGTGCGTCCAAAATCGGATGCGGTGAACGTGGTGACGCTTTGAGAGGCGCCGAGCTCGTCCAGGGTGGCTTGAAAGTCCCCCAAGCTCCGATCGAGATCAGGTAGCAGCAGATTCAGTCGTGGGGTCTGGTTGTCATGGGTGTCCCAGCCACCGGCAGCGACAAAGAAGATTTGCCGATGCATGCCCAATGCTTCGCGGCTTGCGATGAGTCGGGCAACCATGCGTAGCTGCTGGGCCAGGCGACTGTCGGCGTCGTGGCCTGTGGCAAAGCCGTCAGCAGGAAAGACATCCAGCGCGGCGTCCAGTTGTGCTGACCCGCGTTTTGCACGGGCCAGCGCTGCGGCTGCTTGTGCCTTGAGTGCGTGCGGCTGCTCGTACGCGAGGATACGATCGAGTGTGCTTGCGCGGTCGAGGTTGGAGCTTCCGCCGACACCGTCATCGAGGTAGGTCAACAAGCTCAAGCCGTTGGAGGCGTTGATGTTGAGCGGTTGTACATTGTTGCCAGGCAGCCAGAAATTGGATCCTGCCAGAGAGAACGAGGGTGGAAGCGTGGCGCCTGGATTCGCGCTGGCAAGAAGGTCTGCCATGCGTCCGCCCCAACCGGAAGGTATGACCCCTGCCGCTTCGCTACTGAATCCCTTCAACCATTGTTCCTGCTGATGGTTGTGTGCAAAGAGATCGTTGGGTATGGCGCCATTGCTGTCGTTGGTGCTGGCAAGATAATCCTGCCGGGTTACCGGCTGAATCAGGTTGCCGACATTGGCTATGACCGCTGCATCTCCACGGTCGTAGAGCGCGTGTAGATTCGGTAGCAAGGGATTGAAGCCGATCCCGGTATCCGTGTTGCCGGTCAGCATGGCGTCGCGTGGTACGGCGAGATTCCCCCGGCTGGCCGCATAGGCATCGTAGTCTGCCGCGGCGGTTGGTATGAAGAGGTTGAACGAGTCGCTACCGCCATACAGAAACACGCACACCAGCGATTTGTAGTCGCTAAGCCCGCCATAGCCACCTGTGTTGGCGAGCGCCGATTGAATCAGGCTGAGCTTGCCGTTCATCGCGGCAGCGCCCGAGCCCATCAATGACAGGCACGCGCACTGCTTGAGAAAGCGACGTCTCACCTTGGGTAGGACTCTGGTCACGGTGTCACCATTGGCTTATTGCTGAATGAGGTAGTCCGGAGAGGCCATGATCAAGGTAACCGCATCGCGTACTCGCTGACTCAGGCCGCTGGCGTGATCGGGTAAGGCGTCAAGGTGGTCCGATAGCGCGTCTCGCAGGTTGTCACTCATGCCACCGGATAACATCAGCAGGTTCAAGTGATCAAGCAGTGTGTCGGTGTCACTGGCAAGCGTCAGTTCGAAAGAAAAATCGAGGTAGGAGGGGTTGCGTTCCGAGTCCGAAGCATTGCCGGCGTAGTGACGCTGAATCTGGTTGCCGATGCGGTTGCTGGTAGCGAGCTCTGTCGCTTCGACGAACAGTTGAAATTCGGGTGCCTGCAGCCCCGAATCGAGCACGGGTCCAGCGGGCGCGAAGTCCGGGCTGAAGAAGTTGAACACCGAAGCGGACTTCAACGGCGCCTGGCCTGTCACCGTGTCCAGCAGATAGGGCTCCGGAGAGTAGGTGTTGTATTCACCCCGGTTACTGGCAAGGTTGCCTGGCGTAATGTTGAAAGCACGCCACAGATGCGAGAGCCTGAGTACCGGCTCCCGCAGTTTTCCAAACGTATTGTCGACAGGTGGTTGGCGCGCTTCGGTGTCGGTAAGGATGGCACGCACTACGGCGCCGAGGTCCCCGCGGGTTCCTTCCCCGTTGTCGTTGAATACGGATGCCACACGCGATACATACCCTGGGCTCGGGTTACTCGTCACGAGTCGCTGAATCAGCTGTTTGCCGATGAACGGCCCCACGTTCGAATGGTTGAAGATCGAATCGAGCGCGAGCGCCAGGTCTTCTGCGGCGCTGCCTCCGGCCGGTACAACGACGTCGCCAAGCAGCGTCTTGCTACCGGTGTCGTGGTAGGCCTCGTCAGGCTCCATCGGGGCAATCAGGTCTCCTCCTGTAAACAAGGGCTGATTCCACTGGGTTGCGTTGGCGTAGTTCCATCCAGTGAACACGCGTGCGTAGGCTTCCACATGTGCTTGAGTGAAGGTACTTGCTCCGGTAGACGTGCCATCGAGGTTCAGTTCATACAGTCCGATGGAGAACAGCTGCAGCACCTCGCGCGCGAAATTTTCGTCTGGTCGGGTACTGCCGTCGGTCGTGCCGCGAGCGTTTTGCAACATCGATAGATAGATGCCCATGACAGGACTCAGGGTCACCTCTTCGAGCAGGTCGCGGTAGTTGCCAAAGGCGTGCTCACGGAGAATGTCGTAGAAGCGCGTAATGCCGTACTGGGAATTTCCGAGCGAGTAGCCGATGTCGGACACCACGAAGATCTCGCTCAAGGCAAAAGCCATGCGTTGGCGTAATTGGTCATTGCCCTCCACAACGTCGCGCCACCAGACCTCATGACGTGCCTGTCGATTACTACCGTTGGAGTGTGCCAATACGTACTCCAGGTGGGGGTCGCCCTGTAGTGCGAGTTGTTGATCCAACCAGGCATCCATACCAAGGAGCTGCAGTTCATCCAGCGCTTCACGGTTTGGACCGAATGTCGCCTGAGTGAGCAGACGGGCGGCATCCACTCGATCTACCGCCTGGTTCGGGTTGACCACTTGTATCTGGCGGCTTGCGGTGTCGGTCAGATCATCGTTGTCCGTGACCGTCAGCGTCAGCGTGTAGTCGCCGGGTGCTGCGTAGACGTGTGTTGCAGACGCAGCAAGTGGCTCGGCCACAAGCGCCAACCGTGGCTCACTACCGTCGCCCCAGTCCCACAGGTAGGAAACGATCTCGACATCATCAGTTGAGCCGCTGGCTGTTGCCGTGAGCGTTAGTGGAGCGCCGCCAATGGCATTGTCGGCGTAGCCCTCGAGCGAGAGGCGAGCCTGCGGTGCAACCGCTTCTTCACCACTGACAACACGAAGCGGTGTCGTTGAGTAGTCCGAAGCACCTTGTGAATTCGCGGCGCGCACGCGCCAGGCGTGGGCGGTCCCAAGGGGCAGGCTGACCAGGACTGATTGTGTGCAGACCGAGTCCTCACACACCGCGTACGCATTGAGCGCAAGTCGCTCGGTTTCGACGGTGACTTCACTGTTGTCGTTGCTGGCGACCAGTTGCAGATCATAGTTTGACGCATCTTCGACAGGTAGCCAACTGAACGGAACTTCCGTGCCGGTAATGACGTCGTCCGCGAGTCCAGGTGCAAGAGCCACCGGAGCGGCCGGCGGCTCGGAGGCATCGGTGAACACCGCAAACGTCGTGCTGACCCATTCGGAGGTGTCGATATCGTTGACTGCACGCACGCTCCACTGATGGTTCGGTGCTGCAGGCAGCTCTACGGTCAGGTCGATGCTGCAGATGTCGGCAACGCAGAGCGTAGCCGGCACGAATGCTCTTTCAGGTTCTGCATCTGGCTGCAGCGCATTGATCAGCTCGAGATCGAAGCGCGTGGCATATGCCGCGCGGCGCCAGGAAAAGCTCACTTGATCACCGGCCTCGATGACGGCACTTGCAAGCGGTGCGATAGGTTGTGGCAAACCCGGAGGTTCAGTGATCGCTTCGATGACGCTGAACAAGCTGCGCGTGAAGTTGGACGCTCCGAGTGAGTTTCTGGCGCGCACTCGCCATGCGTGGTTGGTGGCGGCGGGTACGGTAACGGGCATGGTCCAGGAGCATTGTTCACTGTTGCAGGATGCCGCCGGGTCAATGCCTGTCGCGCTGGCGGTAATTGCACTGTTGGCGCCGTCAAATACATGAAATTCATAAGTGGTCGCGTTGGGGGCTGGCTCCCACACGAACGTCACGTCGGTATCGCGAACCACCTCTGCGCCTATGGCAGGGTTCACGTTTTCTGGCATGCCCGGTTCTGCAGTTGCGGTCGGCACCAAACGCAACAGTCGGGATTGCCATTCTGTCTCGCCGGCGGCGTTGGCCGCGCGCAACTGCCAGCTCAGTGCCTGATTGGCTGGCAGGTCCAAGGTGAGTTGCAGCTGGCAGAGGTCATCCGTGCAGCTCGTCGCAGGCAGGGTCGCCGCGATGACGACCGGATTCAAGGCGTCGGCATCGTCGACGACTTCCAGTTCATAGCGTGATGCGCCGACAGCCGGTGTCCACCGGAACCGCGTGATGTCGCCGCTCTCGACCAGGGCGTTGTCCATGGGTTCGACCAGCTCCGGCATCTCCGGGATGTCGGTCACGGGGACCATCACATTGAAGGTGTGCCGTGACCAGCTGGACGTGCCCGCCGTATTGACCGCACGCACGCGCCAGGCGTGCTGGCTGGCGATGGGCAGCTCTACCTGCGTGGTCCATGCGCACTCGCCGTCGGTGCACACGCTGGCTGCGTCGAGGCCAAGGACGTAGGGCAGGGTGCCTCGTTCGCCTTCGCGGTTGTTGAAGAAGTGGAAGTCGTAGGTAGTGGCATCGGTGGAGGCCTCCCACTGGAACGTGACCGTGGCACCTTCGTTGATATCGGCATTGGCTGCAGGAAACACCGGGATAGGCGTTGCTGGTGGCTGCAGCTCCGGCGCTAGCACGCGGATCAGCTGTGTTGCGCGGCCCAGTTCGCCCGTGTTGTCGAGAACGGTGAGTGCAACCTGATATTCACCCGGCTCCGTGAAGGTCGCCGTTGCCTGAGGTGTCGACGCGCGCTCACCGTTGCCGAAATTCCAGTCCCAGGCAATGATCCGGCCGTCGTCGGTACTGGTGGTTCCGTCGAGCTCGATCGTGACTGGCGCAGGCCCGGAGAGCGCGGATGCCGCGACGAGTGCCTGTGGTGCGAAGCGAGGACGGGACGGCTGTGTGCGGTCGATGCGCAACGGGCCGATCGGCAGGCCACTGAACCCCGGGCCCCCGGGATAGCTCATGCTGGCTGCTCGCGAATACCAGGCGGCCGCTGCCGATGTATCGCGGTCCAGGCCGTGGGAGCCGAGGGCCAGGCGGTTGGCGAGCTCCCAACGAGCATACGCGGAGCCTGCGCTGATGCTGGCGATCAGCTCCGAATTGCCGAGCGCTGGGAAGGTGTCACTGAAGCGTGTGGCATCTGCCAGGCAGTTACTGGAGAAAACCCATAGGAGTGCGAACAGCGCAAGCCGCAGCTGCCGGGTGTTCCGGAATCCCCCCTTCATTCAACGACAAGCCTTTGGTGCGGAACGCGCGGAGCGCTGGGTCCGAGTCAATTTTCCGATGTGCACTACTTTAATCGATATCGATTACCGTCGGCCAGCCAGAAGTCGCTTTATGCGACTAGCGCAACTGACTGTCCTTGCTGCCCCGTCGATTGAAACTCGCAGATGTTGCCTGTTCGCTGTCCATTGCTTCCTGGCAACAGACGCATAGGCGCACCCCGGGCAGTGCTACTCGACGCGCTTGTGGAATCTCTGCATCGCATTCGTCGCAGCATGTCGCGCTCTCACCTTGTGGCAGGCGTGCACGCGCCCGCTCAACCGCTTCGCTGACACTGTCGTCGATCTGATCTTGTACCGCACCATCTCTGGACCATCCGCCGGCCATTGTTGCTCCCTCGTGATCTGCCTTTTGGTTAACTACGTCACAGCAACTCGACGGTGTCTCCTTGCGCAATCTGGCCGCCTTGAACCACTTCCGCGTAGACGCCCATGTCCATGTGACCGTAATGTTCGCGCAGTAGTTTCGGCGTCTTGAGATCGCGCTCTCCCGAGTCGAGATTGACCTCGGTAGCTGGACAACGGCGCGTGCGCTTCACGATCTTGAGTTGCACCGTGCCGATGGCGAGGTGTCTGTCCTGCATGTCGAGCTCGGAGAATGCTGCGAGGCCTGAGACCTGGATGTTGCCTCGAAACCGTTGCGGATCAACCGTGTGGCCGATGGCCCTGGAGAATTCGACAACGCTATCGACGTTGATCAGCGACACCGCATTCATCATTTCGGTCGAATCCACTGACACATCGGTAAAGCGATGCGGCGACGCTTCAAACAGTTGCGGCGATTCATCATCCGGTAGTTTCAGATACGACTTCAGGAATTCGCTGGCTTGTCGCTGCCCGTCGACGGTAGCAATATCGAACTGACCTGCGCGCTCAGGCGCTGTCATAGAGAGGGTGCCTGTCGTGTCGTCGAAGTCCGTGTCTAGCAACGCCAGCGTGGCGTCGCGTGCGAGCATGTAGAACCGGGTCTTCGGCAGCGGTTTCGGGTCTTTCGGATCAAAGCCACTGCCGGGGCGTGCGAACCCGAATTGCCGGTCGCCAGGAAAGCCCCTGCCAGACTCAAGCGCCACTCGTTCGAGTGATTGGCCAGAGAGGCCTTTGACGGGATAGCGTGTTAGCGCATCGATGACCACTGCCACGGGCGGATTCCTTTGTATCGCACGGATCGGTGGAGACTACCGCCGCACCACGGTTCATGGCAATCTGTTGCCGGGACACATCCAACAGGTGATCACGATGGCAAACGAGAAGACGCCCTTTCCGGACACTACCTTCAAAGGCCATGAGTTCGCCAGGTCCGACATGACAGGGGCCAGTTTCAATGGTGTGGACCTGAGTGAGGCGAGCGTATGGGCCGTGATGAAAAACGCCCGCTTCCACGATTGCAATCTGGCATCGTGTGAATTTGATGATGTCAACTTGTCCGGCAGCACCTACGACAACATCAATTTGAGCAACGCCTCGTTCCAGAACATCAACATGTCCGGGGTGTCGTTGAGTAGCCTGAACTTGTCGGGTGCTGAAATCAACGACGCCAATCTCGATGGGATGAAAATCAACGGCGTGCTGGTGACAGATCTGTTCAGCGCGTATCAAGCAAGTAGATAGCTTGCATCAACAGCAGTGTTTCGCGTTGATGAAATTCGTCATGGGGTGTCGAAGGGACGCGTGCACCTTACGCCTCTAGACGACATACCGATCCCATCGCGTATTCGGTGCCGTGATTGCCTCTGGCACTGCACCAACGGTGTTGTTCAATAGCGGAGCTCCGCTCGGTCGTTTGACGACCACTCGATGACTGGCAACGGCAAGCGCCGCATCCAGCAAGCCGTCGTCATCGCCTGCGGGCACCAGACGGTGCAGCGTTTCAATGTCCTTGCGCGAACGCGCGCGGCGTATGCGTGCGGGATACATCGGATCGAGGTAGACGAGCATCGGCCGCTCATCGTGTGTGGTTTGTGCCCGCGTTTGAAGCCAGTTCACCGCATCGGTCTGTTCCAGCGTGACGCGGCCTGCAAGTTCACGTACGCGAGCATTGTCCGATGCGCTTGCTCTATGCAGTGCATCGCGCAGCAGTGCGTGCATGACGGGGTGTCGTTCCAGCATCAGCACGTTGGCACCGAGTGCTGCTGCCTGCCAGGCATCCACACCGAAGCCTGCCGTGGCATCCACCATGGTGACGCGGCGGCCGGTTGTGGCGAGCCTGGCAATGCCAAGCGCCTTGGCGATCGGTTGCCCGGCAAGGGATGACTCCCGCGCACGCGCCGCGCCACGGCCCTTTTCGAACTCCGGTGCGATGCGCAGTCCGTCATCACGCTTGAGCGCCAGACCGGCTTCGTCTGCGTACAACAGCCAGGCGACCACGCTGTTGTCCGCGTCGCTTGTGCCCGCCACAGGAAGATCTTCAAGCCCCAGGGACTCACGCAGCGCGGGTGTCTGCACGAAAATGGTTGGGGGAGCCGTCATCACACTAGTCTGTCACCATGTCGTCGATACGTATCAGTGAAGAAGCAGACGAGCAGCGCCGCCTACGGTTGCGCGTGCTCATCAAGGTGATGTTGGCCACTGCAGCGGCCGCAGTGCTGTTCGTGATCCTTGCGTTCTTCTTCTCCGGGAATGATGAACGTCCGCGGCTCCCGACGCTGGTAGTGCCGCTCGCAGGCATCGCCCCGGGGGAATCCACACGCGTCTTATGGGAGCGACGGCCTGTCATTATCTTGCGCCGCACGCCCGAGATGATCACGGCACTTACCACGCGCGACGCAGGGGCTCAGCTGCGCGATGCACAATCGCGACGTTCGGAGCAACCTGTCGCCCTGCAGACTGCGCTCAGATCGCTCGAGCCCGAGTGGTTCGTGGCGATTGCCCTCGGGACCGATCAGGGGTGCCCAGTATCGGCGTATACCGCTGCGACAAGTGCCGACGCAACGACGCCCGCCAACCCGATTGCAACGTCGAACACGGCGGCCGCAGGGTTCGCCGATGAGTGTCGAGGCTCGCTGTATGACGGCGCCGGGCGCGTGCTTGCCGATCAATATGCCGACCGCAACCTCGCGGTGCCGCTCTACGATATCGAGACAGTCAACGGGCAACTGCAGCTGGTGCTCGGTCGGCAGGCTCAATAGTGGGGCGGCAACTCGTGCTCAATGCGGGTGTTGTCATCGCCGCCCCCGGTGTCGCCATCGGCGGTGTTTCCAAGGTTGTCGAGCCGCGTCAGTACATTTTGTAGTGCAAGCTTCAGATGGTCTATTTCCGCCGCCTGGCGAATCACCACGGCGTCAAGCTCGTTCTGCGTGACTTCGAACTCCATCAGCTTGAGTTCGAGTGCCTCGAGCCTGTGGTCGTGGGTGTCAGCCATGGAGCAGGGCGCGCGTAGTAAGGGAAGGGCGAGTGGCCCGGATAGCGTGTCGGGCGCATTATGCTAGATTTCGCGGTCGCCTCGCGGCGCCCCGCGCCCAGGTCCTCTTCACCACCGCCCCGGAAATTCCCGTGTCACTAGACAAGGACGACGTCCGCACCATTGCGCATCTGGCGCGATTGGCCGTTGACGAATCCCGCCTCGATGCCCTGGCCGCCGAGCTCACACCTGTGCTCGCGCTGGTCGAGCGTCTCAACGCTGTCGATACCGAGGGTGTCGAACCCATGGCTCATCCGGTATCCAGCGCGATGCACCTGCGCGCTGATGTGGTGTCCGAATCGGACGAGCGTGACGCGCTGCAAAAACCGGCTCCGGCGGTGCACGAGGGCTACTTCACGGTACCGAGGGTGATCGAATGAGCATCATCGCCAATCGCCCGCTGCACGCGCTCGGCGTATGTGATCAGGTGGCGGCCCTCGACGCCGGAGAGGTGTCCAGTGTCGAGCTGACACAGCATTGTCTTGATCGCATCAAACAGCATGACGGGTCTCTCAACAGTCTGATCTGCAGTGACGCCAGTGCAGCGCTTGCTGCTGCCGCTGCAGCGGACGCCAATCGACAGTCCGGTGATTCAGCACCTCTCACCGGTGTGCCCCTGGTTCACAAGGACATCTTCTGCACCATCGAGCTTCCGACCACCTGCGGCTCGCGCATGCTCGAGTCTTATGTGTCTCCCTATGAGGCGAGTGTGGTGTCGCGCCTCGCAAGCGCCGGGATGGTCACGCTCGGCAAGGCCAACATGGATGAATTCGCGATGGGTTCCTCCAACGAGAACAGCTTCTTTGGTGCTGTTGAAAATCCGTGGAAGCGCACGGCGGTACCGGGGGGCTCTTCGGGAGGGAGTGCAGCTCTCGTGGCGGCTCGCCTTGCGCCGGCTGCCACGGCTACTGACACCGGCGGCTCGATCCGACAGCCTGCCGCTTTTTGTGGTGTGACCGGCATAAAACCCACCTATGGGCGTGTGTCGCGCTACGGCATGATCGCGTTTGCGTCGAGTTTCGACCAAGGGGGCGTGATTGCGGCCAGCGCTGATGATTGTGCTGCGGTGTTGCATGCCATGTCCGGACACGACCCACGTGACGCGACCAGTAGTCCGGAGGATGTACCGGACTGGCCGGGGGCATTGGCAAAAGGTGGTGGTCTCTCCGGTCTGCGTATTGGCGTACCCGAGGAGTTCTTCGCAGACGGGCTCGACGAGGGCGTTGCCGTGGCAGTGAGGGCTGGACTTGCGGAAATGGAAGCCAGTGGTGCGACACTGGTACCTATCTCCTTGGCGAAGCAATCACTGGGAATTTCGGCCTACTACATCGTGGCGCCCGCAGAGGCCTCGAGCAACCTGTCGCGTTTTGACGGTGTGCGCTTTGGTCACCGTTGCGACAACCCGGTCGATCTTGCTGACCTGTACGAGCGTTCACGTGCGGAAGGCTTTGGTGCTGAAGTGCAGCGACGTATCCTCATCGGTGCCTACGTCTTGTCAGCGGGCTTCTACGACGCCTACTACAAGAAGGCGCAGCAGGTGCGGCAATTGATCGCCAGCGAGTTTGACGAAGCCTTCCAGTCCGTGGACCTTATCGCCGGTCCAACGACACCCACGGTAGCTTTCGATCGGGGCGCCAAGAGTGATGACCCGGTATCGATGTACCTGAACGATCTGTATACGGTGTCGGCCAATCTCTGCGGCTTGCCGGCGCTCTCGATGCCGTGTGGCTTTGACCAGGACCTGCCTGTCGGTTTGCAATTGATCGGTCGTGCCTTCGATGAAGAACGCCTGCTCCGCGCCGCTAATCACTTTCAACAGATCACCGATTGGCACACGCGCATGCCGGAGGTCGCATGAGCTGGGAATGCGTGATCGGTCTCGAGATTCACTCTCGACTACTGACCGAATCCAAACTGTTTTCCGGAGCGGCCAATGCCTTTGGTGCCGAGCCCAATCGCCAGGCATGTGCGGTGGACCTCGGTTTACCGGGTGTCCTGCCGGTGCCCAACCGCGAAGCGGTGGCGCATGCAGTGCGGCTCGCCACAGCGATCGGCGCGGACTTTGCCCGGCGCTCTGTGTTCGCCCGAAAAAACTACTTCTATCCGGATTTGCCCAAGGGCTACCAGATCTCTCAGATGGCCCTGCCGGTCGTGGGTCCGGGATCGGTGGAGTGCGCGCTGGATGATGGTTCGGTCGTTACCGTCGGGATCACACGGGCGCATCTGGAAGAGGATGCCGGCAAGTCCGTTCACGATCTCGTTGACGGGTCGACCGCTATCGATCTGAACCGGGCGGGCACGCCCTTGCTCGAGATCGTCTCCGAGCCCGACATGCGCTCGGCGGCCGAGGCGGTGGCCTATGCGCGACACATGCACGCACTGGTGCGGTGGGTCGGGGTGTGTGACGGCAACATGCAGGAAGGTTCGTTCCGCTGTGATGCCAACGTTTCGGTACGCCCTGCCGGCAGCACGGAGCTCGGCACGCGTGCCGAGATCAAGAATCTCAACTCCTTCCGTTTCCTGGAGCGTGCCATCGAGCACGAGTTTGCCCGCCAGGTGGAACTTATCGAAGACGGTGGCACGGTGGTTCAGGAGACGCGACTCTACGACCCGGATGCTGACGAAACCCGTGCCATGAGGTCCAAGGAAGAAGCCAATGACTACCGGTATTTTCCGGACCCTGACCTGCCACCTGTGGTGGTGGACGAGAGCTTTGTCACGGCCATCGTCGAGGCCATGCCGGAGTTGCAACACACGCGTCGAGCGCGTTTTGTCGACGCGCTCGGGGTCGCCATGGCAGAAGCCAGTATTCTCACCAGCGACCGGGCCACGGCCGACTGGTTCGAGGCGTCGATTGCAGAAGGCGCGCCGGCACGTCTGGCTTCCACCTGGTTGGTGGGCGAGGTGTTCGCGCAGCTCAAGCGCGATGAGCTCGAGCTCGACGCCTGTCCGCTCACACCCGCACGCTTTGCCGGTTTGCTGCAACGCATCGAAGACGACACCATTTCCGGGAAGATCGCAAAGCGCGTGTTCGAGTCCATGTGGGCCTCCAGCGACACCGCTGATGAGATCATCGAACGCGAAGGCCTCAAGCAGATCACCGACACCGGTGCCATCGAGACGTTGGTGGATGAGATCATCGCTGCCAACCCTTCCCAGGCGGACGAGTACCGAGGTGGCAAGACCAAGCTGATGGGTTACTTCGTGGGCGCTGCCATGAAGGCCTCGGGTGGCAAGGTCAATCCCGGGGAGTTGAACAGGATTCTCAAGTCAAAGCTCGATGGATAGCGCGGTCGGAGCAATAATGACGTTACGCCGTGGCTAGCTGTGTGTGAGAGACTAAGGCCGAGATGAACACGACACACGCAGAGAAATCATGTCCCGGAAAGATCGACACGTGGTCCCAAACGCCGATAGAGGTTGGAGCGTAAGGAAGTCAGGAGCAGAGCGAGCCTCTAGAGTGTTTGACACTCAACGACAGGCGATCGACTACGCACGTGCTCAAGCCAAGAAGGACAAAGCTGAGCTCTATATTCACAAAAAGGATGGGACCATTCGAGAGCGTGATAGCTATGGAAATGATCCGAGGTCGTCGAAGGGTTAAGCGCGGAACAGTCGAATGGATTTCGAGACAAACGTTTTTGTAAACTGCCCGTTTGATGACGACTACATTGGTCTTCTTCGCCCGTTGTTATTCACGATAATCTACCTGGGTTACACACCTAGAATCGCGCTGGAAGCATTGGATTCTGGAAGTCCCAGAGTGGAAAAAATCGCTAGACTGGTCAAAGAATCAAAGTATGCGATACACGACTTGTCGCGACTTAAGGCGAAGCGAAAGGGTGAGTTTTTCCGACTAAATATGCCTTTCGAACTTGGACTTGACGTCGGTTGCAGGTTGTACGGATCTAAGAAGCTGAAAGCCAAGCGGTGTCTTATCCTTGAGGAGGAGCGATACAGATTTCAGGCAGCCATTTCTGATTTGTCAAACTCGGACATCGCTACTCATCGTGCCGAGCCTGAACTCGTCGTGGCTGAAGTTAGAAATTGGTTGGCATCGGACATGGAAGTGCGCCCGAAAGGGCCCGCTGCGGTTTGGGGCGCTTATCTGGATTTCATGGGCGTCAACTTCGATGCGCTGACGGGCCAAGGATACTCAAAGCGGGATGTTGAAATGCTTCCAGCGAGTGAGCTAATCGAGGACATGCAGAAGTGGGTGAAAGACGGGCACACGTAACGTCGTGATGAAGCTGAGATTTGACCTTGCCACTTCGGTGCTATCGCTCGGTGGCGTGAGTCTCGGACTTAGCTTGTCTCCGGTTCGCCGCGTTTGTTTTGGCAGTTCCGGTTACTCTTGCTTCATCGGGATTGAAAGTTTCATCACAGGACCCACCCATGATTGAGCCAAAGATTCGCACCCGCCGCCAGTGGCTACGATTGTCGCTGGCCATGCCTCTGGTCGCCCTTGGCGCATGTGAGACCACGGGGACCGGGCCGCAGCTCGAGGACGACAGCGTGTTGTCCGAGCGCGTACGAGCGGCGCTCGAGGCGTCAGGTCAAACGGGCAATCAGGGCATTCTGGTCAGCACCCGCGACAACGGTTTCATCCGCTTGTCGGGCAGAGTGGACAACGACGCTGTTCGGCAGGAAGCCGAGAGAATCGCGACTGGCGTCGACGGCGTCAACGGGGTGATCAACACCCTCGAACTCAACAACTGATCCGATCGTGTCTGCCCCGAACCGGGACGCGCGCTGCCGCTTCCTGATCGAGACCTGTGATGTGCGGGGCGAGCTCTTGCAGCTGGCTGATAGCCGTGAACGTGCGACCGCCAACACCGACTACCCTCCGGTTGTGGACCGCTTGTTGGGCGAGGCTTTCGTGGCTGCCGTGCTTCTGGCGGGCACCATCAAGTTCGACGGCAAGATGACGTTTCAGGTACGTGGGGAAGGGGATGTGCATCTGCTGGTCGTTCAGGTCAACGCGGACGCTCAGTACAGAGGCCTGGCTCGCTGGACGTCGATCCCCGAGCCTGACGCTACGCTCGGTGACATCTTTGGTGCGGATGCGAGGCTGACCATCACTATCGAGGCGCGCCTCGGGGCCGAGCCCTATCAGGGCATCGTGCCACTGGAAGGTGATTCTCTGGCTGATGCCATTGCGAGCTACTTTCGCGCGAGTGAACAGCTGCCCACCCAGCTGATACTGGACGTTTCTACGGACGTGGCCTGTGGCTTGTTACTGCAGCGCCTGCCGATGAGTGAAGCGAACGTGGCCAGCCAGATCGATGAGGACGAAGGCTGGCAACGCGCGACGGCGCTGGCTGACACGCTGGAGTCTGGAGAGCTCGCGCACACAGCGCCTGAAGTCATCCTGCACCGGCTTTACCACGAGGAACGGGTGCGCGTGTTCGACGCGGACACCCCGGTGTTTCATTGTGGTTGTTCGCGGGCCAGGACTGACGCGATGCTCGCCGGACTGGGTCAGAAAGAAGTGGAGTCGATCATTGCCGAGCGTGGCGCGGTAGATATCGACTGCGAATTCTGCGACGCCAACTACCGCTACGACGCTGTAGACGTCGCTGCCTTGTTCAACGAGCAGCTGTCCGATGTTGTCCATCCTGACAGCGCGGATGCGCCACCGACGCGGCACTGACTATCGCGGTAAGGACTCGCGCCCGGCACACACCGGGCAGTTGGGGCTGCGCGCAAGCGCGACCTCGTTCCACTCGCTGGCGAGTCCGTCGAACAGCAACAGTCGACCTGCAAGGCTATCGCCGATGGCCGTGATGATCTTCATCGCTTCCAGCGCCTGCATGCAACCGATAACGCCGACGACGGGCCCGATGATGCCGACCTGAGCGCAGGTGTCGTTGTCGTCGCTGACCGAGGTGTACAGGCACTGATAGCAGGGCATTTCAGGCTCACGGGCATCAACGACCATGACTTGCCCGTCAAAGCGAATGGCGGCGCCAGTCACCAGTGGTGTGCGATGTGCCACGCACGCCGCGTTGAGTGCGAAGCGGGTAGGGAAGTTGTCCGAGCAGTCGAGCACCACATTCATATCGGGCAGCAGCGCTTCCAGGTCTTCCTCATCGATACCGTGGTCGATGGTGCGAACGCTGAGCGCCGGGTCTATTGCAAGGCAGGCAGTTCTGGCCGAGTGTGTCTTGAGCTCACCTGCGCGATGGGTGTCGTGGGCAATCTGGCGCTGCAGATTGGAGATCTCCACGGTGTCGAAGTCCGCGAGTACCAACTCGCCGCCAGAGGCGCGACCGATGCCAGCGGCCGCCAGATACAAGGCAGCCGGGGAACCCAAGCCGCCAAGTCCCACGATCAGTACGCGCGCGGATTCCAACGCCTGCTGGCCGTCGGCCCCGATCTGAGGCAGGGTCAGGTGGCGCGCGTGGCGGTTGTCCGGTGAGGGATCCATCGGCTCGTAGCATAGCGCGGGGTAGCATAGAGGCGATGAACTTCCTTGCGCACTCTCTGCTCGCCTTTGGCGATGACGACCTGTTGGTCGGCCAATTTGCCGGCGACTTCGTGCGCGGCGCCGATCTATCGGCCCATCCGCCCGATGTGGCTCGCGGAATTCGTCTGCACCGGCATGTGGATGTCTTTGCTGACCGGCACGACAATACGGCGCGTCTGCGTGGCCTGTTCCCGAAACCGTTGCGCCGCTTCGCAGGTATCGCCATCGATGTCGCCGCAGATTATCACCTGGTACAGGCCTGGGACCTCCATGCCGCTATCCTGACTACCGATTCCTTCGAGGCGCACGTAAGCAAGGTGGAGCAGGTCCTGGCAGAAAAACACGCTCATCTTCCTGCAGGCTTGCAGCGCTTTGCCGTGGTGTTGCGTGAAGAGCACCTGCTGCTGAGTTGGGGCACGCAAGACGGTGTCGAGCGCACGCTGCAACGCTTGTCCCGGCGATCACCCGGGTTCGCACCGCTCGCCGACTGTGCGCCGGTGCTGCGGGACCTGGACGCCACCTTGCAGGCGCACGTCAGCAGCTTGTGGCCATCCCTGGTTGCATCGACACAAGCATTGCACGACCGCATGGTGTCAGCCTCGTGAGTAGCAAGAAATCCGGGTCGGGCTCGCGGCGCAAGTCGGGCGGTGCATTGCCTGAGACCTTCAGCCGCCCGGATCTGCGGAATGTGCCGCTCTGCAATCGCGAGTCGAGCTTTCTTGCCTTCGATGAGCGTGTGCTGGAGCTGGCCACGGACGAGTCGGTGCCGTTGCTCGAACGTCTGAGATTTCTGTGTATCTCCAGCAGTAATCTCGACGAATTCTTCGAAGTGAGGGTTGCGGGTACCAAGCAGAAGATTCTCGGCGGAGTGGAGGGCGCCGGCATTGACGGCTTGTCCCCCACACAAGAGCTCGCACTGGTCACGACCCGCGCACATGCCTTGGTCAAGCGACAATACCAGGTACTCAATGACCATCTTATTCCCGCGCTCGCCGATGAGGGTATCCGCTTTCTGGTGCGCAGCGAGTGGTCGCAATCGGTACGTGAATGGGTCGCCGATTACTTCAAGAACGAAATAGCGCCCATCCTGAGTCCGCTGGGCCTGGATCCCGCGCATCCCTTCCCGCGCCTGACCAACAAGAGTTTGACCTTCATCATCGATTTGCGGGGTGTCGATGCGTTTGGCCGTGATTCAGGTTACGCGCTGGTGCGTGCGCCGCGTTCGCTGCCGCGCGTCATTCCATTGCCGCAATCGGTGTCAGGCAACCCACACGGATTCGTATTCCTGTCGTCGATCATTCACGCCGAGATCGCGCAGCTGTTCAGCGGTATGGAGCCGCTTGGGGTGTACCAGTTCAAGGTGACACGCAACAGCGAACTCTATGTACAGGAAGAGGAAGTCGCGAACCTCAGGCGCGCCTTGGAAAGTGAGCTGATGCATCGAAACTTCGGTCAGGTAGTGCGCCTCGAAGTCGCCTCGGGATGTCCTCCGCGGGTGCTCAAGTACCTGCAGCGCCAGTTCCGCCTCGATGATGGTGATGTGTACCGGGTCGATGGTCCGGTCAACCTGAACCGATTGTTTGCGATCCCTGATTCGATTGATCGGCCGGACCTCAAGTTTGAAGCGTTCTCACCGATGGTCTCTACCCAGTTCCAGGCCGGTGTGGACCTGTTCGCAACGATCAAGCAGCGTGGCGACATCGTTTTTCACCACCCGTATGAATCCTATGAGCCTGTCATAGAGCTGGTGCGTCAGGCGGCCAGCGATCCGGATGTACTGGCCATCAAGCAGACCTTGTATCGCACGGGGCATCGCAGTGCGTTTGTGAAATCGCTGATGGACGCCTCGCGTTCAGGAAAGGACGTCACTGTCGTGATCGAACTGCGGGCACGCTTTGACGAGGAAGCCAATATTGCGCTGGCCACTCGCCTGCAGGATGCTGGCATTCAAGTGGTTTATGGCGTGGTCGGCTACAAGACGCACGCCAAGATGGTCTTGGTTGTTCGGCGCGAAAAGGACCGATTGCAAAAATACGTGCATGTAGGAACCGGTAACTATCACGCCACTACCGCCCGGCTGTACACCGACATCAGTCTGCTCTCGTCCGGCAAGGCCTTGACCGAAGATGTGCAGAAAGTATTTACCCAGCTTACGGGACTGGGTCAGACACTTGACCTCAAGCGTATCGTGCAAGCGCCCTTCGCCTTGCACTCCTTCGTGATCGACATGATCCAGAGGGAAATTCGAGTGGCTCGTGAAGGTGGCAAGGGTCGGGTGATCGCGCGTATGAATTCGCTGGTAGATGCGCGCGTTATCGAGGCGCTCTATCAGGCTTCCCAGGCTGGCGTGAAGATCGAGCTCATCGTGCGTGGCATCTGCATCCTGCGCGCAGGTGTCGATGGGCTGTCCGAGAACATTCGCGTGGTGTCGGTGCTCGGCAGGTTTCTCGAGCATTCACGCGTCTGGTACTTCGGCGCAGATGGTGACAAGCGTGTGTACATCTCGAGTGCTGACTGGATGCCACGCAACTTCTTCAGCCGAGTGGAAATCGCGGTACCGATCGAGGGCGAGGCCGGGCAAAGAGTCAAGGAAGAGTGCCTCGATTTCTACCTGCGCGACAACGCCTACTCCTGGGAGATGACAAGCGAAGGCGCCTACCGTCGAGTAACCGTCGATGAGAGTGAACGACGTGCATCCTTCAGTGCGCAGCAGACGCTGATTGATCGCTTCCAGGACCAGTATCAGTCCGACTGATCCGGCAGCCGGGCTGTCAGGTCTTGTCGATCTTCAGACGGATGTTCACATGTAACAGACGCTCGGCCTCGGCGGCAAGTTCTGCAGCAGTCAGTGGATGATCTTCGAGCCACTGTTGGGTGGCGACAACGGTGATACGCCCGTCGTTGACCTTGAGATCGAGGTCATCGAGCGGTTCATCGTGACGACCTCGGTGCAACAGGGCTGCGAGGCGCAAGAGTCCAAGCAGTTTCAACAAGCGTTCGCGGTCGACATCTGGCAGACCATCAAACGCTTCAAAATCGATCTTGCGTCGATGCCAGCGCACGAGCAACGCCAGTGCGTTCTGCTCTCCAATGGTGAAGCCGAGCAGATCGGAGTGCTCGATGATGTAGGCCCCGTGCTTGTGGTATTGCGTGTGCGCGACACCCATCCCGAGTTCGTGCAAGCGCGCAGCGTTGACCAACAGTTCCAGATCGGTCCTGGGGTGCAGCGACCATTGCTCAGCGACGCGCTCGAACAGAATGCGGGCCGTGCGTTCTACCCGAGCGGCCTGATTCGCGTCCACGGTGTAGCGCAACTCCAGATTGTTCATGGTCTGGGTTCTGATGTCGACGTGTCGCTCTGCGCCGATCATGTCGAAGATCAGGCCCTCGCGAAGGGCAGCCTTGCAGCTCTCGAGCTGCTCGATGTCCAAAGTCTTCATGATGGCGTACAGGATCGCGAGCCCACCGGCCACAACGTCACTGCGTGCTTGACTGATGCTCTCGAACCCCAATGCGGCCACCGAGCCACTCTCGGCGATCTTGCCAAGCAACTCGTGCAGGGCCTCACGTTGAATCACGCCATCGGTCGAGCCAGTCTCGGCAAGCATTCTCGCTGCGGCCTTGATCGTGCCGGAACACCCGACCACGTCCTGCCATCCGAGGTCGCGATAGGCTTTCTGCAATGGACGAAGCTCCAGACGCGCATCGGTGATGGCCGACTTCATCATCGACCACTTGATCCGATCACGGGAGAACTCGCGCTGGGTCATGCTCACACAGCCGAGGTGGACGCTTTCCATCAATAACGGATCGTAGCCCCGGCCCACCACCAGCTCGGTGCTCCCCCCGCCGATATCGATCACCAGCCTGCGTTTGTCACTTTCGGGCAGGGTATGCGCCACCGCTGACCAGATCAGGCGCGCTTCCTCTCGACCAGACACGATCTCCACGGGTCGTCCGATGTGGCTTGCCGCGAGGCGCATGAATCGATCAGCGCCTCGCGCACGACGCAAGGTATTCGTGCCGACCATGCGGATGTGGTCCACCGGGACGGCGGTCAGGCGTTCGGCGAAGCGGGCAATAGCGTCCAGCGCGCGTGCTTCGGTATCCGGCAGTAGCCGCTTGCGTTTGTCGAGACCCGCGCCAAGCCTTACGGCCTCGCGCAGAGAGTCAATCTTGCGAATGGAGCTGCCGTCCTGTTCGGCAACGATCATGTGAAAGCTGTTGGAGCCAAGATCGATGGCAGCCCAGCTGTCGGTTCGGTCGAGGGTTGTGGCAGCCGTGGTGTCGCTCATGGGCTTATCGTCGCATACGTGCGCAGCTCACGCGTACGTGTCCGGCAAGATCACGGTGGTGCGTGATGTCAATGTAGCCTGCGTCTGCGAACAACTGCACGACGGCCGGTTGTTGATCGTGGCCATGTTCGAGCAGCAGGTACCCATCCTCGGCAAGCGCATTGAGCCCCGTGTCTATCAGCGTACGAATCGCATCAAGGCCATCGCCCCCTGAGACCAATGCGTGTGTGGGTTCGCGATGCAGGGCCTCGAGGTGAGGATCTCGAGCTGCGATATACGGCGGGTTGCTGCAGATGATATCGACGCTGCCGGTGCCAATGGCCGAGAGCCAATCGGCCTGCGCGAACTGCACCCTGGCACCGAGCCGGCCTGCGTTGTCGATGGCGATATCGAGGGCGGCGGCATCGATGTCGGTGGCGGTGATAAAAACCGGGTCTCTGGCTGTCTCGAGGGCCAGACTGGTGGCGACGATGCCACTGCCGGTACCCACTTCAAGCACTCGGCAAGACGCGCGGCAAGACGCTTGGGATTGCAGATGTGAGTGCACGCAGGCGAGAGTCGCCTCGACCAGCACCTCGGTATCGTCACGCGGCACCAGTACCGCGTCGCTCACCTGATACTCGCGCGAACGGAACTCGCGGATGCCGGTGAGATAGGCGATTGGCTCTCCTGCTTCGCGACGCCTGATCAGCGTGTCGAGCGTGTCGAGCGTTGCGGCCTCCAGTGGGTCATCGGCGTGGGCAAACAACCAGCTTCTCGAACAGCCCAACACATGGCCCAACAGGATGTCAGCTTCGAGCCGGCAGCTGATCGCATCGATACCGAGTGCATCTGACAATCGGGCAGTCGCCTGCTGCCGCCACGCGGCAATGCTCACGCGTCAAAGGCGGCCAGTTGCTCGGCCTGATGCTCAGCGATCAACGGGTCGATGACTTCATCGAGTGCGCCGGTCATGATGTCGTCCAGCTTGTAGAGCGTGAGGGTGATACGGTGATCAGTCAGTCTTCCCTGCGGAAAGTTGTAGGTGCGGATACGTTCCGAGCGATCGCCGCTGCCTACCTGCAGGCGGCGTGATTCCGAGCGCTCACTGGCCTGGCGCCCCTGTTCGGCATCGAGGAGTCGGGCTTGCAATAGCGACATCGCTCTGGCGCGGTTCTTGTGCTGAGAGCGCTCGTCCTGACACTCGACGACGAGCCCAGTGGGCAAGTGGGTCAGCCGAATCGCCGAGTCGGTCTTGTTGACGTGCTGGCCACCCGCTCCGGACGCGCGGAAGGTGTCTATTCGCAAGTCGGACGCCGCGACTTCAATGCCTTCAACGGCATCGACTTCCGGCAGAATGGCGACGGTGGCTGCCGAGGTGTGTACGCGGCCCTGTGACTCGGTTTCCGGCACGCGCTGCACACGGTGCGCGCCGGACTCGAACTTCAAGCGGGAGTACACCCGCTCGCCGGACAGTCGACACACCACTTCACGGTATCCGCCGTGTTCGCCGGCGCGCTCACTGATCATTTCGCTGCGCCATCCGACACGCTCGGCGTATCGCAAGTACATTCGTAGCAGGTCGCCTGCAAAAAGTGCCGCTTCATCACCGCCGGTGCCTGCGCGAATCTCGAGGAACACATCCCGTTCGTCGTTGGGGTCGCGAGGCAGCAGCAAGACGCTCAGTTCGTCTTCGAGTTTTTCGAGCCTGGACTCGAGCCCGGGGAGCTCTTCGGCGCCGAGCTCACGCATCTCGGGATCGTCGTCCGTTGCGAGTTCACGTGCGGACTCCAGATTGTCGAATGTGGTCTCCCAGGCGCCGAAGGCTGCACTGATCGGTTCCAGGCTTGCATATTCCCTGGAAAGCTGCCGGAACTTGTCCTGGTCGGCTATCGTGTCCGGGTCACTGAGCAGGGCACCGACTTCCTCGAAGCGTTCACGGGCGATCTCGAGCCGGGTGCGGATCGAATCCTTCATTTAAGGTGTGCGCTGCCTCGTGGAGTCAGGCCAAGGATACGCCGCGCTTTGGTCAGGGTGTCGGTGTCACCTTTTTCTGCAGCATCGCGTAGCTGACTCGTCGGTCCATGCATGAGCTTGTTGGCAAGTCCATGGGCGAGTTGCTCCAGCACGCGCTCTGCATCCTGGCCCGCGTGTAGTTGCTTGCGTGCCTTGGCGAGCATCTTCAGCCGTTCCGCGTCAACCGAGTCGCGATACTCCCGGATCAGATCGGTCGCGCCAAGAGACTGCAAGCGCTGCATGAAGCGCGCGGCCTGATGGCGCACGATTTCCTCTGCTTCGGTGGCGGCTGCCTCTCGCGACTGACGGTTCTCCTCGATAACACTGGAGAGATCGTCCACGGTGTATAGAAACACGGGGTCAAGCTCCCCGACCTCTGGCTCGATATCACGCGGTACCGCAATATCGACGAACAGCATGGTGCGTTGCTTGCGTCGTTTGAGCGCCCGGTTGACCGTCCCTTTTCCAAGAATCGGTAACGGCGCTGCAGTCGAGCTGATGACAAGATCAGCCTCGTGCAGGCGCTCGGGGATGTCGCCGAGAGCGATCGCTTCACCACCGACTTCAGCGGTCAGTTCCGAGGCTCGCTCCACTGTGCGATTCGCGATCAGCAGATGCCCGATGCCTGCGCTGCGAAGATGCCGAGCGGCAAGCTGTACGGTTTCTCCGGCGCCGATCAACAACGCCGTATGGCGTGAGAAGTCGGCAAATATCTGCCGGGCCAGGCTCACTGCGGCGAATGCCACTGACACGGGATTGGCCCCGATCGCGGTTTCGGTACGCACCTGTTTGGCGACCGAGAAGACGGTCTGGAACAACGGCGATAATTCGGAGCCCAGCGTGCCGGCGGTGGCGGCCTCGCGATATGCGCGCTTGATTTGTCCGAGGATCTGGGGTTCTCCCAACACCAGGGAATCCAGGCCGCTTGCCACTCGCATCAGGTGTGTGACGGCGTTCAGGTCGGCGTGGTGAAAGAGGTAAGGCGCGGCGGCGCTATCCCCCAGGCCTGTCCAATCGCTCATCCAGGCCTGGAGAGCAGCGGGATCGGGGCTTTTCACTCCGCAGTAGATCTCCGTGCGGTTGCATGTGGAGACGATGGCGGCTTCCTTGACGACCTCTACACCTTGTAACTCGCGAAGCGCCTGGTCCAACTGATCGTCGGCAATAGCCGCGCGTTCGCGCACGTCGACCGGCGCGGTATGGTGATTCAGTCCTAGCGCGATCAGTGTCATACGCCAGTGAGGATACCAAAGGCACTCGCGTGCGGTGGCCGGGATTACGGTAGCAGGCAGCGCCACAGGCGATACACTCCTCACATGCGACACATCATGCAGGACACCGCGCCCCACGGACTCGCGGCGTTAATCAGATGGTTACCCATCAGCTTGTCCGCGATTCTGATTGGCTGCACCGCGGTGCCAATGGCCTCGCGGCCGGCTCAGGCGCAAGATTCGATCAGCGTCGATGCGGCTGCCATTCGTGGTGCAGGCTCCAGCACGGACTCGCGCCTCATGTCGGAAATCCTGCTCGCCGAGCTCGCTGGTCGGCGCGGTCAGATCGAGGAGGCACTCGCCGGTTATCTGCGTGCGTACCCGTTGACTTCCGATGTGCGAGTGGCCGAACGCGCCGCGCGGCTCGCGATCTACTCGCGTGCGTGGCCTGAGGCCGAGTCGGCCATTGCGCACTGGGTATCGCTGCAACCGGACTCTCCGGATGCGATGGAGTTGCTCGCCCAGGTGCAGCTGCGACAAGGGCGTGCTGATGATGCTGCGGCCAGCTTCCTCGCGAGTATCGAACGTAAAGGCGGCTCATCCGAAGCCTGGGACGAGGTGGGCGCTGTGCTGCAAGTGGATCCGGACCCCGCAAGCGCACTTGCCGTGGCGCGTGTCATGGCTGAACGGACTCCTGATAGCGCGGATGCACAGCTGATGCTCGCGCAGCTTGCCCTGATGAACCGCGATCAGGCAACCGCAGACTCGGCAGTAGACCGTGTGCTCGAGATCGCCCCGGGCAATCCGGCTGCGCGACTGCTGCGCGCGCAGCGTGAGGCGAACGCCGGTGATATCGATGCGGCGTTGGAGACGCTGTCGGAGGCGCAGGAAGTCACTCCCGGAGACGAACGTCTGGAACTGGGTGAAGCCCAGCTACTGGTTCAGGCAGGACGCCTGGACGAGGCGCGTGAGGCAATAGTTCGTATTGGCGACGGCATGGCGGAGCAGGGTGATGATGCCTCTCCAGAGATGCTGCTCAGCGTCGCTCAACTCGCGATGAGCATCGACGAGCTCGATACGGCCGAGCGTAGCTTCGAGGCCTTGTCCCAACGCAACGAGTACGTTGAACAGGCGCGTTTTCAGCTGGCGCGGATCAGCGACCAGCGCGACGATGTGGGTGCGGCCATTGACCGTTACGAAGCGGTGCCGCCTGGTGAGCTCTATGTGACATCGCAAGTGCGAGCCGCGGAACTTCGCGGGGCAAACGGAGACCTTGAAACCGCGCGTGAGCGACTTCAAACGCTGCGTGCCAACGTGCCTGATGTCACCATCAAGCCGCAGCTCATCGCCGCTGAAGCGCGCATCGTGCAGCAGGCCGGATTGCCGAAGACTGCTGTGGATGTGCTGACTGCGGGCCTCGAGGAATTTCCCGACAACGGATCACTTCTGTACACACGAGCGCTCGTTGCCGATGCGGCAGGGGATGGCAATGTGCTGGAGCAGGACCTCGAGCGACTGATAGAGCTGGAGCCTGACAATGCGCACGCCTTGAACGCGCTGGGGTACTACCTTGCGGATGCCAACACGCGACTCGATGATGCCGCTGAGTACATAGAAAAAGCGCATCAACTGAGGCCGGACGACGCGGCGATTGCCGACAGTGTCGGATGGCTGCGCTTCCGGCAAGGCCGTTTCGAAGAGTCGATCGCGATGCTCGAGAAAGCCTGGGAGCGTCTCCCGGATCCGGAAATTGCCGCGCACCTGATCGAGGTGTTGTGGCGCGATGGGCAGGAGGAAAAAGCCCGTGAGGTGCACGCCATCGCTCTTGAGCAAGCGCCCGATGACACTCGCCTGGAGGGCATCCTTGACGAGCTGGCGCAGTGACGATGTGGCCTGACGTGAACAAACGCGCGCGACTGGCGGGCACTGCCATCCTGTGTCTGGCCGTCATTCAGGCCTGCGCCGTGCCAGAAGAACAGGCGTCCACGCCAGCGGAGCAGGCAGCGCAGCAGGCGCGGCTGGATAGACTCGACGCGTTCAAGGTGTCCGGGGGACTCGGCTTCTGGGATGACACGCAGAACTTCACGGCCAAGGTGGTCTGGCAGGAGGACGGCGATACGCGCGATGTGCTCGTCACGGCGCCACTTGGTATCGGCCGTATGAGGCTGGTCGAAGAGGCGGGCGAGGCACGCATCGAGCGAGGGAGTCGCGAGCCGGTGACCGGGCGTGATGGCGGCCTGCTGTTGGCTGGGGTCCTCGGTCTGGACGCTGCGGTCCCGATCGATGCCATCAGCCAGTGGATCCGAGGTCTGCCTGGCGAAAACTCCTCCCTGGTAGTGCGCGACGAGGGGGGGCGAATCGAGTCGCTTCGCTGGAGGGACGACAGCGGGAGACGCTGGCGTGCGTCATTGCTGCGGTATGCGACCGTCGATGGTCTGGAATTGCCCGCACTGCTCACGGCGACCAGTCAGGGCGGCACCATTCGCCTGGCCCTGTCCGATTGGGATCTTGATCCCTTGGGTGCTGGTGAATCGGCAACGTCCGCGCAAGCTGAATCTGCGGTTGAAGAGACCGGAAACAGCCGGCTGTCGATCCCTGGTCGCTGACGGTGCTGGTCGCGACAGTGGCGGCTCAGCTCACTCGCGTTACGGCGGAACAACTGTTAAGCATCGTTCCGGGGCGACGGAGTATTTGGCTATCAGGCTTGTGCGCGTTACACTTGCCGGCTCGCTCGAGAAGTAATCCAGAGGCGTGAGACCACGTTGACCACCAATTGGTTGGCTCCGGCCAAGATAAATCTGTTTTTGCACGTGACGGGTCGCCGCAATGACGGCTATCACACGTTGCAGACGGTGTACCAGTTCATCGAACTCAACGATGTGCTGCAGTTTTCCGTGCGCGAAGACAACGAAATCCATCTTGACAGCGATTTCGATGAAGTTCCTCCGGAGCAAAATCTTGTCGTGAGAGCTGCGCGGGCGCTACAGCAGCACTCTGGCACCCGCGCCGGCACGGATATCAAGCTCACCAAGCACATCCCGACTGGCGGAGGCCTGGGAGGCGGCAGTTCGGATGCGGCAACGACCCTGGTCGCGCTGAACGAGTTCTGGCGCCTCGGGCTCAGCATCAAGGAGCTGGCCGAAATCGGCGTTACCGTCAGCGCGGACGTACCCGTATTTGTCTACGGTCAGGCCAGCTGGGCAGAGGGCATCGGCGACAAGCTCACACCGGTCGCTCCGTCCGAGCCCTGGTACCTGGTCGTCAACCCGAACGTTCAGGTGTCGACGCAAGCGTTGTTCAACGCCCCGGAATTGACACGCAACAACAGTCCGATCACAATCCGCGACTTCATGGACGGGCGCAGCCGTAACGTCTTCGAGCCCGTTGTGGTCACTCGCTACCCGCAGGTCGGGGAGGCGCTTGATTGGCTCAGGCGCAACTACCGCGCCAGTCCCGCGAAAATGAGTGGTACCGGCGCTTGCGTGTTCGCCGCCTTCGAGTCAGAGGCGCGTGCGCAGGAGTTGGCAGACAAATTGCCCGACAACATGGTCGGCTATGTTGTCAAAGGCAGAAACGCTTCCCCGCTGTACGATTTCTCGGGTTAGCACTACAGTACTCAGTAACGGGTGAGTCTTCGGACTCGTCCCGCATGCCCCCGACGGGTGTGCGAACGTTGTTCTCGATTGGGCCGTAGCCAAGCGGTTAAGGCACCGGGTTTTGATCCCGGCATGCGTAGGTTCGAATCCTACCGGCCCAGCCACCTTCTACCAGCGCCGGTCTGCTTGCATTCGCGTAGGCCAGCGGGCAAGTCAGCTCTCGCAGCCGTCCTGTCCGTCGCAGCGGACGTTATGCATGGCTGACCGACGACTCATGATTTTCGGGGGTAACGCCAACCCTCGACTCACGCAGAATATTGCGGCCTATCTCCATCAGCCTATCGGCAAGCTCGCGCTCAGCCGCTTCAGCGACGGCGAGACCAGCGTCGAGATTCAGGAGAATGTGCGTGGCGGCGACGTGTTTGTCGTGCAGCCGGTGTGTTACCCCACCAACGACAATCTGATGGATCTGTTGGTCACCGTGGATGCCTTGAAGCGAGCCTCCGCAGATCGGATCACCGCTGTCATCCCGTACTACGGCTACGCTCGTCAGGACCGGCGTGTGCGCTCGGCACGGGTCCCCATCACGGCCAAGCTTGTGGCCAACATGCTGTCTGTTGCAGGTGTGGATCGTGTGCTGACCGTAGACGTGCATGCCGAACAGATCCAGGGCTTTTTCGATATTCCGGTGGACAACGTCTACGGTTCGCCGCTGTTGCTACTGGATATCTGGCGCGCCAAGTACCAGAACCTCGTTGTCGTCTCGCCTGATGTCGGCGGGGTGGTGCGGGCGCGTGCCGTGGCCAAGCAGCTCGATGACGCCGATCTTGCCATCATCGACAAGCGCCGGCCGAAGGCCAACGAGGCCCAGGTCATGCACATCATCGGGGATGTCGAGGGCCGGACCTGCATCATCATCGACGACATGGTCGACACTGCCGGCACGCTGTGTGCCGCAGCGGCTGCGCTCAAGGCAGAAGGCGCCGCGAAGGTGGTCGCGCTCGCGACGCACCCTATTCTGAGCGGCAACGCCATCACCAATATCGAAAATTCCGAGCTCGATGAATTGGTAGTCACCGACACCATTCCCCTGTCTGAAGCAGCGCGCGCCTGCTCGAGAATCCGTCAGTTGTCCGTGGCCGATCTGCTCGGGGAGACCATTCGCCGCATTCACGAAGATGAATCGGTGAGTTCGGTCTACATGGACTGACCCGAGTACCCGAAGTGTGCCCTCATTCTGCTAGACTTCGGCGGCTCTGCCTGGTCGCGGGCAGAATCTGGCCCAACGGTAACCGTTGAGGCCCCGGGGTCCCGGATAGCGCGTCACCCGACGCTTACTCGCTGGGTACCCCTTGTCGTAGTGCCAATTCCGGCGCTACCTCATAATCCGGAGAATAGACATGTCCGACGACATCACTGTCGCCGCCACGTCACGCAAGGTATTCGGGAAGGGTGCGAGCCGCCGCCTGCGTCGTGACAATCTGGTCCCAGCCATCCTGTATGGAGACAGCAAGGATCCAGAGCCCATTCAGCTCAAGCACAACGAGGTCACCAAGCACCTCGAAAACGACGCCTTCTACAGCCAGCTGCTGATGGTCAGCGTTGATGGGGGAGAGGCCGTACGTACCGTGTTGCGGGACGTTCATCGCCACCCCTACAAGCAACAGATCCTGCATCTGGATTTCATGCGGGTGGTTGCCGGTGCCGAACTGCAAGTGACCGCACAGCTGCACTTCGTCGGCGAAGACACCTGCCCAGGCGTGAAGAACGAGGGAGGCATTGTCGTGCACAACGAGAACGAAGTCGCCATCGCGTGTCTGCCACGCAACATCCCGGAATTCATCGAAGTCGACATGTCCGAGATGAACGTTGGGGACTCGGTCCACCTGTCAGACCTCAAGCTGCCTGAAGGTGTACGCCTTCTCGACTTGAACGAGGTAGGCGACGACAGCGACCGTTCCGTGGCCGCCGTCAACAAGCCACGCGCGGTTGTCGAGGAAACCGACGAAGCCGAAGACGTCGGTGACGCTGCCGAGCAGCCCGCCGCCGCCGACGCCGCGGGGTCGGACCCCGGTAGCTGATTGATTCAGCGGGCTTTTCTTGCCGAAAAGGGCCTTTATTTGGCCTTATTCGGTAGGAAAAGCCCCGAAAATCGGCCCATTAGCGAGATCACGTCGTGCCTGGAGATCGTGTTCAGTTCCAGCTTGTTGCCGGTCTGGGTAACCCCGGCCCCGAGCACGCGAATACTCGGCACAATGCGGGGTTCAGGTACGTCGATGAGCTTGCCGCCCGGCTCGGGGCAACATTCGCGCTGGACAAGCGTTACCACGCCGCTATTGCGCAAGCCACAATAGACGGTCGTCGCGTACACCTGATCAAGCCGATGAACTTCATGAACCGCAGTGGCGAAGGCGTCGCTGCGATCGTGAAATTCTACAAGTTGGATGCCACCCGCATACTGGTGGCGCACGACGAGCTCGATCTGCCCCCTGGCGAGATCCGCGTCAAGCGCGGTGGCGGGCATGGTGGGCACAACGGACTGCGTGACATCATTGCCAGGTTGGGCGGCTCGCGTGACTTTGCGCGATTGCGGATCGGTATCGGGCACCCTGGCCACAAGTCTGCGGTGTCCGGCTATGTGCTCAAGCGGGCAGGCGCCGATGACCAGCGCCTGATGGAGGACGCGATCGATGTTGCCGTGCGCGAGTCCAACGAACTCCTGGATGGTGATCTCAACGTCGCCACCAAGGCCATCAACGGGCATCGGCCCGGCGTTCTGTAAAGCACCACCCCGGGGCGGCGTCCACTCGGCCCCTTCCTACTCGACAGGCATCTTCCATGGGTTTCAAGTGTGGCATCGTCGGACTGCCGAACGTCGGCAAGTCCACCTTATTCAACGCGCTCACCAAGGCCGAGATCGCAGCAGAGAACTACCCATTCTGCACCATAGAGCCGAACGTGGGCATGGTGCCGGTGCCGGATCCGCGCCTTGATGCGCTGGCCACTATCGTCAGCCCGGAGCGGATCATGCCGACGACGATGGAATTCGTTGATATTGCGGGACTGGTTGCAGGTGCCTCCAAGGGCGAGGGGCTCGGCAATCAGTTTCTTGGCAATATTCGCGAATGTGATGCCATCGCTCATGTGGTCCGTTGTTTCGAAGATGACGACGTCATCCACGTCGCCGGAAAAGTTGACCCGCTGGAAGACGTGGATACCATCGACACCGAGTTGCTGCTCGCTGATGTCGACACCGTGGACAAGGCGATCCAGCGCGTCGCCCGTGTAGCGAAAAGCGCCAACAAGGATGCCATCGCCGAGAAGGCGTTTCTGGAGCGTGTGGCTGGCGAGCTCAATGAGGGGCGCGCTGCCCGCCTGATCGAGACCGACGACCGGGAGGCCGATTGGATGCGCCAGCTGCACCTGTTGACGATCAAGCCGACGATGTATATCGCCAATGTCGCTGAGGACGGATTCGAAGGGAATACGGCGCTGGACGTGCTCGTGGCTCGCGCTGCCTCCGAAAACGCCGAAGTGGTGCCCGTATGCGCCTCCATAGAGGCTGAGATCGTTCAACTCGAAGAGGCAGACAAGGCCGAGTTTCTCTCCGAAATGAATCTCGAGGAGCCTGGCCTCAACCGGGTGATTCGTGCAGGCTACGCACTGCTCGGGCTGCAGACCTTTTTCACGGCAGGTGAAAAGGAGGTTCGCGCCTGGACCGTGCGATCAGGCGCAACCGCGCCACAGGGAGCCGGTAGTATCCACACCGACTTCGAGAAAGGCTTTATCCGCGCCGAGGTCATCGCCTACGATGACTACATCGCGAACAACGGCGAGAGCGGCTCCAAGGACGCCGGGAAGTGGCGGCTTGAAGGCAAGGAGTACCGGCTGGTTGAAGGCGATGTGGTGCACTTTCGCTTCAACGTCTGAGTCGCCGGGGCACCGGCGGCAACCGCTCGATCTGCTCGTGAAATACAGCAAAAAGCGCGAAGAAGATCGCCAGCCTGCTTGACAGTCGTCGAGCAGCTCCTGATACTCCACCGCTGAACTCGTCGGCTACATAGCTCAGCTGGTTAGAGCACAACACTCATAATGTTGGGGTCCCTGGTTCGAATCCAGGTGTAGCCATTACCGAGTCCGTCAGCGGTCCGCACGGTGCTCCGAAGTGCGGACAAAAGCGGCCGTGTTAAACATCTTGCCGTGTCTGAACTCGTCATGGATGACGCAACACTACCCCGTATACTCGAGACGCCCAGGCAGTATGGTCCGTTGCTCATTGGGCTGTATGTTGGTCCATGTTGCCTGGTTACCCGGACGCTTCGAACCGTTATGAGGTGCTGTGCTTTGACCGCGAACGTGCAACAGGGTTCCGTACAGTGTTGACGGCCGACGCCGAGGCAAGTGGTACGCCATCGGAATCCGGATTACCGGCAGCCGAGCGCCCGGTCATTGCCATCGTGTCCACCGACAAGGCCGACAGCGCGTGGCTCGTCGACATTGCGGAAGCCCTGGGATTTGACGCTGAGTGCTACCTGAACACCGAGGCATTCGAGGCTGCAGGAATCACCCCGTGCGCGGTCATTGTGTGTTTTCGTGTGGCCACCGCGACAACCCGAGTACCTGTCTTGCCGCCTGGTGTGCGGGGATGTCGGCTGCTGGTGATGTCGGATCTACTCGATGAGCAGCACATCGTCGATACCCTGGACGCTGGGGCGCACCACCTCTTCACGTTCGGTGAAAGCGCACGCATCACGGCCGCCCGGATTCACGCTGGACTCCGGCGTCATGATCCCTTGCGTAATCGCTCCATCGAGGTTTCGCCGTTCACGTTCGAGCTGGCACACAGGCGGGTCACGCTTGAGGACAGTGCGCTGGATCTGAGTCCGAAGGAGTTTGATCTGGCTTTCTACCTGTTCAGCAACCGTGGCCGCGTAGTCACCAATGGCGAGCTGCTGACCTCGGTGTGGTCACTGCCCCAGGATATCGATACACGGCGTATCGATACCGCTGCGTGTCGCGTGCGCAAGAAAATGAGTCTCGGACAACGCACGGGTTGGGTGCTGCGCCGATTTCGACGCGAAGGCTATGGCCTGTATTGGGATTCCCGGGACATCGATGTCCCGGTGCCGGCCGCAGAAGAGCGTCGCGACAACGAGTAGGACGGGCTGAGGCGGGTCAGACGGCGGTGCTGCTCATCACAATCCGTTGCAGACCGTTTTTGCTGACTCCCAGACGCCCGACCGTTGCCGCGTGGCGTCTGACCCCTGGGGTAGGTGCAAGCGTAAACAGGTCTCCATTACGGCCCACCAGGCGCCGCTGGATGCCGACCTCACGCGCGAGCCTGGCCTGTGCGTCCAGATGAATGGGCTCACCGTGAACCGGCACCACCGTCTCCGGACGCACCCAGGCGTACAGTTGCTTCAGTTCGTCGATCGATGGATGTCCGGAAGCATGTATCGGGCGCTCGGTAGCATCTGCGGTGACGACACGTACGCCGCGCGCCTCCAGCTTGCTGATGAGCGCTGCGATAGCTTGCTCGTTGCCGGGAATGGTGCGCGCACTGAAGACCACGGTGTCTCCAGTGTCCAGCGATAGTTCGCGAAAGGCATCTCGCGACAAGCGGTCGAGGGCGGTGCGTGGCTCTCCCTGGCTACCGGTGGCAACCAGCAAGAGCGACTCACGTGGCAGATAGCCCAGATGTTCCGAGGCGACCAGGGTTTCGCGCTCGGTCCAGAGGCCGACGGTGCGCGCCGCGTTTGCGGTATTGATCAGAGAGCGTCCCAGCAGGCCTATATGCCTTCCGGTGGCTTCAGCCACCCGCGCCAGCGTTTGCAAGCGTGCGATATTGCTGCCGAAGCAGGCGACGATCACTCGCCCAGGAGCGGCGGATACCACGTCGAGCAAGCCGTCGAACAACACCCCCTCAGACAGGGAGAAGCCGTCCTTGTCTGCGCAGGTGGAGTCGCACACCATGGCTGTCACGCCTTCATCGCCGAGACGGCGATACGCTTCGCGGTCGAAGTGATGCCCGACCACGGGCTGCTCGTCGAGTTTCCAGTCGGCTGTGTGAAAGACCGTGCCGGCAGGGGTGCGAATGGCAAGGCCGCACGGGTCAGGGATCGAGTGAGTGTTTGCGATCCACTCGACATCGAATACGCCATGGCGGTGGCGTTCGCCGGGGGCCACGATGTGTACAGGTACCTTTGCGACCAGGCCATGTTCGGCGAGTTTTCGCTTGAGCATCTCGGCGGTAAAGGGTGTTGTCCATACCGGACACTGCAGGCGTGGCCACAGGTGCGCCACCGCGCCAATGTGATCTTCGTGAGCGTGCGTCAGCAGAAGCCCCTGCAAGCGGTCGCGCTGCGAACTGATGAATTCGGGATCAGGCATCTGTACGTCGAAGCCGCTTCGCTTGCTGCCATCGGCGTCGCGGAATGTCACTCCACAGTCGACCATCAGCCACTCGCCGTCGTGGCCGTACAGGTTGAGGTTCATGCCGATTTCGCCGCAACCGCCCAATGGCAGAAACCACAACTCGCTTGTATCGGGTGTCATTCTTTGAGTACGTCTGATGTCGGTACCATGAGTCCCGCGCAAGGTGAGCATCCCTGACACCTGACGGACGCGAGGTACCTGCGTTCAGGTACCATCCGGCAATCCCACTGTAACCGACACTGAGGCTCCGAAAGACGCATGTACACACTGCTCGTGCTGTTCTTTCTTGTTTCCATCGTGTTTTCCTTCCTGTGCTCGATCTGGGAGGCTGTTCTGCTGAGCATTACCCCCTCGTTCACTGAATCGGAAGTGCAGAAGGGCGGGGCGCTGGGCAAGTCTCTGCAGAGCTTCAAGGAAAACATCGATCGCCCGCTGGCCGCGATTCTCACACTGAATACCATCGCTCATACCGTGGGTGCCATCGGCGTGGGTGCACAGGCCGTCAAGATCTGGGGGGCCTCGTTCATGGCGAGTGCAGTAGTGCCGGTCGCCATGACCCTCGCTATTCTGTTCTTGTCGGAAATCATTCCGAAGACCATCGGCGCAAACTATTGGAAGGAACTCGCAGGCTTTACTGCGCGCAGTCTCAACCTGATCATGAAGATACTCGCTCCGCTCGTGTGGGGCAGCCAGCTGATCACCCGAGCGCTGAAAAAGGACAAGGCGGCGAGCGTGTTCAGTCGGGCGGATTTCACGGCGATGGCCGAACTCGGTTCGCGCGAAGGCGTGTTGGATGCGAGCGAGTCAACCATCCTCCGGAACCTTCTGCGCTTTGATACCGTGCTCGCCGAGCACGTCATGACGCCGCGCACCGTGGTCGTATCCGCGGACGAATCCTCGACGACGCGCGCCTTGCACGAGGCCTACCCGGCGCTCCGCTTTTCACGCATTCCGGTGTTTGAGGGCTCAAAGGACCACGTGACCGGTTACGTGTTGAAGGACGCCGTGCTCAAGTCCCTGGTCGACAACGAAGGGGAGCTGCCTCTGTCGCGTTTGCGCCGAGACATCACGGTAGTGAGTGAGAACACGCCGATCCCGGCGCTCTTCGATCGCTTCACCACGGAGCACGAACAGATTGCTCTGGTGGTTGATCAGTTCGGCGGTATGGCAGGAATCGTCACCATGGAAGACGTCCTGGAGACGCTCATCGGTCTCGAGATTGTCGATGAGCAGGACGGTTCGTCAGACATGCAGGCGCTGGCGCGAGCGCAATGGGAACAGCGCGCCAAGCGCATGGGCGTCCTGGCGTCTCTTGATGCCGAGATCAAGCGCCGCGACAGCGCAGGTGCAAGCGCACAGGCAACCGGTGACGAGAAGCCCGCGAGCTGATCGTGTCCACTAATTGGCCGCCTTCGAGGCGTCCTTGTCACGACCAAGCGTCGCCACCTCGACGGCACCGACGACAATCAATCCGGCGACTACGCCCACCAGCGCTTGCAGCACGGTAGTCGTCGTCCCTGCAAGGATCGTGTTGACCGCAGGTAACCAGGTGCCGACAGATTCAGACGCGGAGCTGATCCACTCGGCGATGCTGTGAAATCCATGGGTGATGATGCCGCCGCCCACCATGAACATCGCCGCGGTACCTACGATGGACAAGGTTTTCATCAATACCGGGGCGAACCACAGAATGCCTTGGCCAGTGGCCTGACTGAGCGCAGAGCGTGGGACCACGGCGCCATTGCCCGACGCGTCGGCAGGTGCTCCCGTCAACCACCGACCGAGGTCGTCCAGCTTGACGATACCGGCGACGAGGCCATACACCCCGATGGTCATGATCGCGGAGATGGCGATCAGTACTCCCAGGCGCACCGCGAAACTTGCGTCGGCAACGGTCCCAAGCGAGATGACAATGATTTCCGCAGAGAGGATGAAGTCGGTGCGTATCGCACCCTTGATCTTGTTCTTCTCGAACGCTGCAAGATCGATGTTGGTATCCGCTATCGCCTCACGATGCTTGTCGGTCTCGGCCTTTGCTTTTGAGGGATGCAACAGTTTGTGGAGCACCTTGTGTGCCCCTTCGTAACACAGGTACAAGCCGCCAAGCATCAGCAAGGGGGTAATCAGCCACGGCGCAATGGCACTGATCAGCAAGGCGATCGGGACGATGATGAGCTTGTTGATCGCAGAGCCACGCGCCACCGCTGCCACTACGGGAATTTCGCGGTCGGCCTTGACGCCAGCTACTTGATTGGCATTGAGCGCAAGATCGTCGCCGAGCACTCCGGCGGTCTTTCGCGTGGCGACCTTGGTCATCACGGCGACATCGTCGAGTACGACGCTAATATCGTCGAGCAGGGTCAGAAGGCTGGTGGCCATGGCAATAGAACTCCTTGCGGGTAGTCGCAGACGCGCGCGCTAGCGGGTGCGCCAGCGCGAGCGCGATTCTCTCATGCTGAAGCGATTGCACGCCGTCGGGGGATGGCCCGCTACGCACAAACTCCACAACTGTCGACGTATCGAGTTGACGACTCTGTCGCCATAAAAAAGTCGCACCTCGATGAGGTGCGACTTCTGGAGACGTCATATGGCGACTGGCGTTGGCCGCGTAGGGGGCCATGCGACTCAGGTAGTGGACGTGAGCCGAGCGGCGCTGTCGCCGGAATCGCCTCAGCCCATCGGCACGTAGGCACTGCACCAGCCAGCGGCGTGCACTGAGCTGCCGGGGAACAACGGGCATGGGCCCATCTCTTCACCCTCAGCACCTTGGTAGAGCGTGCAGTTTGCACAGTTGGTTGCCGGATCCGGAGACTCGGCAACGTACTGGAGCGCGCTGGCCTGAGCTGATTCGGGATCCACGGCTGGCAATGTGTCCTGGGCTCGGCTCGGCAAGGTGCCGACGACCGCCGTCAGCGGTACAGCAACGGCGCCAGCGCCGAACATGCCCATCATCTTGCGGCGATTCTTATCGATCATGACTTCTTTTCCTGTAGTTATAAAGCCCTACAGAGTATACGGTCACTGGGGCATGGGTGGATCGGAATTGTTCCCATTACCGATCTGCAGGCTCGCGGCCCTCACGTTCGGCGAGCGCGGCGATCGCGTTTCGTGCAATCCCTACCGCCCGCTTGGTCGCTTGCTCCTGACGAATCTTTGCCTCGCGTTCCACAGCGATTTCGGCCTGCGCCTCACGTCGTGCGATCGCCGCCGTGCGTGCCAGCTGCGCCGCGTGCCGCGCGGTCTCGTTCAGTCGCGTGATGTCCGCTTCGGCCTCTGCTTGAGCGGCTTCCAGGCTTGTGATCCGAGTCCGGATGCGATCTGCATCAAGGCGTAACTCGTCGATCAGCTCTCGTTGACTGTCTACCAGCGCTTCCGCGGCGATGCGCGCCTCTCGTTCGGCTTGCACAAGCCGTTCGGCGCGCAGCACGCGGGTCTCGGCATCGGTTTCGCGCGTCGATACGGCGAGTTTCTCGCGTAGGGATCTAGCGTCTTCGCTCTCCATTTCGTGTTGCAACTCCGTCATTTGCGATGCAAGCGCATCTCCCTGTCGACGCGCCGCCAAAAGCGCAGCGTCGAGTTCCACGTGAGCAGGGAAGGCCTGCCGCGGTGTCGTTTCACCATCGTCAACGATGACTGAGCCATCGTCCTGCTCGATCGTCGATAGCGCTTCGCTCTGGGGTTGCAGGTGAGGCTGATCGTCAGTCACGTCCCTATCGGAGCGTACCGAGCGAATGTGGGGAGCACCGCCAGCGATGGTTACCGGGGCTTCGACGGCCTGGTCATCATCGAGCCACTCGGCGTCTTCGACCGTGTCGCTGGATTGCACGTCAGCTGTTGTACTGCTGTCCTGATCAAACTCGTTCCGGTATCCATCGGCATCCTGAATCAGCTCGGGCTCACCGTGCAGACTGGATGCGGTACGGTCAGCCGCGACCATATCGTCGCGACTCAGATCGTCGAGGTTCATCTCCTTCTGCGCCGTTTCGTCCAGCCACGGCGAGTCGTCCGGCAGCTCAACCTGTTCATCGGCCTCGGAACGCAACTGCATGTACAGCTCTTCGGTCTCGTCGAGTTCGCGCGACAGGCTGTCCTGATCTTGCAACTCGGCAGCAATGGACGTGGTGTCGGTAAATGCGTCACCAACCATACCGGCGTGATCGTCAACGAGTTCCAGAGGTTCGGGGTTGTTCCCCATGAACTCGCTGTCCATGAAGCCGCGATCGGTGGACGCACTATCGTCTGTCGCCGTCGTGTCGGATTCTGTTTCGTCAAGGTTTGCGCTGACCGCGGGTTCGATTGACGCATCAACGGACTCGCTGATTTCCACACGCTCGGCTGATCCGTCAGTACTGTTCGGATCCTCGACGTCGAAATGACCGCGGTCCGTTGCTGCGTCGATATGAGTACGCACCGTTGTGTGTGCATTGTCCTCGTCGCGTTCACGGGCGGTGTCGTGCGCAACGTCAACCGCGCTGCCGTCAGCGTCGATGTCGAACTTGACCAGGCCATCGGCCGTTTCCGGCACGTCACCCGGAACGGGCGCTTCGCCACGTGAGGGTGCGCTGAGCAATGCAAACAAGGCGAGCCCGGAGACTCCCGCTGCTGCGCCTATCAGACTTCGCGCCAGGTGCAGCGCGGGCTCTGCCGCGCCGAAGCGCAGAGCCACGAACGGCGCAGCGATGCAAAGCGCCGCAGCGAGCACGGCAAGCAAGCGGCGATGGGGCCGGGTCCTTCTCTGCCAGCCGAAGCCGAGTAGAAAGACACCGTAGGCAACCGCCGCTGCGATGGCCATGTATATGTATACCTGCGTCGACGACATCTTCCCGTCCAGCCGCCTTCCGTTGAGGAGAGAGTCCGGATTCTAGGGAGTTCTTGTGATCGAGCGGGGGCCGCGTCCGCAAAAACGGACGATAGACCGGGTCAATAGCGTCAGGTGTTTATCAAAGCGTGACCCAGGGCGTAACGTTTTGTGGGATTCCTCCCACTTCGCGACTCAGCCTTGGCCTGGAGTTTTGCGTCCGGCCAGCCGATCATACCGCCCCTGGAAATGCCTGATCAGCGCAAGGTGTCTGCCAATGGCATCGCTGGAGGCGTGCTGCCGAATCGCAGGCAGTGACTTCACCAGAGAGTGCAGAGTGCGGGTGATGTTGGGGAGGTTGTCGTTCAAGGTCTTCTCCAGTGCAGGTCGTGGCTTTATTGGCGTGTTGTGCGCATGGGTATAGGTGCCTCCCCTACAAATTGCCAACTTCTGCGGAAGTCCCTCGGGTCAGAGCTTCGGTCAACCCGCGCGAATCGGCGGCAACAATGCGACTTGATCGTCGCTTTCAAGCAGGTGATTCTCGCGTGCGTTCGTCGGTATCGAGCGTTCTCCGACAACACAGAGGAGCGCCTGATCACTCAGACCCAGCATGCGCACAAGAGCGGCGAGCGTGGTGCCGGGCTCGCACGCCAGCTGGAAATCGCCGTTAGCGCCATTCGAGACGATCGGCAGACCTGCGATGTGACGCGCGATACGTCCGCTGGCGGTAATTCTGATCAACATGCGAGATGCGCGCGCGAGCACATGCTCAGACCACGTCTCTGCCCGCATCTCGAGGGGTGATCGCCAGACGGTCAAGTGTCGCCGCCGTAGGCGTGCCATCGTCGGACCAGCCCCGCAGCTCGTAGTACTCGGGGAGCATCCGACCGATCTCTGCCACACGTCCGGCAGCCGTGCCGCCCGGCGCAGGTGTTTCCAGCAATCGTGGCGGCAGGGTGTCGTCGGCGCCCGTAAAGCCCGCCTCCAGGTTGAACAAGCGTTCGAGATTCCAGATTCGCTCGCCGGTATCGATCAGCCGCTCGTCAGTCCAATGGTCGCCAAGGTCTGCCCGCAGCAGAGCGCCGAATTCCCTGGTGCCCCACGCGCCCAGCGTGAACAGGCAGGTGCCTGTGGAGTCCACCATCGCGATCATGTCCTGACTGTTCTTGCAGGGCGCAGCCTTGCCTTCGCCGCTCTGGTCCTCCATGTCTTCGGCGAACACGTCGTGGCGCAGGTGGCATGCACCGCGGTTGCTGGTGGCGTAGCCCAGCCCCATGCCTTGCAGCGCACGACCATCGTATCCAGCGAACTCCTGACCTTTGACCACCATCGCGAGCTCAGGATGGCCGTAGTGTTCGCACAGGCGCAAGGCCCCGAGCCCAAGCATCTGACCGAATCCTTCGTGCCGGCCGGTTTTCTCGGCCAGTACAACGAGAGCCTCGGCGCTCCCAAAACGCAACTCCATTCCGTCCGTTTCGGTAGTGCTGATCACGCCCCGTTCGAACAGCTCCATGGCTGCTGCAAGGGTGACCCCGAAGCTGATCGGGTCCATTCCGTGTTCATTCATCAGGAAGCCAGCGAAGGTCAGCGCGTCGATATCGTCGACGCCAATCACCGGTCCGAGTGCAAACGCCGTTTCGTATTCCAGGCCACCCGATGCATGCTGATATTGCGGACGATCACGCACCGAAAAATGCGCCTTGTTGACGTGTGCGATCCGCCCGCAACCGATCGTGCAACCGAAGCAGGCCTTGTTGGTCAAGAGATTGACATGGCCAGACTCGGTCACGGCACTCATCGCCGCCGGGTTGATGTTCTTGCTGCCTTCGAAGCTCATTTTCTGGAAATTGTGAGTCGGCAGCCCGCCAAACGCGTGCATGCTGTCGATCATCGCGTTGGTGCCGTACTCGGTCAGCTCCTTGCGGCCGTCGTTGATTTCGAGTTTGTGGTGGGTGTCCTTGACCGCGGTCATGAACGCTTCGGGGCGGTGCAGCGTCACGCCGCGTGTGCCCCGCGCAGCAATTGCCTTCAGCTGCTTTGCACCCATGACAGCGCCGACACCCGAGCGCCCTGCGGCGCGGTGCAGATCGTTGACGATGCACGCATACCGCACGCCGGCTTCTCCCGCCACGCCGATCGATGCCACCCGGGTTTGCGAGTCGCCAATCTCTGACTTGATGCCCTCTTCGGTCTCCCACACCGTTTTGCCCCACCAGCCAGACGCATCGACGAGGCGAACATCGTCGTCCACGATCGACAAGTAGACGGGGCTTGCGCTGCGTCCCGTGATGATCACGAGGTCGTAGCCTGCATACTTGAGCTCAGCGCCGAACTTGCCCCCGGAGTTGGAGCAGGCAATGGCGTTGGTGAGGGCTCCCTTGGTGACCACCGCCCAACGGCCGCCGGTTGACGCGCGCGTGCCGGTCAGTGGTCCTGTGGCAAAGATCAACGGCATCTCGGGCGCCATCGGATCGGTACGCGGATCAACTTCCTCGTACAGATAACGCGTCGCAAGACCACGTGCGCCCAGGTATTGCTCCGCCCACTCGGTTTTCAGCGCTTCGGTGCTGATGCGGCTGGCAGTGAGATCCACCCGCAGTACGCGCCCATGCCAGCTCATGTGTCGCGAGACGACTCGTAGCGAATTGCGCCTGTCGGGCAGGCCTCGCTGCAGGCAGGGTCACCACCGCACAGGTTGCACTTGACCGCCTTGCCAGAGCGCGAATTCATGTTGATGGTGCCGTAGGGACACGCGATGGTACAGACGCGGCATCCGACGCACAGTGACTCATCGACCGCCTTGATGCCAAGCGTGTGGTCGATGCTGATGGCCGATGTCGGGCACGCATGCAGGCACCAGGCTTCCTCGCACTGGGTACAGGTGTACGGCACGTTGCGCCGCCCATGCTCGAACTCGAACACCTTGATTCGTGAGTACGCCGGTGCGATCACGCCCTCGTGCTCTTGTGAGCACGCCATTTCGCACTGCAGGCAACTGGTACAGAGATCCGGATCAATGACGAGAGACTTCACCGGGAGGATCTAGCGAAGCATGCTGCGCGCAGCCATACCCAGCACGTCGTCCCACACAGAGCCGTCGCGGTCACTGTCGAGCAAAGAGCCGATGATCCCACCCGCACCGGAACGGCTGCTTGCGTTGGACCTGCCGCCCGCGAGTACCGATTTGCCGATGCTGCCCATGACCACCGTGGCCAGTACCGGAAGCATTTTCTTGAGCACGGTGCTGCTCAGACCGGTGGAAGTAGATGCGCGCTTGGCCACCTCGCGGCTGACTTCCTTGCTTCCGAAGATGTGGCCGAGAATATCGTTGCCGTCCCTGGTGGTGCTCTCGGCGCCGAGTGTGTCGGGCTGTTCCATGTAGCGTTTGTGGTCGCCCGTGCGCAGTGCCTCCAGCAGATCGTTCATGCCTGGCTCGCTGGCGGTATTCTTTTGCAAGCCCCGGGACAACGCCGGGATCAGCTCCTCCACCGCTGATCGCGTCTGCTGGTCATCCAGGCCGAATTCGGTGGACAACTTGTCCATGGTTGTCTTGTTTTCGCCGGACAGCAGCAGATCGAGTAGAGAGCTCATGATGTGTAGGGTGTCGTTTGTGGTGCGCGCGTCGACACAGCATACGCTGGTGCGCGATCCTGGATGGGGCCGAGCTGCGGTGTCGTCAGACGGGAATATCGTCGTCGAGCATGGGCGCATCCAGCTGGTCATCCAGTATGAACGCCTCCCAATCCTCGAGAATTTCCCGGAAATGCTTGAGTGGAGCGGTGTAGGTTTGAGTCTCGTCGGTGGGTGTTGCGGCTGATGCTGTAGGCTCAGCAGACGCGTCCGGCGCGACGTGTAGCGCCTGCAGCACGACGCCGTCAGCGCTGAGCGTTACCGAGTGCGCATTGCCTATGAATTCGCGCGACTCGTCAGTGCCGTCCTCGATGGCGGTGAGGTCGTCCATCAGGTCATGGCACACGTGATCACTACCCTGAACATCCGTTTCCAGGAATGTCATGAGCAATCGCTCCGAGGACGGACCCCGCGCTCGGGGTATGCCATCGTTGTCGAAGAAGAATCTGTGATTCCGCGCCATGGGATGTTGCACGTGATCCTGACCGTCAAGCACCTGATCCTACCGGATGCTGCCAACAGGGTCACTACCAAAGGCGTCTGGGTTGTTCCATTGGCAATCCCTTCACGTATTGCGGTCTCTGAGCGCAGCCGCGATACACTCGCACGAGTGTGCTACCCACGGACAAACCACCGTTGAGGCTGTTGCTGGTCGAGGATGATGACGCGCTGTCTGCCGCGGTGCGGTCGGATCTGGTAGGCGCCGGATTTGCCGTCGACACCTGCGACAACGGCATCGATGCAGAGCATCTGGGCGATACCGAACCTTACGACGCGGTCGTTCTGGACCTCGGACTTCCGGGTAAGCCAGGTCTCGATGTCCTCGCCGCATGGCGCAAGCGCAACAATACGGTACCGGTCATCGTGCTTACTGCGCGAGACGCGTGGTACGAGCGTGTGGACGGCTTTCGCACAGGTGCGGATGATTATCTCGGCAAGCCGTTTCATGTCGAGGAGCTGATCGCTCGCATTCGAGCACTGATTCACCGTCGGCATGGACAATCGGCAACGCGGCTGAGTGTCGGTGGCATCGAGCTTGATGAGGACTTGCAGCAGGTGACACTGCCCGACGGTTCCCGGCGCGAACTGACCGGCACCGAATTTCGATTGTTGCGCTACATGATGCTCAACGCCGGACGAATTCTCTCCAAGTCGACGCTCTCCGATCATGTCTACGATCAGGACTCGGATCGCGATAGCAATCTGATTGAAGTCTATGTGAGGCGCTTGCGCGAAAAGATTGGCGCCTCGCTCATCGTCACCAAGCGAGGCCAGGGCTATGTGTTCAACAACGGCTCGGGCGCCCCCTGAACTCGCTCGCCCGCAGCCTGCAGGCCGGCTTGATTGCCAGTCTGGTGCTGGTGCTCGGCACGATCGGTTGGGCAAGTTTTCTGGTCGGGCGGCAGATGGGTGAGACCGTCGTGTTCGAGCGCCTTGCCGACGCCGGCCGGCGCGTGCATACCGTGTTTACGTCGGGCTCGATAAGCGCCGACCTGCCATTGGCCGAGCTGTCCCGTGACGACATCGCAACAGCCTCGGAACGACTGCCGACCGAATACATCGAGAGTGCCTCCGGCGAACTCTTTGTCGTCCACCATCATGAGCACGGGCAGGTGTCATCACTGTCGGCAGATGGAATCGAGTTACCACGCTTGCAGTTGGTTCCCGGGGCATCTCGGCAAGGTACGCAACAGCTCACCTCCGGCACGCGCCTGTTGTACTGGGCTGGCGGCTACCGCGATCGCGGGCAGGAAGTGACCGTCGCTGTCTACAGCGATGCAACGCGGTTCCATGAGCGTCTCTTGTCGATGTCATGGCTTGCGTTGGCGGCTGGGCTGGTTCTGGTGGTCGCCTTGCTGTTTGTTCAACACCTGATCTTGCGTCGAACGACCTCGCGGCTCGATGCCATCCGAGCCGACATCGAGCGCCTCGGTCACGGCGAGATCCTCGCCTTGCCCGAAGATGTGCCCGAGGAAGTCCGCCCGCTTGTTGTGGAGTTCAATCTGCTGCTGCAACGCTTCGATCACCGACTCCGCCAATCTCGCAATGCACTTGGCAATCTTGCACATTCGCTGAAGGGGCCTTTGAACCTGCTGATACGCGCTGCTGATGACTCCCACGAGGCGTCCGTGGTCAAGCAGAATGCCGTTCGCATCCATCAGCTCATCGATGGCGAACTCAGGCGTGCGCGCCTTGTCGGACGCACAAGTGCCGGTCGGCGCTTCGATCTAGCCGCTGAGCTGGACACGCTCGGTGGGCTTCTCGCTCAGGTCCACACGGGCAAGTCAGTGGACATACGTCTGGCCGAGGGCGCCGGGGTCGAGATACTGCACGACCGTCAAGACATGTTGGAGCTGATCGGGAACCTGCTGGATAACGCGGTCAAATGGGCGGAGTCAACGGTGATGGTCAACGCTCGCCATGCCGACGGACTACTGCTGGAAATCGAAGACGACGGCCCCGGGGTCTCTGACGAAGAGCTGGTGAGATTGACTGAGCGCGGCGTCAGATTGGATGAGTCGGTTGCGGGCCATGGGCTTGGACTCGCGATCGTCAAGGACATCGTTGCCACCTACAACGGCGAGCTCGAGCTTGATCGCTCGGTGCGCCTCGGCGGTTTGCGGGTGTCGATCCGGTTGCCCGAGCATCGCAGTGCCATGTAGCTCGGTGTTCGTGCCCGGTTGAAGCTGCCCGGGATCGCCCAAAGATTCCTGGTTCAACCGAACCGATCGATGCCTGAACTGTCATGGACCCCAAACTGATTCTCGACGCCTTGCTCGAACGATCGCAGCAGGCGACGTCCAATGGACTGGATCTGGCGGAACGCAAGCTGGGTGTCGAACACGCGGAGCAACGATCCGCCATGCTGAAGGGCATGGGCACAGGGGCGGCCGCGGCGGGTGCGCTGGCACTGTTGATGGGTAGCAAGCAAGGGCGCAAGTTCACCAAGAAGGCGGTCAAGCTCGGCGGTGCTGCCGCGATCGGCGGGCTTGCCTGGAAGGCGTATACCGACTGGCAGTCGCAATCGACCGGGGCGGGCGGTTCCTCCGGAGATACCGCCGCGGCAGGCGGCTCGCCGGCGCATCCGGGTACGCCCATCGGAGAGCTCGCCGGTAACGCGGCCGACCTCCGAGCCGAGACTCTCATACGGGCCATGATCACCGCAGCGCGGGTTGACGGGCACGTCGATGAGCGCGAGCAGGCGCTGATCAACGAGCGACTGGAGGGCCTTGGTCTGGAGCAGGACTTCGCGCGGCTGCTGATGGCCGAGATGGCGCTGCCCGTCGATGCGGCACGCATCGCCTCGCTCGCCGAGTCTGCTGAAACGGGAGCGGAGATCTACGTGGCCTCAGCCATGGTCGTCGATGCCGACGATGTTGCCGGTCGCGAGTACCTGCAGACCTTGGGGGCTGCATTGCAGCTCGATCCCAACGTCATTGCGCTACTGGATGCGCCTTTCGACCAGGCTTGAGCAGCAAGGGCTCGCTGCCGTGGGTGAGTCAACGTCGAGTGCCTCGACGCAGTTGACTATCGTGCGTCGGCGCCTTGCGGCCGCTGGCACCTGATCGGCCGCTTGATCGGCTATGGGCCCGCTTCGCGGGCTTCCGGCTTTTTTTGACTTCTCGCTTTTGTGGCGGTTTCTCGCGCCAGAGCGTGGCAGTGTGTCCGATGTGCTGCACGGTTTCGGAGTCGGTGGCCTTGCACAAGGCTTCCAGTTGCTCCTGTCGCGCCTCTGCCGAGTCTCCGGAAAGCTTGACCTTGACCAGCTCGTGGTGCGCCAGCGCACCGTCCAGCTCCGCCAGTACACCCTCGGTTACGCCGTGCTGTCCGACGCGAACCACGGGCTTGAGCGCATGGGCTCGTCTCTTCAGGTCTTTCTGGAGTTGATTGTTCAAGCGTTTCTGGTCGTCGTCAGGTTGATCGAGTATGGATATTGCTGCGTACCGAATTGCAAACGTCAGCGTTGCGACGACCGGATGTGAGCCGGGCGATTACACTGGCGTTTTGTGGAGCCCTTCTTCGGGCGCAGCCAATTGTGTCGGGAAAAGCGGGTGGCCGGTAAGTCGCGCGGCGGTAGCAAGAGTGCGGGATGGTACGAGAAGCACGTCCGCGATGCACACGTGCGTCGCGCCCAAGAGGACGGCTACCGGTCGAGAGCGAGTTACAAGCTCGCAGAAATCGATCAAAAGGATGGTCTTCTGAAAAAGGGGGCACGCGTGCTCGAACTCGGCGCGGCTCCGGGCGGGTGGACACAATATGTCGTCGAACGCATCGGTCATCAGGGCACGATGGTCGCCAGTGATCTTCTGGAGATGGATGCGGTCGAAGGCGTCGCGTTCGTGCTTGGAGACTTCACCGAGCAGGAAACGGCAGACCGGATAGAAAAAGCGCTGGGAGATGGAGGCGCGGATATTGTGTTATCGGACATGGCACCCAACTTGTCTGGTGTGGCGAGTACCGATCAAGCGCGCTCGATGGCGCTCGCGGAACTCGCCATGGACATGGCCTGCGCGGTGTTGTCGCCGGGCGGGTCGTTTGTAGTCAAGGTGTTCCAGGGCGCCGGTTTTGATACCTACGTCAACAATCTAAGAACACAGTTCGGACAGGTTAAAGTCAGGAAACCCGAGGCCTCACGGTCCCGCAGCCGTGAAGTCTATCTGGTAGCTTCGGATTATCGCCAAGCCGCGTAACGGGCTTGGGCTATAGTCGGGGGCCCGCTGTGGGAAGTTAATCAAGTCATGCGCTGGTATTCGCCAGTGCAGGCTTCTGAGGTGAATACTTGAGCGATCTCCTTAAGAACGTCCTCCTCTGGGTGGTCATTGCGGTCATCCTGATGACCGTCTTCAACAACCTGGGTAGCCAGAGAGCTGCGGGTAGCACCATTGCCTACTCGGAATTCCTGGACTCGGTACAGAGCGGCCAGATCGATCAGGTGCGCTTCAACGACACCGAGATCTCGGGTGTGCGCAATGGCGGGCAGCCGTTCGTGACCTACAGCCCGGAAACCGACAACCGCTCACTGATCGGTGAGCTGGATCGTGCCGGCGTGGAGTTCGAGCAAGTGCCGCCAAAACAGCCGAATCTGCTGCTGAACATCCTGATCAGCTGGTTTCCGTTGCTCATCCTCGTAGGGGTGTGGATCTTCTTCATGCGCCAGATGCAAGGCGGCGGGGCCGGGCGTGGCGCCATGAGTTTTGGCAAGAGCAAGGCGCGTCTGCTCAATGAAGACCAGGTCAAGGTCACGTTTGCCGACGTCGCCGGCGTGGAAGAGGCCAAGGACGAAGTCTCCGAACTCGTCGAATTTCTGCGCGATCCCGGCAAGTTCCAGAAGCTCGGTGGCAAGATTCCGCGCGGCGTGCTGATGGTTGGATCGCCAGGTACCGGTAAGACGCTACTCGCCAAGGCCATCGCGGGCGAGGCCAAGGTACCGTTCTTCACGATTTCTGGCTCCGATTTCGTCGAGATGTTTGTGGGCGTGGGTGCGAGTCGCGTGCGCGACATGTTCGAGCAGGCCAAGAAGCACTCTCCCTGCATCATATTCATAGACGAAATCGATGCGGTTGGACGCCACCGTGGCGCAGGCCTGGGCGGTGGACACGATGAGCGCGAGCAAACGCTCAACCAGCTGCTTGTCGAGATGGATGGATTCGAGGGCAATGAAGGTGTCATCGTCATTGCGGCGACCAACCGGCCGGACGTGCTCGATCCCGCGCTGTTGCGTCCCGGCCGATTTGACCGCCAGGTGGTTGTGCCGCTGCCGGATGTGCGTGGTCGAGAGCAGATCCTGCGGGTTCACATGGCCAAGGTGCCCCTCGCAGACGACGTCAAGCCCGAGTACATCGCTCGCGGAACCCCCGGTTTCTCCGGGGCGGACCTCGCCAACCTGGTCAACGAGGCAGCGCTCTTTGCCGCACGTGCCGATGAGCGACAAGTGGACATGGGTGACTTCGAGCGAGCCAAGGACAAGATCATGATGGGCGCGGAGCGCAAGTCGATGGTCATGAGCGAGGCGGAGAAAAAACTCACCGCTTATCACGAGGCGGGTCACGCCATCGTTGGGCATCTCGTGCCCAAACATGACCCGGTCTACAAGGTCACCATCATTCCTCGAGGTCGAGCCCTCGGTGTCACGATGTATCTGCCCGAGGAAGACCGCTACAGTCAGAGCAAGGTCGAGCTGGAGAGCCGAATTTCTTCGCTCTACGGCGGACGGATCGCAGAGGAGCTCATCTTCGGCGCGGAAAACGTGACCACCGGCGCCTCGAGTGACATCGAGCGTGCCACTGAGCTCGCACGGAACATGGTGACCAAATGGGGTCTGTCAGACAAACTGGGCCCCTTGGCCTACTCCAAGGAAGAGGGCGAGCCTTTCCTGGGTGGGCGATCCACGCAGCAGGCCTCCATGTCGGCTGAAACCGCCGATACCATCGATGACGAGATCCGTCTGCTCATCGACAACAACTACCAGCGTGCCACGCAGATCCTTACCGACAACATGGACATTCTCCACGCCATGTCGGATGCACTGATGAAGTACGAGACCATCGATATCGGTCAGATCGGACGCCTGATGAACCGTGAAGAGCCGGGGCCGCCAGCCGACTGGGGCGACGACCCGAAAGGGGGTTCATCGGTCCCGCCGAGTAGTGGCAAGACGGCTTCTTCGGATGATGGTGACGACGCATCAGACGATGCTTCGGACAAGCCCGTTGGTGGAGATCCCTCCCCGAGCCTGCACTAAGCGCTTGGCAGGCGAGGGGAAAGGATGGCGTGCGCGACGCGACACGTGAGCCGATGCCCGTGTCCGCTCCGTTCGCCATGACGCTCGACTGCAACGGTCGGGCTCTGGTACTTGATCGCCCGAGAGTCATGGGCATCCTCAACGTGACTCCGGATTCGTTTTCGGACGGCGGGCGATATTGCTCTGTCTCCGCCGCTCGCGAACATGCCATCGCCCTGTGCGAAGCCGGCGCTGACATCATTGACGTCGGCGGCGTTTCAACAAGACCGGGTGCAGAACCGGTCGCCGAGGCAGAAGAGCTGGCTCGGGTGATTCCGGTTGTCACAGCGGTCATCGAACATACGGAGGCCGTCGTGTCTGTGGACACCAGCAATCCCGCGGTGATGCGGGCGGCGGTGGAGGCGGGTGCAGGTCTGATCAATGACGTCATGGCCTTGTCGGAGCCGGGAGCCATCGCCATGGCTGCGCGCTTGAGCGTGCCGGTGTGCCTGATGCACATGCAGGGAACGCCCGCGACCATGCAGGATGACCCGCGGTATACCGACGTGGTCACCGAGGTCGTCAACTGGCTCACGGAGCGCCGCGATGTCGCTACCGCCGCGGGTATTCCTGCAGATACGATTCTTTACGATCCGGGATTCGGATTCGGCAAGCGTCTGAATCACAATCTCGAGCTGCTGCAGCAGTTGCATCGCCTGGCCGATCTTGGGCCTGTCGTTGCCGGATTATCGCGAAAACGGCTGATCGGTCAGCTACTTGGCGATGATCAGTGTGATCGTTTGGTGGGTTCGGTGGCGGCGGCCATGATCGCAATCGGGCAGGGAGCGTCCATCGTCAGAGTCCACGATGTCCGCGAAACTGTGCAGGCGCTGGCAATCTGGCATGAATCCGGCGTAGCTAGTCCATTGGTCTCCTGACAACTTGACCGGCGCGCGCGATTTTCGCGGGTGTGCGGACGGAACGTGATGATGAAAAGAGAGTATTTCGGAACCGACGGGATTCGTGGGCGAGTGGGTGAGTACCCGATGACGGCTGAAACTGTCCTGAAGTTGGGATGGGCGGCTGGCATGGTGCTCGCGCGCCAGGGAAACCGTGAAGTGCTCATCGGCAAGGACACGCGTGTGTCCGGTTATCTCTTTGAATCGGCCCTTGAAGCCGGGCTTGCATCGGCCGGTATCGACAGCCGCATGCTCGGCCCGATGCCGACCCCTGCAGTTGCCTACCTCACCAGCACGTTTCGTGCGGCGGCGGGCATCGTGATCAGTGCCTCGCACAACCCCTTCTACGACAACGGACTCAAGTTCTTTTCGACCGAGGGCACCAAGCTGCCGGACGAGACCGAGCTGGAGATCGAGGCCATGATGAGCGAGCAGATGACGACGGTCGACTCTTCGGAGTTGGGTCGCGCGCAGCGCATTGAGGACGCTGGCGGGCGATACATCGAATTTTGCAAGAGCACCTTTCCCAAGGGGCTTCGGCTGGGTGGCATGAAGATCGTTGTGGACGCTGCCAACGGCGCGGCCTACGACATCGCTCGTCGCGTGTTCGACGAGCTCGGCGCTACCGTGGTCTCCATTGGCGCATCTCCCAATGGCCTGAACATCAACAAGGAGTGTGGTGCCACGGCGCCCGAACACTTGCGATCACATGTGTTGCTTGAGCGCGCCGACATCGGCATTGCGCTCGATGGAGACGGCGACCGGCTGATCATGGTTGATCACCGCGGCGAAATCGTCGACGGCGATGAAATCCTCTACGTGCTGGCGCGGGCGCGACACAGCGCGGGCGTACTCTCCGGTGGTGTGGCTGGCACCCTGATGACCAACCTCGCGCTGGAACATGCGCTGGATGGCATGGGCGTGCCGTTCAAGCGCGCCAATGTCGGCGACCGCTATGTGCTCGAAACGCTGCGCTCGGAAGGTTGGGAGCTCGGCGGCGAGAATTCTGGCCATATCATCTGCCTTGATCGAGTAACCACCGGTGACGCGATCGTCGCGGCACTGGCCGTGCTCGCCGTAATGAAGGAGACCGGCGAATCGCTGTCGCGTCTGCGTGCCGATATGGAGTTGTACCCGCAAGTGTTGCTCAACGTGCCAGTGCGCGACAAGGGCGTGATCGAGAGCAACTCCGCAATAGACGACGCCATTCGAAAGGCCGAAGACACCTTGGCCGGTAACGGTCGCATCCTGCTGCGTCCATCTGGCACTGAGCCTCTGGTGCGTGTCATGGTCGAAGGCAAGGTGGCCAATGACGTCCAGCGCATCTGCGAGGAAGTGGCTCGCGTTGTTCAAGACGCGGCGGCCTGATCCCATGTCTGATCGTCGCTCACTGATTGCCGGCAATTGGAAGCTCAACGGCACGCGCGAGACTGGCGTGGCGCTTGCCGAGGCCATCGCCCAGGGCATGTCGACCAGCGAGCGGTGCGATGTGCTGTTGTGTCCGCCGTTCCCGTACCTCGAGGCGGTTGCAAAAGCCGTCGAAGGCACCCGGCTGAAAGTGGGCGCCCAGAATGTGGCCGCGGCCGCCAGCGGTGCGTACACCGGAGAGGTGTCTGCACACATGCTTGCAGAGCTCGGTGTCAGTCATGTCATCGTCGGTCACAGCGAACGCCGCAGCCTGTTCGGTGAGTCTGACGCCGATGTGGGGGCGCGTACCCTCGGGGCGCTTGACGCAGGGCTGGTACCCATTGTTTGCGTGGGTGAGACTCAGGCGGAGCGAGAATCAGGTGACGTCGACACGGTCATCGCGCGGCAGCTTGCTGCCGTACGCGATGCCGTCGGTGCCGACTCACTGGACAAGCTGGTTGTTGCCTACGAGCCGGTATGGGCAATTGGCACGGGATTGACGGCATCGCCTGACCAGGCGCAGGCCGTACACGCCATGATTCGAGCGTGGCTGGCGGTTGCGGGTGCAGGGTCGGCTGGCGACATGCTGATTCTCTACGGAGGCAGCATGAAACCCGGCAACGCTGCAGAATTGCTGGCGCAGGCCGACATCGACGGTGGTCTGATTGGCGGCGCGTCGTTGGTAGCCGAGGACTTTCTGGGTATCTGCCAGGCTACGGTCTGAGCTGACTGGCACTCGCGGCCTTCGGCTCGTCGCATTCGTGCGTCGCGCGTGCGGCCATCACGGGCTATAATGCCGGGCTGGCACCGCGGGTGTCATCCTGACCTGGTAACTCATACATGCAGTCCCTCGCGCTCGTCGTCCACGTCATTCTCGCCGCGGTCGTCATCGGCCTGGTCCTTATCCAACACGGCAAGGGCGCCGATGCAGGTGCCGCTTTCGGTAGCGGTGCGTCCGCCACCGTGTTCGGTGCGCGTGGCGCCGGCTCATTCCTGTCACGGGCAACCACGGTAGCGGCATTTCTCTTCTTTCTGACCAGCTTGCTGCTGTTCTGGATGGCGGCGCATCGAGATTCCTCGGTTCGCTCCGTTACCGATGTGCCGGGTCTCGTCGAGCAGTCTCCAGCCTCTGTTACCGACGATCTGCCGGGCGGTTTGAGCGATAGTGAGGAGACGAGTATCAGTGTTGACGCGCCTGCGGCTCCCGCAGCGCCCGAGTCAGCCGGCGACGCCAACTAGGGGCTACCGGCTGTGTACCGGGCGACGTACGTCGCTCATGTTTTTCCTGTCGCGTAAATCCCTCTGACGCGATAACCCCTAGCGGGGATTTTTCCGCTATTCTTGCGGGCTCGGCGCAGCAGCGCGCCGATACACGGCTGCCGTCGTGGTGGAATTGGTAGACACGCTATCTTGAGGGGGTAGTGGCGAAAGCTGTCCCGGTTCGAGTCCGGGCGACGGCACCATCATTTAGGGTTATCGCTTTATCCGGGTGTGAACGCGTGCCGCTCAGCCCGCCAGCCATGTGACCCTGCGACGACAGTCGCGCGCCTGTGCCTCCCGCGAAAACACCTGTGCCTGCAGTGCTCGCTGTATGTCGCAAGAGGTGGTGGCATGCGCGCGCTTATCTGCGATAATCAACAAGTTGTTCGGGAGGCTCGCGTGGGCGGGTCCCTCACGTTGGTTTCCGGCTTGCGCTTCCGAGCCTGCTGGGCCCACCTTCAGCGCATTCACGGCACCTCCGAAACATGTTGGCGAATTACTTTCCCGTTCTATTGTTCATGCTGATCGGCGTGGTCCTTGGTGCCGTCCTGTTGACAGCGGGCCGTGTGATCGGCCCTCACAAGCCGTCGCGAGAAAAGAACTCCCCCTACGAGTGTGGGTTCGAGGCATTTGAGGACGCCCGCATGAAGTTCGACGTCCGGTACTACCTGGTGGCAATTCTGTTCATCATTTTCGACCTGGAGATCGCGTTCCTCATTCCCTGGGCTGTCACTCTGGACAGCATCTCGGGTGCGGCCTTTGCCGCAATGGGGATCTTTCTGTTCATTCTCGTCATCGGCTTCATCTACGAGTGGAAGAAGGGCGCCCTCGAGTGGGAGTGAGCCTGTAACGGCTCTCGCAACGTAAAACGTCCCGTACACAGACACAAGACGCACATATGGGCATTGAAGGCGTACTCGAGGAAGGTTTTGTAACGACCTCGGCCGACAAATTGATCAACTGGGCACGCACCGGTTCGATGTGGCCGATGACCTTTGGTCTCGCCTGCTGTGCGGTAGAGATGATGCACGCAGGTGCCGCTCGCTACGATCTTGATCGTTTCGGCATCATCTTCCGTCCGAGCCCGCGCCAAAGTGATGTGATGATCGTGGCTGGAACGCTGGTCAACAAGATGGCTCCTGCGCTCCGCAAGGTGTACGACCAGATGCCCGATCCCAAGTGGGTCATCTCCATGGGTTCCTGTGCCAACGGAGGGGGCTACTACCACTACTCCTATGCGGTTGTTCGTGGCTGTGACCGCATCGTGCCGGTCGATGTCTACGTGCCGGGTTGTCCGCCCACAGCCGAGGCGCTGCTGTACGGCATCATGCAATTGCAGAAGAAGATCCGCACCACGGACACCATCGCCCGATGAGCCGTCTCGACGACATGCTGGCGAGTCTCAAGGCGGCCTTTCCAGCCAACGAGTCCATCGTCAAGGACATCGATCTCGCCACCATCACGGTTGCGCCGGCAGACCTGCCGTCCGTTGCGCTCACGCTGCGTGACGACCCGAGCCTTGCCTTCACGCAGCTCTCTGACCTCTGCGGCGTGGACTACGCCACCTATGGTCAGGACGAGTGGAACACCTCGACCGCAGGTGCTGCGAGTTTCAGTCGGGCGGTGGATTCAACCTCCGTAGGGCGCTTGAGCTTCGGGAGCGATTTCGAGCTACCCGATATCGGACGGGCACGCTTTGTGGTCGTCTCGCACCTGCTGTCGATCACCCATGGCGTGCGCCTGCGGGTGCGTTGTGAGGCACCGGACGACAGTCTGCCGGTAGTGCCGTCACTCACCACCGTCTGGGCGAATGCCGACTGGTACGAGCGAGAAGCGTTTGATCTGTTCGGCATCCTGTTTGAAGGCCACCCGGATCTACGTCGTATCCTGACCGATTATGGTTTCGTGGGGCACCCGTTCCGCAAGGACTTCCCGCTCGTCGGCAATGTGGAAATGCGCTACGACCCGGTCAAGGGGCGTGTGGTGTACGAGCCGGTCAGTATCGAGCCGCGCGTGCTGGTGCCGCGCGTGATTCGCGAGGATGCCCGTTACGTCTCCGGCGAGGTCGAGGACGAAGCAGCAGCAGCGGCGGCGCAAGCCGGCCAATCTGCGGCCTGAGCCAGGACACAGCCATGCCAGAGATACGCAACTACACCCTTAACTTCGGCCCTCAGCATCCGGCTGCGCACGGCGTGCTGCGCCTGGTGCTGGAGATGGATGGCGAGGTCGTCGAGCGTGCTGATCCGCACATCGGTTTGCTGCACCGCGGTACCGAGAAACTCGCCGAGTCCAAGCCGTACAACCAGACCATCGGTTACATGGATCGACTCGACTATGTGTCGATGATGTGCAACGAGCACGGCTACGTCATGGCCATCGAGAAGCTACTCGGCGTCGAGGTCCCGGAGCGTGCGCAGTACATTCGCGTGATGTTCGACGAGATCACCCGCATCCTGAACCACCTCATGTGGCTCGGAGCGCATGGTCTGGATATCGGTGCGATGTCGATGTTCCTCTACTGTTTCCGTGAGCGTGAAGACCTGATGGACTGCTACGAGGCGGTCTCCGGTGCGCGCTTGCACGCGACCTACTATCGGCCGGGCGGTGTTGCTCGCGATCTTCCGGATCAGATGCCGAAGTACGAAGCCAACCGCTTCCGCTCGGCAGCGCAGGTCAAGAAGCAGAACGAAGCGCGCGATGGCTCGATGCTGGATTTCATCGAGGACTTCGCCAATCGCTTTCCACGCTGCGTCGATGAATACGAAACCCTGCTGACAGACAATCGCATCTGGAAACAGCGCACGGTAGGTATCGGGGTCGTGACGCCGGAGCGCGCACTGCAGCTCGGCTTCACCGGACCCATGCTGCGCGGCTCCAACACCGAATGGGACTTGCGCAAGAACGAGCCCTACGAGGTCTATGACCGGATCGATTTCGATATCCCGATCGGAATGAACGGTGATAGTTACGACCGTTATCTGGTTCGCATCGAGGAGATGCGGCAGTCCAATCGCATCATCAAGCAGTGCATCGACTGGTTGCGCGTCAACAAGGGCCCGGTGATCACCGAGGATCACAAGGTCGCACCACCGCGTCGCTCGGAAATGAAGGGCGACATGGAGGCGCTGATCCACCACTTCAAGCTGTTTACCGAGGGCTTCAGTCTGCCTGCCGGGGAGAGCTATGCAGCCGTTGAGCATCCCAAGGGTGAATTCGGTTGTTACCTGGTATCCGATGGTGCCAACAAGCCCTATCGCCTGAAGGTCCGTGCCGCGGGCTTTCCGCACCTCGCTGCCCTCGATGAGATGGCGCGAGGCCATATGCTGTCCGATGTCGTTGCCCTCATCGGTACGCAAGACATCGTTTTCGGGGAGATCGACCGATGAGCGCCGCTCCGTCAGACGTCACGTTGCCGAACCCCGCTGACGTGCTTAACGAGCACTCGATGCACGAGATCGACGAGTGGATGACGCGCTACCCCGACGACCAGAAGCAGAGTGCGGTGCTTGCCGCGCTCTCGATCGCACAGCATCAGAACCAGGGTTGGCTTTCGACCGAGCTGATGGATGCGGTGGCGGCCAAGCTCGAGATGGCGCCAATTGCGGTCTACGAAGTGGCGAGCTTCTATTCCATGTTCGAGACCGAACCGGTCGGCCGACACAACGTTGCCATATGCACCAACATCAGCTGCATGCTGATGGGGTCCGACACCATCGTCGAGCATTGCGAGAAGAAGTTCGGTATCAAACTTGGCGAGTCCACCCCGGACGGACGTATTTTTCTCAAGGTCGAGGAAGAGTGCCTGGCGGCCTGTGCCGGTGGCCCGATGATGCAGGTCAATCACGTCTATCACACCGATCTCACCCCGGAGCGTGTTGACGAAATTCTTGATGCTCTCGATTGACCCGTCCCATCGAAGCCGGCAAGTGAAATCACTTCTGCTCTTGATCAACCGAACTCACAGTAGCGACGCATCGCGATGAGCACATCCGCAAACACCGCTGGCGTGCGCCAGAACCAGGTTTGTTACACCACGCTCGAATACGACGAGCCGTGGAGCTACGAGACCTACCTGAAGATCGGTGGCTACACCGCCTGGCAGAAGATCCTCGACGAAAAACTGTCACCCGAAGACGTGGTGCAGATCGTCAAGGACTCTGGACTGCGTGGTCGTGGTGGTGCAGGCTTCCCGACTGGTCTGAAGTGGAGCTTCATGCCCAAGACCGATCCGAAGGAGCCGGGTGCGCAAAGTTACTTTGTCGTCAATTCCGACGAGTCCGAGCCGGGCACCTGCAAGGACCGCGACCTGTTGCGCTTCAACCCGCACGCCCTGGTCGAGGGCATGCTGATCGGGAGCTACGCGATTCGAGCCAGTGTCTCCTACAACTACATGCGCGGCGAATTCATGGACGAGGTGTACCAGCGCTTCAGCCAGGCCGTGAAAGACGCGTACGCCAACGGTTGGGCGGGCAAGGACATCAAGGGCAGTGGTCACGACATCGAAGTCATCCCGACGCTCGGCGCTGGTGCCTATATCTGCGGTGAGGAAACCGCGCTTCTCGAATCTCTCGAGGGCAAGAAAGGCCAGCCGCGCTTCAAGCCGCCATTTCCGGCAGGCTACGGTCTGTACGGCAAGCCGACCACCATCAACAACACCGAAAGCGTCTCATCAGTGCCAGCCATCATTCGCAATGGCGCCGACTGGTTCAAGTCCATGGGTGTGGAAACCGCTGGTGGCCAGAAGTGTTTCAGCGTGTCCGGCCATGTCGCCGCTCCCGGTAATTTCGAGATCGATCTGGGGACCCCGTTCGCGACCTTGCTCGACCTTGCAGGCGGCATGAAAAACGGCATACCGCTCAAGGCAGTAATCCCTGGAGGATCATCGGTACCTGTGGTGCCGGGCGACATCATGATGCAGGCCAACATGGACTACGACTCAATCTCGAAGGTCTGTGGCTCCATGCTCGGTTCCGGTGCCGTCATCGTCATGAACGAAACCACGGACATGGTGCACGCGCTGCGTCGTATCTCGCGCTTCTACTTCTCGGAGAGCTGTGGTCAGTGCACGCCGTGCCGCGAGGGCACGGGGTGGTTGTATCGCATGCTTACGCGTATCGTGGAAGGCAAGGGTGTCCCCGAAGACATCGAAAAGCTGGAAGATGTCGCCGGCAAGATCGCAGGCAGGACGATCTGCGCGCTCGGCGACGCGGCGGCCATGCCGGTCCAGAGTTTCGTCAAGCACTACCGTCACGAGTTCGAGTACTACATCGAGCACAAGCGCAGCCTGGTGGCCGAGAAACTCGGTCAGGCCGCCTGAGCCTGCTTCAACGCTGTTCCCTTTCTTAAACTGGCGCCGCCCGCGCACTCTAGACAGCCGCCTTACATGAGCGACGACACAGTCACCATCACCGTTGACGGACGCACATTGCCTGCGAAGAAAGGGCAGATGCTGATCGAGGTGACAGACGCAGCCGGTATCAACGTGCCGCGGTTCTGCTATCACAAGAAGCTTTCGGTCGCGGCGAATTGCCGCATGTGCCTGGTGGAAGTGGAAAAGGCGCCAAAGCCCCTGCCGGCCTGCGCCACGCCGATCATGCCCGACATGGTTGTGCACACGCAGAGCACGCTGGCGCGCGAGGCTCAGCAGGGCACCATGGAGTTCCTGCTCATCAACCACCCGCTCGATTGCCCGATCTGCGATCAGGGCGGTATCTGCGAGCTGCAGGACGTTGCCATGGGCTACGGACAAAGTGCCTCGCAGTACACCGAAGGCAAGCGCGTGGTCTTCGACAAGTACATTGGTCCGTTGATCGCCACGGAAATGACGCGCTGCATTCACTGCACGCGTTGTGTGCGTTTTGGTGAGGAGATCGCCGGTATCCGCGAGCTCGGTGCGACTGGTCGTGGCGAGAACGTGCGCATTGGCACCTACATCGAGAAGTCGGTGGTTTCAGAGGTCTCCGGCAACGTCATCGACATCTGCCCGGTGGGCGCCTTGACCGCGCGTCCGTCGCGCTACAGCGCGCGTGCCTGGGAGCTGCGTCAATTGCCATCTGTCGCACCGCACGACTCTGTCGGTAGCAACATCTCGGTGTTCGTGGACGGCGACACGGTCAATCAGGTTGTGCCGCGCGAGAACGAGTCGGTGAACGAGGTCTGGATCAGCGATCGTGATCGCTTTTCCTACCAGGGTCTCAAGCACGCGGAACGCCTTACGGCTCCACTGGTGCGCGAGGGCGACAAGCTGGTGCCGACCGATTGGTCCAGCGCTCTGGCTCGTGCTGCAGCATTGCTCAGCTCCGCGCCGGGCAAGGAGCAGGAGCTCGCGACACTTGCGTCTCCCAGCAGCAGTCTGGAAGAGCTGTACCTCGCACAGAAGCTGACCCGCGGGCTTGGTTCGGCCAACATTGACCATCGGCTCGGCCAGAGCGATTTCAGCCATCCCGACGCCGACCCGGTGATGCCCTGGCTCGGCATGCAGCTCAACGATCTGGAAACCTTGAACGCGGCCTTGCTTGTCGGGTCCAATATCCGCAAGGATCAACCGATCGCAGCGCTGCGCTTGCGCAAGAGCGCGCTCGCCGGTGCGGCCATCAGCCTGATCAACCCGAAGCGCGTGCCCTTGCACTTCGAGGCGGCAGAGGAAATCACCGTGCGTCACGACCGCATGGTCGAGCAGCTGCACGCGGTAGCGGTTGCCGCTGGCGCAGACCTTTCGGCGCTCGACAACGCACCGAATGCCGAGGTTTCCGTGCAGCACCGTCGAATCGCGGAAAATCTGAAGAACGGCGAGCGCGCGGCCGTCATGGTCGGCAACCTGGCTGCGGCTCACCCTGCGCGTTCAACGCTGCTGTACCTCGCGCGCCAGCTTTCGCGCGCGACCGACGCCACCTTGTGTCTGTTACCTGAGCGCGCCAATACCGCTGGCGCCTGGCTGGCTGGCGCCGTCCCGCACCGCGGCCCGGGAGGCGCGTCGGTCGATACGTCGGGTATGGACGCGGCAGCCGCCTTTGCGGGCAACGCCAAGCGTCTGCTCTTGCTCAACGTAGAGCCCGACTTCGATGCTGCAAACCCCGCCGCAGCCGCCGACAGCTTGCGTGGCGCGGAAGGTGTCGTCGTATTGTCCGCCTATCTGTCTCCGACACTCGCCGAGTCCGCGCACGTGGTGCTGCCGCTTGCCGCTTTCACCGAGTCTTTCGGTACCTGGGTCAATGCGGCAGGGCAGTGGCAGTCTGCCAAGGGTGTGGTGGCTCCCCCGGGCGAAGCACGGCCTGGCTGGAAAGTATTCCGCGTACTCGCCGAAGCCCTCGGGCTGGACGGCTTCGGCTTCGATAGCCCCGAGGCAGTAACCCGCGAGTTGCAACAGGCGTGCACCAGTATCGAGCTCAACAACCTCGTCGACAGCTCGGCTCGACACGATTTTGGCGGAGCCAGCGGTTCCGATTGGCTGCGCAGCGGCGAAACACCGATTTACAGGACCGACCCCGTCGTGCGTCGTTCCATGCCGTTGCAGAAAGCCACTGATGGCAAGCAGGCATTCGCATCAGTGAATACTTCTGGCCTTGCGGCTCTCGGGGTGGCTGAAGGCGAGGCATTGACGATTGAGCAAGGCGGTCGGTCCTGCGTCTTGCCGGCAAAACTCGATGATTCACTGCCCGACGGTTGTCTTTGGGTGCCGGCGGGTTTGCACGCCACGGCAACCCTTGGAGAGGTGTTTGGTGAAGTATCTGCCAAGGCGGGTGGTGAGCTACCTGGAGAGCCAGCAACGACCTCCGTACCCCATGTGGCGACGGAGGCGGTCTGATGGGCTTTTTCGATAGCCTCATGTACACGATCACGACGCTCTTGAAGATCGTCGTGGTGCTCGTGCCGCTGATCCTGTCCGTGGCCTACCTGACGCTCGCCGAACGTCGCGTCATCGGCTCCATGCAAACGCGTGTGGGTCCCAACCGAGTGGGCCCCTTCGGACTGCTGCAGCCTTTTGCCGATGTATTCAAGCTGCTGCTCAAGGAAGTCATCGTACCGACCAATGCCTCGCGCTTCCTGTTCCTGACAGCGCCGGTGCTATCGCTGGCTCCAGCGCTGGCTGCCTGGGCTGTGATTCCCTTCTTCGATGGCGGTGCCATCGCTGATGTCAATGCAGGGCTGCTCTACGTCCTCGCCATGACCTCACTGGGTGTATACGGCGTGATCATCGCCGGGTGGGCATCAAACTCGAAGTACGCCTTCCTCGGTGCGATGCGCTCCGCGGCGCAAATCGTGGCCTATGAAATCGCGATGGGCTTCGCCCTTATCGGCGTGCTGATGCTCGCGGGCTCCCTGAATCTCGGTGACATCGTACGTGGTCAGTCCGGGGGCATCTTCCATTGGTATTTTGTGCCGTTGTTCCCGCTTGCGGTGGTGTACTTCATCTCCGGTGTTGCAGAAACCAACCGCGCCCCGTTCGATGTCGCCGAGGGCGAGTCCGAGATCGTTGCGGGCTTCCACGTCGATTACTCCGGCATGGCATTCGCGCTGTTCTTCCTCGCCGAATACGCCAACATGATCATGATCGCGGCGCTCACGGCGATTCTGTTTCTGGGCGGCTGGATGAGTCCCATCGATGGCGTCGGTGATGGCATCTGGTGGTTCCTCGCCAAGACCGCGGCCGTGTTGTTCGTGTTTCTGTGGTTACGTGCCACCTTCCCGCGATATCGCTATGACCAGATCATGCGATTGGGTTGGAAGGTGTTCATTCCGGTAACGATTGTATGGATCGCTGTGGTGGGATTCGCAATCTGGTTCGAGATCGGACCCTGGTTCCAGCAGCGCGCCTGACGCGTCTCTCCTGCATCTTTGACATAGATTCCGATGACCGGACAACTCTCGAAATACGTCAAGAGCTTCACGCTGTGGGAGCTGTTGAAAGGCCTTTCCCTGACCGGGCGTTACTTCGTCAAGCGTGGTGGCACGATCCACTACCCTGAGGAGAAGACCCCGCAGTCGCACCGATTTCGAGGTCTCCACGCCTTGCGCCGCTACCCCAACGGGGAAGAGCGTTGCATCGCCTGCAAGCTGTGTGAGGCGGTTTGCCCGGCACTTGCCATCACCATTGATTCAGAGGAGCGTGCTGATGGCACGCGACGCACCACGCGCTACGACATCGATCTGTTCAAGTGCATCTACTGCGGGTTCTGTGAGGAGGCCTGTCCCGTCGACTCCATCGTGGAAACACGCGTTCTCGAGTACCACTTCGAGAATCGTGGTGAGCAGATCATGACCAAGGACAAGCTCCTTGCCATTGGCGATAAGTACGAGCAGCAGATTGCGGCTGACCGTGCTGCAGACGCCGACTTCCGTTGAGGGTTGCCGCGTGAGCCTAGAGATCATTGTTTTCTATCTGTTCGCGGCGATTGTCGTGTTCAGTGCGTTCCGTGTCATCACCGTGAACAATCCGGTGTTTGCCGCCCTGTTCCTGGTCCTGACCTTCTTCACGTGTTCGGCCATCTGGATGTTGCTGGAAGCGGAATTTCTCGCCATTACCCTAGTGCTGGTGTACGTGGGGGCGGTCATGGTGCTGTTCCTGTTCGTGGTGATGATGCTCGACGTGAACGTCGTGCCTCTGAAGGAAGGATTCGTGAAGTACCTGCCGGTCGGTCTCTTTGTCGGTGTGGTGATGCTGATCGAGATGGTGTTCCTGATCACGCAGCGCTACTTTCGTGACGCGGATTTTCCGCCGCCGCCGCGCATGACGGACGCCGACTTCAGCAATACCGAGATGCTGGGGCGCGTGTTGTATCGCGACTATCTTTTCCAGTTCGAGATCGCGGCCATTATCCTGCTGGTGGCCATCGTGGCTGCCATTGCACTCACCATGCGCCGTCGGCCGGACACCAAGTACCAGCGACCCGCACAACAGATCGACATTCAACGTGCTGACCGCATCCGCATGGTGACCACGCCCAACGCCAGCGCCGACACTGCACGTCCTGAAGGAGGTCAGTCGTGATTGGCTTGTCGCACTACCTGACGCTGGCAGCGATCCTGTTCTGCATGAGCGTGGTCGGTATCTTCCTCAACCGGAAGAACGTGATCATCCTGCTTATGTCGATCGAACTCATGCTGCTCTCGGTCAACATCAACTTCGTTGCCTTCAGCTATTTTCTGGATGATGCGGCGGGGCAGATCTTCGTGTTCTTCATCCTGACCGTGGCCGCCGCCGAGGCGGCCATCGGCCTTGCGATTCTGGTGGTGCTGTTCCGTAACCGATCGACCATCAACGTCGCCGATCTCGATACATTGAAGGGCTGACCGAGTGAAATTCATCTACACACTCACGGCCTTCGCGCCACTCATCGCGGCGATCGCAGCGGGCTTCTTCGGCAAGCGCCTGGGCAGGACCAATTCGCATCGCATCACCATCGGTGGTGTTGCGCTGTCCTTCCTGTTGTCCTGCTACGCCTTCACGCAAGTGGTACTCGGTGATGCGCCGGTCTTCGACGAGTCCCTGTACACCTGGCTCATCTCCGGAGACATCCGCTTCGAGGTCGGCTTCCTTGTCGACAAGCTCACCGTTCTGATGATGCTGGTGGTGACCTTCGTGTCGCTGATGGTGCATATCTACACGATTGGCTACATGGAGGAAGACCCTGGCTACCAGAGATTCTTCGCCTACATCAGTCTGTTCACGTTCTCCATGTTGATGCTCGTCATGAGCAACAACTTCCTGCAGCTGTTCTTCGGTTGGGAAGCGGTCGGCACGGTGAGTTACCTGCTCATCGGCTTCTGGTACAAGAAGGAAACCGCGATCTTCGCGAACATGAAAGCCTTCCTCGTCAACCGGGTAGGGGACTTCGGCTTCGTGCTGGGTATTGCCGCAATTGTCATGTACACCAACAGCCTGCACTACGCTGATGCCTTCGCTGCAGGGCCGTCGCTGGTGGGCGAGACCATGAGCATCTTCGGCAATGCCGAGTGGCAGGTGCTGACGGTGATTTGCATCCTGTTGTTCATCGGCGCGATGGGCAAGAGTGCGCAGGCACCTTTGCACGTGTGGCTGCCGGACTCCATGGAAGGCCCCACGCCGATCTCTGCGCTGATTCACGCCGCAACAATGGTGACGGCAGGTATCTTCATGGTGGCGCGCATGTCGCCGCTGTTCGAATTGTCGGAGACAGCGCTCTCCTTCGTGCTGATCATTGGCGCCTTCACCGCCTTCTTCATGGGGCTGATCGGTATCGTGCAGAACGATATCAAGCGGGTTGTCGCCTACTCCACACTATCTCAGTTGGGTTACATGACCGTGGCGCTCGGCGTGTCTGCCTATTCGGCGGCGATCTTCCATCTGATGACCCACGCCTTCTTCAAGGCGCTGTTGTTCCTCGCGGCTGGCTCTGTGATCATTGCCATGCATCACGAGCAGGACATCCGCAAGATGGGCGGTCTGTGGCGGAAGATGCCGATTACTTGGTTCACGTCGCTGATCGGTTCGCTGGCATTGATCGGATTCCCGTTCTTCTCGGGCTTCTTTTCGAAGGACGTGATCATCGAGGCGGTGCACGCGTCAAACATCCCGGGTGCCAACATCGCCTACTGGGCCGTGTTCGGTGGCGTGTTTGTCACCGCCTTCTACAGCTTCCGCATGTTCTTCCTGGTGTTCCATGGCAAGCCGCGCGACCAGCATGCCTACGACCATGCACAGGAGTCGCCAAAGGTGGTGACCTTGCCATTGATCCTGCTTGCCATCCCGTCGCTGGTCATCGGCGGCCTCACGGTGTCGACGGTCGTGTTCGGTAACTACTTTGACGGCATCATCTTCGTGGACGAGGCGCATGACTCGGTAAAGGAAGTGGCTTCACATTTCCACGGTGCGATTCCGTTTGCCTTGCATGGATTTGTCACGCCGGTGTTTTTCACCGCGATGGCAGGCGTACTCACCACGGTCGTGTTCTATCTGCTGGCTCCGGGCATCCCAGCCTTTCTCGATTCCAAGCTCGGCTTCTTCCGCCGCATTCTCGAGAACAAGTACGGCTTTGACGACTTCAACCAGGCAGTGTTTGCCCGCGGCAGTATCGGGCTTGGCAAACAGCTCTGGCAAAAAGGTGACGTCGCTGTTATCGACGGTGCGCTCGTCAACGGTTCTGCCAAAGGCGTAGGGGCACTCGCTGGCGTGGCGCGTCATCTACAGTCCGGCATGTTGTTCCACTACGCCTTCGCGATGATCATCGGGCTCCTTGTCATGCTCAGCTGGTTTTTCTTCGTATGAATGGCGACGAACTTGTTGCAGTGTCAGGAGGCGGCATGCCCTGGTTGAGCCTTACGGTCTGGTTGCCGATCATCGGTGGTCTCATCGTCATCGCATTGGGGGATCGCCGTTCGAGGCCACTCGCTCTTGGCATCAGCGTGCTGACCTTGCTTGTCAGCCTGCCGCTGTATTTCGGTTTTGATCTATCGACGCCGGCGATGCAGTTTGTGGAGCGGGCCAACTGGCTTCCCGGCTTTGACATCGAGTATGCGCTCGGTGTCGATGGGATTGCCATGCCACTGGTCATCCTGACCACCTTGATCAATGTGGTCGTCGTGATCTCCATGTGGGAAGTCATCAAGGATCGACCCGCTTTGTATCTCGGTGCCTTTCAGATCATGACTGGTCTCATGGTCGGGGTTTTCAGCGCGCTCGACGCCATCCTGTTCTACATCTTCTTTGAAGCCACGCTGATCCCGATGTTTCTCATCATCGGTATCTGGGGAGGGCCGCGACGTGTCTACGCGACGATCAAGTTCTTTCTGTACACCTTCCTCGGATCGGTGTTCATGTTGATCGCCCTGATATACCTGTACCGCCTGGGCGGCAGCTTTGCCATTGAAGACATGCACCAACTGGCCATTGCCGAGAAGCCGCAATTCTGGATTTTCCTGGCGTTCTTTGCAGCCTTTGCGGTAAAGATTCCGATGTGGCCCGTTCACACCTGGTTGCCCGATGCCCACGTGGAGGCGCCCACCGCAGGCTCTGCGGTACTGGCGGCCATCATGCTGAAGATGGGCGGATACGGTTTTCTGCGTTTCAGTCTTCCGATCGTGCCGGATGCTTCCAGCCAGATGGACACCTTCATGATCGTGATTTCGTTGATCGCGGTGGTGTATATCGGCTTTGTCGCGCTGGTGCAGCGCGACATGAAGAAGCTGATTGCCTACTCTTCGATCAGCCACATGGGTTTCGTGACTCTCGGTATCTTCATCGCGTTCGGCTTGTTGCAAAAAGGCGATATCTCGGGCGTAGCACTTGGCCTCGAAGGCGCGATCGTGCAGATGATCAGCCACGGCTTCATCTCGGCGGCCATGTTCCTGTGCGTAGGGGTGATGTACGACCGTGTCCACAGCCGTGAGATTTCGGCGTATGGCGGGGTGATCAACACCATGCCGCTGTTCGGTGCCTTCATGGTGTTCTTTGCCATGGCCAATGCCGGCCTTCCAGGCACGTCGGGATTTGTCGGCGAATTCATGATCATCCTTGCGGGCTTCCGCGCGAACTTCTGGATTGCCTTCCTCGCTGCCATGACACTGGTGCTGGGTGCGGCCTACACCTTGTGGATGGTCAAGCGAGTGATCTTTGGCGAAATCGGTAACGACAACGTCGCAGCGCTGCAGGATGTCAATCGCCGGGAATTCTGGATGCTCGGCTCACTCGCAGCCTTTGTGCTGTTGCTCGGCCTGTGGCCGGATCTCGTGGGGCGTGTGATGCACGCCTCAGTCGAGAACCTGGTCTCACACATTTCCATCTCCAAGTACTGAGGCGCTGACTGTGGATAGTTTGAGTATCGCCGCGCCGGAAGTCTTCCTGCTGACGGCTACCTGCATTGTGCTGGTGGCAAGCCTTTTCACCAAGGCGAATTCGCATACGGTGTATTGGCTGTCACAGGCCTCACTGGTCGTGACTCTGCTGTTCGCGTTCGGGCAAACGCGGGCCGAACCCGTCGTTGCCTATGTGGGTGCATATGGCATCGACAACATGTCGTCCACCCTGAAGGTCTGGCTTATCGTCGTGGCCATCGGCGTGTTGCTGTATTCGCGTGACTACCTGACAGGTCGACGGATCGCACGCGGCGAGTACTTCGTGCTTGCGCTCTTCGCGATAAGCGGGATGATGATCATGGTGTCGTCCAAGCACCTGCTGAGCGTGTATCTCGGTCTCGAGTTGCTTGCGCTCAGCCAGTACGCGATGGTGGCCCTGGCTCGTGATGACGCGGATGCCTCGGAGGCCGCGATGAAGTACTTCGTGCTCGGGGCTCTTGCGTCCGGCATGCTCCTCTACGGGATGTCGATGGTGTACGGCGCCACGGGTTCGCTGGAGCTCTCTGGCATCCGCGACGCGGTCGTGGTCGGTGGCGCAGAGGGCTCGGTGCCCGCACGCTTCGGTCTGACCTTCCTGATCGTCGGTATCGCCTTCAAGCTCGGCGCGGTGCCGTTTCACATGTGGGTGCCCGACGTGTACGAGGGGGCACCCACGCCGGTTGCCATGTTCATCGCCACTGCCCCCAAGATCGCGGCTTTTGCGATGCTGATCCGCTTGCTCGTCGATGCCTTGCCGGCGCTCAACTCCGACTGGCAAGCCATGCTTGCGATACTCGCCGCTCTCTCGGTGGTTGTTGGCAACCTCGTGGCCATCGCCCAGACCAACATCAAGCGCATGCTGGCGTACTCGACCATCAGCAACGTGGGTTTCCTCTTGCTCGGCATCGTTGGAGCCACACCAGAGGGCTACAGCGCCGCGATGTTCTACGCAATCACTTATGCGTTCACCACGCTCGCGGCCTTCGGTGTTCTGCTTGCACTCTCACGAGGCACGCGAGAAGACGGCAGTCCGTTTGACGCAGTCATGCTGGATGATCTGGCAGGCCTTGCCCGGCGCAACGGTCTGTTGGCTGCTGTAATGATGCTCGCAATGATCTCTCTGGCGGGCGTTCCCCCGATGGTTGGCTTCTACGCCAAGCTTGCGGTGTTGCGTGCAGTAGTGGATGCCGGCTATACCTGGCTGGCGCTGATCGCTGTGGCGATGTCTGTTGCAGGGGCGTTCTACTATTTGCGCGTGATCAAGCTCATGTACTTTGACGAGCCGGTCGTCACTACCGAGATCGATACTGCAGGGGATGTGAGTGCAGGGCTGGCGATCAACGGGCTTGCGGTTGTGGTGCTCGGCATTTTCCCGTCATTCATCATGGCCGCTTGTTTGGCGGCTTTTGCCTGAGTTTTCAGGATGCTTGCAATGGAACTGCGAGCGATTGGGCTATGGCATTCCCTGAAGTGATCCGCCGGCGATGAGTACCGTGGCCCGTGTTCCGGTCTGGGACGGGTGGCGTGGGCTGGCAATCTTGCTGGTACTGGTCGGGCACTTCACGTTCAGCAAGTGGGTCTGGGAAGAACGCATGGGGGTGGATGTGTTTTTCGTCCTCTCCGGCATGCTGATGAGCAACATCCTGTTCGTCCGGCGTATGGCGCTCCCGGACTTCTATATTCGGCGAATCAGCCGAATCATCCCTGCGCTGGTGGTGTTTCTGCTTGCAGCCCTGGCCATATCGGTTGCGTTGAAGTACGAATTCAAGCTGGTCGAATTTGTCGCTGCCCTGTTTTTCATCCGCACGTACTTCCCGACAGAGCCCGAGTATTTCACCTCGATTTTGCCCATCGGGCATTTGTGGTCACTCTCGGTAGAAGAGCATGCCTACGTGGCCATGAGCGTGATGTCGATTGTGTTCGTTTCACGCAACCGCGCGGCCACTGCGCTGACCGTTCTGTTCGTTGCGTCGGTACTCGTCAACATCAACAACCAGATGGCGATGCGCGCCGACGATTTTCAGATTTCGCTGATTCGCACCGAATCCGCCATTGGATTCATTGCGTTCTCGGCGGCATACCATTTATGGCGCCAGTCGTTCGATATTCGCTTGCCGAACGGGCTGCCGCCACTACTACTGGCCCTGTCGTTCCTCTGCTACCTCGAGGTCGCACCGATCTGGCTGACCTATTCGGTCGCGCCGCTTTTTTTGGGTGTAGCCGTCAACCATATTGCGGACTCACGGGGCCTCGTTTGTAGCGTGCTGTCCTTTGCGCCGCTACGACTGTTGGGCGTCTTGTCCTTCTCCATCTATCTTTGGCAGCAGATCTTCTACAAGCTTTATTACGCGCTGCCAGCAGGCCAGTTGACCGGATTTCTGCTGTCGATCGTCATTGGTGCCGGATCGTACTATGTGATCGAAAGCCCGTGTCGTCGCTTTATCAACGACCGATTCGCTCCCGAGCCCCGGTACCGAACCTGATTCCCTGACCGGGCTTGCCGGATATCGGGCTGACCCTCGATCAGCCATCGCGACCCTCTACCGGTCTTTTGTCGACATCGCGTGCTTGCTCGGGCGTCGAGTGAGCGCCAAAACATTGGCCTCGACGCCTTTCGGCCAGTTGGCACAAAACGTGTGACTATCAACACATCACCAAGACGAGGTGCTCCCGCACCGGCTTATCGGGACCGGCCACTCGATCGTAGAAACCGTGAACAGTGATTCCAATCGAGGCTCGCACCTTGGCTACTGATATCGCCACCTATGTGACTTCACGGCGAACCCTGCTTGCGTTTGTGATTCTTGGCTGCTTCAGCCTGGTTTTTGGAGCCCTTGCACTTGCTTTCCCGCATTACGAGTGGGATCTGTTTGCATACCTGGCCAACGCGACACACATGGCTGGATTGACGCCTCCCGACGGCCTCCACGCGCATGTGTACGAAGTTGTTCGGGAGTCAGTGCCAGTGTCGGTCTACGAGTGGCTCGTTGGTCCCGACAAGAGAGACGTACTTTTGCAAGACCCGGAAGCGTTCCGGCAGACGGTCGCATTCTTCTACGACACCCGCGTCATCTACACGGCAATTCTAGCGGCTGCACTAAAGCTCGGAATAGACCCGGTCTTTGCCAGTTACTTGATCCCGGCCCTTTGCGCGGTTGCGTCAATATTTCTATTGTTCCGTTTGATTCCCGACGTTACTCCGCCGTGGTCTTTGCTGGTCGCGCTGCCGTTCATCTGTTTCGCGTGTGGACTGATGAACGTAGCGCGTCTTGCGACCCCTGATTCACTGGCAACGCTCACGACGATCGCCTTGTATGCGCTGCTGCTTCGCGGGCAGGTTTCGGCCCTGCTGGTTCTGTTGCCGCTCAGCGTGCTGGTGAGATCGGATCTGTTGGTACTAGCGGGATTTTTTCATCTCTATTTTCTCGTCACTCAGCGAGCCAGTCGAAGCTACGTGGTCATCAGCGGTATTACCACTGTGGCTTGTTATCTCATCCTTACCAAAGTCATATTCGAGGCGGATGCGTGGTCATCCTTGATCGGTTACAACTTTGGGGATAAACCGACACACCCGGACACATACGTCTTTGATATCAGTTTTGGCAGTTACCTCTCTTATCTGAATGAAGGACTGCTCAGTCTTTCCTACAACCCCATGTTTTTCGTGTTCTGCATGATGTGCGTGATGGGAATTTCCTTCTACTCCTCGCGGTTCGTGTTCGGGAAGGTGCAGACCAGTATTACGCAGAGGCATGCCGATCTACTCTTTCTTCTGGTATCCAGTGCAGGGTATGTTGCTCTGCACTTTCTGTTGTTTCCGGTAATCTGGATCCGCTTTTTCGCAGCGCAGTACTCGATGGTCGCCGTTGTGGTTATCTGGACTGCCATGATGATCATGGCGGAGCGCAACTACTCTGATCGCGAAGACATGGATCTCTTTACGAAATGAACCGAATCGGCCTGATTCGGATTCGTTCTATCCACGACAACTTCGGTTGAGTCTGTTGAACGTACCAATCAATTCAACAGCCAACATGGATGGGTCGGAATCTGGATGTTCTGCAGCTCGCCCGCTGTGTGTGGACCTTGATGGATCGCTATGTCGGAGCGACACGCTCATCGAGAGTGCGCTTATCCTGCTCAGATCCAATCCGCTGAATGTCCTCAGAATTCCGTTCTGGCTTGTGAAGGGAAGGGCGCACCTCAAAGCCGAGATTGCCTCGCGGGTTGATTTCACGGACATACAGCTGCCGTTGAATGAGGAGCTTTTACGTTATGTGGAAGAAGAACGTCGACATCGAAAAACTGTACTGGTTACTGGTTGCCATCAGAGCATTGCCGACAGTATTGCAAGCCCCCTGGATCTGTTTGACGACGTCAAGGGCACTGACGAGAACGTCAACCTGACCGGCACAGCCAAGCAGGCATGGCTCGTCAATCGATTTGGTCAGCGTGGCTTCGACTATGTTGGTAACGATACCAATGATGTCGCTGTGTGGTCTTCAGCGCACACCTGCCACGTTGTCTCTCCACCTGACGGCATAGCCGAGTCAGATGGGATCAGTTTTTCCAGAGTATTCAGTGTCGAGCGTCCCGGCATGAGCGAGCTCTTCAAGCTGATCCGAGTGCATCAGTGGTCAAAAAATCTGCTGGTAGCCGTACCGATCGTGCTTGACCAACAAGTTCGAGATCCTGGTGCCGTCGTGGCGACGTTACTCGCGATTCTGTCGATCAGCTTTCTGGCATCCGCGACGTATATTTTCAACGACATGCTGGATTTACAGTCGGATCGCCAGAACTCGATCAAACGTCACCGCATGATGGCGAGTGGGAGGGTCTCGCTGCAATATGGTTTTTTTGTAGCCCTGATCCTCGGTCTCGGATCCTTGCTTTTAGCGGTCTATCTGCCTGTCAGGTTTCAGTTGGCGCTGTTTACGTATCTTATGTTGACGGTTTCCTACACGCTGTTCTTGAAAAACAAGGCGATCATGGACGTGATTGCGCTCGCATCACTACACACCCTGCGCGTTATCGCGGGCGCTGTGACCATCGGCGCGGGGCTGTCTTTCTGGATTCTCGCTTTCTCGATGTTTCTATTCACCAGCCTTGCGCTCGCAAAGCGAGTTGCGGAGCTCAGTAACCTTGATCGGGACGGTGGAAATCGATCGCCAGGACGCAACTACTACGTCAGTGATCTCCCGTTTTTGACTTCGACGGGAATTTCTTCAGGTCTTATCTCCATTCTCGTTGTGGCCTTGTACATCAATAGTGAGCAGGGCATCGTCATGTATTCCGAACCCAAGGTTCTATGGTTGGCTTGTCCGATACTGATGTACTGGATACTGAGACTGTGGATTCAGACCATGCAAGGGAAAATGCATGAGGACCCGATTGTCTATGCGTTGAGAGATCGAGCCAGCCTTTTTTCGGGCCTGCTGCTCGGGATCGTCGTGGGTGTGTCGAGGCTGGTAAGCCTGTGACCGACAAGTACCGCAGTTGGGGTTTCGCAACCGCATCCAGGCAGCGCGCGATCGTGCCGCGATGGGCGCCTGAGATTGAGCAGTTTCCCAAGGCGCAAGAACAGTGGGGAAACCACTCCAGGTTAGCATTTGGGCGCGGTCGGAGCTACGGCGATAGTTGTCTGAATTCGGCAGGATATCTTGTAGATACCAGCGCCCTGAGCCGCTTCATTCATTTTGACAGAGAGACTGGAAATCTCAGCGCGGAAGCCGGGATCACACTCGGACAAATCCTGGATCTTGTCATACCGGCCGGCTGGTTTTTGCCTGTCTCTCCGGGAACCCGCTACGCAACGCTCGGCGGAGCGATCGCCAATGATGTTCATGGAAAAAATCACCACGTCGACGGTACTTTTGGACGTTTTGTCAGTCGTTTGAGTGTACACCGATCAAATGGACAGACAGTGGACTGCTCTCCGCGATCCCGTTCAGATCTGTTTAACGCGACGATAGGCGGACTTGGCCTCACCGGGGTAATCACTCGAGCGAGTCTTCATTTGATCCCCATCACATCTGATCAACTAGCGGTACGCTTTGATCGCTTCCGTGGTATCGATCAATTCATGTCACTCTCGAGCGGCTGTCATGATTCACATCAGTACAGCGTTGCATGGTTGGATTGCGTTTCGCGGGGGAAGAATTTTGCACGCGGTGTGTTCATGTCAGCGAATCATTTGGATGAGCGCACAACGCTTGATTTGACGCGCACTCGAAAGCGAATCGGAATACCGTTTTCACTACCGTCCCGAATACTCAACAAGTACACGATAGGTGCGTTCAATAGTGCCTACTATCTGGCCCACAAGCCCAGGCATGCACGCACTGTTTGTCAGCACTACAAGAGTTTCTTCTATCCGCTGGATGCAATTGGTAACTGGAATCGAATTTACGGAACGCGTGGATTTCACCAGTATCAATTTGTTGTACCGCCCGGAGCGGAGTCCGTGCTGGAGACGCTACTTAAAAAGATCGTGTCGTCAGGTGCCGGCTCGTTTCTGGCAGTTCTCAAGGAGTTTGGAACGATCAAGTCGCCCGGACTACTGTCATTTCCTCGTCCGGGGCTCTGCCTTGCACTGGACTTTGCGGACCGGGGGGACGCAACGGTACAGTTGATACGTGCGCTTGATTTGCAGGTGCGGGAGGCGGGCGGTGCAGCTTATCCGGCCAAGGACAGACTGATGCCTGCGGAATCGTTTCGCGCGTATTTCCCGCGGTTGAATGAGTTCTTGCCTCACGTTGATCCCGAATCTTCATCGGATTTCTGGAGACGCGTCAGTGGCTAGTGTCGCCATCCGTGAAGCTCCGACCGATGCCAAGACTTCCGTGGTCATTTTTGGCGCCACGTCGGCACTCGCTCAGGCGACCGCTCGTCAGCTTGCAGAGCGTGGGCTGAGGCTACATCTGGTTGCGCGAAATGCTGAGAAACTCGCCAGCGTCGCCGCTGATCTGTCAGCGCGCGGCGCATCGATCAACACGACTCAGGCCGATCTGGACCAGATAGACCAGCATGATCAATTATTGGATTCGATCGGTGGAATCGAGGAGTGCTGGTTCTTCTACGGCGTCTTGCCGGACCAGCAACAGTGCGAGATCGATTGGCAGGCAACAGCGACTGCTCTGCATACCAATTTCACGAGTACCGCATCGCTGCTTACACGGGTTGCCAACCAGCTCGCGAGTCGTAATCGGGGATTGATCGTTGTCGTAAGCTCCGTTGCAGGAGATCGCGGTCGCGGTTCAAATTACGTCTACGGATCTGCAAAGGGCGCTCTTGCTCTTTTTTGCCAAGGGTTGAGAAATCGATTGGCGCCACACGGTGTGCGTGTCCTGACTGTAAAGCCAGGATTCATTGACACGCCCATGACAGCTCACGTCGAGAAGAAACCAGCGGCGCTTTGGGCGACTCCGGAGCGAGTCGCCAATGACATGTTGAAGGCGCGTGATGGACGTCGCGATGTGTTGTACACCCCATGGTTCTGGCAACCAATCATGTGCGTCATACGATCCATACCAGAGCGAGTATTCAAGGGGCTGTCGCTGTGACCAAATTCATACCGCTGATCTTGTTTACCGTATTCACCAACTTCGCATCGCAGATCATGCTCAAGAAGGGCATGACGTCTCTTGGCCAGATGGAGCTTTCTGTGGAGACGTGGGTGAGTACCGCGTTTGCCGTCATCTTCAATCCTTGGGTATTTCTGGGGCTGATCATGATGGTCATCAGTATGGGGTCTCATCTCGCCGTGCTGTCACGTGTGGAGATCAGCTTTGCGTATCCCTTTCTTGGTCTGTCCTTCGTATTGATCACGATGTGGGGATACTTTGTTCTCGGCGAATCCATGAACATGTGGCGTGTGGCCGGTGTCGCGCTGATCTGCGCCGGTGTCGCCCTCGTTGCTCGTAGCGCCTGAAATTCACACAGACGCGCATCCAACACATACCTAGAAACTGCAGGCTTGCTTTGAATGAAACACATCATCTTTGGAGGAGACGGATTTCTGGGCACTGAGCTCACCAAGAAGCTCGCAGCTGCAGGGCAGACCGTTCTTGTCTGTGACGAGAAAAAAACGGACGGGTTCGGAAACTATGAGCTACCGCGCGTCAGCCACAAGATCATGGATGTGACCGATCCGCAGTCCTTCTCTTCGATCGACACTGACCCGGAAGATATTGTGTACCACTTTGCAGCGCGCCTTCTTGTGCCGATACTACCTAGAAGGGCGCGGGCGGACTACTTCTGGCAGGCGTTGTATGTCGGTACGGAAAACGTGCTCTCGTGGATGGAGTCGCGGGGCTTGCACAACATGATCTATTACACTACCGATATGGTGTACGGGCACACTGAAGTCAACCCTCGTACCGAGGATCATCCGCGCAAGCCCATTGGCCCCTACGGTGAGGCCAAGTACCAGACAGAACTGCTGGTTGATACCTATCGTGAAAAAGGGTTCAAGATCACCTTGTTTCGACCTCGCCTGATCATCGGGCACGGGCGCTTGGGCATACTCGAGAAACTGTTCAAGTTGATCGACTTGAACCTCCCGGTTCCGACCATCGGTAGTGGTAGGAACTACTATCAGTTCGTCTCGGTGTCCGACTGTGCTGACGCGTGTCTGGCGGGTGTTGCCAAAGGATTTCCCAATGAAAACTTCAATCTGGGTTCCGCGAACCCGCCGACCGTCAACGAGCTGCTGGGTCAGCTCATCAAGGAGGCAGGCAGCAAGTCGATATTGATTCCGACCCCGGCCTTCATGGTCAAGGGCGTACTCGCTGCATTGGACAAGATCGGTAAACCACTGATGGATCCGGAACAGTATCTTATTGCCGATGAGACCTGCGTGCTCGATTGTTCAAAGGCAGAGCAATTGCTCGACTGGACGCCGGCGGATGATGATGCCAGCATGCTTCTCGTTGCCTACCGCGACTACAAGGCAGGAAGATCACGCGTCAGTTGATCGCTCCCCGCTGCTACCGGCATCGTCGAGCGCCCAGAACCCCTTCCACTCCGTACCTGGCTTGGCAAGTACCAACTCTGGCGAGGTGCCGATTTCCAGATCATTCTTGCCGATGATCTCCTCTGGTGTTGATCCGTTGGCGTGGCAGAATTTCTCTCTGACTTGCAGAAACCGGTGCTCGAGACTCGAGGCTTCCGGATCGAACAGCTGACCCCGGTAGACATCCTGTTCGACGACTCACAAGACATGGCTTTTGTGGCCTTGGGTTCAGCCAATCATGTGGTGTTCATCGATGCCGAGTCCAGGGAGATACTCAAGTACATACTCGTTGGACGCAGGCCTTGGGGCCTTGCGCTCGGCCCGGACGGCGATCGACTCTACGTTCTCAATGGATTGTCGGACGACATGACAGTCATCGATGTTTCAAGAATGCGCCCGATACGGGCCAGCCGAACGGGCCTGGTTCCGCACTCCGTGGAGATTGTGGAGTGACGCGCGGTCTGGTCTGTATTCTGTTTGTGCTCTCTGCGACGCCAGCGCTTGCGAGCTCTTTCGAGATCACCATACTGTCGTCGAGTGAGGAAACTGATATCCGGGCAGGGACCAGTTTTGCCGGTATAACGGTAAAGCCACAACGATCCGTAGTGCGGTCGGTCGAACTCGCCGTGTACGAATCCCTGACGCTGTTCGAGGCACTCGGAATCGATGTGAGCATCAGTGAAGTCGAATTGACACCTGATGCAGACATGCGAGAGCAACTCGAGCGCATTCCATCGGCTGCGCTGGTCATCCTCGATCTGCCATTGGAGACGATGAAGGAAGTTGCGCTCGTCGCCGATCAGCTCAAGCTTGTTTCGGTCAACATTTGAAACAGCGATTCCGAACTCAGGGTCTCCTTTCCTATGACGCAGTTGCCGTGATCGACTCCAATACCGGCTATGGGCGCAATCTTTCAGTACAGCACGCGCAGTCCACGTCCCGTCGTTGGCGATGTCGGGCTGACGCCCGTCAGCTGGCACTTTGCACTCGAGCGCTACGGCGCACCGCAATTGAACGAGCGTTACCGCGAGTTCAAACAAGCTGAGCCACTCGACGCTCGCGTTGCCATGACTGACGCGGAGTTTGCCGCCTGGAGTGCGGTCAAGCTGGTCAGTAACAGTCTCAACACGAGAGAAGACCCGAGTGATCTGAATGTGCGCACGATCTACAACGATCCGGCGTCGCAGGTTGATCTCTACAAGGGAACACGGGGTTCTGTGCGCCGGTGGAATCACCAGTTCAGACAACCAATACTACTTGCGACACCGGACGCGGTGATCGCCTTGGCGCCGCTGCCGAAGTTCCTCCACCCCGAGCACTATGTGGACACGCTCGGGCTCGACGCGCCCGAATCCGAGTGCCAGCTGGACTCTGCGGGCCGGTAGCGACCCGGCCCGCGTAGTTTCTCGTCCAGTCCGCGTTCTGCTGACATGTCTCATACTGTCCACCTCACTGAGGGCTGACACCGATGATCGACCTTGAAAAAGTCCGGGCAGACACGCCGGCTGTTGAGTCTACGGTCCACTTCAACAGTGCAGGTTCGTCGTTGCCACCGACATGCGTGACCGACGCGGTCATCGACTACCTGAAAGCGGAGTCCATGCTCGGTGGCTACGAGGTGGCAGCCGAACGAGCAGAAGACCTGGCGGGGGTATACGAGGCTGCGAGTGCGCTGTTAGGTGGAGAGCGCGAGAACTGGGCATTTGTTGAATCTGCCACCCGAGCGTGGAATGCGGCTTTCTCCTCTCTGAGGTTCTCTCCGGGTGACCGCGTGCTGACGACACGCGCCGAATACCCGAGCAATATGGCCGGTTTGCTGCGGGCGAGGGAAATTCAGGGTATCGAGATTGATGTCGTCCCGGATGATGAACACGGTCAGCTCGATGTCAGCGCACTCGAAAACATGCTTGACGCGCGTACACGGCTCGTATCGGTAACACACGTGCCCACGCAAGGGGGGCTCGTCAATCCCGTGAAACGCGTTGGTGAACTACTACGCGACACTCCGATTCTGTATCAGATCGATGCCTGCCAGTCGGTAGGTCAGCTTGATGTGAACGTGGACAATATCGGATGCGATGTCCTGTCGTTTACGGGACGCAAGTTTCTCCGAGGGCCTCGCGGTACCGGAATGGTCTGGGCCAATGACAAGGCGCTGGCTCAGATGCATAGTCCCGCAGGTGTGGACATGTCCGGTTCGCAGTGGGTCGATCCGCTGGACATCAGGCCGCATGACAAGGCTTCACGTTTCGAACCGTTTGAAACCTTCTTTGCGGGAAAGGTAGGGCTTGCCGAGGCGCTACGTTATGCCGGACATATCGGCATGCCAGAGGTTGAGGCTCGCAACTCGGTGCTAGCGCACAGACTCCGCAATGGGCTGGCTGATCTTCCGGGTGTATCAGTCCACGACCTTGGGTTGGTGACGTCGGCAATAGTGACGTTCATGGTCGACGGCCTGTCAGCGAGCCAGGTCAAGACACGGTTGGCTGAGAAATCGATTCAGGTCTCGATCAGCACGTTGAATTCGGCGCGTCTGGACTTCCCCGATCGAGGATTGACCGAGCTGGTGCGCGCGTCAGTCCACTACTACAACACGATAGAAGAAGTGGATATGCTGGTGAGTACGGTGTCTGCTTTTGCCTGAGGGAGTGTTCATGTTCTCACCGCACGTCATCGCCGTACGGTGCAGGTTCGTTCTCGCCGCCACCCTCTTCACGTTCATCGCACTATTCACCACCGTGCATGCCTTCAATGACCGACGCTTGATCATTGCCTACGGAGCATCCGGGAGCGAGCAAGGACGGCGCTTCGAGGCTTTGGTTGACGAGCAACGCTGTCAATTGATCGAGCGGGATGTTGACGTCTACCTGGTGGATACGGCAGAGGTTGCCTGGCTTGCGTCGGCGTCGCCAGGCGATTCCGAAAATCTGCCGAGTGCGTTGGTGACCTACCGAGGAGAAGGCGAGTTCGAGCTGGTCCTGGTCGGCAAGGACGGTGGCGTCAAGGCACGGGCGTCGACGCCTGAAGCGTTATCCGAGTTTCTGGTTGCGATCGATGGTATGCCGATGCGTCGCGCTGAAGCGGCAGCACGCGAAAAAACCGACTGCTAGTCCTGTAGGTATTACGGCTGATCCTGCAGGATGATGGTATCGATCGAAATCTGCTGGACGAGACTGTCTTCGTCAGAGAAGTTCGCAAAGGTCGCCACGCGGACATCGCCGCTGTTGGCGGTCAATGTGATGTGGAAGTCATCGATGGAGTAGGTGCCCGAGCTGCCTTCGTCAAAGGCATCGCCCGAGTCCCCGTCGGTTATCAAGCCACTGCTGGCGTCCGTTGAGTAGTAGCCGGCATTGTTGAAGCACAAGGTGTCAGTGGTGAAGCTTGCGTCCGCGGTACCCGTCTCTGGCCACGGTGAGACGACAAAACCATAGGGGTTGGTGTAGCACCCGTCGGGTAGCAGGTTGTCTTCCGGATAGTCAGCCGACAGTTCCGTGAATTCATTGGTGGTTCCGAGCCGGCGTTCAATGACATCGTCGGATTCGCCTCGTCTCCAGGCGCCCCACTGATTCGGATTCATGCTCTGTGACTCGGCGACGCCAACGGTACGTACACCTTCAAAGTCGTTAGTGATCGAGCCATCGGACAGGGCGAGCCAGGCGTTCTTGATCTGCAGCCCATCGATGAACTCGTAGATCACCACCGGGAAGCTTTCAGCCAACAAGTCCTCATTGCTGACGATATCCGGGGAGTCCGTTGGCACGGATTCCCCGTCGGTCGCCCCTCCTGAGGTGCCATTATCCTGGCCGATGTCAGGGTTCTGTTCGCCCCCGGTGTCGCCCCCGGTGGTTTCGCCAGCGTCGTCGATACTCGGATCATTCTCACTGCCCGAACCACAGGCACCAAGCATTACAGCCAAGAGGGCTGCGCCAAGTGAAACAAATGGCGTGGAACGCCTGGGAATGTGGTGATTCATCAACTGGAACGGATCGTAGCTTTCTGCAGCTGTCGGTGGACGCTACCACCGACTAAAGGCCCCGTCACCTGCCCACGGTGGTTTTACCCGGACCAAATACCGTGTAGCGTGAGCGGATGAACGAAACCGACGCATTTTTGCGCAGAATCTTGACACGTGACCACACCATTGCCGTTGTCGGACTATCGGCCTCGTGGCATCGCCCGAGCTATTTTGTGGCGAGCTACATGAACGGCAAGGGCTACCGGATCGTGCCGGTGAATCCGCGCTACGCCGGTGAGCGGATTCTGGAGATGGAGGTGTATTCCAGTCTTCAGGAAATTCCTTTTCCAGTGGACATGGTTGACGTCTTTCGCAACGCTGACGACGTGCCGCCCATCGCTGAGGCAGCCATCGAGATCGGCGCCAGGACGCTGTGGCAGCAGCTTGGCGTCGCGAATGCCGACGCCGACCTCATGGCGCGACAGGCCGGCCTCGATTCGGTCATGGATCGCTGTACCAAGATCGAACACGCGCGATTGTTCGGCGGTTTGCACTGGGCGGGCGTCAACACCGGAGTGGTATCTGCCACGCGTCGAGGGAACCGGTCGTGAGCGAGCGTCGCTTCAAGCTCGAGACGCTTGCCATCCACGCGGGGCAGGTGCCCGATGGGGATACGGGCGCTCGCGCCTTGCCCATCTATCAGACATCGAGCTATGTATTCGACAGTGCTGAGCACGCGGCGTCCCTGTTCGATCTGCAGACCTTTGGCAACGTGTATTCGCGGTTGTCGAATCCCACGGTGGCCGCGCTCGAGGAACGTGTGGCCGCGCTTGAAGGGGGGCGCGCGGGGGTGGCTGCGGCCAGCGGAATGGCAGCCGAGGCGTTGGCGCTGATGACGCTGTTGCAATCGGGAGATCACGTGGTCGCGGCCAGCTCGCTCTACGGGGGGTCGGTGACGATGTTTTCGGTCAATCTGCGAAAGCAGGGTATCGAGACCACGTTCGTTGACGTGTCAGATCCGGAGTCCTTTGCTGCGGCCATTCGGCCGGAAACACGAGCGGTGTACGCGGAGACGCTCGGCAATCCCTCGCTCGCCATCCTCGACATTGCCGCGGTTGCCGATATCGCACATGCGCACGATCTGCCGCTGATCGTTGACAACACCGTGCCGAGCCCGGCCTTGTGTCGTCCTATCGAACACGGCGCAGACATCGTGGTGCACAGCGCGACCAAGTACCTTGGAGGTCACGGGACCACCCTGGGTGGGGTTGTCATCGAGAGTGGCACGTTCAACTGGGCCAACGGCAAGTTTCCCGGGATGATCGAGCCGTCGCCGGGCTATCACGGCGTGAAGTTTTTCGAGACCTTCGGTGACTTCGCTTTTACGATGCGTTGTCGGATGGAGACGCTCAGGGTGTATGGCGCCTCATTGTCGCCACAGAGCGCATGGCAGATCCTGCAGGGTGTGGAAACCTTGTCGCTGCGTATGGAGCGGCACTGCGAAAACGCGTTGGCGGTTGCCACCGCATTGAGTGACGACTCACGTGTCGCGTGGGTCAGTTATCCGGGGCTCTGCAATAGTCCTCATAAACCCCTTCTCGACAAGTACATGAGCGGCGCGTCCGGCCTCGTGGCCTTTGGTGTCAAGGGTGGGCTGGAGGCGGGTGTGCGATTCATCGAAAGCGCGTCGTTCATGAGCCACCTGGTGAACATCGGTGATACCCGCACCCTGATCAGTCATCCGGCCAGCACCACACATCGCCAGCTGGACCAGGGTCAGCGCGTCGCAGCCGGTGTTCCCGATGACATGATCAGGATTTCCGTGGGGCTCGAACACATCGATGACATTCTCTGGGATATTGATCAGGCCCTGGGCGCTGCCACCTGAGCGTCTTGGTGTGGTAACAACACGTTAAAGTGAGGGCATCGATACAGCGCAGGGGATCTTGATGACCAGTGAAATGAGTATCCGCTCATCCGACGCACCGCTCGTCGAGCGTGCTGAAGATGCTCGCGGTGTGGTGACGCTGACACTGAATCGTCCCGATGCATTCAACGCATTGTCGGAAGCGATGTTGGACGCGCTCCAGCGGTGTATCGATGAGGCTGGTGCCAACGACGCGACTCGCGTCATCGTTATCGCGGCAAAGGGTCGGGCTTTTTGCGCCGGACACGATCTCAAGGAGATGCGTACAGAGCCTTCGGAGGCGTACTACCAGAGCTTGTTTGACCGTTGCAGTCGCTTGATGATGGCGATTCAGACGGTACCGGTGCCGGTGGTGGCTCAGGTGGAAGGAATAGCCACGGCCGCAGGCTGCCAGCTGGTCGCGATGTGTGATCTTGCGGTTGCGGCAAACAGCGCGCGTTTTGCCGTGAGTGGGGTACGCCTTGGCTTGTTCTGCTCGACGCCCAGCGTTGCACTGTCGCGTAACGTACCGCGCAAGATCGCCTTCGAGATGCTCGTCACCGGCGATTGGGTGGATGCGGAGGAAGCGCGCACGCACGGGCTGATCAACCGGGTCGCCGCTGACGAGGACGTGGCAACAGAGGTCGAGGCACTGGTAGCGTCCATCTGCGCCAAACCGGCAGTCGCCATACGAGCGGGCAAGACCCTGTTCTACAAGCAGCTGGAAAAACCCATTGAAGAGGCCTACGCAGGCGCGGCGCATTGCATGGCCTGCAACATGATGGCCGAGGATACGCTGGAAGGTGTGCAGGCCTTCATCGAGAAGCGCAAACCTGATTGGGCGTGATGTGCATGCAATTCAGCGAGTGCGTGGACCTGCAAAGACACCCACTAAGCGACGATGCCTATCGGGCTCGTTGCAAGGTCATACTCGATACCGAGGGTGTACTTTGCCTACCAGGCTTTCTGACAGCAGACGCTATCGAGCAGGTACGTCGCGAGGCCGCTGAACACCGGGACCTGGCCTACTACACCGAAGGCGGCCACAACGTCTACCTTGCGCCGACGGATTCGGACTTTGACGACAACCATGCGCGAAATCGGCAGGTGGTGTCGTCCAAGGGCTGCATTCAGACCGACCAGATCCCCGAAGGGTCACCGTTGCGTACGGTCCATGACTCGGCCTTGCTGCGTGACTTTCTGTGTGCGGTGCTCGATGAAGCGGCCTTGCACGAGTACGCTGACGCACTGTCGTCGATCAACCTGCATTACGCGGACGAAGGGCGTGAGCTGGGTTGGCATTTTGACAACTCGTCCTTCGCGATTACCTTGCTGGTGCAGCGACCTCAGGCGGGCGGGGTGTTCGAATACGTACGTGACGCGCGCGATGCCGATGCCGGCGACATGAACTATCCGCTGGTGTCGCGGGTGCTTGACGAGGAACTGCCGCCGGCAAGTCTGGATATCGAGGAAGGTACCCTGGTGTTGTTCCGTGGTCGCAACGCCCTGCATCGCGTGACGCCGACCATCGGCTCCCGGGAGCGGATGCTCGCGGTACTTGCCTACAACACCGAGCCAGGCATTGCGCTTTCAGAAGAGGCGCGCATGACCTTCTTCGGGCGCTTGTAGCAAGCAGGCGTCGGCAACCCGCCTGTCTTGTTCAGTGTGTCATCGCATAGACGACGTAGTTGACGCCCATGCGATAGGCCTGGGTCGTCAACAACGCGGGGTAACGTGCGTCATCGGCGTGCTCCCAGGCGTCTCCGATATCCTGATTGAAATTGATGGCGACCATGACTCGGCCCTCGTCATCCAGCACGCCGCGCCAGTGTGGATAGCGCCCACCTTTCTCCCAGGTACGGTTGTTCATCAACGCGCGGATGCCCGGGATCTGCTGGCGCTCGGTGAGGTCGTAGAGCACATGAAAAGGCTCGGCATGATCCTCGAGTTCGACGATGGGGCGGTCCGGGAAGGTGCGTGACATCTGCTGGGAAAACAACTGCCATTCGACCGGTCCGTGAAAATCATCGATCATCATGAAGCCGCCGCGCAGCAGGTATTCCCTGAGGCGCGCGGTATCGCTGTCTGACAAGCGCATGGAACCCGCTTCAACCACATAGAGCCACGGATAGTCGAACAGGGCATCGTCACTGGCCTGCAAGACCTCGCCGTCGTCGGCCACGTCGATGACCGTGAGCCGCGAAAGCCCTCTGGAGAAGTGAGTTTCCGCTTCGGGCCAGTCTGCCTGCCACCTCGGCCAGTATTCAACCGAGTCGGAGCCGTAGCGAAGGCGGGCGAAGGTGAACTCACTGGCCGTCAGCAGCGCTGGCGCTACCGCGCTGCTTGCGAGTAGCATCCCGACGCAGAAGCGCCGGAATACGGAAGGTGTTCTGGTCATGTGCCGACCTGCCTAGGGTGTGCATGCACCCGGTTGAACGAACCTGTCATGTCATCGTACACACATCTCCCGGATTCCGACGTCGAGGCCTATCAACGCGACGGTGCCGTGCTCATACGAGGCGTATTGGAAGAGTTCGTCGACCAGCTTCGCAGTGGTGTCGACCGTAATCTCGGCTGCCCGGGTACCTACGCTGCAGAGAACCTGCAAGAAGGTGAGGGTGGGCGCTTTTTTGACGACTACTGCAACTGGACGCGCATCCCGGAGTTCGAGCAGGTCATACGTCAGTCACCGCTTGCGGACGTCGCCTCGCAGCTGATGGGGTCGGCCCGTGTGCAGTTGTTTCACGACCACGTGCTGGTCAAGGAGCCCGGAACCAGCAAGGCGACCCCGTGGCATCAGGACAGTCCGTACTATTTTGTCGAGGGTCAGCACACCGTGAGCTTCTGGTGTCCGCTGGATCCGGTGGACACGGCGTCGTTGCGCCTGGTCGCGGGGTCGCACCGCTGGGAGCGCCCGGTATTGCCGGTGCGGTGGCTGGCCGAGGACGATTTCTATCCGGATAGCGACGCATGGCAGCCGGTGCCGGATCCGGACGCACAGGGCATGCCGGTGCTGGAGTGGGCGATGCAGCCGGGTGACGTCGTGGCCTTTGATTTTCGGACCTTGCATGGCGCCCGCGGCAACACCACCGATCGTCGGCGCCGAGCATTCTCACTGCGTCTGATCGGCGAGGACGCCCGCTTTGTCGAGCGCCCGGGTCCCAGCTCTCCTCCTTTCCCGGGCCATGGAATGACGCCCGGTCAACGCTTGCGCGAAGACTGGTTTCCGGTGCTCAGAGGTTGATTCGGCAGTTTCGAGCACGCCGCCGGATACCGGATGCGCGACACGGTCGCGCGACAAGTGCCCCCGCGGTCGGGTACCGTTGGGGCCAGGCAGCTCCTGCCACCACCATTGGAGATCTACGCGAAACATGAAAAAAGTGATTCTGGCGAGTGCTGTGACACTCGCGCTTACCAGTGCGGCCGCTCAGGCTGAAGACGTCAACGTCGGTGTCATCATGAGCTTCACCGGCCCGATCGAGTCGCTGACACCGGCCATGGCGGGCGGTGCCGAAATGGCACTTGCCGAAGTCAGCGAGTCCGGGGCTCTGCTCGATGGAACCACGCTGACGCCGGTTCGCGCGGATGCCACCTGCATCGACTCCGCCGCTGCCACCACCGCCGCTGAACGTCTTGTGACATCCGATGGCATCGTTGCCATGGTCGGCCCCGATTGTTCCGGTGTAACGGGCGCAGTCCTGGCCAATGTCGCAGTACCCAACGGTATCGTTCTGATCTCCCCGTCGGCGACGTCACCCGCGCTGTCCACCGCCGAAGACGAAGGCCTGTTCTTCCGAACCGCGCCGTCTGATGCTCGCCAGGGCGATGTCATGGCCGAGGTGCTCAAGGAGCGTGGTGTCGAGTCCGCCGCCATCACCTACACCAACAATGACTATGGCAAGGGCCTCGCTGACGCGATCCAGGCAGCCTACGAAGGCATGGGTGGCTCGGTCACCATCGTTGCCGCGCACGATGACGGCAAGGCTGACTACTCGTCAGAAGTGGCCGCGCTCGCAGCCGCTGGTGGTGATGTGCTGATCGTTGCCGGTTATGTTGATCAGGGCGGCAAGGGCATCATCCAGGCATCGCTCGACACGGGTGCCTTCGAGACCTTTGCCTTGCCCGATGGCATGATCGGTACGAGCCTCACTGACGATCTCGGTGCTGACATCGACGGCTCATTCGGCACGGTACCGGGTACCGATTCTCCGGGTGCAGCCACCATGATCGAATTGGCCGAGGCGGCCGGGGTCTCCACCGATGGTCCCTACGTTGGCGAGTCGTATGATGCAGCCGCGTTGATCGCCCTTGCGATGCAGGCAGCAGGGTCCACATCCTCCAGCGACTTTGCGGCTTCAGTGGAAGCGGTTGCCAACGCGCCGGGCGAGAAGATCTACCCGGGTGAGCTTGCCAAGGCACTGGGGATTCTTGCCGAGGGTGGTGAGGTCGACTACGAGGGCGCGACTGCCGTCGAACTGATCAACGGCGGTGAGACCGCAGGCTCCTACCGCGAAATCACCATCGACGGTGGCGAGATCACCACGGTGCAGTACCGCTGATCCACGTTTGAGGCGCAGTTAAGGCCCGGCTCGACATGACGTGTCGAGTCGGGCTTTTCTCATTTGAGTCGTAGGGTCAGTTGCATGGGTTTGCTCCATGATTGAGGTTCATGACCTGCACAAGCACTTCGGAGGTGCGCGTGCAGTGGACGGTGCGACCCTGTCGATTGCGCCAGGATCAATTACCGGCTTGATCGGACCGAACGGTGCGGGCAAGACCACACTGTTCAACGTGATTGCCGGTCTGTTGCCACCGACCTCGGGTCAGGTGACACTCGCCGGTGAAGACATCACCGGACTTGCCCCGCATGAGCTTTTCGGCAAGGGGCTGCTGCGCACCTTCCAGATTGCGCATGAGTTCCGTTCCATGACCGTGCGTGAAAACCTCATGATGGTGCCCGACGGTCAATCCGGGGAATCGCTCTGGAATGCCTGCTTTCGCCGCAAGGCCATTCGCGACGAAGAGCGCGCGCTGGTCGCCAAGGCGGATGAAGTCCTCGAATTCCTGACGATCGATCACCTGGCCGACGAAAAGGCCGGCAACCTCTCCGGTGGTCAGAAAAAACTCCTCGAACTCGGGCGGACCATGATGGTGGATGCTCGTATCGTCTTTCTTGATGAAGTGGGTGCAGGTGTCAACCGGACACTACTCAACACCATCGCTGACGCGATCCTGCGGCTGAACCGTGAGCGCGGGTACACCTTTGTTGTCATCGAGCACGACATGGACTTCATCGGGCGCTTGTGCGACCCGGTGATCTGCATGGCCGAAGGGCGCGTGCTGGCGCAAGGCACGCTGGCCGAGATCAAGGCAGACGATCGCGTCATCGAAGCCTATCTCGGCACGGGGCTCAAGAACGCGCCACATGTGCCCGGCAGCGGGCAGGGCCTGGGCGCAGCAGACGTTGGTGGCGCGTCATCCGGAGGGGCATCACCATGAGCGCGCCGTTTCTGATCGGCGAGAACATGACCGGCGGCTACGGAGCTGCCGATATCCTGCACGACTGCACCATTGCTGTTGACCGCGGTGAGATTGCGGTGATTGTCGGCCCCAACGGTGCGGGCAAGTCCACGGCCATGAAGGCGGTGTTCGGCATGCTGAACCTGCGCAAGGGTGCAGTGCGGCTCGACGGCGAAGACATCGGCCACCTGACGCCACAACAGCGAGTGGTCGCTGGTATGGGCTTCGTCCCGCAAACGGCCAACGTATTCACATTGATGACCGTGCAAGAAAATCTCGAGATGGGCGCCTTCATTCGTACCGACGACATCAGCACGACGATGGAAGAAGTGTTCGAGCTGTTCCCGATACTCCGCGAGAAGCGTAGACAAGCAGCCGGTGAACTCTCTGGCGGGCAACGCCAACAGGTGGCCGTTGGCCGCGCCTTGATGACCAAGCCCAAGGCGCTGATGCTCGATGAGCCGACCGCCGGCGTCAGCCCCATCGTGATGGATGAACTGTTCGATCGCATCATTGATGTTGCCAAGACCGGCATTCCGATACTGATGGTCGAGCAGAATGCCAGGCAGGCGCTGGCGATTGCGGATCGTGGCTATGTGCTGGTGCAAGGTGCCAATGCGCATACCGATACCGGTGAAGCCCTGTTGGCTGATCCTGAAGTGCGAAGGAGTTTTCTCGGTGGGTGACGCGGCGAGTGACATACAGCTGTTGAACGCGTTTATCGTGTTCATGAACTTTGTCGGCATACCGGCCATCACTTACGGGAGCCAGCTGGCTCTCGGCGCACTGGGCCTTACGCTCGTGTACGGCATCCTGCGCTTCTCGAACTTCGCGCACGGTGACACCATGGCCTTCGGCACCATGATCACCATCCTGATCACCTGGGGATTTCAGTCGATGGGCCTGTCGCTCGGGCCTCTGCCGACAGCGTTGCTGGCCTTGCCGTTCGGCATCGCGGCCACCGCGATCTGGTTGTTGCTGACCGACCGTGTCGTCTATCGCTTCTATCGTCGTCAACGCGCCGTCCCCGTGATCTATCTGATCGCCTCGGCGGGTGTCATGTTCGTGACCAATGGGGTGGTGCGATTCATCATCGGCCCGGCCGATCAGCGCTTCACGGATGGCGAGCGCTTTGTCGTGTCCGTGCGCGAGTTCAAGGCCATGACAGGACTCCCTGAAGGTCTTGCCATCAAGACCACGCAAGCACTCACGGTAGTGACGGCGGTCGTCGTGGTGGCGCTGCTGTTCTGGTTTCTGAATCGCACGCGCACCGGCAAGTCCATGCGGGCGTTTTCAGATAACGAGGACCTCGCCTTGCTCTCGGGTATCGACCCGGAACGCGTAGTGATGGTCACCTGGCTGATTGTTGCCGCACTTGCCACCATCGCCGGCACGCTCTACGGGCTGGACAAGACCTTCAAGCCCTTTGTGTATTTTCAACTGTTGCTGCCGATGTTTGCGGCCGCCGTCATCGGTGGCCTGGGCAGTCCGCTCGGGGCCATCGCGGGTGGCTACATCATTGCGTTTGCCGAAGTCATCATCACGTACGCGTGGAAGAAGGTACTGACCTACGCCTTGCCGGAATCCTGGGAGCCGAGTGGTCTGGTGCAGCTACTCTCGACCGATTACAAGCTTGCCGTGAGCTTTGCACTCCTCGTGGTGGTGCTGTTGATCAAGCCGACCGGGCTGTTCAAGGGGCAGTCATTGTGAGTACTCGAGTCCAGTCGAGTGGTGCAGGGGCCGTGCGAACGCTGTTGATGTTCATTGTGGTGGCCGGACTGATCATTGGCACCGGTTTCGTGCAGAGCTGGAACACGGCGCTGGTGATTCTGGGGCTGGGGCTGATCAGCTCCATCATGGCACTGGGCCTCAACCTCCAATGGGGCTTCGCCGGGCTGTTCAATGTCGGTGTCATGGGCTTTGCAGCGCTGGGAGGCCTCGCGGCCGTGCTCGTCGCGATGCCACCGACTCCGGGTGCCTTCGCCGCGGGTGGCCCGCGAGTGGCGCTGGCCTTGTTGCTCGGGGCGGCAACGGTTGGTGCCGGACTTTTCGTATGGCGCAAGTTACCGAGCGGTGCGTTGCGTGCGCTGCTGGTGTTCGTCGTGGTGTTGGTGGGGCTCGTGTTGTTCCGGCGTGTGCTCGATCCAGGCGTTGCCGCGATCGAGGCGGTCAATCCGGCGAGCACCGGGTATCTCGGCGGGTTTGGCCTGCCGGTGCTCATCGCCTGGCCCGTGGGTGGCTTGCTGGCGGCTGGGGCCGCGTGGTTGATCGGCAAGACAGCGCTCGGACTTCGATCGGACTACCTCGCCATTGCCACCCTTGGCATCGCGGAAATCATCATTGCCGTACTCAAGAACGAGGACTGGCTGACCCGGGGAGTGAAGAACGTCGTCGGTATTCCCCGACCCGTGCCCTACGAGATCGAGTTACAGCGGGACCCTGCCTTCGTTGAGCGGGCGGCATCGTACGGGCTGGATCCCGTGATGGCTTCCACGCTATCGGTCAAGCTGTTGTATGCCGGGTTGTTCGCCGTCGTGCTGCTGGTGTTGCTGGTGCTCAGCCAGCGCGCCTTGAATAGCCCTTGGGGTCGCATGATGCGCGCCATTCGCGACAACGAGACCGCAGCAGCGGCGATGGGCAAGGACGTGACCGCGCGTCACCTGCAGGTATTCGTGTTGGGTTCCGCCATCATCGGTGTTGCCGGCGCAATGCTGACCACCCTGGACGGGCAGCTGACGCCGGGCTCTTATCAACCTCTGCGCTTCACGTTCCTGATCTGGATCATGGTCATCGTCGGAGGCTCGGGCAACAACTTCGGTTCGGTGCTCGGGGGCCTGCTGGTGTGGTGGTTATGGGTGCAGGTCGAGCCGATGGGTCTGTGGTTGATGCAGGTAGTCACCAGTGGGATGGCCGACGGCAGCGCCCTCAAGGCCCATCTGCTGGCAAGCGCGGCCTACATGCGACTGATGACCATGGGCGTGATGCTGCTGATCGTGCTCAGGTTCTCGCCGCGGGGGCTATTGCCCGAGCGGTAGATCGATTGAGAGCCGGGTGTGTCTCTGTCACGTAGTATCTACAGGCTCAGTCTTTCGCCTCACTGCACAGGAGTTCTGCATGGAGATGCCCGTTCCGTCCGGCCAGATCATCGCTCGCAAGTCGGCCATCCTTGACCGATTCCTCAAGGTGTTGCCGGCTGAGGCCGTGATTTCCGAGCCGGCCGAAACGCGGGTGTACGAGTGTGATGCCTTGTCGGCCTACCGGTGCCCGCCGATGGCCGCGGTGTTGCCATCGTCCACCGAAGAGGTGGCAGCCATTCTCAGGATCTGCCACGAAGAGGGCGTTCCTGTCGTGCCGCGCGGCTCGGGGACATCGTTGGCGGGTGGCGCACTGCCGACCGCTGATGCGGTGATTCTCGGTGTGTCCAAGCTCGCCGATGTGCTCGAAACCGACTACGACAATCGCTACATCCGGGTGCAGACCGGGCGGACCAATCTGTCGGTCACCGGTGCTGTCGAGCAGGATGATTTTTTCTACGCGCCGGACCCGTCCAGTCAGCTCGCGTGTGCAATTGCCGGCAACATCGCGATGAATTCCGGAGGTGCGCACTGTCTCAAATACGGGGTGACCACCAATAACCTGCTCGGGGTGACCATGGTCACGATGGCGGGCGAGATCATCGAGCTCGGTGGCGCACATCTGGACGCCCCCGGCTACGACTGGCTTGGGGTCATATGCGGTAGTGAGGGGCAGTTGGGTGTCGTTACCGAAGCCACGCTACGTATTCTGCGCAAACCCGAAGGCGCGCGTCCCGTACTGATCGGCTACGACAGCAATGAAACCGCTGGTGCCTGTGTTGCCGACATCATTCGTGCAGGCGTACTTCCTGTTGCCATCGAGTTCATGGACCGCCCTTGTATTGAAGCCTGCGAAGCGTTTGCCCATGCGGGTTACCCGCAAGTGGAAGCGTTGTTGATTGTCGAAGTCGAGGGTAGCGAGGCAGAAATTCAGGAGCAGTTGTCACGCATTATCGAGATTGCCAACAAGCATCAACCGGCAGAGCTTCGTGAAAGCAGCAGCGAAGAAGAGTCCGCATTGATCTGGAAAGGGCGCAAGTCGGCCTTCGGGGCGATGGGTCAGATTTCCGATTACATCTGTCTGGACGGCACCATACCCGTGTCTGCACTACCGGAGACCTTGAGGCGCATTGGTGAGCTCTCGAATCAATATGGCTTGAAGGTCGCCAACGTGTTCCATGCCGGCGACGGCAACATGCATCCTCTGATCCTGTTTGATGCAAACAAGCCTGGGGATCTCGAAATCTGCGAAGCGCTCGGTGCAGAGATCCTCAAGCTCTGCGTGGAGGTGGGTGGATGCTTGTCCGGCGAACACGGTGTTGGCGTGGAAAAGCGTGATCTGATGACCGCGCAATACACCGACGACGACCTCGACATCCAGATGCAGGTCAAGGATGTGCTCGATCCTCAATGGTTGCTGAATCCTGCCAAGGTCTTTCCCCTGGCCAGCAGCGCCTCGCGGCGTGAGGCCACGACGCGAGATACGGCAGCGCGCAGTGACAGCGCATCGGCCGCAGCCTGACGACGGAGCTGGATATGTACGAGCCCCGCGATGAAGATGCTGTCGCAAGCGTCATACGCGACGCAGCAAATGCGTCCAAGTCGCTCTCAATTCAGGGAGGAGCGTCCCGTCGCGGGCTCGGCCATGACGTCGCCGGTGCGCCGGTGAGCTTGACTGGTCTATCCGGAATTACTCTGTACGAACCCGGTGCCTTGACCCTGGTTGTCCGCGCGGGAACGCCGCTAAAGGAGATCAAGGCAGCGTTGGCTGAAGAAGGGCAGATGCTGCCATTCGAACCGCCGTGCTGGGCCGCCATCCTCGGAAACGGCGCGCACGCCGAGTCCACGATCGGCGGCGTTGTAGCCACCAATGCGTCTGGCCCGCGACGCATACACAGTGGCGCCTGCCGCGACAGCCTGATCGGCGTTCGCTTCGTTGATGGGGCCGGTCGCATCCTCAAGAACGGTGGACGGGTCATGAAGAACGTGACCGGCTACGACCTCGTCAAGCTCATGTGCGGTACCCACGGAACACTCGGCGTGCTCACCGAAGTCTCGTTCAAGCTGCTACCCAAACCCGAGTCACAGGCAACCGTCTCCTTGACCGGGCTGGACAACCAGCAGGCCGTCGCCGCCATGAGTGCTGCGCTCGGCTCGCCGTACAACGTATCGGGTGCCGCCCACGTGCCGAGCGCGTCCGACGGACAGTCGCGCACGTGCCTGCGACTCGAAGGGCTGGCGCAGTCGGTGAGCTATCGAGCCGCAGAACTCATGCGCCAACTCGACCCATTTGGCAGCCCGCAGCTCGACACCGATGTTGATGCCGTCAGCCGCGAGTGGCAATCGATGGGAGCTGCGGACGCGTTGGCCACGGAGAGTGGTCGGGACATCTGGCGGATCTCGGTCAAGCCGACGGATGGACCACGGGTTGCGGCAGCGCTTGAAGGCGCAACCGTGTTCTTCGACTGGGGCGGTGGGCTTGTCTGGGCAGCGGTGGACGCGGGCACTGACGTGAGGTCGCGACTCGCTGGGATCGACGGGCACGCAACGCTGTTCAAGGCCGATACGGACAACCGACAGCGTCTCGGCGTGTTCCATCCGGAGGATCCGGCTATCGCGCGCTACAGCCAACGGCTCAAGCAGGAATTCGATCCCTCGAACATCCTCAATCGCGGGCGCATGGGGTGAAAGAGCAGGCACAAGCCTGTTTGAAGTAATCACTTGCCACCGACGCTTGTGCTCGGGATCGCAGGGCCCTATACTTCGGTGGATCGGCTGCGGGGTGGAGCAGTCTGGCAGCTCGTCGGGCTCATAACCCGAAGGTCGCAGGTTCGAATCCTGCCCCCGCTACCACGCCGACCGTCGCGCATGGCCTTCATGCAGCGATACATTCAAGCCGCTTTATTGCGGCTTTTTTGTGTCTGATGATGTCTCAGCATGTCATGCGGAACACGGCCAGCTCATGGTGCAGCAGAAAACGACGTTTCTTACACCGTAAAACACGGCCACGAGAACGACGGTCGGCCTGAAAACGATCAGGCAGCTCAGAGCCTTACAATGGGACGCTATTCACAACCTATTGTTTTGGCCAACATTTCTCGATTTTCGCGCCGCTACGTACGTTTCGAATATTGCGTTTGACACGTGCTGAGCATAGTATCAGTGTCCTGCATCGAGGTACTGACATGACACTCCCGGCCAGCTACAGCGAAGAGTTCGGAACAGGCGTGCCGTCAGATGACGAACAGGCCGTAGCGAACCAGCTTCGTCAGATCATCGCTTCCGAATTGAGCGCTGACGGCATCGTCGAGCTCACCGTATCCACCTCGAACCGACAGTCCTCCGAGGTCGTACTCGGGCCAGCTCTGGCAGGTATGTTGATGCAGTTGCTGCGTATCCTGGGGAGCGGGAATGCCGCGACTCTGGTTCCGTTGAACAAGGAGCTGACCACGCAGCAGGCAGCAGACATCCTGAATGTCTCGCGCCCCTATCTGGTGAAGTTGCTGGAAGAGGGAGCCATAGATCATCGCAAGGTGGGCCGGCATCGTCGTGTGTTGGCGCGAGACTTGTTCGAATATCGTCAAGCGATGAAGGAGAAGCAGGAAGCAGCGCTGTCGGCAGTGGCCGCAGAAGATGCCGATCTGCTGTAGTCGGCCAGGCGAGAAAGTACCGTGTTCGCCAATCGGTTTACCGCACTCGTCGATGCGTGCTCACTCGTTGACGTATTGGGCCGCAACACCCTGTTGTCTTTGGCTCATGCCGATCTGTATCGACTTCGCTGGTCTGAGGACATCCTGAGTGAGACCGAAGGGGCGCTTGCGAAAGTGTTCAATTCAAAGGGAATTGCGGATCCGGACGCGCAGGCAGCGAGACAGATAAATCGTATACGCGACGCCTTTCCAAGCGCAATGATTGCCGGCTTCGAGTCATTGATACCAGCGAACGAACAACTGCCAGATCCAAAGGACGGTCACGTAATCGGTGCTGCGACTGCTGCCAAAGCCTCTGTTCTCATAACGGAGAACATCAAGGATTTTCCTGATCAACTCATGCGCCCGCGCGACATCGAGATCAAGACATCGGACGACTTCATCGCGGATGCCATTGCACTTGAGCCCGTAGCAGCGATTGCCGCATTGGAGAAAATGCGTGTGCGATTCAACAAACCCGAACTCACCCCATCGCAACTGCTACTCAAATACGAGGCGTCAGGTTTTATAGCCACCGCCGACCAGCTTCGGGCCCACTGGGTGGGCATCTAGGGTCAGATATCCCAAGTACTACTGGAACTTTCAACCCCGAGTGAGATGCCAGATGCACACGCGGAGGCTGCTTTGGCACCCGCTCTTGAGGAACCCAATCGCTGGGCCCACCCCTCTGCTGACTTCGCCCTGGTCGTCAGGGCTGGCAGACGACAGTGTGGCGCGGCGCTTCGCGGTTTGAGGTGCCGTGTACGAGGAATCGGGCTCTGCTTCGCCTGCTAGCTCGAGGCTAAATTTACGGCACGTCGCCCGACTCATGTCGCACGCAATCCCGTTCGAACCCATCGAGGCGGAAGACTACGATGCGTTTCTCCACGCCCGGGCGAAGCGGAGCCACGATGCGATGAACGCGCTTTGCGATCCGGAGGGGACGGCGAGCCGGGTCGACCAAGCGGCCTGAGGGGCGAGATGTGTCCGCTTACCGAGTGGAACCGCTGTCTGGACAGCGCCGCCGGAGCGGGCCACGGCCGACGTGATCTAGCGCCGGAGACGGTGGACGGTCGACTGGATGAGCCCTCCCGGTACGAGAGCGGCCCACGAACCGAGCCGCTGCCCTCGAGCGCTGGATCCAAGACAGCCGAGCTGCGCGCGATGTCGAGGTGACCACTTCTCGGAATGATCCCTGCGATCGTCGAACGGTGTCGAAGGAGTTTTACCAAGAGCCATATATGCGCTCGTGACGCTCCCTGTCCTCCGCGATCTTCAAGCGCTCCTTGACCATACCGATTGCGCGTCGTGAGATGTCGACGAGCCGCTCGTCGACATCGTCAAGGAAGGGCTTGTAGCTCCTCCTGCGCTCGGACCATATCTCTGTTTCCGCGCTGGTCGACAAGTCAGTGGACCACGCTGTCATCGTGGCGATCGCAGCGGTATCGTACCCGTGGTCCAGTGCCGCGATGACCTTAGTTCTCCATCGGGCGTCGATGGGACCCTCCAGCGGACTTAGGCAGATCCTGTCCGGAGCGTCCGTGCCCAAGACTAGCTGGTAGAGGCCCACATCGTCTCCGATCAAGGCGCAGACGATCCGGGGCACATCGCAGTTCGCTCCCACCGATCGCAGCACCGCTTCCCGGTTCTCTCTCCCCAGCGTCGCTGCCACGTCGAGGGAGATTTGATCTTCCCGGAGAATGAACGCGCCGTTCGTCGAGCCGACGCGGCGGATCAGCCAGTCGCGTGCAAGTTCCTCATCCTCCTTCAGGAGCACCCCCAGCAGGAAGTCTCGGGACGAGTCGTCGCAAGTCTCGGCCGATCTCAGGACTGAATCGCGCCAGAGGTAGTCGTGCATGATTGCTTTCGCGTTTCCGCCCTCGGCCTCCCAGAGTCCGATGGCCGCCTCGACGGCGACTGTCGCCGAAGGATGTGCGAGTAGCGTGCGGATCATTTCCCGGGAGATGTTGTGGTGCCTGCAGGCCTTACGCACCTCGTGGCAAACCAAGGGGGCTCGGTCGAGCGCCTTCTCAAGAAGTTCCCCGGGAGGAGAGGGGGCGAGGAGCACGCTCCGTACACCGAGCGCGTGGTACTTCGGAGCATCCAGCAGCTCCGTGAGCAGGAGGTTTCGATCGGTCGGTGCGACCGCCGCTGACCGGTCGACGAACGGCTCAAGAAGGTCCGCGCGAAGTTCCGCGGTCGCGAAGGCGCGAGTTACTTCCATGTGGTCATCGCGTACCTGCGCGAGACGCCTGCAGAGCACCGGCAAGGTCCGCGGGTAGGTGATCGAGGCCGCCTCGGCCTCGTGTTCCATTCTGGCGAGAAAGGCCGCCAGTTCTTCCGGTGCGCTGTCGCGCCATGTCTTGACCAGCGGTTCCGGCACGGAGTCGAAGGGGCGGCGGTCACCGGCGTCCTCTGGACGACGCCACATCGGGAACAGCGTCTCGAAGACCTCGTCGCTCTCCATCGCCCACGGGATGCCCAACCTCCCGGCGTACACCCGCAGTCGACGTTGAATGCCCGGACGGGAGGACAGGGATCGGCCCAGGTCGTTCAGCATGCGGGACACGACCTGGCGCATCAATCGGCGGGTGTCGTCAGAAAGGGTAGGGGGCTCGGCCGGATGCGCCCAGCCGTCTAGGATTGAGTCGATGTCGTCCCATCTCGCCCGCGCGACATCCGATTCCACGATAGCCATAACGATGGGCCACGTCGTCGATACTTCCTCGAGCTCGCGATCTCGCAGTCGCCCCCAACGCCGGGTGATGGTCATGCCCCGACCTGGATCCGCCTCCGATAGCTCAAAGCCGGGATTCAGCGCGATGCGGAGGGCGCGCAGTGCTGTGCCCGCACCCCCCGTGCGACGCCACCATCGCTCGGTCACACGCGAGATCTTCGCGCGTCGCCCGACCACATCCACCCTGTCCGGAGACACGTGGACAGCCCAAGCTTCGAGACGGCGCAGCGCACGATCGCTCGCCTGACGCGGCTCTCGCGAATCGTTCTCGGCGAGCTCGAGCAACAGCTCGATGGACCTCTCCGGCAGCTTATCCAAGGCAGCCCCGACCGTGTCGATCGAGCGTTCCTCCGTCCGCTCCAGCACCAAGGCGGCCTCATGTGGGCCGAGGGAGGCGAACTCCGCCCACACCCGCTGCCTTCCGACGCGTTCGACCCAAGACAGCAGATCGGGGAAGGTGGCTCCACGGGCGCAGGCTCCGAGCATGGTCACCACCGCCTCTTCCAGGTTTCCGAAGCTCTCGAGCAGGGGCCCGTAGGGCACCGTGACCGGCCCTCTGGAGAAGACGTCGCGGACCAGTATCCAGCGAAGCGGGGCTGGGTGGACGGATACTGCTCCGCTCCTCGACTCCCGGACTATGCCCGCCGCGGCCAAGTGGGCGAGCTTCTCGCTGACTTCCATGCACGAAAGGCCCAGGTGCTTCGCCGCGTCCGTCGGGGTGATGCCGGTCTCACCGGACAGTGCGAACGGAGCGAGCAGGCGCACCGAGGACCCTCCGAGCATCCGCTCAAGGGCCGGCTCGAGCTCGCGCAGCAGTGACTCCCCACTGACGACCGAGCTCACGTCCCCTTCCAGTGCGAGCCGCGTGAGCGTGACGGCCAGCCCGGGACGTCCTCCTGCCTGGTGGCGGATCAGGGCCTGCAGCGGGACCGGGCCAGTCAGCCCCGTACTCTTGATCACTTCTACGATCGAATCCGCGTCCATCAGTTCAAGTTCGCGGATCCGGTGTTCGGCAAGCGACATTGCGGTCGCCACGGCACGCGAGCCCGCCGGCCAGCTCGCCGCGAGTATCCGGAAGCGCGCGCCGACCTCACGCCTCACGTGAGCAAGCTCGGTCGCCCTTCCCGGGTCCACGTGCGCGTCGTCGACGATCACGGTCGACGGGTCTAGGTCGCGTATGGCGTCCGCGATGGCAGCACGATCGGAGTCGGCTAGGAAGAGCGCATCACCGCTGGCGGCAAGCTGCTCGAGGAGGGCGGTCTTCCCAATCCCCGGTCCGCCGAAGAGTAGGCAGTCGCCGGAGCTGTCCATGAGCCAGCTTAGGTCCTCCTCGCGTCCGACGAGCGAGTCACCGGGTAGCAGGCGCATCGACGGAGGGTGGCGACTGAGGGCGGGCGCCCGCCCGGTCACGTCCAGCAAGCGTCGGCACCAGGCGGAGTTCCCGTATAGCGCGCGCGCGAAGAATTCTTGCTCGTGGACCTGATGCAGCTCCACGCCAAACTCGCGCGCGCATTTAAAAAGCGACTTCCGGACTCGCGGGGAAACCTTCCGCGGAGTGGCGAAGATCGCCCTCGTAATCGGCCACTCCTTGTCGAGTGCGGACTTTAAGTTCTTGCGAAGATTGCTCGTTGCCTTAGGTGAGGTGGTTGAGACTAGCGGCATGGGCTCGCCGGACCCGGTCGGGATCGCCCCGTCGAAGCCGTCGTCGCCTCCGCCCCGAACAGGAACCAGGCCGGGGTAGATCTCGGACAGAAGGGCAGCCGCACAGGCCTCGAAGGTTTCCGGATCCAGCTCTCCGTCCAACGCTTGGAGTATGTGTCGATGGTGCGGGTCGACAGACGTTCTGATCGATTCAGCCTTTCGGGCCATAGAGCTAGCCATGCGAGTACCCCTGGCCGCCAATCACGTCTGATGGACGCCAAGGTGTGAAGAATTGGCGCGTGCCGACTACGACCTGTAGTCGGATACGGGGGCGCTGGAACTGGTTCGACGGTCGAGAGATTACTCTAGAAGACGTGGATGTCATCCGTCGTTGCCAAGTCAGGAAGAACTGCTCATCGTGTCGTCCGCTTGGCTTGTGGTAGCGGTGGGTCGGGAGCGAAGCTCAAGCGTCCGAGTTGGCCCATTTAAGTGAAGGTCGAACTCAGTGGAGTTACATATTTGACGAGGTTAGTGAGAGTTAATTCGCAGGAGTTGCTTCTCGAGCCGTCGGGAAGGGACGACGACACGGTCGGATGCCGTTCGAGCGACCAGGAGCGAGGGCGACAGGCTTTGACAGACTCGGACAGCACCGGTAGCGTTCGTTGCGAGGCAAGTTCGGATCGGCAGCGGCCACGACCGTCTGGGCTGTCCAAGCAGGGCCTTCGAAGCGAGGAAGCGCTCGTTCCTCATTCGAAAGTGTCCGCTTTCGATCGCGTCCGCCACCGATGTCTGGCGTCGGTGCTAGACGGCCCTGTCCGTCTCGGATGCACGTCCGCGAGCTCGAATGCCTCCGTCCTCGCTCCGCCCGGCCCGTTTGACTCAGCTTTCCTACGTTTATGAACAGAGCCTTGTGTATTGGCGTGAGTGTCTACGGCTGCGCGACCGGGCAGCTGATCGATCTGCCGGGAGTCGCCGGGGATGTTCTTGAGATCTCACAGTTGCTCTCAAGCGGAGACGGCGCGAACTATGGCAGTACCACCGTGTTGCGCGATGCGCAGGCTACACGGGAACGAGTGCTAGCAGAACTTCAGAACGTGTTTAATGCTGCGTCCGACGACAACGTGTTCGTCCACATGGCGGGTCACGGGGCGATGACGGACGACGCGTACTACTTTGTGCCTCATCTGGGTGGCAGCCCTTTCTTCGCTGAGGGGGCGGTGCCGATGAGTGCAATCCGCGAACTGTTCGAGGCCTGCTCGGCCCGTCGGGTGCTCTTGTTTCTCGACTGTTGCCACAGTGGCGGCATCCTTGCGCGGGGAGCCGATGCATCGACACCACCCGTTGCCGTGGCCCGGGCTGCGCTCGAGCGCCAGATCCGATTCGAAGGCGGTGCCGGAAAGATGATCTATGCCGCCTGCACGGAGGCGCAGTCCGCGTACGAGGATACGGTGCTCCGGCACGGGTACTTTACTAACGCTGTCGTCACAGGACTGCGAGGAGAAGCCGCGAACGCCAAGGGACGGGTGACCGTCAACTCATTGTTCGATCATGTCGCGGAGACAGTCGAACTCGCAATGGGCAGCGACGCTCAGCTGCCGATGCAGTCCGGGCAGACGAGCGGCCAGATGGTTCTGTGACACGTCTCGGGGCGAGTGATCGAGAAGCCCGTTCCTTCGCTCGCACCGGGTGGCGCGGACACGACGAAATCAGCCGAAGACCAGCTGATCGTCGAATCGAGCGGTGCGCTAGTGATGCTTGGCGATCGATACTACGACGAGGTGGAGGTTCGATCCGACAGCGAAGGGCTGATGGTCGTCGTGCCGTCGTCCACCGCTGAGGACGAGGCTGCACTTCGCGCGCTCCGCTCCCCTTACGGATTCTCTGGTGACACGGTTGCCTACGCCCACCTCAACGAAGGCGGCGACTTGCACGTCGTCTCCGTGGACTCGGTGTCCAGCAAGGGTCGCCTCCTGTGGACGATCCGGCTTCGCGAGGAGCAGCAAGCGCGGAAATTCATCCCGGGCGGTATGGGCGGAGGGCTGCAGACAGAAGGCCGATACTATACGCCGCACGACTTCGCCGTCATCAAAGCCAACCGCATACTGCTTGACAGGGACTTGGTCGACGAGCGAAACGCACCCGGGTTCGGACGAGCCAGCCTGCCGATCGAAGGATTCCTGTCAGACAGTGAAGGTCTTCTGCAGGAACGTCCCTTGAAGGATTTGCGTACCGGCGCGTACGGCGACACCGAGCACCGCCTTCGCTGTGCCCGCCTCCGGTGCGTCTACCTGCTGAGGCGATTGAACGTGGTAGACACGATTCTTGAGCTACGGCTCGGGCTGGTGGACGGCTCCGGGGTACCGGTACGCTTCCGCGGCAGGCGACCGCGTTTGCACGGGCATGGCTCTGATGAGGACGTGGTCATCGAAGGCGTCCACGCGCTGGCCGCTCGATAGCTGATCTGGCGAGAATTCGATGTCGTCAGGTCTCATCGACCGGAAGGGCTCGCACGCAGGGCGCGGGTTTCGCTATCAGGATGCCGTCGCGGCGTGGCGTGCCGTCCGCGTGTGGGCCCGCGAGGATCCATCTGCGCTGGTCATCCCCGAGGGAGGGGACGACGTGGAGTGTCGGACGGGTGCCGAAGCGAGCCTGGTTCAGGTAAAGAGTCGCAGGGCGCACTTGGGTCCGCTGAACCCCGCAGGTGTCGAGAAGCCTCTGAAGGAACTCTGGGAACGACACGACCGAGCGACGGATACCCCGAGTTCGCTCGAGCTGATCGTCGAGCAGGGAGTCGCGAGGCATGCGGCCGGAGTGGACGGACGTATCTCGCTCGCCGAGTCTTTTGCCAAGCGACTGACAGGCACGAGGCGGAAGCGGGATTTGCTCGTTAAGACGACGATCTTCCACGTTCCCAATCCGAAGGAGGACGCCGTCGCGCTGATCGCGAGAGAGACCAACTGCAGTCCGATCGAGGCGGAGATTTGCTTCGTCCGGTTGCTCGAGGAGTGCGGGCTTCTCGCTAGCGACAACGGCATGCGGAGGCCGAAGGAGTACCGCGGTTTATGCGCGAGCGACATCGCCGATCTGATCAACGGAACGCTCGCCATTACCGATCCTGCATTCATCGAGGCCGCTGTGCGCGACGGGACATGCGAGGCAGTGGACTTCCGGACGCCGATTGCTGATCCCGGCTTCTACCTGGGCGTCGACGTTCAACCGGGACATGTCACGGCCGGTCTGGTTCTCCCGAGAATCGGTCCGCGTCGCTCGGTCATCGATGGGCTTGATTACCATTCGGCCGCGCTCGTGGCCGGACCGTCCGGATCTCGTGCGCTGCTACAAGCCGTTCGAAGGCTAGTGCATCAAGCGCTATCGCCGCATGAGCGGCAGCGGGGGCGCGCACTTACGGCGTGAGATCCTGACGTGGCGAGCGGGCAGCGATCGACGCACTCAAGCCTTCCTGCGCGGAATCGCCGGTCGGAAGTGAATCGTTGCCGATCAGGTAATTGAGGAAGCGACGCGTCGGTGCGTGTTCGGCCTGAGTCAGCCACACCGCCTGCGTCACGACCATGTCGTCGCAGTCGCTGAGCGGGCGAAAGACCACGCGCGAGTCGCCGTGACGCGTAAGGCTCTCCGTCTGCACCGATAGCCCCATGCCACAGGACACCAGCCCGATGATGCCGCGCGAGTCGGGCGCGCTCTGCACCACGCGTGGAACGAAGCCGTCGACGGAACACAGTCGAAACAGGTGTTCGTTGTAGACGCTCCAGTGATCCGCATCGCCGAGCACGAAGGGTTCATCGGCCAGGTCGGCAAGTCTCAGTGCAGTCGCGGTAGCCAGCCGATGCGTGCGGGGCAGTACGACCGTGAATCGGTCGGATTGCACGTCGACCGCGCTGCGGTCCGGGTGCTGGTCGGGGCCGGTCATGAAGGCGACGTCGAGTATGCCGCTCTGCAACCACTGGCGTTGCTGATGCGTGTACCCCTGACGCAGCGCAACCTCCAGCGCCGGATAGCGCTCGCGAAATCGGTGCACGATGTCCGGCAAGCACCCGGTGATCGCCGTGTCGGTGTAGCCGATGACCAGCTCGCCGGCCTCGCCAGCGGCGATACGGCGGGCTTGTGTGATCGCCCCTTCCAACTCCGTCAGCACATTGGCGGTGCCCGCTGCGAATGCCTGGCCGGCCGGGGTCAGGGCAACACCGGCGCGGCTGCGAGTGAACAATGCAACCCCGATATCGCTTTCGAGCAAGGCGATGGCGCGGCTCAACGCTGGTTGCGTGAGGCCCAGAGTGTCGGCGGTGCGGCGAAAGTTCAACTGGGACGCCAAGGCGCGAAAGTAGTGAAGCCGACGCAGTCCTGTATCCATGTGCGCTCGTTCTATCTGTCGCTATTCGATGCCCTAAAGGCATCAGTTGGTCCATCAATATGCATTATGCAGCGCCTTGCTGTCTTGTTACGATAAATCGCGTCTTCGCAACAGCAAGGGTCTCCACCATGCGACACATCCTGAGCGCGGCACTTTGCGCCACCAGCGTCTTTGCCTCGGCGCACGCCGCTGACATCACCATGAACCTGGGCTGGGCGACGCCGCTCGAGTCCGACAACGGCATCATCGCCACGAAGTTCGAGGAGCTCGTCGAGACGTACTCCGACGGCAGCATCGATGTGAAGCTGCGTTGCTGCGCGCAGATCGCCACCGAAGACGATGCCTTCAAGGCAATGCAGCTGGGCACCGTCGATGCCTATCTTATCTCACAGAACAACGTCTCGCCGCACTGGCCGCTGATGGACGTCTTTGTGTTGCCGTACATTTTCCAGAGCACCGAACACCTGTTGAAGGTGGCCGACGGCGACGTGGGCCAACAGATGAAGGAACGGATTCTGGCCGACACCGGCGTGACGCTGCTGACGTTCGGCGGGCCGAGCTACCGCGACTTCTTCAACTCCGATCGACCGATCAATACGATGGCGGACATGGACGGGTTGAAGATCCGGGTGCCCAAGAACGAGGTCATGTTGAAGACGTTCGAGGCGTTCGGCGCCGAGCCGGTGCCGCTGGCGTGGTCCGAAACGCCGACCGCATTGCAGACCGGAACGATCGATGGCGGCGACAACGGTACGAACGTCATCCAGGAGATGAAGTTCTTCGAGTTCGCGCCGTACCTGACGATCCTCGATCATTTCTCCGGCTTCACGCCGTTGCTGGCGTCGGGTCGCTTCATGGACAAGCTCGACGACGGCCAGCGCGAGGCAGTGATGAGGGCGGCGCAAGAAGCTGGTGAGTATCATTCCGAGATCCTCAGCTCGGCCACCGACAAGATCCGGGATTGGCTGGTGAGCGAGGGTGGCATGCAGATCACCCGACCGGATCGCGCTGACTTCATTGCTGCCGCGCAGACGGTCCAGCAGGAGATCGCTGCGGAACGCGGCGACGACTTCGCAGCCCTGGTGTCCGACATCCAGGCAGTAGCCGATTGATCGAAGGCGCGATGCGGATTCAACGAATCGTCGGTAGCGCGCCATGATCCGCATCGCCCGCTGGCTGGAACGACATTTCGAGGAGACGATCTGCTGCGTGGCCTTGAGCGCGGTCGCCAGTCTGGTCTTCTTGCAAGTGATCATGCGCTACGTGTTCGACTCCGCGTTGCAGTGGAGCGAAGAGCTGGCCGCGATCGGCATGGTGTGGGCGGTGTACATGGGCGCCTCACTGTGCGTTCGCGAGCGCTTTCACATTCGCATCATGGTTGGCGTCATGGCGCTGCCGCTGTCGCTGGGGCGCGTCGTGGTGTTCATCGCCGACGCCCTGTGCATCCTGTTTTCGGTGTTCATGCTGATCATCGGTGTGCAGTACCTGGCGGTGCTGGCGAAGTACCCATCGCACACGCCGCGCCTCGGTATCGACGAGTTCTGGCCACAGACCATCATCGTTATCGGCTACGCGCTCATCCTGCTCCGGCTGGTCCAGATATACGTTGGCTGGTGGCGAGAGGGGCGGCGGGGACTGCCCGGCATGCGTCCCGAACACGAGGCGCTCTGAGCGCATGAACGATCTTGTGCTCATCGGCCTGGTGTTTACCGGCTTGACGCTGATCGGTACACCGCTGTTTGCCGCGGTCGGCCTGACCACCGTGCTGGCGTTGTTCTTGATCGACATCCCCTACACGCTGCTGGCGCAGACTGCGTACACGAGCCTTACGCCGTTTCCGCTGCTGACCATTCCGCTGTTCGTGCTCGCTGGACGCCTCATGGAAGTGGGTGGCATGGCGACGCGTCTGATCGGCATCGCCACCAATCTGGTCGGTGCCTATCGTGGCAGCCTGGGATTGGTCACCGTCTTCGCGTGCATGCTGTTCGCGGCCTTGTCGGGCTCCGGACCTGCGACCACCGCAGCAATCGGCTCGGTAACGGTGCCTGCGATGAAGCGCGACGGCTACGACGTCCCGTTCGCCGCGGCCATTGCGGCGGCCGGCGGTGCGCTAGGCAGCCTGATTCCTCCGTCCAACCTGATGATCATCTACGGGTTGGTCTCGGAGACCTCGATTCCTCGTCTGTTCCTGGCAGGCGTCATACCGGGCGTCATCGTCACGTTTCTTCTGATGATCACGACATACATCGTTGCGCGTCGACGCGGCTATGGCGGCACCGGGCCGTCGTTCAAGTGGGGCCCGGCACTGCGAGCGGTCAGCGACGGCAAGTGGGCCATCGGCGCACCGGTGCTGATTCTCGGCGGCATCTACAGCGGTGCGTTCACACCGACCGAGGCCGCAGCGGTGGCAGTCTTTTACGCGCTGTTCGTCGGCACCGTCGTGTACCGGGAACTGGACGCCACCAAGATCATCGATGCGTTGCGATTCACCGCGTTGCTGACCGGTCTGCTCATTCTGCTGACACCCACGCTGGCGTTTGGACAGCTGTCGGCGTTCTACGACATTCCCTCGGCCATCGAAGCGCTCATCACCAGCTTCACCACCAATGTGGTGGTGGTGATGATTCTCATCGGGGTGTTCTACATCGTGATCGGAACCTTCATGGAGTCGCTGGCGCAGATCATCCTGTTCACATCGGTGTTCCTGCCGTTGGTGACCGGGCTCGGTGTCGACCCGGTGCTGTTCGGCGTGTTCACCGTGATCACCTGCGAGATCGGCTTCCTCACCCCGCCGCTGGGCGGCAATCTCAATGTGGCAGCGCGAATCTCCAACGTGACGATAGAACAGGTCTCGGTCGCTGTGCTGCCGTTCATCGTTGCCTACTGCATCGGATTGCTCCTGTTGATCTTCTTTCCCGAGCTGTCGCTGTGGTTGCCCGATCTGGTGTACGGCGAAGCCCGCTACTGACCTTCAACCGCAAGAGGCTTGCATGCTCGATCTGATCATCCAGGGTGGCACGGTGCACGATGGCCGTGGTGGCGACGGCATTCGTGCCGATGTCGGAATCGCTGATGGGCGCATCCAGGAGATCGGCGATCTGGCCGATGTGCCAGCCGCCGATCGGCTAGACGCGGATGGGCTCACGGTGGCGCCGGGATTCATCGACCTGCACACGCACTCGGATTTCACGCTGGCCGCCGACGGTCGTGCGCAAAGTCAGGTGCACCAAGGGGTCACTACCGAAGTCATCGGTCAATGCGGTTTTTCGTGTGCCCCGGTGAACGACGCCCTGGACGTGGCGATCATGGCCCCCGGGTTCACCGACGGCATGATCGATGTCGACTGGACGACCTTCTCGGGCTACCTGGATCACCTGGACAAGATCGCACTCGGCGTCAATGTCGCAGCGTTCGTCGGTCATGGAACGATTCATCGCGCGGTATTGGGCGATGAGCTTCGGCCAGCCGACGACGATGAGCTGGATACGATGAAGGGGCTGCTCGAAGACAGCATCGATGGTGGCGCCTACGGATTCTCCTCCGGGTTGGAATACTGGCCAGGCAGCGTCGCCACGCCCGAGCAGATGAGCGAGCTGACCGCCATCGCGGCGCGCAAGGGGGTGTTGTACGCGACCCATGTCCGCAATCGAGATCAACACTACGACATCGGCTTCGGCGAAGCCATTTCCACCGCACGGACAGCGGGGGCACGCTTGCAGATCTCGCACATTCAGCCCAAGCACGGTGCGCCGTCCTACGCGATGGAACACGCCATCGAAATGGTCGATGCCGCGCGCCAGCGCGGTGTCGATGTCGCCTACGACGTGATACCGCACGATTGGTCTCACACCCGTGTGATGGCGATTCTGCCGCAGTGGGCACAGGAAGGCGGTGTGGCGGCGGTCGGTGAGCGGCTGCGCGATCCGACGGTGCGCAAACGGATCAAGCGCAACCCGCGGCCGATGTGGCGACTGGTCAGCGACGGAATCTGGGAGAAGATCGTGCTGATGCAGTCGGGTGCCAACATCGAGCTGGTCGGGAAGAACTTTGCCCAGATCGGTGCGCTGCGGGATTGTGATCCGTACGATGCTGCACTTGATCTGCTGCTGGAGGAAGGGGAGCACATGAGCCATCTCATGTGGACCTCGCAGTCCTTTTCCGAAGCCGATATTCGGCTGGCGCTCGGCCAGTCGGAGTGTGCGGTGATCTCCGACACGCTGGCGCTGTCGCCGGAAGGCTGTCTGAAGCATCACATCGGTTCGCTCAGCGGATATGGCTGGGCCGCACGCTTCCTGCAGCACTACGTTCGCGACCATCGGGTCATGAGCTTGGGTGAGGGGGTGCGCAGGCTCACCGCGCTACCGGCGGCGCGCCTCGGTATCACTGACCGCGGGACCTTGCAGCGCGGGGCGTGTGCCGACATCACGGTGTTCGACGGCGAACGCATCGCCAGCCATTGCGACGTTCACGAGCCAAGGCGTTTCGCTACCGGCATCGCTCATGTGCTGGTCAATGGCGTCGCCTCGATGCGTGACGGACACCGGACCGATGCGGATGCGGGTCGAGTGCTGCGCAGCCACTGAGCCGACGCGCTTACCACTAACGCATCGCTTCCCACTCGTCGCGGTTCAAGCGGTACACCACATGGTGGCGAAGCGGGTTCATCTCGATGATGCCGGTGGCGCCGGCGATCATCACCACCACGATCGACAGCCCGATGTGCAGCGACAGCGCGTTCGCGGTCCGGTTGGTCTGGCCCTTGTCCTTGACCAGGAAGTAGCGACATCTTCCGCTTATCCGTTCAGCGATCGAGCGACTGTCGAGTTTCTTCCTAGAGACGGTGCCGAATCTAACGGTGTAATCGCGAAGGTCAGCGAAGTGATTTTTCTCGCGACTGTGCGCATTCGGACGGACCAGCCGATGGTCTCGGCCAGCCGCTGTCTGACTAACGAGAACAACGATGACGACGGGCTCGAAGATGCGGTGGAGGTCGCGCTTGGCCTCGATCGCGTAAGCGCCGACGTTCAAGCCGTTTGACAGCGGCTTTTTTGTGCCCGAGCAATTTGCGTCGCCGGCGGTGGGCACATCAGCGCCACGAAAGTTCCCGCAGCCGACCTTGTGCAGCTGTAAAGCGCCGCCAATGCTCCCGCAAGCTTGCCTCCCGATACTGATTCCATCGAAACAAGAACACGCCACAGCGCGAACGTTTCGATTTCAACTCAACTCAACTTGGAGAATCAGATCATGCAAATTCGTCACCTGCTAGCTACCGCCGCTCTCGCTGTTGCAGCCACCTTTGCCGCCGTCGGTCCTGCGTCTGCGGTCACACACAGCGAAGTCTCACAGAACGTCCGTCAGGCACTTACTGGCACCGGCCAGGTGTCGGTCACGGTCGACGGTGATACGGCCCTGCTGTTCGGCTACTCGGACACCATGGGCAAATTGGCGGCAGAGCGCGCAGCCAAGGCGACCCCCGGAATCGACACGGTCATCAACCACATCGCTCTTGGCCGGTCGTGATAGGTGAGCAAGT
>CALLMF010000043.1 GCA_938006335.1 uncultured Granulosicoccaceae bacterium | reverse complement strand
TGCGGATGTCCATTGCGATCATCGACATGGCCGGACAGCCGGAGTAGGTTGGTGTGATCGTGATCGTGACGCTTTGCCCGCTGACGCTGACGCCGCGTACAACCCCGAGATCCACCACTGATATCACGGGGATCTCGGGGTCGGGCACCGCTTCCAGCCATGCCCAGACTTGCGCCTCTGTCGGGTCTTGCACAGTCGGATCGGCGGCTACCATGTCGCCCCCGGGTAAGAGCGCTGTAGCACCTGCATCTGCGCCAGCAAGTGGCCGAGGTGTTCGGTATGTCGAAATCCCGTGCGCCCGCCGCTGTGCGCAAACGTGCTCTGCGGTCGCGCCAGTTGAGCCTGGCTCAATACGGAATCTACCGTCTGGTTCCATGCTTGTCGCATGGAAGAGGGCAGGGGGGCTATTCCGACAGACTCGATGTGTGTATCGATCGCGTCATCGACGAACATCTCACCCGTGTATGGCCAGAGATAGTCGAGCGCACGGCTCATGCGTTGATGGCTTTGTTCGGTGCCATCGCCAAGCGCGATGACCGTCTCCGCAGAGCGCTCAAGGTGATAGCTTGCCTCCTTGAAGGCTTTGGCAGCGATGTCCGCGATGCGCTGGTTGGACGACTGACTCAATGCGTTCAACCAGGGCAGCTGAAAAGCGTCAAAGAAGAACTCGCGCAGCAAGGTCTGGCCGAAGTCACCATTGGGCACTTCCACCAGCAAGAGGTTTCGAAAATCCCAGGCATCGCGCAGGTAGGCAAGATCGTTTGCGCTTCGGCTGTCATCGATTTCACCGACGGCACTCTCGAGCCACATCTTCGCCTGTCCGATCAGATCAAGTGCCGTGTTGGCCAGCGCGATGTCTTCTTCGAGGGCGGGCCCGACGCCACACCATTCCGACAATCGGTGTCCGAGAACCAAGGCATTGTCGCCCTGACGGAGCAGGAATTCGAACACGGCCGTCTCGGATACGGTGGCACTGCGTGTGATGCCGCTCGTCGCCATTACATCTTGCCTGCTTCGTCAGGCAGCTCATAGAACGTCGGGTGTCGATACACCTTGTCGCGTGCAGGGTCGAACATCGGGCCCTTGTCTGACGGGGACGAGGCCGACACCTGACTTGCAGGTACTACCCAGATGCTCACGCCTTCATTTCGACGGGTGTACACATCACGCGCGTTCTTGATGGCGTGCTCGGCATCGGTGGCATGCAATGAGCCTACATGGCGGTGACTCATGCCGTGCTGACCACGGATGAAGATCTCCCACAGGGGCCACTCGTTGCCAGCGGCAGGTGATGAGGTGTCCTCGGCCATGGCCTTACTCCGCGGCCGCGAGCCGACGCTCGGAATTTTTCATCGCATGTGCCATTCGGGCTTCGCGCACCCAGGCACCATCATTCCAGGCTGACTTGCGCGCTTCGAGGCGCTCGTGGTTGCACGGCCCGTTACCGGAGATCACATCGTGGAACTCGTCCCAATCGGGCTCCGAGAAGTCGTAGTGCCCGGTGGACTCGTTCCAACGGAGTGCATCGTCAGGTATCTGCAAGCCGAGAAATTCGGCCTGCCGTACGGTCTCGTCGACAAACTTCTGCCGAAGTTCGTCGTTGGTGTTCATCTTGATTTTCCAGGCCATCGACTGCGCCGAGTGCACACTGTCCTTGTCCGATGGACCGAACATCATCAGTGCCGGGAACCACATGCGATTCAAGGCGTCCTGGCACATGCGCTGTTGTGCCTCACTGCCTTTCATCATGTGCAGCAACAGGTGATATCCCTGACGTTGATGAAAGCTCTCTTCCTTGCAGATACGTACCATCGCACGAGCATAGGGACCGTAGGACGTACGCTGAAGCGGTACCTGATTCATGATCGCGGCACCGTCGACCAACCAGCCGACCGCCCCCATGTCAGCCCAGGTGAGCGTGGGGTAGTTGAAGATCGAGGAATACTTCATCTTGCCGTTGTGCAGCATCTCGAACAGCTCGTCTCTCGACACACCGAGCGTTTCCGCGGCGCAGTAAAGATAGAGACCATGTCCTGCCTCGTCCTGCACCTTGGCCAGCAGATTGGCCTTGCGCTCCAGGGTTGGCGCGCGCGTTATCCAGTTCCCTTCCGGGAGCTGACCTACGATCTCCGAATGCGCGTGTTGGCCAATCTGACGAATCAGCGTCTTTCGGTAGCCAGCGGGCATCCAGTCCTTGGGTTCGATCTTTTCACCTCGATCGATTCGGGCCTGGAATTCGGCCAGCCTGATCGGATCTTCCGCGCTTGCTTCTGACTTCACCAACTGTGCGTACACGATGGATTCCCCCTTTCAGATCAGCTTCGTTCGATGATCAGGGCCACGCCCTGACCCACGCCAACACACATGGTGCACAGCCCGTACCGACCACCGGTTCGTTTCAGATGATAGGCCGCTGTCATCACCAGACGTGCGCCCGACATGCCGAGCGGATGCCCGATGGCGATCGCGCCGCCGTTCGGGTTCACGTGCTCGGCATCGTCGGCAAGGCCCAGTTCGCGCAGGCTGGCAAGCCCTTGAGCTGCGAAGGCCTCGTTGAGTTCGATCACATCCATCTGCGCGAGCGTCAAGCCGGTTCGTTCAAGCACCTTCCGAGTGGCGGGTACGGGGCCCATGCCCATGAGTCGCGGCGCAACGCCGGCCGCCGCCATGCCAACCACCCGGGCAAGCGGCTCGGCGTTACGCGCCATGGCCTCATCACCGAGCAGCAAGGCCGCAGCACCGTCGTTGACGCCGGAGGCATTGCCTGCGGTCACGGACAGCTCTGGTCCGTTGATGCCCTTGAGTGCCGCAAGTTTCGCGATCGATGTGCCCGGTCGCGGGTGCTCGTCGCTGTCGATGACCAGATCATCCCCACGCCGCTGCGGGACATGCACGCTCATCAGCTCATCTGCCAGGTAGCCGGCGTCCTTCGCTTTTTCGTAGCGGAGCTGGGACCGGGCGGCAAAGGCATCCTGGTCCTCCCGAGAGACGCGATACTCTGCTGCCACGTTGTCTGCCGTCTCGGGCATGGAGTCGACACCGCACTGCGCTTGCATGCGCGCATTGATGAAGCGCCAGCCGATCGTGGTGTCGTGCACGACGTTGTCGCGAGCGAACGCACTGGTGGCCTTCGGCATGACGAAGGGCGCGCGACTCATGCTCTCGACCCCGCCCGCAATGGCCAGGCGATAGTCGCCTGCTTTTATGCCACGCGCGGCCATCCCTACCGCATCCATACCCGAGGCACACAGGCGGTTGATGGTGGTGCCGGGTACCGAGTCCGGCAAGCCGGCGAGCAAGGCTGCCATGCGGGCGACGTTGCGATTGTCCTCGCCGGCCTGATTGGCATCGCCAAGGATCACGTCATCAATCGTTGATGCATCGATGCCGGAGTTGCGTTTCAACAACTCGGCGATGGGCAAGGCCGCAAGATCATCAGTGCGAATGGATGAAAGCCCGCCGCCGTAGCGTCCGATGGGTGTACGCACCGCATCCAGAATGAAAGCAGTCATAGCCTGTGCTCGAAGGCGTTCATGGTCAACAGCTCGTACTCTGCCACCGGCTCATCGTCCTGATTGGTGAGGGTGACGTGCCAGCGCACTTCACCGTACTCGTCGTTGCGGGGTGTCTTGTGCTTGACCGTCAGGCGCACCTTGATGCTATCTCCGGCTTCAACGGGTTTCATGAAGTTCAGCTTGTCGAGTCCGGTGTTGGCGAGCACCGGCCCTTCGTCAGGTTCTACGAACAGACCCGCGGCAAAGCTCAACAACAGGTAGCCATGAGCCACACGGCCCGGAAAAAAAGGATTTCTGGCGGCCGCTTCCTCATCCATATGAGCATAGAAGGTGTCGCCGGTGAATTCGGCGAAGTGCTCGATATCCTCTGTCGAGATGAGCCGGGAAGGGGTATTGAGGGTGTCGCCGATCTCGAGTTCATGGTACGTACAGGTGAAAGGATGGGCGGGAGGCTGACGCTCGACGCTGCCGGGTACCCATCGTTTGCCAATGAATGACAGGACATCCGGGCTTCCCTGGATGGCCGTGCGCTGCATGTAGTGCATGACACCGCGCACGCCGCCCATCTCCTCGCCGCCACCGGCGCGGCCGGGTCCACCGTGCACCAGGTGGGGCAGGGGAGCACCATGACCGGTGCTCTCCTGCATGGACTCGCGATTGTTGAAGTACAGGCGACCATGGAAGGCAGCGGCGCCGAGCACGACCTCGCGGGCGACATCCGCATCATGGGTAATGACTGATGCCACAAGCGAGCCTTGTCCACGATTGAGCAGTGTGATCGCGTGGTCAAGGTCCCGGTAGGGCATCACCGTGGACACCGGGCCGAAGGCTTCGATGTCGTGTACGGGCCCTGCAGTATCGGGCGAGTCACAATGAAACAGCATTGGCGGGAGAAACGCATCTCGTTGCGCGTGCTTGCCGTGCAGTGTGAAGGTGTCCGGGTTGCCAAATACCCGTTCGGCATGAGCACCGATCAGTGCCGCCTGTTGCAGTACGTCCTGCTTGTGTGCAGCTGACACCAGCGCACCCATCTGCGTGTTCTTCTCGCGCGGATCACCCACGGTGATGCTGGCGAGGCTCAGCTTCAGCGCATCGATCACAGCCGACGTATGGGCTTCTGGTGCAAACACTCGACGGATGGCCGTGCACTTCTGCCCGGCCTTGGTGGTCATCTCTTGCGTGACCTCCTTGATGAACAGCTCGAATTCGGGGGTTCCCGGAACAGCATCCGGACCGAGCACCGATGCATTCAGGCTGTCTTGTTCGGCAATGAAACGCACCGATTTTTTCAGTAGATGAGGTGAGGAACGCAGGGTGAGTGCCGTGGCCGCAGAGCCGGTGAAACTCACGACGTCCTGGCTGTCGAGGTGATCCAGCATCGACCCCATGCTGCCGGACACAAGCTGTAGCGCACCCTCGGGAAGTATGCCGCTATCGAGCATGAGCTTGACGCAGAGCTCGGTGACGTAACAGGTGGAGGTCGCGGGTTTGACGATGGCCGGGACACCGGCAAGCAAGGTCGGCGCAAGTTTCTCGAGCATGCCCCACACGGGAAAGTTGAATGCATTGATGTGTACCGCCACACCGTGCAAGGGGGTGCACACATGCTGACCGAGAAAGCTGCCACCTCGCGATAGCTGCTCGATGTCACCGTCGAGGTAGACCTTGCCGTCAGGCAGTTCGCGGCGGCCCTTGGACGCGAAAACGAACAAGGTGCCGATCCCACCATCGATATCGATCAAGTGATCCTTCTGCGTGGCACCAGTGGCAAACGAAAGCTCGTAGAGCGCCTGCTTGTGTTCGCCCAGATGCAGCGCAAGCGACTTGATCATCCGCGCGCGATCGTGGAAGCCGAGCGCACGCAAGCGGGGTCCGCCGACCTCTCGTGCATGACCCAGCATGGACTCGACATCGAGCGCTGAATTACCGGCGCAGCCTATCAGCTCTCCGGTGATGGCCGAATGGATCTCTCGCGCACTGCTGTCAGTGCCCATCCACTGACCGGCGGCAAAGCTATGAACTGCTTGAACGCTCATGTGGCAGTCGGGACCCTCGTGCGAGCCAGTGGTCGAATTAGTTGACCAACCGGTCGGTATATGGGATGTTACCGTCGTCTGCCCACGCATGCAAGGGAGAACTTCAAGTGAGCGAAACGGTGTTGGTCACACGTCATGCGACGTGGACGGAAATCACGCTCAATCGGCCAGAGAAGCTCAACAGCTTCACCGACGAGATGCATCTTGCGCTGCGCGCCGCGCTGGAAGAGGCTCTTGCCAGCGGGCAAAGAGCCATCCTGTTGACCGGCGCAGGCAAGGGTTTTTGTGCCGGTCAGGATCTCGGTGACAGAGACCCCGCAAAAATGGGTGGTCCACCCAATCTCGGCGATACGCTCAACACCTACTACAACCCGCTGATCCGCCTGATCACCGAGGCTGATGTACCCGTGGTGTGTGCGGTCAATGGCGTAGCGGCTGGCGCCGGCGCAAACCTTGCGATCGCCTGCGATCTCGTCGTCGCATCGGACACGTCACGTTTCATCCAGTCGTTTGCCAAGGTAGGGCTGGTGCCGGATGCGGGGGGCAGTTGGCATCTGACACGGCTGCTGGGGCCAGCGCGTGCTCGGGCGCTGGCACTGACCGCCGAGCCCTTGAGCGCGCAGCAAGCCCTGGAGTGGGGATTGATCTATCGGGTCGTCGCACATGACCAATTGATGGTCGAAGCCCGTGCGCTCACCGCAAGCTTGAGCTGCGGGCCCACGCTTGGCTTTGCGCATACCAAGAAGGCCATCCGGCTGGCGACGAGCCATTCACTCGAAGAGCAACTTGCGCTTGAGGCGGAATACCAGAAGACCTGTGGAGAGAGCGCGGACTATGCCGAAGGCGTGTCGTCGTTTCTCAACAAGCGCGCACCGGAGTTCACGGGCCGGTGACGATGACACCCCAAGAGCGCGCAGAGAAGTCCGCCGCCGCGATGTGGGCGCAGGACCAGGCGAGTCAATGGCTCGGTATGACCATCGTGAGTGTTGATGAGGGCGTCGCGGTACTCGCCCTCGACGTGCAGGCGCATCATGCTAACGGTATCGGCATCTGCCACGGGGGTGTGACCTATGCGCTCGCAGACAGCGCATTTGCGTTTGCGTGCAACAGTCGTAACCAGCTGACCGTCGCGCAACACAACACGATGAGCTATATCGCCCCGGCCAGGGTAGGGGATCGGCTGACGGCGACGGCGCGCGAGATCAGCTTGAACGGGCGCAACGGTATCTGCGATGTCCGAGTGACCAATGAGGCGGGCACCGTGGTGGCCGAGTTCAGAGGCTGCTCGCGAACCATTCGCGGCAGCTTGTTCGATGAAGGAGTTGAAAACGCATGAAGACGCTGACACCGGAGCGCAGTTTACTCGACGCGATCGAGATTGCATCGATCGATGAGATACGTGGTCTGCAGCTCGAACGCATGCAGTGGTCCCTGCGCCATGCGTACGACAACGTACCCTTCTACCGAAAATCCTTTGATGAGAAGGGGGTGCATCCCGACGACCTGAAGTCGCTTGCGGATTTATCGAAATTCCCTTTTACGCTCAAGGACGACCTGCGCGCGAACTACCCGTTTGGCATGTTTGCCGTGCCGCGCGAACAGATCGTGCGAATCCATGCCTCCTCCGGTACCACCGGCAAGCCGACCGTGGTGGGCTACACACAAAAAGACATCGACATGTGGGCCAACATGGTCGCCCGCTCGTTGCGAGCCAGCGGAACACGTGCCGGTGACATGGTCCATGTGGCCTATGGCTACGGCTTGTTCACCGGAGGCCTGGGGGCACACTATGGCGCCGAGCGCCTTGGCTGCACCGTGGTGCCGGTGTCCGGCGGCATGACCGAGCGTCAGGTCACCTTGATCGAGGACTTCAAGCCGTCGACGATTATGGTCACACCGTCCTACATGCTGAACATCCTTGAGCAGTACCAGCGCGCCGGTATCGACCCACGCGAGTCGTCGCTCGATGTCGGCGTGTTTGGAGCCGAACCCTGGACCAACGCGATGCGTGAGGAAGTCGAGACGGCGTTCGACATGCATGCGGTCGACATCTATGGTCTGTCGGAAGTACTCGGCCCCGGGGTTGCCAACGAATGTGTGGAGACCAAGGACGGTCTGCACGTCTGGGAAGATCATTTCTACCCCGAGATCATCGATCCGGAAACCGGTGATGTCCTCGCCGATGGTGAGAAGGGCGAACTCGTGTTTACCACGCTCACCAAGGAAGGCTTGCCGATGATTCGCTATCGCACGCGGGATCTCACGCGATTGATGCCGGGAACCGCGCGCACGCTACGGCGTATGGAAAAGGTCACCGGTCGATCGGACGATATGATCATTCTCCGTGGTGTCAATCTGTTCCCGACACAGGTCGAGGAGCAGGTGCTCGCAGCCCCGGCGCTCGCCCCGTATTTTCAGATCGAGCTGACCAATGAGGGACGGATGGACAGCATGACGGTAAACGTCGAGGCCACCTCCGACGCCGCTGATGCTGATGCTCGTACTGCCGCCGGTCAGGCCCTGCAAGCGCGTATCAAGGATGTCATTGGCGTCACGGCACAGGTGACGGTCGGCGAGCCAGGTGCCGTGGAGCGTTCGCAGGGCAAGGCCCGTCGCGTTGTGGATCGGCGTATGCCGCTGAGCTGACATGGCCAGACCCATAGCCAAGGACTATGACGACAAGCGTCGGCATATTCTCACCATAGCGGCGGCGGTCTTTGCCAAGGACGGTTTTTCGCGTGCTTCGATGAATCAGGTGGCCCAGGCCTGTGGTGTGTCCAAGGCCACGATCTATCACTACTACGAGAGCAAGGACGCGCTCGTGTTCGATATTCTCGATACCTATCTTGCATCCCTGCGGGACTCTGTATTTGCGCTGCGCATGGATGGGCTCAACCCGGCACAGCAGCTACACGCGGTAACCCGCCAGTTTCTGCTCGCCTACGATGGCATGGACAACGAGCACAAGATGCTGACAGAAGGCTTGCACTGGTTACCGGACGAACAGCGCGAACCCCTGAAACTGCATCAGCGGCAGATGGTCAAATACGTGTCCGACGTGCTGGTAGCCAATGCGCCGGGTTCACTGGGCGATGACCCGAAGTTGCTTCGGCAGAGCACCATGTCCATCTTCGGCATGCTCAACTGGTTTTATCAGTGGAACCCACGTGCCACAACACAGGATCGCGTGGCGTATGCCGCCGCAGTTGCGAATCTTGCATTGAACGGACTGGCGCGCTAAAGACCCCCGTTGGCGGCGCCGGACGCTACTATTCGGGTAACCCGCTGCATTTCATCGTTTTCATGTCAAAGCTCATCACCGTTCTCAACGGACCCAATCTGAACCTGCTGGGTCAGCGGGAGCCGCACATCTACGGTCACGACACGCTCAATGACGTGGCAGCCCGTTGCAACAAGGAGGCGAAGGCGCTCGGTGTGTCGCTTGCGTTCAAGCAGTCCAATCACGAAGGGCAGCTGGTGGACTGGATACACGAGGCACGTACCGACTCGGTGGGGATCATCATCAATCCGGCGGCGCTTACACACACCTCCATCGCCTTGTTGGACGCTCTGTCCACCTTTGAGGGACCGGTCATCGAAGTGCACCTGTCCAACGTGCACAAGCGCGAGTCCTTCCGGGCGCACTCCTATGTGTCCTTGCGCGCCGATGGCATCATCGTCGGCTGCGGTGTGCAGGGCTATGAGCTCGCCGTGCAGCGCGTAGCCCGCATGCTTGAAGCCACCTGATAAGTGGTCTGACCACATGATGCACGATGTTGTCAGAATAGCGATTGCCGGGGCCGGCCTCATTGGGCACCGGCATGCGGCTGCGGTCAGCGTGGTCGACACGACGCGCCTGAGTGCGGTCGTCGACCCCGGCGCGGCGGGACCTGATGTCGCCCGTCGACATGATGCGGCTCACTACGAGAGTCTGGACCGCTTGTTCGATGCCGAGGTACCGCAGGGCGTGATCCTGGCGACACCCAACCAGCTGCACGTGCCCATGGCGCTGGCGTGCATCGAGCGTGGTATCCCCGTGCTCGTCGAGAAGCCGTTGGCTGACGATGTAGCAGGCGCGCGACGCATAGTCGATGCAAGCCTTGCCGCGGGTGTTCCCGTACTGGTCGGCCACCATCGCAGACACAACCCCTTGATTGCGCGTGCTCGCGCTCTGATCGACGAAGGCAGGCTCGGTCGTATCACGGCCGTGCACTCGAGCACCTGGCTGTTCAAACCCGACGACTATTTCGAGGCGAGCTGGCGTCGCAAGCTCGGGGCAGGACCTGTTTCGATCAACCTCATCCATGATATCGACGTGTTGCGTTATCTCTGCGGCGAGATCGAGACGGTGCAGGCAATGACATCGAATGCCGTACGGGGCTTTGAAACCGAAGACACGGCGGCGGTCATCCTGCGCTTTTCCAACGGCGCGCTCGGTACGCTTGGCTTGTCGGACACGGTGGTGTCTGCGTGTAGCTGGGAGCTCACCGCTGGTGAGAATCCGATGTACCCGAGTACCGACAACAGCTGTTATCAGATCGGAGGAACACACGGTAGTCTGTCCTTGCCGAATCTTGCGCTTTGGTCACAGCCCGAAGGCCGTAGCTGGTGGAAACCCATCAGCGAAACACGCGTGCCGTTGGACAACGAGGATCCGTTGACACGACAGGTCCGACACTTTGCCGACGTGATACGAGGCACCGCACAACCGCTGATTACCGCAGCGGACGGGCTGGCCAATCAGCGGGTGATCGAGGCCATCAGCAAATCCGCCAGCACCTCGCAGTCCATTTCACTTGCATGAGCCACTGTCCATGAGCATTGATCCGGATATCGTCAGCGCGCTTGCGCCGCAAGGTCGATTGCGCGTCGGCCTGAACATGAGCAATTTTTTGCTGGTCAACGCAAAGACGGCATCGGGTGAGCCGGATGGCGTTTCACCGGACATGGGGCGGATGATTGCCGATGCGCTCGGCGTGCCCGTGGAGTTCGTGTTGTTTGGCGGTCCGGGACCGGTAGCGGATGCCGCCGCTGACAATGTATGGGACATCGCCAACATTGCCGATGAGCCTGCGCGAGCAGCGGTGATGGCTTTCAGTCCGCCGTATGCGGAGATTCAAGCCAACTACCTGGTGCCGGCAGGCTCGACATTGAGTACGCCGGAAGCGATCGATGTGCCAGGGGTTCGCATCTGCGTCAAGGCCCGTGCAGCCTATGAACTCTGGCTGAGCGATAACCTCAAGCATGCGACCTTGCAACGCTTCACGACCGTTGAGGAAGCGTTTGATGCGTTCAACGACGGCGCGTTTGATGCGCTGGCGTGCTTGCGCCCCAAGCTCCTCGACGAACAGGCGAGGTTCCCGGGCGCCACCATGGTCGAACCGGCGTTCACCGCGGTCAAGCAGTGCGTGGGAAGTCGGCACGGTGCACCGCGCGCCTCGGCATGGATTGCCGACTTCGTGTCGAATGTCGTGGCATCCGGAGAGTCCGCCCGACTGATCGCCAAGCATGAGGTACCCGGACTGTCGGTACCGGCAATCTAATGGCCTGACGCCGCGTGTCGCCGTGGCCGTGAGGCGATGATGGCCGCGATCACGATGAGCACTCCCGCAAACTGAAGCAGGGAAATCGTGTCGCCGAGGATGATCAGCGCGAACATGGTGGTCGCAGGCGGTTCAAGGTTCATCAGCAGCCCGGTGCGTGTTGCACCGATGCGCGCGACCGACATGAACATCGCGCCCGAGGCAAGCCCGAAGGATGCAGTAGCGATGAGAAGCGTCGTCCAGCCGTTTGGCGTGGGTAACGGCCACACGACGTCCCTTGTAGCAGCGGCCAGTATGATCGCGCCAAACAGCCCGATCAGACTGATGCCATAGAGGCTCATGACGTCACCGACGTGCTGCAGTTTGCGCTCGATAACCACAAACGAGGTGGCGATGCCGAGGGCTGCAAGCACCGCAAACAGCACTCCTGTAGCGTCAGGGACCGAGCCACGTCCCACACCGAGGGCCAGCACCAGGCCACAGAAGGCAGCGACCAGGCCCAACACGGTCCGCCGCTGTGGCAGGCGTCGGTCCAGCAAGGCATCGATGATCAAGGCGAAAAACGGGAAGAGATACAACACGGCGACCGCAAGGCTTACCTGTAGACGCTGTATTGCAAAGGCAAGACAGGACGCCCCGAACAGGTTCAACAGACCCGCGAGTGCGACGCCACCGTAGTCCTTGCCCGATAGTCGTCGCAGGCGACCGGTCGCCGCAAACACCACTGTGAGAAAGGCCACGAACATCAGGTAGCGCGCAACCAGAAATGTCGTAGGTGTGGAACCCGCCTCGAAGTGCGCGCGCGAGAAGACATTGGTGAGGCTGATGGCAAGCGCCGCTACAACCCCGAGAATAAAACCCGTGTTCAATCGCGTACTAGACTCCGAGGTGACGGCTTAATACCGTGGCGTCGAGTTGATCCTTGGCAAGGCTTTTCTCGAGGCGTCCGTTTTCGATCAGTATGGCCTTGTCGGCAAGCGCGAGGACCGTGTCGATATGCTGTTCTACAAGAACAACCGCGACCCCGTCTTCGGCCAGCTGCCGAGTCGTGTCTCGCAGCAGCGCAGCGATCGACGGTTGCAAGCCTTCGCTTGGTTCGTCGAGTAGCAGCACCTTCGGCTCGATACACAGCGCTCGTGCGGTAGCGAGCATTTGCTGCTCGCCGCCAGACAAGGTGGATGCGCGTTGTTTCATGCGTTCGCGCAAGCGCGGGAACAGCGTGAGCACGTGCTCTCGTATGTCGTTGTCCGTTCGTGTGGACGAGGCACGGCGTGCCATCAGGCCGACATCAAGATTTTCGGACACGCTCAATGCCCCAAACAGTCGCCGCCCTTGTGGCACCAATGCAATACCGCGGCTTGCCGTCTCTGACGCGGGCAGGGCGCTGATATCTTCGTCGCCGAGATGAACGGCGCCTGCGTCCAGCGGTAGCAGCCCCATGATGGCGCGCAACGTGGTGGTCTTGCCTGCCCCGTTGCGCCCGAGAATGCAAGTGACCTCACCGGCACGGGCCGAAAAGCCTAATTGGTGCAATACGCGCACCGCACCATAACCTGCGTCTATTGCATGGACAACGAGTGTCATGCGGATGCAGGACCTGTGTCGGTGCCGAGATAGGCCGCTTGCACGCGCGCGTCCTGTTGAATGTCCTGGGGATTACCGTCGCCAATCAATTCGCCTGCATCCAGTACGGCGATACGATGTGCGGTATCCATGACGACATCCATGTTGTGTTCAATCAACAGTATGGTGCTCGAGCTGGACAGCTCACCGATCAGTGTCTTGAAGCGCTCGATCTCGTCGAGGGCAAGGCCCTGCGTTGGCTCGTCCATGATGAACAAGCGCGGGGCCTGCGCAAGACCCATCGCTATCTCCAGCAAGCGCTGGTGACCGTAAGCAAGGTCGCCTGCCGGACGATCACGGGCATCAGCCAGACCGACACGGTCCAGCGCCATCATTGCGCGTTCTCGAATGGCACGCTTGCGTTGCCTCATGCCGGCATTGGAGCTTGCTATCGCACGTCTGACCGACAGCGCCACGTTCTCAAATACCGACAGCTCGCTGAATACGCTGGTGATCTGAAACGTGTATGCGATACCCAGACGAATTCGCGCATGCGCTGGCAGTGAAGACACATCCTGGCCATCGAAATGTACCGTGCCCGCAGTGGGGGACAAACGCCCACACACGAGGCTGACCAGCGTCGACTTGCCAGCGCCGTTCGGTCCGATCAGCGCGCGCACTTCGTGCTCGTGGACGGCAAGATTGACATCCTTCACCGCATCCACGCCGCCGAAGGACTTGGACAAGTGGCGAGTTTCAAGGACGGGGCGCGTCATGCCAGGCCACTCTCTTCAGTCACCTTCATGGCAACCACCGAAGCACGCGACGGCGCAAGGTGCCTACGATGCCTTGTGGCAGAAACAGGGTGGCGAGAATCAAGGCCACACCGACAACCAGCAGGTAGGCGTCGGTGATGTCACTGGCGTAGTCCACGAGGTAGAACATCACGAGGGTTCCGAGCAGAGGTCCAAGCGTGGTGCCTGCACCACCCAGCAGCGTCCACAGCAACGGCAGTATGGAGTACTGCACGGCCGCGAAACTTGCGCCAACATAGCCGAACAGCAAAGCATAGGCAGCACCTGCGGCCCCGGCGAGCGCGGCGGATATCACGACGGCGATCAGCTTGCAGCGTTGCACGTCGTAGCCAAGCATGCGTGCCCGCTCTTCATTCTCGCGAATGGCGATCAGCGTCTTGCCAAAACCGCTGCGCACCAGTTGTCCAATTCCCAAGAGGCTACTGCCAAACAGACACACGCCCGCGAAGTAGCGAACCCGCTCGTCAGCAAGGTCGATGCCGATGAGGTTACGGGCGGTGCGAGCAATCACGAAGCCTTCGTCACCGCGAGTCCAGTCACCGAAGTACAACACGCACAGGTAGCCTGCCTGAGCGAACATCAGCGTCACGATCATGAAGGCCACTCCACTGGTCCGTAGTGCCAGTGCCCCTGTCACCAGGCCGACCGTCGCGGCACAAGCAACGCCGAATACCCATGCAGGCAAGGCGCTGACGCCTCCATGTTGCATGACAATTCCAAGCCCGTACATGCCGGCTGCGAAGAACAAGGCATGCCCGAGACTCAACAGCCCGGTGTAGCCAAAGACGAGATTGTAGGCACTGGCAAAGGTAGCCAGAACCAGAATGCGCGCAAGATTACCAGTGTGATATTGGGGCAGTACAAACCAGCACCCGATCAGCAGAGCGATCACGGCCAGGTGCACGGCCAGGGCTCGTGTGTCCGGGCCCATCATCGGATACGGTGTGTATCAGGGGGCACGGTGACCCAACAATCCTTGAGGTCGGAACACCAGTACCAGAGCCACAGCTACCGTCGCGATGATCTTGGCAAGCGTAGCGGAGAAGAAGACCGAGACGATGCCGTCGGTCAGCCCGATGATTACTGCGGCCAGCACGGTACCGGACACGCTACCGAGCCCGCCAATGATGACGACAATGAATGACAGCAGCAAAGGGTCGCCACCCATCAGGTAGTGCGCCTGTTGGATTGGCACCACCAGCACCGCCCCGAGTGCCGCGAGTGCAGCTCCCAGACCGAATACTCGTGAATACACGCGATTCACGCGAACCCCAAAGGCGGTCGCCATGTCTCTATCCTGCTCGGTCGCGCGCATGATCAGACCGATGCGGGTGTGCTTGAGCAAGAGCCACAGCGATACCAGAACGCTGGCAGCGGCAACGATGACGAACAACTTGTAGGTGGTTGTGCCAAACCCCCAGGGCCAGCTCAAGGCCCAGCCATTGGGTCCGAGCTCGGGCCAGGGCAGAGCAATGCGTGTATTGAATGGTGCCTCGACCGGACGAGCATCGGGACCAAAGCTCATCAAGGTGAGTTGCTGCAGCACATACAACAGCCCAATCGTGGCAACGATGGTGCGCTCAGGGTCGTAGTTGATTCTCGACAACACGAGCTTGTCGGTCAGCATGGCGATCAGGCCGGTGGTGAGCGGCGCGATGATCGCTGCACACGCAAATCCGACCGCCGGCGATGCACCGAACACATCTGCAAGCGTCGTCGTGACAAACCACGCAATCACGGCACCCAACATGAAGAACTCGCCGTGGGCGACGTTTACCACACGGAGAATACCGAACACGATCGCAAGCCCGGCCGCCGTCAATGCGAGCACGGCAGCCGTTATCGAGCCTTCCAGCAAGGCCAGAACCAGATGGGGTCCGAATTCCACGATGGCTTACGCGTGCGGGTGCGTCACAAGGCCTGCGTCGTGTAATCGACCTCATCTTCATAGAGGGTGTCCTCGATTGACGTGGTGTGCACCACGTCCAGCCGTCCCTGCTGAACCCTTGATATGTATTGATGGCCGAATACCTGGTGGGTCTTGCCATTGAACACCTTGTCGCCCTGCGGATGCGCCACGGAGTGCGGGATATCCGACATCGCCTCGACCGCTTCTATCAATGCGGGTCGATCTTCCGGTCCCTTGTAATCGCAGGCCTGCATGCCGTCCTTGATCACGTGAAGGGTTTCCCAGCAACCAAACATGTGTGCGTACGTGGACACATCTCGCGGATCGGATACCGAGGCGCCATTGTCATCGACGCCGACCGCCTCTCGGTAGGCCTTGTCGTACTCGGTCTGGTCGGCTTGGGCGTAGCGCGGATAGCCTTCCCACAGGTAGCTGCCCTCCAGAAACTCGAGTCCCGGGCTGTTGATATCGACGGCCTCCAGGCTATCGACAAACCCGAAAATAGCCGGCGCTGATGGACCAAAGAATTCACCCATTTCCTTGACGAAGGTAAGTACGGCCGGTCCGACCATCACGTGATAGATGACGTCGGTATCTCGGGGAATCTTGGGGAAGTACTTGGTAAACGCGGTTTCGGTTGGCGGTATCGGAATCCTTGCGATGACCTCGCCTCCCTGGGCTGCGATGGCCTCACTGAAGAAGTCCCGATGGTCGTGGCCGAAAGCAAAGTCGGCATACAGCATCGTTACCTTCTTGCCGAGCGTGTTGGCCACATAAGGCGCCATCGCCTGCACCTGGCTCTTGACGTCGGTGATACCGGGTTGCAGCGTGTAGCGGTTGAGCATTCCACTGGCCACGTGGTGTCCTTCCGAAACGACGAAGTAGGGCAGCTTGAGCTCCCCTGCACGCGGTGACGAGCCGATCACCACATGACTGAACAAGGTACCGAATCCGACATCGCATTCATGGCGGTTGACAAATTTTTCGATAACTTCCGCGCCGCGTTTGGGGTCGGTGCCATCGTCTTCGGCAATGATCTCCACCGGGCGACCGTTGATGCCGCCTTCGGCGTTGATCCTGGCAACGGCCGCCTGTGTGGTTCGGTCATACCAGCGCCCGTATGCGGCGCCAATACCCGTCCGGTGTACCTGAAAACCGATGCGAATCGGCTCGGCACTCTGAGCCTGCACATAGCCGCTCAAGCCCGGCAACGCGCCGGTGGCAGCAAGCCCGCCCGCACCACCGGCGAGGGTTTTGAGGGCACGTCGACGGCTGCCTGAAGTGAGTGTGGCAGCGGTGTCGTCCGTCGTCGAATTCCGGTCAGTCATCTCTGGGATTGTGGGGTGTTCGTCTACCGCCAGTTTACGGCAGTCGATGACCGGACGCCTAGGCGCCCTTTGGCGATGCCAGCAGCCACAAACCAAAGCCTGTGTAGGCACACATGAATATCACCACCGGAATCTGACTGAGAACGACCTGACGGCGGGAGCTGAAGAGGTGTTCGGCTACCCGGTGGGCCAGTATCAGACTCAACAGATGCCCCAGTGTGACCACCGTGGCCTGTGTCAACCAGATTGCCTTGACACTGCTCGGGGTGTTGAACATGCCGGTGCTGACAAAGTGATGACCGAGGCCGAGCCAGTCGGCACCGCGGCCCAGCGGATCGCTGATGGCGACGAGCGTGTACTGGCCATTGACGAGGAAGGTGGTCAGGTAGTGCGCGAGGTGATACGCAAAGGCAATGGGCACGAGAGTGGGCGCGATACGCTCGAACATGAGGCCAGTGCTGACCTTGCCCGGAGCCCGGACTGTGTTCTTGGGGGGCTGCATACGGCCGGCGAGCCTGACGCCGGTGGCTATGCACAAGAGAAACACCGCAAGCAACAACAGGTTGAACAGCAGCAGGCCTGTCACCGTCGTCAAGATGAGCGCGGAGCGCCCGGGATATTCCAGTGGATTGACACCGATATGGTGGAGCCACCAGAAGGTCTCGTTCAATCCATCATAACTACCGATGCCCAGCAACAACGTGCAGAACACGGCGTGGCTGCGCGGGTAGTCGGCCACATGCGTCAGGGGCAGGCCGGGAATACGCAGCGCAAAGGCGCTGGTGCTGGTGCGATGCAGCGGCGCCAGCATCGCAAAGCGCGACATCAACAAGGACAAGGCATCGATGCGAGTAAACCAGGCGTGGGGTCCGAACGCACTCGCCCCGACAAGTGCGGCCAGCCAGATGCCAGCGACTATGACGGCAAGACGCGAGGGATCATCCGGAGCAGGGTCGGCGAGTACGAAGGCCGAGAAGCCGAGCAGCAGCACGCAGGCAGGCCAGCGTCCGACGGCGCGTGGCAGGCTGGCGAATCCGTCGCGTACACCTTTGGCGTGCATGACATGCACCAGGCCACTCCATGGATTCACGTGTCGCCAGAGGTTTCCCAGGAATCCATGCAGCGACACCAGTACGATCCACCAGACCGTCCAGACCGCGAGCGGCAGAAGATTGCTCAAGGGGTCACGAGATCCTGCGTATCCCGCTACCAGCAAGAGCGCGAGCGCCGCAGTCGCAATCAAGCTGCACACAATGGAAGGACCCCGGATCTGCGCCCACTCGTCGCTGAGGGGCGGTGTTGCAGCTCGGTTGTTGTACGGCAGGCCGGCAAGTGCGAGCGCACTGAGTATCACGATGCTGGTACCCACTGTCGCGTACACGTCGGTCGGCAAGAGCAGCACCAGTGCCTGTTCGGATACATGTCCGTAGGCAACGGGCGATGCGCACAGCAGGACGAACCCCGCGAAGGGTGTCACGCGTGGCGTTCTTCTAGCTGTCGTCGACGTCCACATCGGGTTCAACAGCGGTATCCTCGGGTGCATCTCCGTTACCCCTCGGACACAGGCTTCATGCATACACGTCGTATCGGATCTCTGGAAGTGTCAGCCATCGGACTTGGCTGCATGAACGCCTCGATGGGCTATGGCCCCGCAAACGACAATGAATCGCTTGAGCTGATTCGGTCCGCTCCCGATGTCGGAGTGACGTTTCTGGATACCGCGACCATGTACGGGGATGGTCACAACGAGCGTCTGGTCGGCCATGCCATCAAGGATACCCGCGCGCGATACACGGTAGCCAGCAAATGTGGTCTGACGCCACGCGGTATCGATGGACGGCCTGAGGTCATCGAGGAGCAGGCGCACGCCAGTCTGCAGAAGCTGGGTGTCGATGAGATCGACTTGTACTACTTGCACCGCCCGGACCCCGCAGTGCCGATCGAAGACAGTGTGGGTGCGCTCAGAAAGCTGCAACAAGCGGGAAAGATCCGTGAGATCGGTTTGTCCGAGGTGTCGACCGACACGCTCAGGCGTGCGGTTTCCGAGGCTCCGGTCGCTGCGCTACAAAGCGAGTACTCGCTGTGGTCTAGAACGCCGGAGGCGGGCATCCTCGCGGCCTGTAAGGAATTGGGTGTGGCCTTCGTCCCGTTTTCGCCCCTCGGTCGTCAATTCCTGACCGGCAAGGCGAAGTCGGTCGCCGAGCTCGAGGAGTCCGATCTGCGCGCAACCATCGCACGGCCGCGCTTTGAGAGGGAGGCATTCTCCCGAAATACCCGATTGCTGGTCGAGTACGGCGCCATTGCCGAGCGCATCGGGTGCAGCATGGCGCAACTGGCGCTTGCCTGGCTGCTCGAACAGCCAGGCAGACAATTGATTCCGATACCGGGGACCCGCAGTGCAGCCCATCTCACGGAGAACGCGGGCGCGACAGATATCTCACTCGATGCGCAGACGCTTGCGGCGCTCGATGAGCTGATCAACGAGCGTGCTGTCGAGGGGACGCGTTACACCCTTGATCGCATGGAAGCAGCGGACAGTGAGCGTGACCGGATGCTCGGAAGTTGACGATCTGGCAAAAATTTACAAAATCAAACAGCTATCAGCGGTGCCTGACCTTAAGGATTGGGACTGTGCGTCGCCATAGGTGCATCACTGATTTTTCGTTGTTCCGATGCGCCTCCAAAGCCGATTTCTTGTCACGGTTATTCCTGCGGCTACCATAGCGCTGTGCTTGCTCGGTGCGCTTGTTTGCCTGCAACTGATCGAAAGCTCTCGCCATAGCCTCCAACAGGACGTCGACATGGCGCTTGAGCGCGTCGAGCTTCGAGTGGATGCCTTTGCAGAGGCTGCGGAGCGAGACGCGGTACTGATGTCCGATTCTGCGGTAGTCGCTCAATGGTTTTCCGAAGCCAAATTCGAATATCGCTCTGAGAAGGCAAAAGCCGAGGTCGAGTCCCTGTTTCGCAAGGTGATGGCTTCCGAGCCGTTGTATCGAGAGGTGCGGTTGCTCAATCGTGACGGCTCTGAAGTCATTCGCATTGCCCACGAAGGGCTATCAAGTGGCTCAGTCACCGACGCGCACTCTGCATGGTTTGACGACGTCGGTTTGAATTGGGGAGCATCCATTCACCGCTCGGTCATTCCTCATGCGGATGACGGACAACCGTCATTGACCGTCGCACGCCCCGTACGACCTGCGCTGGGGCATGGCACATCCAAGCGACCGACGCTGGAAGGTTATGTGGTCATCAGTGTCAGCGTGAACGACCTTGGCCAGACTGCGGCTAGCAAAGCCATCGGACACAATGGCTTTTTCACGATTGTTGACGAGGACGGCTCGTCGGTCCACGTGCCTGAAGAAATCGCGAGTGAGGCGCAGGCTGCCGGTGCAACCTGGTTTGATGAATACGCGAACAGCAAGCACTCTAACGAGCTGGTTGATCTGGACGTTGATGGTGTGACATACCAGGCCGCATCCACTGAACTTTTCGAAGGGCTGAATGCAGTGGTTTTGGTGCCTGCATCACAGCAGCTGAGTGTGGCTGTCGGGATCTTGAAAATCGTTGCGCTGGTGACCGTCTCGGCCGTTGGTGTGCTCGCGCTCATGTTTCATTGGCTGGTGCGTCGTGTCATCGTCAACCCGCTGCATCGTCTGCAGAAGAACGTAGATGCGCTAGGCGATGGAAATGTGTCTGCATCTACGGAGCTGGAGCGCGATGACGAGATCGGCGATCTCGCCAACTCGTTCGACAGCATGAGTGAAAAATTGTCGGAGTCGATGAGTGAGTTGCGTGATTCCCACGAGCGCATCCGGCAATCGCACAAACGCATCCAGAGCCTGGCATATGAAGATGGGCTGACTGGACTACCCAATCGGCGCGGTTTTCTTGAAGCGCTGAATTTGTCTGTACAGAATGCCCAGTACTCCGATACACATGTCGCCGTGATGTTTCTTGACCTCGCTGATTTCAAACGACTCAACGATGTTGAGGGGCATCGGGCGGGTGATCGTCTGTTGAAGGTGGTTGCACAACGCATTGACGATACTGTCGATCAGCATCTGACCGATGCTGGGCATTCCAAGCACGAGCTATCGAGCAACTCGTGCGTAGCGCGCATCGGTAGCGATGAGTTTGTCGTGCTCCTCGACAACGTCTCGTCAGCCCGGCAGGTTGAACACCTGGCGGATGCGATTTTTTCCAGCCTTGCAGATCCGATTGACGTTGGTGAGTCCGAGCAGTTGGTACGTGCCAGCGCGGGTGTTGCCTTGTTCCCGGAACACGCCGTAGATCCGGATGACTTGATCGCCAGCGCGGATGCCGCGATGTACAAGGCAAAGCACGGCAAGAGTTATTCGTGGTGCATGTATGATCGATCGATGAAGGACGAGCTGGATGAACGCTTCAAGCTCGAGCGGGATCTGCGAGGGGCCTTTGATGGTCAGCTCAAGCTGCAGTATCAACCGCAGTTCAGGGTTGCCGACAAGACACTGTGGGGACTGGAAGCGCTGATTCGCTGGGAGCACCCCGAGCGGGGTCTGGTTACTCCGGCGGACTTCATTTCGCTCGCGGAGGAAACCGGTCTGATCGTCGAGATTGGTGATTGGGTGATCAACGAAGCGTGCCGTCAGTGGACCGAGTGGTGCCACGATGGCGTTGCGCCAGAACGTATCGCGGTCAATGTGTCACAGCGTCAGTTTGCCTTGGGTGACGTCGAAGCTAGTGTGGAAGCCGCCTTGCAGAAGTTCAACATGCCCCCGTCTGCTCTTGAGCTTGAAATCACCGAAAGCTGCATCATGGATGCAGCGATTGATGTGGTGGGAACACTCAAGAAGTTGCGTAGACGTGGCATCCATGTCGCCATGGATGATTTCGGCACTGGGCATTCGTCGTTGGGCGCACTCACCGAGTTGCCGATAGATACGCTCAAGGTTGACCGGTGTTTTATCTCCGGTATCTGTGAGGGTGATACCAATGACACCATCGTGGCGGCGGTACTGATGTTGGCGGAGAGGCTGAACCTGACAGTGATCGCAGAAGGTGTGGAAACCGAGCTCGAATTCGAGAGACTGCGCTGGCATGGATGTGACATTGGCCAGGGCTATCTGCTCGCGTGCCCGATGTGGCGCGACGACGTGACCGCTCTGCTAGTCGCGCACAACGGCGATGGAGCTGCACAGGTTCAGGCCGCTTAGCGGCGCCCGAAGCTCACCATCAACAGATGTGGGCGATCAGTCGCCCACGAAGGTCAGTCCTTGAGCACGTTCGCGTGGTGGGCGATGTGCTCGCCGATGAAGCTTGCGACAAACCAGTATGAGTGGTCGTAGCCGGGTTGCATTCGATAGTTTATCGGCTGACCGGCATCATGGCAGGCATCAATGAAGCGCTGAGGGAGCAGTTGCTCCTCCAGGAAACTATCTGCCGTGCCGGTGTCGATGAGAATCTCGGCTGAGCTCGGCTGCCTGGCCACCAAGTGGCAGGCATCGTACTGTGCCCAGTGGGCCTTGTCATCGCCGAGGTAAGCCGCAAACGCCTTCTGGCCCCATGGCACATCACTCGGTGAGGCGATCGGCGAGAACGCGGATACCGATCGATAGCGTTCTGGGTGCTTGAGGTGCATCGTCAAAGCGCCGTGACCTCCCATTGAGTGCCCGGTAATTCCCTGGCGACTCAGGTCAACCGGGAAATGTTGTCCGATCAACGTGGTCAGCTCTTCGGTCAGGTACGCGTCCATTCGATAGTGCGTACTCCATGGCGATTTTGTGGCGGTCAGGTAAAAACCGGCCCCCTGACCGAGATCGTACGCCTCGTCGTCGGCGACGTCGTCGCCACGTGGGCTGGTGTCTGGAGCGACAACGACGATCCCGCGTTCCGCGGCATAGCGCTGGAGTCCGGACTTTTCCATCACATTGGCCCAGCTGCACGTCAGCCCGGACAGGTACCACAGCACCGGGCAGGGCGCACCCGAGGTCGCTGCGGGCGGCGTGTACACGGCAAACCGCATGCGGCAGCCGAGGGTGTCGCTATCGTGATCATGCACGCTGAGGCGGCCGCCAAAGCTCGCCCACTCCGATGTGATATCCATGTGCCCGTCTGAGGTTGCAATCAATGATCAACGAGGAATGATGACAGGATTGGTCCGGCCGGCAAGCCCCGAAGTGGAGATATCTACCGACGGGGTTGCCAATGCCGGGTAAAGCCGTTGGAATGCGCGGAGAGCCGACTGAGGGCGACGGGGTGTTGTCAATCGCGACAGGCACCGGCTGCCGGCCGCGTCGGGTACCTGGACACGCCTTTCCCTTGACTCCGAGGTTGGACCATGATGGACAAGAACACTGATTCGCAGGACGTCGTTATCGACGATGCCGTGTACGAGCTGTACGACGAGTATTGCCACGGACATATGGATCGCCGTGAGTTCCTGCAGCGCTGTGGCGCGATCAGCGTTGCCGGCGTATCCGGTCTGGCCATGGCCCAGGCCCTGATGCCTCGATACGCCGAAGCACAAACCATCTCGTTCACCGACGAGCGCATCAAACCGTCCTATCAGACCTACCCGTCACCGGGTGGCACCTCAGGCGAAATGAAGGGCTATCTCGTGGTACCCGAGGGTGAGGGGCCGTTTCCTGCGGTTCTGGTCATCCACGAGAACCGAGGGCTCAATCCTTACATCGAGGACGTTGCACGGCGATTTGGCACCATGGGTTTCGTGGCCCTCGCACCTGATGGCCTGTATCCGGTCGGCGGCTATCCGGGCAACGACGATGACGGACGCGAGCTGCAGAAGAGCCTGGACCAGACCCAGCTCAAGACCGACATGCTCAACAGCGCAAGATTCCTCAAGGACCACGCAACCTCCAACGGCAAGCTCGGTGCTGTCGGCTTTTGTTGGGGCGGTGGTACGGTAAACTACCTTGCGGTGGAGATGGGTGAAGGTCTGGCCGCGGGTGCGCCGTTTTATGGCGCCGCGGCGCCGTCGGATGATGTGCCCGCGATATCTGCAAAGTTGATGGTGCAGTCCGCAGAAGACGACGAGCGTATCAACGCCATGTGGCCGGAGTTCGAGGCCGCTTTGGCGGCAGAAAACAAGGACTTTGTACGTCACTTGTATCCCGGAACGCGTCACGGCTTCCACAACAATTCCACACCTCGCTTCAACGAAGAACAGGCCGCGATTGCCGAGGAGCGTACGATCAAGTTCTTCGCCGATAATCTCAAGGCTTGACACAGGCCTGGTCGGGCGGCAGCGGACGTCACTCCGCTTTTGCCCGACCTGAGTGACCTGATGTTGGAAATAATTTCAGTCACCCGCGTTCACAGGTCGAACACAGAATGAAAGCGATAGGCATGACCCCGGAAGGGACAGAAGCTGACACCGGTCGTCTCGTGCTTGTGGATGTTGACGAGCCAGTAGTAGGGCCACGTGATGTGCTCGTTGAAGTACGCGGAGTTTCGGTCAACCCGGTTGATGTGAAGATGCGCTCACGTCTCGGCGCCGATGGAGCACCTCATGTATTGGGTTTTGACGCCGCCGGTGTCGTCAAATCGATAGGCTCGGAGGTGCAGTTTTTTGTGCCAGGCGATCCAGTCTTCTACGCTGGCGACCTGTCGCGTCCGGGCAGCAATTCGGAACGGCAAGTGGTCGATGAGCGCATTGTCGGGCGTAAACCGGAGTCACTAGGCTTTCCTGAAGCGGCGGCCTTGCCGCTGACGACAATCACTGCCTGGGAGATGCTGTTCGATTGTTTTGGCCTGACTCAGGGCGAAGGCGCCGGAGAAGCCTTGCTCGTGATCGGTGGTGCAGGCGGTGTCGGTTCTATCATGATTCAACTTGCCAAGGCCTTGACCGAGCTTACGGTAATTACCACAGCATCACGAGCCGAGACGCGTGACTGGGTCATTCAGATGGGCGCAGATCATGTAGTCAATCACCAGAACCCGCTGGACGAAGAACTGGCCACGCTTGGAATATCGCCGCGCTACGTCGCGTCACTCACACATACGGATAAGCACTTTGCCGCCATCGGCGAGCTGATCAAGCCGCGGGGGCACATTGCGTTGATTGATGACCCATCATCACTCGACATTCTGCCGCTCAAGCGCAAGGCGATCTCGGTGAGCTGGGAGTTCATGTTTACACGTTCGCTGTTTCAGATGAACGACATGGAGGTGCAGGGTGCGTTGCTCAACCGCGTGTCGAGGCTGCTGGATTCAGGCGTCCTTGCCTCGACGGTGACGACGGTCCGTGGGCCTATGACGCCTGAATCATTGCAACAGGCTCATGATGCGCAGGCAAGTGGCACCGCTATCGGAAAGACCGTGTTGGGGGCTTTGTCGACGGTGGACTGAGCAGAGTGGCCCCGGCACTCAAAATCGAAATCCGAACTTCAGAATCTCCACATCGACGAAGGTATTTCCATCGTCAGTGTCGTAGTGCGTGTCAGTGGATACGTTGATCCAATCACTGTCGCGTACGCGCACCTCGTCACCGAACAGATACCCGATCGAGACCCCGTAGCCCCAGTAGAAGCGACTCCGACCAAATGGTATTCGTTGTCCAAATACCACACCGACCCCAAGGCGGCCATCGTCAAGTGGTTGGCCGGTATCCCTGTCGGTACCCTCAAAATCGGCATAGCGCACCAGCGGCCCGGCATACAGGCCGTTGTGCCCCTCGTCCTTGAAGTAACGGCGAAACTGGACCTCGTACCGAACTGCGGAGAAGTCTCCGATGCGCTCGGGGTTTTCCTTGTTGTCGACCCAGAGCAACGGAATCGCGATCTCGTTGCGCCCCGTGTCGTCGGTGAAATGCAGGCCGCCGCTCAGCGACCGGTGATCCGAGCTGTCGTCAATGGCGTCGAACAATCGGGCGGGGTTCAGCTCGATACTCTCGAACTTCCATCCTGCCTGTGATGTTGCCGTGCTGAAGAACATGGCGACACCCGCCAAGAATGAGAGACACGTGGGTGTCCATGTAAGTGTGATCATTTTATTCTCTGGAGACGCTGGCAGGGTGATACGCCGCGATCAGCGCGCTGGCAAGCGCCACACAACCCCCTTGAGAGTGTCCGAGCAGCGCCCAGTCACGCTCGGTGTGGCGTTTCGATATTGTGTGCCGCAGGCACGGCATCGAGGATCGAGTTGGCATGACTCGACCGGACGTGGCAGGGATGTATGGTGGTCATACAAAAATCCGTCGTATAGAGTCAAAGCCAATGCACTGGCTAAGCAGAATGATTGTTCCGGCATTTATCTGCTCCTCGAGGCGCTTCAGCGGAGCATTGTAGACCCTTGATCTCGCGTCAATTCCTTAGCGGCCGGTGACAATACCGGCAGAGGGCGCGCCGATTGATCTCAGGAACTGTCGAACGGATCGGTCGGCAATGCGCATCCTTGTTCTGCCTCGACGCATGATCGATCAGCCTTTGAAGACGCCGATGGAATTACCGTCCGGGTCCTGCGCGTTGGCGCTGAGCAAGACCCGCAACACATCTATCTCGACGTCCAGTCTGTCGGTGAGTCCGCGCTCACGTCATCGTACGGCGAGTTCCAGCATCTTGATGGCCTCGGACAGGATCGGCACGCGTTCCTGCCGCATGTTCGCCTGGTTCAATGGCCTGGTCACTATCTCCATGAGCACCGGCCAGCGAGCAACCGCAAAGGTACGCAGCTGGCGGTACACGGAGTGGGCAGGCACCGGATGATCAAAGGCGTCGGTCAGTGCAACTCGGTAGCGTTCCCACAGTGTCTTTAGTTCGGCATCCCCATCAAGCTGCACGCTGGCGACCTGAACAAGCACGTCGAGCCGCAGCGTGTTCCATTGCGCCTGGCCAGTCACGATCCGGGCTTCGGTGGCGAGAGCTTCTCGCAGCGCGAGCGAACATGGTCGATCACCGTGGCTGAACTTGCAGTCCAATCGTCGATAGTCACTGGAATGATGGGCAAGCCGATACGGTACAGGACACCGTGATCCGCGAGCGACAGACCGGGAGAACGCGTGCTGTTGTCAAAGCCAATGAAATCGATACCCAGCGCAGCGTTTGCCGTGCGCACGAGGAGATCAATGCGCACGGAACCGACCCGTACATCGATCTCGTTTGACGCCGTGTGCTCTTGCAGTGCTTCGATCATTTGCTGGCGCACGTGTTGTATCGCCGTGGCTGCTGGAGTGAGCTTTTTTGAATTGCGTTGTTGGAGGTGGGATGCTGGAGGGTCGCCTTCTTTTTCTTGTGTGTGCTGCTCGATCCAGTTCAGATATTTTCCAAACAAGGAGGACCGATCGAATCGGCTTGCAGCGCGCGAGAGGAAGATGATCTGTTGGTGTTTCGCACGAGTTATTGCAACATTCAGCACATCCGGTCGCGACAGGAAGTAGAGGGCGCCCGCAGCTGAGGTGTCGTCCACCGCAGCCGAGAACAGGATGATGTCGCGTTCCTCGCCCTGCAATTCGTGAGCGGTGCCAACGATCAATCGATGTCGGGAGGTGTTGGCGCGGGTAGCGCCTGAAATATCATCGAGCGCTTGATTCAAGGTTCGCGTCAAGTGATCGACCTGCGCTCTGAACGGTGAAATCACACCGATCGCAGGTACGTCTTCGTCGTCTGCTGATTGATAGTGCTCGACGATTTGCACACAACGAGCAACGAGTGCTGACGCTTCCCTGCGATTCACGCCTCGGGCGTCTCGATGCCCCGACTCGATATTCACGATCTCGATGCCGGCTTCGTTTGAGCGTTGAGTCACGCGCGTGAGTAGCGCCAGTCGATCGTCATAGAACTCCTGATTGCTGAAACCGATGATCGGTGGCGCGCTTCTGAAGTGTTCGTCGAGCAGATTGATCGCGGAGGGCCCGGCAAGTCGGCGGCTAACCCAGTCGAGCAGACTATCGTTGCGAAAGCCAGGCGCGTTGTCATTTTCTGGTGCCTCGCGTTGCAGAAGTTCAGTCTCGATCGCTTGCGGCAGGAAAGACATGTGCTGCAGTTGTGCGGCGTCTCCAAACACGACGGCGCGTTTTGCACGTTGCAAGGCCGGTAGTGCGCTCGCCGGATCGATTTGCGAGGCTTCGTCGATCAATATCAGATCGAACAGTTCGGCTTGCATCGGTAGCATGCGCCCAAGATCAGCCAATGTACCGACCCATACCGGCATCGGCGTCAACAAAGCGCGATAGTCGTTTGATGCTTGCAACTTGAGCTGTCGTTGCTCGCGTGCGGTAAAGCTGTCTGCGAGGCGAGTCAGGGCGGGGCGGTCACGCTCCAGTTGGGTACGCACGTCTCGTCGCAGTCGGGCGCGCAGGTCCAACAACGAGGAGTCAACCAGTTGGTCCAGGCACTCCCGTCGCTGATCCACCGTTGTGGCTAGTGCCAGTGACGATGGACCACCGCTTAACAGACATCTCAAGCGGTACTCGAGTTTTTCGATAATTCCGGCAGTGTCGTCAGCTACGGACGTTAGAACACGGATCTTGCGATCGAGTCGGGTGATTTCTCGTTTACGTCGTCGCGTATCGCGACATGCGCGTCGATAGGCCTTATGCAGCGACCTGGCGTCGTTCAGATCTGGAGTCTCGTCGCCTTCTAGCGGATGTTTGAACGTAACCTCGCCACGGGTGAGTACTTGTTTCAGCGTGGACTTCAGCTGACGCTGGGTGGCGATATCACCCCCACGCATGATGGCTCCCTGTAACGCAAGCCTGTCACCAAGGAAGCGCTCGGCAACGTCCACGGCGGCTCGGTTGCGAGCACACACGAGCACCGAGCCGCCACCCGCAACGCACTCGGCGGCGAGTGCGGCGAGCGTATGGGTCTTGCCGGTGCCTGGAGGGCCGATAACCACGCTGAGTGCATGCTCCGAAGCGGCACGTCGGGCCTGGCGCTGAGGTGCTGACAGTGCGCCAGTCAGGTGACTGGCATCGACACCACGAAAACGACGCGGTGCTGACCCGTCGGGCATTCGAGCGCCAGTCAGCTGCCTCAATGGTGTCGACAAGGCCGAGCTATCGTCGATGCGAGCCAGCGCTTCAAGTTCGTGCAGCACGCTTGTGGACTGCCGGGAACGGCTTACGATGAGTACTGCTGCCGAGCAATGCAGAGACGCTGCCTTGGTGAATGCCTTCGCGGCCGAGTTATCGACCGGCGGCAATGGCGACAACAAGGGCCAGGTGTCAAAGCCTTCCAACTGCAGCGACGGCAGCGTAGTGCGCAATCGCTCCAGAAGAGCGCTCAACCGCGCCTTGTCTATTGGCCCTGAGTCAACGATATCCTGAATATCGTTGGCGAGCGGCTCTGCGGCGTCGTCGTTCAGTTTTTCATGTGTGCAGAGTCTGTTGACGAGCGCACGATTCACGAACAAGGCAGGCGGCGCCGCTGGAAACTCGGACGCTTGAGCATCGAGCAGAATGGCATCGTCGAGTTCCGCGATCAGAAGCGGCGAAGCTCGACCATTCGCACCAACGATGCGTGCGGCCAACAATCCATAGACGAGCGTGCTGCTGCGTTCATGACGCTGGTAGCGCTTGGCAAGCTCCTCGCGTGACACCTCGTCGTGAAGTGGCCATCGCACCGTTTTGCTCACGGTACCGTTGCCAAGACCACTTGCCAGCGTCTCGACCTGTACCTCGACTGCCGAGCGGGTACGGCCGCCTGAGAAGTTCACATCTCCCTGGTTGGCGTACTCCCATGCGAAGCAGGCACCGAGGTAGCGGATCAGAGAAGTCGGGGGAGCCAGAGCGGGTGGGTTTCTTTGGTTGGCGTGGCACGGTGATCGTGCCGGGCAGCAAAGTGTACGTAGGTGTCGACTGGGTTTCGACCGTTGGTTCGGATTGAATGGGTCAGAGATTCATCAGGTGGGACATTGTTGCTTGGCGACAAATCAGTGGCTCATTGGTTATTTAACATAATATGTATTATGCGCTATGATATGTAGCACCAATTTAGTAATGTCCTGATTCCCCACGATAGACATGTCCGGTTTCGGCGCTGTACACAACGTCATCCTGACCTCCGGGTCGACCAACGGACATTGCGTGAGCCAACAGGACTTGCTCGTCATGAGCACCACCGAACTCGATCGTCTGAAGGTAGTTCAACGCGTCAGCGAGCGATCGCTGACCGGAGTTGCCGCGGCGCAGCAGCTCGGCTTGACACCGAGACAGATTGGTCGGTTGGTCAAGTCGTATCGATTGGACGGTGCTGCTGGACTCGTTTCGAAGAAGCGTGGCAAACCGAGTAATCGGGCTTATTCGTCTGAGTTCAAGGAACGGGTTCTATCGATTGTCCGAGGTAGTTACGCTGACTTCGGACCGACACTGGCCACGGAGAAACTCCGTGAGCGCCATGGCATCGAACTGTCTGACGAGACCCTTCGTCGCTGGCTCATCGATGCTGGTATCTGGTCAAGCCGCCGCGCTCAGCGTCAGCGTGCTTACCAGCCGCGTTACCGTCGCGAGTGCTTTGGTGAGCTGATCCAGGTCGACGGGTCCGAGCACGCCTGGTTCGAGGAACGTGGCAAGAAGGCGTGCTTGCTCGTGTTCATCGACGACGCCACCAGCAGGATTGTTGAACTGCGCTTCTGTGACGCCGAATCCACGTTCGACTACATGCACTCGGCGA
>CALLMF010000042.1 GCA_938006335.1 uncultured Granulosicoccaceae bacterium | reverse complement strand
TGCGTCGACACCTGCTGCCGATTGTCCTTGCTATGTCAGCGGGCCTTGCCAGCACCGTCGGCAGCACCCTGCTGATCGCCAGGGTGACCGGTATGGATGAGCTCTTGCGCTTGTCCATCGCGCCGAAGTCGGTGACAGCGCCGGTGGCCATGGGTATCTCGGAACGCATTGGCGGCGTACCGAGTCTGACCGCCGTGTTCGCGATCATCACCGGTGTACTCGGCGCCATGATCGCCGTACCGCTGCTCACGAAACTACGCATCAAGGATGACGCGGCCAAGGGGCTTGCCATCGGCCTGGTCTCTCATGGCATCGGCACGGCACGCGCCTTTCGCATCAGCGAGCGCGCCGGTGCCTATTCCGGCCTTGCCATGGCGCTGACCGCGATGATCACCGCCACCGGCCTGCCCTATCTCATCGGGTGGCTGGGCAGCTAAGGGTCGACATCAACGATCGCTACACGCTCGGCACTCTCCTTGATCGTCCACGCAAAGCCCAGCGCAAACCCGGTGGACACGGTCTCTTCAAACAAGGGGCTGTCCTCGTTGGCAGCACCACTGTAAAAACCGAACTGCATACCAGCGAACAGGCGTACAGCCGTGTTTGGACGGTACGCGCCACCGATGAAGGCACTGCTACCGAGGTAGCCACCGGTAGCGTCATAGGCTGGCCGATCAGCGGTCGCAAACTCGGGCTCCACTTCATAGAAGTATTCGTGCAAGCGATCTTCCGCCCACGTGGACGAGAGCCGCGCCAGCGCATCGAAGTTCGAACCGAACACACGACGCTGCGTGACATTGAAGTTGATCTGCGCCAGCAGACCCTGGTTTCTGAGGCTGTTGAAATCGGTGGACACCACACCACGAAGCGCACCACTCAAACTCACCTGCAAACGCCCGCCACCGTCAGTGGGTCGGTTGGCAAAGATGAACTGCGCACGCGGTCCGGCCTGCAACAGAAAATCAAGGTCCGGCATACCGGAACGTGCGCCGTCCTGATCACTGCTCGAAGAGATTCCCGCACCGAATGACACGTCAACACGAAAGCGCGGTCGCTCCACGGCCACGGCGCGAAAGCCACCACCGCCCACTCGCACCACATCACTACGATAGATGAAGTAAGGCAAGGCGATGCCACGCCGATTGGCATCGGACGAGGCGGGGTAGTCAAAGCCCTGCAGGTAACCACCACCCACGCCGATCTCCCACCGGGGCTTGTCGGTAAAACCTGCCGGGGCTTCGGTCGCACTGCCCGGCGATGCACACAGCAATGCCGCACCGGCCAGTGCAACCATGGACAGACGACAGCACACAGAGGTGCGGTGACGAGCAAGCATCAGGACGTCGAGGTAATTGGCAGACCCGCACTCTACGCGAGACCGCGCGTCCCTATACTGACTCGGTCAGCGGTTACAACGGGATCGGTCATTCAACGTGATGTTCTATACGCACAGCGTGCTCGATCGGGCCGACCACCTGCGCGCTGATGCCGCGGCCATCGCCCGCCTGCGAGACACCGCCAGCTCGCGCTTCGTGCCTGTGTGGCGAGGTACGGCACTGGTCGCAAGCCCCGCCACCGACCCGGACAACCGCGGACTGCCGACCCGCCTTGCAAGCCTTGATGGCGCGCGCGACACCCCGGATGCGATCTTCCTCGGCCTGGTCGGCGAGACGGCCTGGTTTGCGTGGTCGGTCTCGGCGCTTGATGATGAGGCACGCGCCGCACTTGCCAGGGAGGCGACTCACCCCGATGGCTCATCGGTCGCTGCCGAGTTTGCTGATCTGCGTGTGTGCGGACCTCACCTGCCCGCCGATGACGGCGCGCTACTCGCCTATGCGCGCGGCCTGACCTGGTGGCAGGAACACACCCGCTTCTGCTCCCATTGCGGCAAGGCACTCAGCTCCAACAACGCCGGGCACACACGCCAGTGTGAAGAAGGGCATGTGCACTTTCCGCGTACCGACCCCGCCGTGATCATGCTGGTGACACGCCACCCGGACGATGGCGGCGACGAGCAAGTGCTGCTCGGTCACAATGCCGCATGGCCCGATGGCACCTACTCGACGCTGGCCGGTTTTGTGGAATCCGGCGAAAGCCTTGAGCAAGCGGTGATGCGCGAAGTCCTCGAAGAAGCCAACATCCAGACGACCGATGTGCGCTACATCGCCTCACAACCCTGGCCGTTCCCGCGCTCGATCATGTTGGGCTTTGAAGCGCGCGCCACCACCAGCGACATCAAGTGTCAGCCGACCGAACTCGCCGACGCCCGCTGGTTCACACGATCAGAGCTCAAGACCTTCGGTGTCTGGGGAGAGCCGGGCCCCGAGTTCAAACTGCCACGACCGGATTCGATTGCGCGCTTCCTGATCGACGAGTGGATCGAGCGCGGGGACTAGAGCCACGACTTGAAGGCAGCGGGCAAGGGTGTCGTCTCACCCGACGTCGGTATGCCGAGCGACTCGGATGTTTCGACAATGGCACGGATACGGTCAGCGTCGATGGGGTGCGTGGCGAGGAACCGCTCGAACACATCCGCACCGTCCTCGATGCCGCGTCCACCACTCTTCTGACGCTGCTCGGCAATCGCTCTGAACAGCGCATCGGCGCCCGCGGTATGTCCGTACAAACCACCCAAGGCTGAAACCGCTGCCTCATCGGCCGAGATCTCCATGCGTCGCGTGAACTGCGCGCCCGTCAGCACACCCGCTGACGACAACACCGAACTCGCAGGGCCTGTGCCTGCATTGCCAGTAAGACCCGCGAGCACCAGCATGCTGGCAACACCACCACCGAGACCGACCGCAGGGTCGCGATGCAATACGTGCGCGATCTCGTGTGCCATGACCATGGCGAGCGCGTTCTCGTGCGGGAGCGTGGATAGCAGGCCCTTGTAGAACATCAGATTGCCGCCGAGCGTGGCGAAGGCATTGAACACGTCCTCATCGTCGTAGTGAATGATCACGCTCATGTCGTCGGGTAACGGCATGTGCTCGATCAGACGCGCGGCCAACTCGTTGAGGTAGCGCTTCATCTCAGGCGACGCGTCCGCGTCCCCGAGTTCGATACCGATGGCATCCATCACGCGTGTTTCCACCGAGAACGGTACGCGCTTGGCGAGAAACCCACCGGCGAACTGCATGATCACGACCAGCACGACCACCAGCACCAGTGCAGAGACCGCATAGATCGCAAAGCTTTTCAGCGGGTGGCGCTGGGTGACGTTGATGTCTTCCTGCGGCTGGCGGTTCTCGTAGGTGACCATCGTCAAGCGCCTCTCAGGCGTGCTGGTCGGTGGCGACGAGCGCCGTGCCGTAGGCCAGCACTTCGAGTGCGGGCACGCGACCGGCAGCGATGCGCATGGTCTCGAACTTCACGTTGAACACGTAGCTTGCGTTGAGTTGTGAGGCCTGCTCCTTCATGCGCAGCGTGGCCTCGCGCCTGGCGCGGTCAATCAAGGATTCATACGGCGTGACGCGCCCACCAAACAGATTGATGAGACCGGACAGGAAGGTCTTGAAGTAGTCCGAGCCGATCACCACGCTGCCGGTCACCAGCATCTGGGCATACGGTCGATCTTCTGCCGGACGGCGGCTTGCAATCGCAGGCAGCGCGTTGAACTGAAGCTCGCGCTTGATGATGCTCTTGCGATGTCGCCGTTCTGCCACGCTGCCGATGACAAAGCCCGACAACAGCAGCAGCACAAAGAAGACGATCTGGGAGAGGCCGATCAAGCGCCTACTCCAGCTCGACCGCGGAGCCGTACACGAAGATCTCCGCCGCACCGGCCGCAATACTGGAGGTGCTGTAGCGCACATTGATGACCGCATTGGCACCGAGGCTTTCCGCCTGCTCGAGCAATCGCTGCGTGGCCTCTTCGCGCGAGTCGTGCAGCAACTCGGTGTAGCCCTTGAGCTCGCCACCAAAGAGGCTCTTGAGGCTGGCACCGATGTCCCGCCCGACGTGCTTGGAGCGCACGGAACTCCCCTGCACCAGGCCGAGATGGCGCTTGACGGTTCTATCGGGCAGGAACTCGAGGTTCGACAGCAACATGCATGACACTCCGTGAGTCAGACACGGAGTGTAACGCCGCGCGGCCACCGTTACACTGCGCGCATGCCCCACTCCCCCCGCGTTTGTCTTGTTACCGCTCTGGCCGCAGAGGCACGCCCCGTGCGCCGCGAGCTGCGCATGGCGCGCAAGGATCACGCGGCAGTGCACCGCCCTCTCTACGTCTCGGACCAGGCGGTGCTGGTGGAAACCGGTATCGGCAAACTGCCGGCCGCAGCGAGCGTCGCCGCGGTGCTGGCCTGCTACCCCAGCGTGCGTGGCGTACTCAACGTCGGTATCGCCGGTGGTACCGAGCCGATAGGCAGCGCGTGCCTCGCACACGCGGTGCAGGACCGCGCCAGCGGGCGTCGTTGGTACCCGGACCTACCGGCAAGACGCATCACGCCCACGATCCAGCACCACACCACCGTGGAGACCGTCGACGCACCCGATACGCAATACCGCAAGGATGCCGTGTTCGATATGGAGGCCGCCGGTGTGTACACCGCCGCGGTACCGGTGCTCGGGAGCGCCGGCGTGCAATGCCTCAAGGTGATCTCCGACGGACCGGAGCACTCGCTGGAGACGATCGACAAGCACGTCGTCAGCGCACTGATCGAAGGGCAGCTGCAGGCAGTGGTCGCCCTGCACGACTATCTCGCCGCACGCAGCGAACCCGCCCGAGACCACAACACAGAGGTGCTGCAGACCGCCACTCACATAGAGACAAACATCGCCCGCCACAGTGAAACCGAAGGCCATCGACTGCGACTGATGCTGAGCCGCCACCTGACCTGTATCGGACGCATGCCCACCGCCGAAGAGCTCGCTCCGCTCGACACACCACGCGCACTGATCGACTGGCTGGACACGCGCATCAACAACAGCGCAGTCACCTACGGCTGATGGACACGATCTACATAGAAGAAGCGGTAGCCACGCACCCGCGCACCGAACGCTTGCTCGAGCGCCATGCGTCCGCTCGCCATGTGCCGATCAAACGCTACACGGATTTGTTCAACGCAGCGGGGCAGAACTTTCGTGAGCAGAAGCAACAACCCGCGCTGATTCTTGCGGAGAAGAAGGGCAAGCGCGTTCTGCCCACTCCACCGGGATACGGCATCGGCGGTACGCGCAACTTCTACTTCGCGCACATGCTCAACTGCATCTACGACTGCCGCTATTGTTTTCTTCAAGGCATGTATCGCAGTGCCAATCATGTGGTGTTCGTGAACTTCGAAGACTTCTTCGATGACATGGAACGCACCACGCAGGAGAGTACGGAACCGAGCTGGTTCTTTTCAGGATACGACTGCGACTCACTGGCACTGGATCCGATCACCGGCTTTGTCGATGCCATGCTCGACCGGTTTGATGACAACGGTAAGGCCTTCATCGAGCTTCGTACCAAGAGCACCCAGATCCGCCCGCTTTTGAAGCGTGATGCGAACCCGCGCGTGGTCGTTGCGTTCAGCTTGTCGCCAGAGGCGATTGTCAAAGCCGAAGAACACGGCACGCCCTCACTCGCACAACGCCTCGACGCACTGCAACGCTTGCAGGCCGCAGGCTGGCCCATTGGTTTGCGCTTTGATCCGGTCATCGCGTGTGACAACGCCAATGAGCTCTATGGCGAGTTCTTTGACCAGGTATTTGCGGCACTCGATATGGACGCGGTGCACTCGGCCACGCTCGGGAGCTTTCGTCTGCCTGCCGCGTTTCATGAAAAGCTCAGGCGTCTGTACCCGGACTCACGTCTGCTTGCCACCGCTGTTGAAAAGCGCGGCGGCAGCATGGCGTATCCCGAAGCGCTGGAAGCACGCCTGCTCGATCATTGCCGCGAGCGTATAACCCACACCCTGGGAGCAAAACGCTTGTTCGATTGCAGCATTGACACCGCTGTCACTCTCAACGCACAGGCGAGCTGAACATGTCGCGCACGGTATTGCTGACAGGAGCCAGCCGCGGCATCGGTGCTGCCATCGCCACAGCCTTGACCGCGCGTGGTCACACGGTGCTAGGGCTTGCCCGCTGGAGCAACACTGATGCAGCTGAACACGAGGGCGTGCAACGCATCGCCATCGATCTTGCAGACCTCGATCTCACATCACGCGCGGTGCGCGAGCTCTGCAAGCAACACCCGATAGACACTGTCATCCTCAATGCAGGGCGCGGTGACATCGCGCCGTTGGAGAACATCGCCAGCTCCGCCATCGGGCCCAGCTTGATGCTTAACCTTGCAAGCCCCTTGGTTGTCGCACGCGAGTGCATGAATCGACTGCGTCATGCCGACCGGGCAGACTTGGTGTTCATGGGATCAGAGAGTGCGCTGCAGGGCGGCAAGCAAGGCAGTCTGTATAGCGCCGCAAAGTTCGGTCTACGAGGCGCCGCGCAGGCACTGCGCCTCGAACTTGCCGGTGCCAATGTGCATGTCGGTATCGTCCATCCGGGCATGACGCGCACGGACTTTTTCGATGCACTCGACTTTGAACCCGGCAGCGACGATGCCCACGCCCTTCACGCCGAGGATGTCGCGCAGGCGGTGATGAGCATGCTCGACAGTGACGATCGCGCGATCATCGACGAGATCGTGGTGAAGCCGCGACAGAACGTGGTGGCGCGCAAGCCGCGCTGAGCGCTGCGTGTAGCACCGCGTGTCAGGCGTCCTCGACGGACTCCGCCAACACCGCCTGCGCCTTGCGCGCGATCAGCAACGCGACCAGCGCGGTGGCGACAAGACCCAGGCCAAGCAACACCCAACGCAAGGGGCTCGCACTCGCAAGCTCACTGCCGAGGCTACCGAGATACACATACAAGGCACTGCTCGGCAGGATGCCGATTGGCGTTGCCAACGTGTACGGCAACAGGCGTATGCCGCTGACCGACAACAGGTAATTCTGGATACCGTACGGCAGTATCGGACTCAGCCGCAACAGGATGACCAGACGCCAGCTGCCCTCATCCACCGCCTTGAGTACCGCTCGCGCGCGGCGGTCCTTGTTGACCAGCGCCTGCACGCGAGAGCGCGCCACATAGCGCCCGATGAGTGCTGCCACAAGGGCCGCGAGCGTGGCTGATGCCAACACCGCCACGAGACCGACCATCGGACCCCAGATCAGGCCTGCGCTCATCGACAACAAGCCTGCAGGGCCGATCACCAGCGTGGCCAGCACATAAACAAGGGCAAACAACATGAATCCCGCTGGCCCCAGTGACTGCACGTAGATCTGCAGTGACTGCACCAGAGACGCGACCGGCACCACGCGCCAGAGCATGGCCACTGCGACGATGACCAACACGAGCACGCCACCCTTGATGGCCAGCGAACGCCAGCCAGCAGAGCCAGGACGCGGCCACCACCTGACGTCCGAGGTCACTTGGGACGCTCGACGCTGATGATGCGCCCCGGGGCCACATACTCACCGCCACCGAGGCGCGCGATGGGATCGAGCGCGGCCGCACTTACACGCACACGCCCCTTGGCATCCTCATCGACGATGCTGTCGTCCAGCCACACATCGCTGACGGAAGCAAAGACCACCCCTTGCGGCCCGACTTCATGCGTTTGCACATGACGGCAGGCAAACGCGACCCGGCATTCTGCCAAGCGCGGCAGGGAACTCCCGGGCATGGATGTCAGTCTGAGTTGTTCCGGATTGAAGGTCTTGGAGACTTCATCGATTTCGGGGACGCCGGCATCCAGTGTGGCTGCGGTCGCGTTCATGATCTCGGCTTGGTCCGTGTGCGCGATATGCACGACACATTCACTGCGCGCCTCGATGTTACGGCGCGTGTCCTTCTCTCTTCCATCGGCGTGCTTGCCGATAGACAACATGATCATCGGTGGATTGGCAGAAATGGCATTGAAGTACGAATACGGCGCGAGATTCAAGCTATCGTCTTCATTGCGCGACAGTACCCACGCCACCGGTCGCGGCACGATGGTCTGCGTCAGCATGGCGTACGCGGCCGTGGGTTCCAGGGTCTCGAAATCGATGTGCATGGACAAGCCTTTGAAGGACAGGGAAATCAGCAGGTGATACCAACGCTCACCATACTCGACGATAACGGCGACGAGGGGCTGCACAGAGATAGTGACAGCCCGGGCACGCCGGCGGGAGAGCTGCGCCGAGCCGCGGTGCTGTTACCTCTGAGTGCCAGGGACGATGGTTGGCACCTGCAGTTCATCCGCAGGGCGGAATCAAGACACGACCGCCACAGTGGACAGGTCGCCTTCCCCGGTGGCGCCGTCGAGCACGGAGACGACTCTCTGGAAGCCACCGCCCTGCGCGAGGCAGAAGAGGAAATCGGCCTGCCGACCGACGCCACGCGCGTGATCGGCCGCATGGCGGACTACATCACCATCAGCCACTATGCGGTGACGCCGGTGGTGGCCATCGTGGAGCGCCCGTTCACACCGCTGTTGCAAGCCGATGAGGTGGCAAGGACATTTACCATTCCGCTCGACTGGCTCAGGCAACGCAGCAACTTCACGCTCCGCGCCCGCGAGGACATGGACCCCGGCAGTGCCCGCCAGCATCCTGTGATCGTGTACGAGCCCTACGACAACGAAGTGCTGTGGGGCGCCACCGCAAGGATGACCATGAACTTCCTGCGCGCGGTGGATGTCGGGCACATCACCCTGCCCTGAGCGCGCCAGCACGCAGCCGCTCAAGACCACGGTCCAGCTGTGCGCGCGGGCAGGCAAAGTTCAAGCGCACATAGCCCGGCTCGCCAAACTCCTCGCCAGTGTTCAAACCGATACCCGCCGCCTCGAAATGTGCGCGGGCATCTTCCAGCCCCAGACCCCGCGCATCCAGCCACGCAAGGTAGGTGGCCTCCAGCGGTTGCAGCTCAAGACCCGGCAGCTCATCCACCACCTCCTTGATGCGAGCGAGGTTGCCGCGCAGGTAATCGAGCAGCGCCAGCCGCCAGGGGTTGCCATCCCGATAGGCGGCTTCCGTCGCCACATAAGCCAACGGCGGCACCCCCGGCACGATGGACTGCTTGGCGTGCACAAAGCGCTGGCGTACCTCGGGGTCGGGAATAATGGCGAAGGACGCATTGAGCCCCGCCAGGTTCCAGGTCTTGCTGGCGCTCATCAAGGTGATGGTGCGATGCGCCAGTTCCGGTACTGCCGCAGCAGTAGGAATATGACGCGCATCGGACATCACGAGATCACAATGAATCTCGTCGCTGACCACCAGCAGGTCCATTTCCTCCGCCAGTGCCATGACCGCCTTGAGCTCGTCCTCGCGAAACACCGTCGTGGTCGGGTTATGCGGCGAGCACAGCATCAGCAGCTTGGTCTTTGGCGTGCAGGCCGCACGCATCGCATCGATGTCCCAGCTGCGCCTGCCATTGTCGTCGCTCATCAAGGGCACACGCAGCAAGCGATGCCGATCGCTCTCGTGAGAATCGTAGAAGTGAAAGTAGATCGGCGGATTGACGAGAATCTCGTCCCCGGTATCGCAATAGGCGCGCGTGGATACCGCAAGCCCTGGCACCACGCCCGGAAGCCACACCACCCACTCCGGGTCGATGTTCCAGCTGTGCTCACGCGCCAGAAAGCTGACCACCGCATCCATCAACGACGGCGAGGCCACCGAATAACCGAAGACCGGATGCTCCATACGCTCTGCCAGCGCCCGGCGGATGGGGGCTGCGATGGCAAAGTCCATGTCGGCCACCCAGAACGGCAGGATGTCCTTGCCGGGGTAACGCTCCCATTTGAGGCTGGACGTGCCCGCACGGTCTATCGGCGTATCGAAGTCCGGCGTATCGCCAGCCAGAGGGCTTGCCCCAGGGGCTTGCGTGTTCGACATCGGTTGCAGTTCGCTCAGCAGGTAGTCACGGACAGGGTATTCAAACTACCATTACGCTCCCACTGGATGAAATACAGGAGTTCACATCGATGTCAGTTGCAAAAGTCACAGAGATCATTGCCTCGTCCACCAAGAGCTTTGACGACGCGACAGAAAAGGGCGTAGCCCGCGCCAGCAAGACGCTGAAGAACGTTACCGGCGCCTGGGTGAAGGATCAGAAGGTTGTGGTTGAGGATGGGAAGATTTCCGAGTACCGCGTTAATTTGAATGTCACCTTTATCCTGAAGGACTGAATGTGAGCGGCCCGGTCTGTTCATTCGAATGTTGAATGGGCCGGGTCGCCTCTTCGCTATCTACTCAGGAAAAGGCAACAAGGCCTCGTTGTTCCTGACTCGCGCGCTGTTGCGAACCAAGGTGCTGCCTTGTTCCATCATCCGTCTGCCTCTACGAATCTCCTCCTGGGCTTCGGCAATCGTCTTGTTGCCTTTGTCGACCAGTTGATTACCGTCGCGAATGGTGTCGATGGCGTCTTCCCATCGTCTGCCAATCGCCCTCAGTTTCTTGGCTTCATCAGCGACTGCGTTGGGCGTCGACGCGCCGCCACTGGCGTTTGCCAGGTCCTTGTACTCGAAGCGAGCATTGGTGACTCGGGTACTGCCGTCTTGCACCATCGCCTCGCCATCACGAAGCTGCTTTCGACCCTCGATCAGTTGTTGCTCGGCTTCCTTGACAAGTTTTGCGCCCTGGTTGTTGAGCCTGGCTCCATCCATCTCCATGGATACCGGATCACCGGACAGTGCCGCGTCGCTCAGATTCGGTCTGCTCGAGGCACAACCACTCGCAATTGCAACACTGAAAATCAGCGATAGCGCGACAACTCTGTGGCAACGTCCACCTGAGCGCTGCTCGATATCCCTACGGCTGTCTGTCAACACCATCTCTCACCCAAGAAGTCAAGTACACAGGCTCACGGCGGGAGCCTGTTTGCGCTCCCCTCGCGACGGCTCTCGATTGGAGTCGCGCCTCGCAGGATAGCTTGTTGCACACACGCGATGTGCGTTGCTCCTGTGAAGTGTGAAATCGATGCACACCTGGCGCCGCTCAAGTGAGTACGCAACTCGATCACTGTAATGGGGCCCGTTGATTGGCTGGTAGTGGCTGCGCGCGCCTTCCCTTGGCGATAATGAATCGTTGCTCAGCCTGCGGCATCAGTCGGCACGCGTCAATCCGAACTGCTCTGCGATCAATTCAACGATACGTACGTGCAGCGCAGCGCGGTCTGCCTCCTCGGGATCAGTGCACACCGGATCGTCCTCTTCATCTTCGAGAATGGCTGGGCCGATGTCAGTGCACACGGGTAAGGCCGAGTAGTGGTTGGCAGGGGCCAGTATGTGCTGCTCAGCCTGCGGCAGCAGCTGTGCCAGACCAGACTGGTTGAAGTCTGTTGCAAGCAATCGATCCTCGCCCTCGCCAAGACCCAACAGCAAGACGTTGTCGACCAGATCCTCTGCGTTCATTGCATCGAGGCCATGGATCAGCCCCGGATCGAGCGCCGCAACCGCCTTGACCCGATCATCCTTGTAACTCCGGTTCCAGACGTCGGCATTGTAATCCCCCCAAAAAACCACTGGACTGAAAAGTAGAGAAATCTCAGAATGACCCAAGGAGGTTTCAATGCGCAAGTCCCGATACACCGACAGCCAGATTCTGGCGATCCTGAAGCAGAACGAAGAAGGCGCGAAGGTG
>CALLMF010000041.1 GCA_938006335.1 uncultured Granulosicoccaceae bacterium | reverse complement strand
ATTCTGTTCTCCTTAGTCTCACGAGGAGTGGCCTCTTGGTTGTGACATTGTTTGGCTTCGCAACTTCACAATATCACTGCCATAGGCCCTTCTCGTGCTACATCTCCTCGCTAACTGCTCTTTCGTTATGTCTCGTTGAGGCTAACTATCTCAAGGAACATTTCCGGCTCGCCTAGAACTCGCTTTACCAGAGGAATCGGGCGAACACAGTTCCTGCAGACGCTGACATCCGATCGCGCACCGGCGTCAAGCAACTTCGTGAAAGCGGCTAGATTCTCTCGGATATATGCACACATCAACGGATAAGAACTTGTGACCGTTCTCTCAGGGCTTTCTGTCGACGGATCCACTCCAAACTCTAGCAGTCGGTCTAGGTAGATAAAAAACTCCTCGTGGGTTGAGCCACAAATCAGCTTGTACAACTTTGGATCTGAAGAGAAATCATCAATCCCGATTTCTCCAGAATTCAATATCTGATCAAACGTCTCGAAGTCATCGCTCAGGATTGCTTGAGCCATTTCATTCGCGATCACTGCCTTCGACGCATTGGAATTTGCACTCAAGCCGGCTAAAGCAGCGACTATCGCAAAAACGCACACTGCTTTTCTGGTGTTTCTCTTCATCACAAGAATTCGCTACAGAAATTAATCTTCGGTGGTTGTATCCAGGGCACTGACCACCGAACCAAGAAGGCATGACGCAACAACAGCCTGACCGTTTCCAACACGCATCGTGCTGACGAGCGTCACCATAGATTCATGAGGCTGTGCGAACTCGAAATTGGTTTCGTCGCGTAAACCCCCAAGCATGTCTTCGATACTGCAGAAGCCGCTGACTATAGCGTTGCCGCTAGTCATCAGTAGTGCACGCTGTGTGGTTCACAGATCTCTTCTTGAATGGCTAGTCATGGTGTCAATCGGCCTTTCGGCTCGACGTCGTAGCCGCGCTCATGCAGGTAGTCGGCGTACCATTCGTTGAGGGGTTGGCCTTGCCAGGTTTTGTGGTAGTACGCGCTACTTATCCGTCTAGCAACATGCGCCAATTCGAATTCTGTCAATTCCCGTCTTTTGACAACCTCTTGGAACATCTCAGGAAATCGGAGTAGCCAAACTACCAAAGGGCTCTGAATACGCTGGTCGCATTCGGCACACGTAATCACATCGGAACGTGCACCAGCATCGAGAAGCTTGACAAACGTATCGAGATTTCCCTTTCCGTTTGCACACAATAGCAAGGCATATCGAGGCGCTTTTTTCAAGGGATCTTCTAACGATGGATCAACCCCATATTCAAGGAATCGATCAAAGTAGTCGTCATACGCCTCATAAGTCGATGCACAGACCGTTTCGTAGAGGCGCGGATTGGATGAAAACTCATCCAATCCGATAACACCAGAATCCAGAATTCGGTTGAACTCTTCAAAGTCCTTGTTGATGACCGAGAGGCGTAGATCCTCGACCGCATTCGCATCTGCTTGCAAATTTGAGGCAGACAAAGTAGTCAAACAGATCAACAACGTTCTTGCCAGGTGCTTCATAAACATCGCTCTCATTAGTCCACGTCTTCCTGACATCGAGCTGCAATAGTATTTTCGATTGCGCTCAACACGCCGGTCATCAAATGTGCGCCGATTGAGTGTTCTACAAAGTTGGGAATGATAAAGTCCCCGAGACCCGTTACCAGCTGCTCCAGAACATGTAAAGAAGCGGGCTCCAATTCATCGCGCATGCCAGGTGCAGGGTGCGTTTCCCATGGTTCAGTATTAAACGCATAGCCGTTGTGCGGGCCTGATCCCGCTTGGTCCTGGTGTGGCGTCTCTTGAATACCGGTGACAATGTCGCCGGGAACCAACAGATGCGTCACGAGCGTATCAGCAAGCGCCAGATCCAGTCCATACAAAGCTGCAGAATCTTCAGTTAGCGACGCCGAATTGAACCCCACTGCTGGCTGCCCAATCTGCAACGCTGCAGCGGTGGCGAGACCACCACCAAGTGAATGACCAGTGAAAGTTACGCTTATATTTTGTTGGTCCAGAGCGTCTGCAAGTTCGATCGCATCTCGGTAAATCTGAGTATCGAACCCCTCAAACTGGGAGATGTCATCGCGAAAATCCTCCCAGCTTTCACTTCCACGAAAGCCCACAACAATCTCTCCAGTTGTCGTATTTCTGTAAATTACTGCGCGAAAGTTTCCGCTGTTCAGTCGGCTTGGGTCAATGCCAAGCTCATCCCACACCTCCTGATCAGTCAACTGTTCCCAGCCGGGTGGAGAACATTGATCACCAGCGTCCGCATAGGCGCACAGCGATATCAAGGCTAAATCTAGGTAATACTCCAACTCCGCACAAGTACTAGTCACCGCAATCGGACAAATAGTCGTCGTAGGCTCACCCTGAAACGTCAGACTTCGCTGCATGTCCACGGTCGCGCGGGGCGACAATGCCTGGCTGACGTCGAGTATCTGGATCAACTCCTCGACAGTGCGTTGCACCACTGCTCCGTCCGCTCCGGAGCGATCCAGCGAGCGCATCTCCACCAGCTCAGCGTGTCTGTTGAAGCTCGCAGCAAACCGTTCGCCCAGTGCATCGATGCGTACATCAGCATCACTGGCGCCAAGTCTTTCCACGTACACGCCTTCCATCGTCGAGATGTCTGCGACTGCGGGTGATTCAGGTGCTGGGGTGTACGGCTCGGGGGTGATGTCCTGTATCTCGCCCCTGCAGTCTTCACACGGGTACTCAACCACACGATCCAGTGACACCGAGTTCTGCAGATCGATACTCCAGTCGTACACCACTGTCATACCGTCCTGCCGTCGTACCTCGGTGGTGCCTGCTTGACCGGCGGTATCAGACACGCGGCCACGGTATTCGAAGCTCAATGACCGACCGTCGCGTTCGATGAACTGCGCAGCACGCCCGTCATCGTGGTATCGCCATTGACGCGTGCCTTGCTCGTCTGTCAGGGAGGCAAGCGAGTACGGATGCTGCTCTGCGTAGCCGTATTCTTCCAGCACCGTGTCATCAAGCTGTAGTGATCGTGTTCGGTGCAGATTGTCGTAGTGGTATCGGAGTTGGCTGCCGTCAGGCAACTCGATGGATTCCAGGTGACCGGGTACGGGTGCGTTTTCTATGGCGTCGTAGCTACGCAGCGGCGGCATCGTTCCAGGCGTCCAGTGCAATCGGATCGAGCGCCCGTGTCGGTCGGACACCTGTACAAGTTGATTGCCCTGCCACTGCAGGGTGAGCACATCCCCGTCTGGCCATTCAATACTTTCAGGGCGTGCGCCAGGAAAGGAGATATTTCTGCCGTCGGGGACTTCCCACACGTAGCGTTGATTGCGCAAGGCAATGCTGCCGTGTTGTTCACTTGCGGAACGCCAGCGTACGGCTCGGTTGGAGTCGGCAACAAAGTCGATGGTCTCGCCGTTACTCTGCTGTATGCGCAGGCCTTGGTTGTCTTCAAGCCTTGCGAGCGTTACATCGTAGTCGTGCCGCCATCCACTACCGATGCCGACGTTGGCACTGGCAGCGCCACTGTTGTAGGAACGCGCAAAGCCGAGCCGCGATCCAAACGCACGCCAGTCTTCACGGCGCGCGAACTTGATGCCGGTGACCACATCCACGGGATTGCCGACAAGGCGCGCGGAACGGTCGCTCGGTGTGTGACTGCCTGCGGACGAGCTACCGCACGCAGGGATGCCAGCAGGACTGATAGGGCAGCCGCCGTCCTGCGCTTGCGCTGTGCCCGCGGGCACGACAAACAACAAGTAGCAAAGCAGCAGGAGCCACAGTAGCGGACCAGGCAGCGGGCCCAGAGTCGGAGTCCGCTCAGGCGGGCGTATTCCTTCCGTGGAAACAAGCATCAGCGCTCCATCGCTGGGGTGTCAGTGTCGCCGCGTCATGCGGCCCGTTGGCCTGAGGGTGCCTTGTCTGTCCTGAAATTACCGTGACCGGCTTCCGACATTGGAACGATGACCCTGTACTCCGGCACGCAAAACGGCCGGAGCAAGCAGGGTTTTTGTCTAGCGTGTCACCATTCGCCGGTGTTGGACATGCTGGCCCAGGGCTCTTGCTTGGACAACGCATCGCCCTTCTGCAACAGCTCGATGGAGATGCCATCGGGTGAGCGCACAAACGCCATGTGGCCGTCGCGTGGCGGGCGGTTGATGGTGACACCCCCATCCATGAGTTTCTGACAGGTGGCGTAGATGTCGTCCACCACATAAGCCAGATGACCGAAGTTGCGACCACCGCTGTAGGTCTCTCCCGCCTTGCCTTCCTCGGGCCAGTTGTAGGTGAGCTCGATCATGGGTGCCTGATTGGCCTTGGCGGCTTCTACGTCCTCACTGGCCGCGAGGAATACCAGTGTGAAGCGTCCTCGCTCATTTTTATTACGGCGTACTTCGGTCATGCCCAGAAGGCCGCAGTAGAACGCAAGGCTTGCGTCGATGTCCTCGACGCGCACCATGGTGTGTAGATAACGCATGCTATTGCTCTCTTGAAAAATCGAAACGATCGGCAATCCAGTTATCTAACACAGACTCGGTACCTTCCGGACAGTGCAGCCCATTTTTGGTACGGCGCCAGAGAATGTCGGCACCGGTACGTGCCCATTCATGTTCGATGAGATAACGCACCTCGAGCTCATACAGGGGCCCACCAAAGTGATGGCCCAGTTGTGTCATGTCGTCTCGCTCGCCGATCACCTGCTCGATGCGTGTGCCGTAGTTGCGCGTCCAATCTCGCAGTAGCACCTTGTCCAGCCACGGGTAGCGTTGCGCGCAACTTTGCATGAAGTCATCGAAGCGTGCATCGGCAATGTCCCCACCGGGCAGGGGCACAGGTTCGGTCCAGCTGCCTGCGCTGGCGCCCAACTCGGGCATCAGCATGTCGACCGCTTGCTCGGCAAGCTTCCTGAACGTGGTGATCTTGCCGCCGTACACACTCAACACGGGAGCGCCGCCGCGCTTGTCGAGGTCGAGCTTGTAGTCTCGGGTGACCTTGGACGCATTCTCGGACGCATCATCATAGAGTGGTCGAACGCCACTGTATGTCCATACCACCTGGTCGGGTGTCACCGATGTCGAGAAGTACTCCGACACCGCCTCGCAGATGTAGCTGATCTCCGACGCTTCAATGTCTGTGGTGCCGGGCTCTGCCTGCACTTCGACGTCGGTAGTACCGAGCAGCGTGAAATCGTGCTCGTAGGGCACCGCAAACAGGATGCGGTTGTCCTTGTTCTGGAAAATGTAGGTGTAGGGATGATCAAACAGCTTCGGCACAACAACATGACTGCCCTTGACCAGTCGCACACCATGGTTGGCATCGTGCTCTTCATCAAGGTCGAGCGTGCGCTCTACCCAGGGTCCCGAGGCGTTGACCACCGTCTTGCTGCGCACCGTGGTGCGCTCCCCGGTGTAGCGATCAAGGAGATTGACGGTCCACCCGCCGTCCTCGCGAGTGAGGTCGGTGCACTCGGTGCGTACCCGCACATCGCAGCCGCGCTCGGCCGCATCCATCACGTTGAGTACCACCAACCGTGAGTCCTGTACCCAGCAATCCGAGTATTCGAAACCTGCGGAAAACTCGTCCTTGAGCGCAGCACCAGCAACGTGCGACCTGAGATTCACGCCAACGGACTTGGGCAACAGCTTGCGCCCACCAATATGGTCGTACAGAAACAGGCCGAGGCGAATGAGCCAGCGCGGACGCAGATCCTTGTGATGCGGCAGGATGAAGCGAAGCGGCCAGATGATATGCGGCGCGGCCCGCAGCAGCACCTCGCGCTCGATGAGCGCATGGCGCACCAGCATGAAATCGTAGTGCTCCAGATAGCGCAAGCCACCGTGGATGAGCTTGGTACTGGCCGATGAGGTGTGGGCCGCCAGGTCATCCTTTTCGACCAGCAGCACGGAAAGCCCGCGTCCGGCGGCGTCACGAGCGATGCCCGCCCCGTTGATGCCACCGCCGATCACGACGGTATCGAATTTCTGGCTGGATTCCTGTGTGCTCACGCCTTCGCTTTGAAAAACCGGTTTGCGGGATAGACTACATCGACGCGACCACGTTCAGGTAAGACTCCAACAATGACCGACGCTCTGCTTCTCAGTATCGACCAGGGAACCACCAGCACACGTGCGATGTTGTTCGAGAAGGACGGCTCGACCTTCTCGGTTGCGCAGCGGGAGTTCACGCAGTACTTCCCGCAATCGGGCTGGGTGGAGCACGATCCGGAGGAAATCTGGCAGACCACACTCACCGTGGTCTCAGAGGCGCTGGATGCCGCCAAGGCTGCCGGTAGAACCATTGCCGGTATCGGCATCACCAACCAGCGGGAGACCACGCTGATCTGGGACCGCAAGACGGGCAAGCCCATCCACCCCGCGATTGTCTGGCAGGACCGGCGCACCGCAGATCGCTGCCGTGAACTCACCGATGCAGGCCACGCCGCACTCATCACTGCAAAGACGGGGCTGTTGCTGGATCCGTATTTCTCCGGCACCAAGATCGCGTGGATACTGGATCACGTGGATGGTGCGCGTGCGCGTGCCCGGGCTGGCGAGCTCGCCTTCGGCACCATCGATACCTTCCTGATCTGGCGCCTCACCGGTGGCAAGCAACACCTGACCGATGCCACCAACGCGTGTCGCACCTTGCTGTTCGATATTCGAAGCAACGGTTGGGACGAGAGTTTGTGCAAGGCGCTCGATGTGCCGATGTCCGTACTGCCGGAGGTGCGCGACTGTGCCGCTGAATTCGGCACCACCGTCAAGGATGTGATCGGCGTGGAGTTGCCGATAGCAGGGGTAGCGGGTGACCAGCACGCGGCGACTATCGGGCAGGTCTGCTTCGAACCCGGCATGGCCAAGAGCACCTATGGCACCGGCTGCTTCATGATGCTCAACACCGGCAGCTCACCGGTCGCCTCATCCAACCGCTTGCTGTCCACCCTCGCCTACCGGCTCGACGGGCAGACCACCTACGCGCTGGAGGGATCGATATTCGTGGCGGGAGCGGCGGTGCAATGGCTGCGTGATGGGCTCGGCCTTATCGGCTCGGCCGAGGAAACCGAGGTCATGGCCAACAGCCTGAGCGACAACCAGGGCGTGTACCTCGTGCCTGCGTTCACCGGTATGGGTGCGCCCTATTGGGATGCAGAGGCACGCGGTGCGATCTATGGCCTGACGCGCGACACCGGGCCCGCTGCCGTTACGCGTGCGGCTCTCGAATCGGTGTGCTACCAGACGCTCGATCTGCTCTCGGCGATGACCAACGACGGCGCCACACTCGGTGCGGTGCGCGTCGATGGCGGCATGGTCAACAACAACTGGCTTGCGCAGTATCTCGCCGACGTCTTGAACATCCCGGTTGACCGCCCCTCCCAGACCGAGACCACTGCCTTGGGTGCTGCCTACCTCGCAGGCTTGCAAGTGGGCGTCTACGACTCCCTGGATGACCTCACGGGTAACTGGCAGCGCGACCAGAGCTTCACCCCGTCGATGGCGGAGGAGCAACGCAGTACGGTACTCGCTGGCTGGCAGGACGCCGTGCGCCGCACACGCTCCCCCGGCTAGCTTCCAACGCCTTTGGAGCGCAGCCCCAGACGGTATTCGCGCCATGCCACGTACACGCCGCTACCCACGACGATAGCGGCGCCGAGCACGGTCAAGGCATCGAGGCGCTCGTCATACAGCAGATAGCCGATGATCATCGCCCACGGCAGCACGAGGTAGTGAAAGGGCTGCAACACCACGGCCTCGGTCAGCTGCAGGGCCTTGATCAGCATCATGTGTGCGGTAACGGATGTCACACACAAGGCGCCCAACAGCCACATCGCCTGACCGTGTACAGGCTGCCAGTGCCACACCGCAACGCTGCCGGCGGCCACGGTACCCACAAGGCCGAAGTACACCAACGAGGTCGCAAAGGAATCGCTACGCGACACACGCCGTGTCAGTAGCGTGTACACCGCATAGATCACCGCACACACCAGCGGGATGAGCGCCAGCGGATCGAACACATCCGCTCCGGGGCGCAGGATGACGAGCGTGCCAAGAAAGCCGATGCCGACGGCCATCCAGCGGCGCCAGCCGACTGTTTCACCGAGTAGCGGTACCGACAAGGCCGCGACAAACAGCGGAAAGCACGCGAATAGCGCATGCATCTCTGCCATGCCGAGAAACCGCAAGCCGTAGGCAAACAGCGCAATCTCCGAGCACATGGCAAGACAGCGCAACAACTGCACGCGCGGCACTCTCGAGCGAAGGGCCAGGCCACCGCTTGTGCTCCAGGCAAACACCAGCGCAAACACCAGAAAGGCTGCAAACCGCACGAACACGATCTGCGCGATGGGAAGCTGTGTAGCGAGCTGCTTGGTGATGGCGTCCTGAGCCGAGAAGATCAGGGTAGCCACGCACATCAGGCCAATACCGGCAAGACGCCCGGGGGCGCTGTTCACCAAGGGGAGCAGCTCTTACGACCGGTACGCACGCCGCGCGGCGTCAGGTGCCGGTGGGGGATAAGCTTGCGTCGTCGCCCAGGCGCTGTTCAAGCAATGCGTCGATCATGTCCAGCTCCAGGGGGTGTGCAAACAGAAAGCCTTGCGCCTCATCGCAACCGAGTTTCATCAGGAAGCGATGTTGCGCCTCGTTCTCGACACCTTCGGCAGCCACTTGCAATCCGAGGCTGGCACCGAGACCGACTACCGCTCTTATGATACGCCCATCCGGAGACAACTCGTCCTCAGCTTTTTCGATGGCAGACATGAAGGAGCGATCAATCTTCAAGCAATCCACTGGCAGGTGCTTGAGGTAGCTCAAGGACGAATACGCGGTACCAAAGTCGTCTATGGACAGGCGAATACCAAGCTCCCTGAAGGCCTCGAGCTTGTCGATATTCTTGCGTAGCTCTGTCATCGCCACAGACTCGGTGACTTCGAATTCGATCAGGCCATGAGGTACATCGTGACGCGCGAGGGCTGCTCGCACTTCCTCGACTACATCCTTCTGCTGCAGTCGGACCACCGAGATGTTGACTGCCACACGGCATTGAATGCCTCGCGCATGCCACGCGCTTGCTTGTTCACAGGCGGAGTTCAGGGCGAAGGTATCAAGCTGACGAACAAACCCGGTTTGTTCAGCCACCGGGATGAACTCCATGGGTGATATGTCGGCCCCATCGCTGTTGGTCCAGCGCAGCAAGGCCTCGACCCCGATGATCTGCTTGGTGCGAAGATCCATACGCGGCTGAAACGCAAGTCGGAACTCGCCATTTTCCAGCCCCTCACGCATGGACTGATCTAGACGCAGTTGTTCTTGAACACGCTTGTTCAGATCTGCGGTAAACCACACCACACGATTCTTGCCCTCGGACTTGGCTTCGTACATCGCGGTGTCGGAATGCTTGATGAGTGTTTCCGCATCCTCTCCGTCCATCGGGAATCGGGCAATCCCGATACTCGCCGACAGAGAGACCTTGTGTTGCCGGCTCAAGCGCATCGGACGAGAGATCTCGGCTAGTAGTTGATCGGCGATGGCCTGAGCCTCCTCGCGGCTGCTGATATCACCGAGCATCACCGAAAATTCGTCACCACCCAGACGCGAGACGACATCCGTCGATCGCACGCAACCCCTGACGCGTGAAGCCACGATCGTGAGCAGCTTGTCACCCGCGCCGTGCCCCATCGTATCGTTGACCATCTTGAACCCGTCAAGATCAAAATACAAGACTGCCACCTTGGCACTCGGGCTGGAAATACGCGCCTTCAGCTCGCTGTGCAAGCGCGCGCGATTGGCAAGCCCCGTCAGGGAGTCGAAACTCGCCATACGCTCGAGTTTGGCATTGGCGCGTTCCAGCTTGCGCGCCTGCGCGACAAGATATACACGCTGTTGACAATGGTAGAGCGCGCTGAACAGACTTTGGGTAAGGCCGTCCAACGACAAACGGCATGGCCCTTTGGGGTCAAACATCAGAATGCCCCTGAGCTGTTGATCCAGATGTGCCGATGCGGCGACCAACGAGCCCCGGTTGAGTTCTTGCTGCAGCGATTCCGGCAACAATCGGGAGACGGGATAGTGGTTCCAATCCTCGCCTGCTTCACGGGCAGGAAACGTCTTCAGCAGACTGAAGCTTTCGTCTCTGGATGCATCGCCCTCTTGATATTGCAAGACAAAGGCTCGCTCGATGCCAAGAGACTCCATGACATCGCTGAATACACGGTACACCGCGTCGAGTTCAACACAGCGCGCCAGCTGGATGTGTCCTTGCTCGATAGCTTCATGGCAAGACACGTACTCCACATAGGCTGCCGTGGATTGCGGGCCTGACAGCTGCGCACCGCCGAATTCACTCGTGCACGATGCAGCCGTGCCCACGATTCCCTTGCTATCGCCTGTTGCAACCAACGGCTGAGACGATGCGCGAAACACCACTTGACTCGGTACGCGAGTGCACGTTGCCGGTGCCGATCCATCCGACGCCATCAGTTCGACAAGCACTGATGCCGCGACGGTCACCTGATCTTCGGGGTTGGCCTTGACGGTCGTGAGGGGCACCTCACTGTTACTCGCATAGGCCGAGTCATCAAAACCGCTGATCAGAATATCCTCGGGCACTTTCAAGCCATGGCGCTTGAGGGCAAGCACCGCACCCGTGGCCATCAAATCGTTGGCAGCGATGATGATGTCCGGCTGATTACCTTGCGCTATCGCCCGATCGATGGCGGCAAAACCGTCGGACACACGGAAATTTCCAGTAAATACCCGTGACTCGTCAATTGCAAGACCACGCTCCGCAAGCACATCACGAAAGGCCTGCTCGCGTTCATCCGCATCCGGATTACCTGCGATGCCGCGCATAAACGCAATGCGCTTGCCTTCAGCGTTGTCGGTCATGTGCTCGACCAGCTCGCGCATCGGAGTCATGTTGTCCGGCATCACACTGGGGCAGTGCTCGCTGGACATGCCGACCGTCACGATCGGCCGATGCGCGAAGCCCGCAATGAAGTCGCTCAACTCCTCCGGAGGGACGACACGTCCGAGCAAACTCGACATGACAATGACCCCGGCCACATCCATGGAGGTGGCAAGGCGGTAGATGCTTGCGCGTCCGTCATCGCTGTCATCTGCTGGCACGTAGTGCCCACAGACGCACACGACGTCATAGCCGTGGTCATCCAGATTCTCGCGCAAGCGGTTGATGACGGGATGGTGGTACGACGAATATCCCTCAAGCACGACGAGCACGACGTCGCGGATACCCGCGCGAGTCAAGCGTGTCTGAGCGGCCGTCTTGTGGTGGGAATCCACAGCCAGTGTGTCCGTTCCCGGCCTCCCGACACTCCGTGTCGCTGCCTTGTCAAACAGGTGCGTCATTTACCCATTCAGCTGGTTACAGAGCGTCTGTTCGACCTGTGCGTCCTCTGGCCACGACACTCATCGCCACGGCTGCGACGACAGCGGAAAATCTGCAAGAAACCCGCCATGCGGCGCTATGGGCTCACCTGGATTCGTAAAACTCAGGCCTTTGTGGTGTCCATGACGTGATCTGCGTCACGCTTGAGCGCGTTCTTCATCAACGTCACGTTGCGATTGTTGGCCTTGAACACGAAATCAAACGCATCGCCCAGTACCGGAATCGCCCCAATCACAGTCTCTATCAGGATGTTGAACACCATCCTTAAGATGACACTGCGGGGCAGCCCGAGGCTGCTTGCCCGCATCACCAACCAGGCCGACAGCCCGAGGCCTACCGCATCGCCAAAACCGGGAATCAGGCCGATGATGCCGTCCCAGCCGATGCGCAGACCGCCAGGCAGGCGAATGGAGCTGTCCAACCAGCGCCCGTAGGCCTCGATCTCCCGCTCGATCTCGTCTCGCGGGTCCGGTCTAGTATCCGGGCGCGGGTTCACTGGGCGCGAGAGAACGCCGACAGCTCGATGACGAAGGTGTCCACTCGCCCCGAGTCGTACCAGTCGGAGCCGAACAGCACACGAGTGCCACTGGGGCTGATCGTCGCGTGAGGCTCACCAAGGTAGGGTTTGTATTGAGCCGCCTTGGCATGCTTGGAAAACGAGCGGTGCTGAGCCAGTCGACAGATCGTCCTGTCGGCAGGATCGGTGTTCACCAGATAGATCTCGGAGAACAACAACGGCGCGACGCGGCCGTTGCTGAACCACTCGAATTGGTCGTAGCCAATGCTCGACATCACCACCCATCCCGGCGCCTTCCAGGCTTGTGCGGATACGTGGGTACCGCTGGTGGTGTACGGGTAACCCAAGTCGGCATTGACCACCGGTCGGCATCGTCCGTTGGACAAGGTGTGCTCAGTCAGATGTCCGACGCCTTGCCAGAGATCCCCTTCCATGCAGCCATCCGGCGCTGCGTTGAAGGTGACCTGATACAGCACGTCTTCACCGGAGCTACTGAGCCCCAGGTTGGCGTGTTCGTGATACTTGGCCATGTCCATGCTGGCTTCCACTGTCTTGAGGTCCACGCTGAGGCTGTCGCCCTGCTGCCAGAAGCGCTCGCCGCTGGGAGCCGGCATGGGCGCGGTCCAGTTTTCATAATTGGTACCTTCACCGAGGGGCGCCGTAAACACCTCATCAGTGCTGAGGCGGTAGCTCAGCATGACCCAGCGATCGTCGTCATTGAGGCACCGAAAACCGAAGAGGTCATCGTCCAGCGATTGCATGTGGACATCACCTCCGGCGACCGGTAACCCCCTTGCGCCGCAATACTCGTCGAAGTCCTTGACGAGTTCGCTGCGATTCTCACGCACGTTGTAGCGTCTGAACTCACCATAATCGCGGGACTGCTTGCTGACATAGAAGAAGATGTCCGGGTCCGTGTGGCTCCAGAACACTTCCTCGATATCTGCCGGCACGATGTCCAGCATGCGTATCGGCTCGTAGGTCATTCCATCGAACAACATGTGTCCGGACTCGTCACCCGACCGATAGAGGATCATCAATGATTCATCCGCATTCCAGGCTTGCACGGTGCTGTAAGCCGGCTTGTACACCTGCCCTTCTGCGGCGTCGGTGATGCGCATGACCACACTGCCGAATGCCGGATCCCGGTAGCGCTTCATGAACGGTGGGCGTGCCACCGGCTTCACCGCTACCCGGTCGGTATGCGTGGGTAGACCTTCACAGAGGTCGGGGCCGGCTGCGCTCGCCATACCGGCGGCCAACATGAGGCCAACGAAAAACGAGGACCGTGGGAAGGACATGGGCATACGAGATGAGCTGATCTTTGCTGACGTTGCAGACGGGAGATTACCACCCGCTGGTCATGCTCCGATGGCAGTAGTGCACAGGCTGCCGCACTGGGCGCTGGTACATGGACCAGACCATGCGCGCAGTCTGTTGCCGACTAGCTTGAGCGACTGATACGCCTGCGTTTGTACGAGTTCGGGTCGTTCATGGCTCGGTAGCTGAGGTAGAGCTCGGACGCCGCCCACGCGCCCATCACCCCGAACAGCATCAACGCCGGGACGGCGAGTATGGACACGATGCCGTCCCAATGAGAGGCGACGCGATCCATGCCGAGACGCTGGACAACGCGCTCGCCGGACGCGGTGTACAACGCGAAGCAGCAGACCACCACTCCAACCACACCAGCCGCCAGGAGATAACAAAAAAGCTTGACCCGGGCGGGGTCGAGGCGATCCGGCGCGGAGGACTGCTCACTGGGTATTCGCTCACGGAGGCCCCCGTTGGCCGGTCCTTTCCCGATCACTCGTGACTTTCTACGCGGCACCGATACCTCCGACAACTAACCACTCGTTCGACGCTATCACACAATTTCGAGCGATGGAAACAACCCTTTCGGGTGTGGTACGCAATCGCTGAAGCCCGGAGTAGAGCGTGCTACGCTCAGGTTCCTTGTCGGCAACTACTCAGGAGGTGATCATTATGTCTAGTGTTTTGATGACAGACGTATCAGTGTTTGGTGGAGTTGGATCCGATCGAGACGCGCCCTGACAGGCGCATCCCGTTAACTTCGCTAGGCTGATCCGTCGGCCAAAGCACGGCCGCTCCGGGGTACGCCCCCGGGGCGGTTTTTTTTTGGGCGCCCGCCCCTCCGCCCCCGATCTTGTGACGTGAGCGTGTCTGAACCATCCCAAAACCCGAGCGTGACGCCTGAGCACAAACCTCGGCCACTGATTGACGTGCTTGTCAGCATCGTCATTCCTTCGGTCATCCTCATGAAGCTGAGCGGCGACGACAAACTCGGTCCCGCAGGCGCACTCGTTTTCGCCCTCGCCTTCCCGATCCTGTACGGCCTGCACGATCTGATTCGCTACCGCTCTCGCAATCTGATTGCCGTGCTGGGTGTGGTCAGCGTGCTACTGACCGGTGGCATCGGTCTGTTGAAAATCGATGCGCGCTGGCTTGCCGTCAAGGAGGCGGCTATACCGCTCGCCATCGGAATCGGCGTGATTGTGGCCAACAAGCTTGGCTATCCGCTGGTGCGCAAACTGCTGTTCAACCCTGCGATCATGGATGTTGATCGCATAGAGGGGGAGCTCGACACCCGCGGTACCCGCAGCGTCTTCGAGCAGCGCCTGGACTGGGCCAACTATCTGTTTGCTGGCACCTTCCTTTTCAGCGCGATCATGAACTTTGTCCTTGCCCGTTGGATAGTCACCAGCGAGAGCGGCACGCAAGCCTTCAATGAAGAGCTAGGTCGCATGACCTTGTTGAGCTACCCGGTGATAGCGATACCGTCAATGATCATGATGCTCGGTATCTTCTGGTTCATCTGGCGCACTGTCAATCGACTGACTGGCCTCGGACTGGAAGAGATGATGGTGACCCCCGAGGACAAGGAACCCGACTGATCCGAACACTAGCGCGTCCCGGCCTTCGGGCTTGCGCGCTGATCGACGACCAGCGCGCAAGCGGACCAACACATCGATCAGCCGTTTTCTGCGGGTAGTTCCAACGCGAGAAACATCGGCGAACCCTGACGCTGCACCAGCACCGGCACACGCGTATCACCATCGACCCCGTCGATGAGCGCTTCGAGTGCATCCGCCGATTCCACCACTTCACGGTCGAAGGATACGATCACATCTCCGGGCACGATGCCGGCCGACCCTGCAGCACTTGCAGACTCAACCTCTGTCACAACGACACCGGCTTCGACACCGAGTGAGTCTCGCTCTTGCTCGGTGAGCGGTTGCACAGTCATGCCCAGCAGTTGACTTTGCTCTGTCGTCGGTGCGACAGACGCTTGTGTCAGGTCCTGCTCGAGCGGCTCGATGGTAACCGGCAAGGTCTGCTTCTCACCATCGCGCAACACGACCATGTCCACGCGGGTACCCGGGCGCACCGAACCCACCAACGGTGGCAATGTACTGGAGTACTCAACATCATCACCATTGAAGTCAAGAATGATGTCGCCACGCTGCACACCCGCTGCCGACGCCGGACTACCTGGGGCGATGTCCGCGACCAATGCACCTTCCGGACGGACCAGTCCGAATGACTCCGCGAGCGCCTGATCAACGTCCTGGATCGTGACGCCGAGCCAACCGCGCGTCGCGAAACCTGTGTCACGAATCTGGTCAGCTATCGACATCGCAACGTTGATGGGAATGGCAAACGACAAGCCCTGGTAACCACCGGATCGCGAATAGATCTGCGAGTTCACGCCAACCACTTCACCGTCGGTGTTGAACAGAGGACCACCGGAGTTGCCCGGGTTGACCGCAGCATCGGTCTGGATAAACGGGACATAGGTGTCGTTGGGCAAGCTGCGAGCAACCGCAGAGACGATGCCCTGTGTGGCCGTGTGCTCAAAGCCGAACGGAGATCCGATGGCAAGCACCCACTCCCCGACATCGAGCTCGTCGCTGTCGCCAACCGTGACGACCGGAAGCTCGTCGCCATCGATCTTGAGTACGGCAATATCGCTGGCCGCGTCGGCACCGACGAGTTCTGCCTGGTACTGGCGCCGGTTTTCCAGCGACACGACAATGCTGTCTGCACCGTCCACCACGTGCGCATTGGTAATCACATAGCCGTCTTCCGAGACAATGAATCCGCTACCGAATCCGCCGACCGGTTGACGCTGCTGCGGTGCCGGCCCGGGTGCGCCTTCAAAGAAACGTCGCAGATACTCGGGCAATTCGTCGGGATCAAAGTTCGGCATGCCCTGGACATTGGCAGGGCGTGACCCAGTTACGGCGATCTTGACTACTGCGTCACCTTCTTGCTCAACCAGGGACTGGAAATCGGGCAACTCACTCGCCCATGATGGCGTTGCGGCAAGAAATGACAGCATTCCCAACCCGAGCAAACCCTTCCGATATAGTGTGCCGGGTACTGAAGACGCAGGGGCTGACGGCCGCTGCTCCAATTCGTGGGGGTACTGCGAGGCCACGGAAGTGTTCGCGGCGTAGTTCGTAGACATCTTTGGATACTCCTTTTGAGGTCGTTTCACACAGCTGGTCGTCTTAAAGGGACTGACGGGCAGCACACTTGCTGAGCATTCGCGACAAGGTCTGGTTGCAAGCAAGCAGGAGCCACATAGACAGACATCGGGTGAAACTGGTTGCATTACACGCGGGTTAACCCGGCAGGCAAGCGACAACTGAAGACAGTGAACTTTTCATGTCTGACCGTTGTCACCTTCACGTCGAGCTGGGCGCGTCGATACAGGAGATAGGGACGGTATGAGAATTTTACTAGTCGAAGATGACATCGAGGCAGCGACATACCTCGTCAAGGGCCTGACCGAAAGCGGCCATGCCGTCGAGCATGCTGCAGACGGCGAGCACGGCTTGGAGCTCGCAACCAACAACGCCTACGACTCGATGATCGTGGACCGCATGCTGCCAAAGCGCGACGGTTTATCGCTGATCGAGGAGATCCGACGCAAGGGCAACATGACGCCGGTATTAATACTGTCCGCCCTCGACGACGTCGACGAACGCGTCACCGGGCTGAAGGCCGGTGGTGACGACTACCTGACCAAGCCTTATCAGTTGTCCGAACTCACGGCAAGACTCCAGGCACTGACGCGCCGCGCACAAACCGGTGTTCAGGGGACAGTCTTGCATGTTGGAGATCTCACCCTCGACCTGGTCCGACACAAGGTCACGCGGTCGGGGCAAAGCATCAACCTGCAGCCGCGCGAGTTTCGCCTGCTCGAGTACCTCATGCAGCACACCGGCCAGGTGGTTACTCGAAGCATGTTGCTCGAGAACGTATGGGACTATCACTTCGACCCACAAACCAACGTGATTGATGTCCAGATCAGCCGCCTTCGCAGCAAGATCGACAAGGACTTCGATTCGCCGTTGTTGCACACGGTACGTGGCGCAGGCTATAAGCTTCAGGAGATGGCAAACGCCGTCGAACTGAGCTGATGCCTGTGTGAGTACGGTCGCGCCCGACGGTTTTTCCACGCCCCGGCCCCTGGAGGCTGGAGGCGCAGGGGGCGTGGTTGCGCGAAAGCCTCGGCGCAGCCTGTGGCAGTGGCTCGATCGGGGGCGCATATTCCGCACCTCGGCCTTCCGTCACGCGCTGATCTACGCGACGCTGTTCAGCGCCCTGTCGGCCGCGTCGCTGAGCTTCATCTACTGGTCCACCCGTGACCAGATCGAATCGCAGGTCGACGCCCGGCTGAGGCTGGAGACCGACTACCTGATCAACCTGTACAAGTCAGGTGCGCTGCCGGAGCTGCTGGAAGCGATCCAGCGCCGCAATCAGATCGATACCTACGGGCGCTTCTACTATCTTGCCAACAACGAGTCGGCAACCACACCTACCGAGGCCGAAGGCGAGGCCCTGCCCATCCGGCTCAAGTCCATCCGGTCTCACACCACGCGAAACATGGGTGATGTGGCGGATCTTCCGCCCGGCAGCCCGCGCGCGTTCAACCCCGTACGCGTTGCAGAGACACAACTGTCCAATGGCCTGAAACTCACCATCGGCCACGAGATCAGCGATGAGAAGGCGCTACTTGACCATACCTTCGCGCTGGTGGTCGGCGCCACCGGCCTGATCCTGCTGTTCTCGCTGATCGGGGGTCTGACGCTCGGCGCCAGTGCGCTGCGGCGCATCGACTCGGTCAACCGGACCGCATCCGAGATCATGAGCGGGGATCTATCGCAGCGCCTGTCCGTGACCAAACGCGACGACGAATACGACGAGATCGCCACCAAGCTCAATCTGATGCTCAACCGCATCGAGGATCTGATTGCCAGCATGCGGCAGGTGACCAACAACGTCGCACACGATCTACGCAGCCCTCTGACGCGACTGCGCAACCGCCTGGAGGTCACGCTGCTCGAGGAGCGCGACCCGGAGAGCTACCGCGCGGTGATGAACGAGGCCATTGGCGATGCCGATAGCCTGATTCATACCTTCAACGCCATGCTCAGCATTGCCAGGCTCGAGGCCGGGCTGGATTCTGTCGAGTGGCAGGATACGTCGATCAGCAAGCTCGTCAATGAACTGACCGAACTCTACGAGGCCGTCGCAGAGGATGAAAACCTCACCTTTACATCCACCATCAATGGTGACCCTGTCTTCCATTGCAACCCGCACTTGATCGCGCAGGCGGTTACCAATCTGCTCGACAACGCGATCAAGTACACGCCCAGCCCCGGGCACGTCCGACTTGCCGTAAACGGTGACAGCGAACGATTCAGCATCGTGGTCAGCGATTCCGGACCTGGCATTCCGGAGGCAGACCGCGAGCGTGTATTCCAACGCTTTGTGCGCCTCGAAAACGAGCGCAACTCACCCGGCAATGGTCTGGGCCTGAGCCTGGTGCGCGCCGTAGCGCGCCTGCACGCCGCCGAGCTGACATTGGGGGATGCCAACCCCGGACTCCAGGTCACGATGAGTTTTGTGCGCAGAAGAAAGAACGACAAGAAGAGCGACAATGCTGCACCGCCTCGGGATGTTGTCGCTTCTCGAAAGCAGTCGCGCTAGCGAAGCGTCGCGCTTTCGTCGATAAGCACCTCGCCATCGACAACCAGACGCCACAACCAACGCGTATCCGAGCCGACGACCGTCGGTGCAACATCAACAGTGAGCGTATCGCCCATCGCCAGGCGATCACGTATGCCGGCAGCTTGTACCCGCTGTAATCGAAACCCGCGCCGCTCGTCCGACTGGCCCACGCCCACCCACAGATAGTGGCGGCCACTACCTGCCCCCTTGACCACAGAGACACCCTGGTAGCTTCCGGTCAGCTGCTCGGAGGCGGCGGCCACCGGCCCACCGTCGGTTTGCGCCCCCTCATTGCGATAGAACACCACCAGGCCGATGATGAACATCAACACCGGCGCTGCCGTCAGGATGGAATGCACCCTGTTGCGTCGTGCTTGCAGGGCGGGGTGGCCATCGTCGCCGACCGGGACTCGCCGGTACACAGGATCATCGGACTCGCTGGCGCGCGGCAGCTCTCCGGGGCGTAGCGCACGCCCGTAGCGAGGCCCCTTGGCGGGACGCACGGCACTATCCCGCGGCGGTTGTGGTCGCTCAATCAACTTCGGTTCGTGGCGTCGCTGTGGATGGCGTAGCCGTATACTGCCACCCCGCCGAGGTGGCCGCAGAGGCCTGCCCGGAATCCGTGCCAACCCTGCTTCCTGCATGGCACACCCAAACCAACGAGATTCTTCACACATGGTGGATGCGATACGGCCCAGTGGCCGAGCGCTGAACGAACTGCGTACCGTGAACTTTGAGCGCGGCTACACGATCCACGCACCGGGCTCGGTGCTGGTGTCATTTGGCGAAACACGAGTGCTCTGCACTGCCAGTGTAGAGACACGTACACCGCCATGGATGAAGGGCTCTGGCAAGGGCTGGGTAACGGCGGAATACGGCATGTTGCCTGGCGCCACTCACACCCGCGGGCGGCGTGAGGCAGCGGCCGGCAAGCAGTCCGGCCGCACCCAGGAGATTCAGCGCCTGATCGGTCGAGCGCTCCGTGCATCGATCGATCTCGAGGCACTCGGCGAGGCCACCATCACCCTCGACTGCGATGTGCTGCAGGCCGATGGAGGCACACGCACCGCAGCCATCACCGGCGCGTGGCTGGCACTGTCGGACGCCGTCGATCACTTGAAGAAGGCGGGCAAGATAAAGCGCGATCCCTTGCATGGATCCGTCGCTGCGGTGTCAGTGGGAATTGTCAACGGGCAACCGGTACTGGATCTCGACTATGCCGAGGACTCCACCGCCGAGACCGACATGAACGTGGTCATGAACGATGCCGGAGGCTTCATCGAAATTCAGGGCACCGCCGAAGGCCATGCATTTCGTCGTGAGGAGCTCGACGCGATGCTCGATCTTGCACGTGACGGTATCGCCTCACTGATCGAGATGCGCGCACGCGCCGCATGACGTCCATCGTTTTTGCCTCCTCCAATCCCGGCAAGGTGCGGGAACTTGGCGAGCTGCTCAAGCCACTCGGGCTTGACGTGATTGCCCAAGGCGATCTCGGCGTCAGCGACGCCGACGAGACGGCAAGCACCTTTGTCGAGAACGCCTTGCTGAAAGCGCGACATGCCTGCCGGGAAACCGGGCGCGCTGCCATTGCCGACGACTCGGGCCTTGAAGTCGATGCACTCAACGGGGCGCCAGGCTTGTACTCGGCCCGTTATGCCGAACACGCGGGTCGCGGCTCCGGCGATGCGGCCAACAATGCACTACTGCTCGAACACCTGGCAGGCTACACAGGCGAAGACGCACGTCGCGCGCGCTTTCGCACGGTGGTGGTTCGCTTGCGTCATGTCGATGATCCATCGCCCTTGATTGCGAGCGCCGCCTGGGAAGGTCACATACTAGAGGCCGCGGATGGCACGGAAGGCTTTGGTTACGACCCGCTGTTCTGCAACCATGACACCCGTGAATCCGCGGCGCGCCTTGCGACACACGAGAAGAACCGTTTGAGCCATCGTGGCAAGGCGGTCGCCGAGCTGGTTCGCCTGCTGCGCGAAGAGCGATGACCGACAGCGGCCGACAGTTCCGCGAATTGCCGCCGCTTGGTCTGTACATCCACCTTCCCTGGTGTGTGCGCAAGTGTCCTTACTGCGACTTCAATTCACACGAAGCACGCGAGGAGCTGCCGGAAGCCGCCTACGTCAATGCGGTGCTCGAGGATCTGGCCGCTGATATCCCGCTGGTATGGGGACGCACTTTCGTGTCGGTGTTTATCGGTGGCGGCACACCCAGCCTGTTCTCAGCCGAGGCGCTGGATCGGCTGATGAGTGGCGTACGTGCACTCACGGGCCTGCCACCGGGCACCGAGATCACCATGGAGGCCAACCCGGGCACCGTCGATGCCGCGCGCTTCGCCGACTATCGGGCGATCGGTATCAACCGGTTGTCCATCGGCGTACAAAGCCTCAACGACTCGGCGCTCAAGGCGCTGGGTCGCATTCATGATGCGCGCGATGCGCACATGGCGATGGATGTTGCACGCAAGGCAGGCTTCGAGAACATCAATGTCGATCTGATGTACGGGCTGCCCGACCAGACCCTTGCAGAAGCACGGAAGGACCTTGGCGATGTGATCGCACTGCAACCGGAGCATCTGTCCTGCTACGAGCTGACACTTGAACCGAACACACGATTCGCCGCCTTCCCACCGTCCTTGCCGCACGATGACACTCGCTTTGACATGCAAGCGGATCATCTCCGGACCCTCGGCGCCGCAGGCTTCGAACGATACGAGATATCGGCGTTTGCCCAGTCAGGCAAACGTTGCGAGCACAACGAGAACTACTGGGGTTTTGGTGACTACCTCGGGATTGGAGCCGGCGCTCACGGCAAGCTATCGTTTGCGGACACGGGTGAGATTCGCAGGCGCAGCAAGATACGCCACCCCAAGCGCTACATGGATGCCACCGATCGTCTGGATCAGGAGCGCGTGATCGCTGTCGCCGATACCGGTATCGAGTTCATGATGAACGCGCTGCGCCTGGTCGAGGGCGTGCCCGCACACTGGTTCGACGAACGAACCGGCGTACCTGTGTTCCCGTGGCAGAAGGCCATCCAGCACTGCATTGATGACGGACTGATGCAGGATGATCCCGCCACTCTCGCGACCACGGAGCGCGGTATGGATCTCCTGAACAGCGTTCTTGAGCGTTTCATGCCGAGCGCGAGCGGAACACGACCGATGGTGATTCCGCTGGTGCCAGCCTAGTGGTCTGTCCACATCGTGCATCAGTACGCCTACCTTGGCGTCGTCCGGCATGCAGCGGGCAGCCGCTTACTCCAAGGCACAACCATGGCAAGGTGTGAAGTTGACTGCGCCTTGTCGGGCAAAGCGTCACATTGTGTGACACGGTCGACGGCCACAATGGCGTTGCACAAGGCTTGTGGGTCTCTGCGGCGGATGTCGCTGCGGTAACACTAGGTACCACGAAGCGTCGGCAGGTTTATACTAGCGTGGTCGGTCTCTGGTTCAGCTTCCCGCCGCGTGTTTGTCACGCCGTAAATGTTCGCTCTTCTGCAGAACGAATCTATATACACGAGGTTTGTGATGCCGTTTGCAGTGGTCCTCTGTCAGGAATCAACCACGGTGATAGTGTCAGCGGATTGACAATGCTTGCGATGACCACTGCAGGCCCACAAAGCAATCAGCCGACGGCTGTTGCGGATAACTTGAGGAATCTCTTCCAGAATGGAGGTCACGCATGCAGCCCACACTAACCTTCCGGTCAATCAACCGGTGATGAGCGATAAAATGACAATAAAAAAATTACCTGCTCGTCTGGTAAAGGCCATCCTGCCCCAGCGCACCTTTGATTGGATCAAGTGGGTCGTTGCGTCCACTCAGCTGATCAAGGGTGATGCCGAATGGGCCAAGAACTCCAAGTACGACATCGAGACCTTCTCGATCATGGAGCGTTGCCTCGACAAGAACTCCACGGCCATCGATGTCGGTACCAGCGTGGGCAAGTTCATCTCGACCTTCAACTCGTTCAGCCCCAACGGCAATCACTACGGCTTCGAGGCTTCGCCTGCATCGTTCGAGGCTGTGCGCAAGCGCGTGCGTGCGGACAACATCAAGCTGTTCAACATTGCGGTCAGCAACAAGCGCGGCACCACGGAGTTCAACGTCTCCCAGAATTCTGACTACAGTGGACTCATCCCCACTCAATCAGCGCTGGAGTTCGGACCGTCCGAAGCCATCCGTCTCGAGACCGACACCCTCGACAACCTGATCCCCGCCGACATGCCGGTGGACTTCGTCAAGATCGACGTCGAAGGTGCCGAGATGTGGGTACTGGAAGGCGCCAGGGCTCTGCTCGAGCGTTGCCGTCCGGTCGTGGTCTTCGAGTTCGAATCCCACGCCAACGATTACAACGTCCATCCCGACCAGATCTTCGATTTCCTCGAGAGCGTCAACATGGACGTCTGGACCACCGAGTACTACCTCGCCAACAAGGCGCCGTTGTCTCGCAGCGAGTTCGCAAGCTTCTTCGACAAGGCTTACGAGACCTACTTCGTGAGCGCACCTTCCACCGTCGAAGCCGGCACGCCCGCCAGCGTCTCGACCCCTCAGGAAGAAGCCCTGCGCCCTGCCCTGGTCGAGGCCGGCTGAGCACACACGGCTTACCTTCGGGTGCTGTGCCACTTGGGCGCAGCACCCGATATCAGCGCCGATACTTCTGCAACAGCTCATCGCTGATGTGGCAGTAGTCATCCGGACAGCGAGTCAGCCTGTCCTGATGCTCCGCATCACTTCTGACGAAGTTGGATAGCGGCAACACCTCCACACAAATACGTTCTCGATCTGCCCGCGCGTCGATAAACGCAAGCGCCTGTTGCAGATGCTCCGGGTGCCGGCTGTAGATACCAGTGCGGTACTTCTCGCCCACATCCTCACCCTGACGATTGAGGCTGTAGGGATCGATGATCTCGAACAACTCGGCCACCAGACCCGCGACACTCTGTTGCGCCGTATCGAAACGCACACGTACGCACTCGGCATACCCGTCGTAGGGGCCTTCGGTACGGGAGCTCTGGCCATTGGCGCGGCCGGCTTCGGTGGCGATCACGCCCGGCACGTGCCGGAAGAACTCCTGCACCCCCCACAGGCAGCCGCCTGCAAGCATTATGTCCTGGTGAATTGCCATTTGAGTCTCGAGCATGACCGATTAATGAGTCTCCATGGCCGATAAACAGACCAATCTGGCGCGGAGGCTTGCATCTGGACGCTGGCGGCCCTAGTATCCCAGTCCTTTTGCTCAGCGCGAGTACGACGTGAAAGCCGACATCCATCCCCAATACAAGCAGATCTCCGTTACCTGCAGCTGCGGCAACACCTTCGAGACAGGGTCCACCGCAGGGCGTGACCTGAGTATCGAAGTGTGCAGTGCCTGCCACCCGTTCTACACCGGCAAGCAGAAAGTCATGGACACCGCCGGTCAGGTAGACAAGTTCCGTCGCCGTTACGGCGCCAAGTAACTACGGCCTCCCTGAGGCTCCCGCATCGGCTGTATCTGGTCGACGGGAGCCTTTACGTGTTCCGAGCCTGGCAAGCCGGGCCCGTGCAACACACCGCGGATGGCCGCCCCTGCAACGCGACACGGGGCTTCGCCTGTTGGCTGAGTGCCTTGCTCGAAACTTCGGGCAACGAGCCGCTGGCGTGCTTTTTTGATGCACACGACGGGCGTAGCCAAAGGCGCGACCGGCACCCGCCCTACAAGGCTGATCGCCCACCGGTAGATCCGCTGCTGCTCTGCCAGATCGAGGACTGCCGCGTGCTGTGTCGCGAGCTCGGTCTCCCCGTGATAACCGCCTCCGACGGCCTCGAAGCCGACGATCTCATGGCCGCTTGCAGCGAGCAGGCACGTGCGGCAACGCTTGCTGTCACCGTGGTCAGCGGCGACAAGGATCTCGCGCAACTGATCGCAGCGGAGGACGACCTGTGGTGGGACGCCGGACGCCGTGAGCCCCTGGACGCTGCGGGCATTACCAAGCGATTTCGTGTGACTCCACGGCAGATTCCCGACTGGCTGGCACTCGCCGGCGACGCATCCGACAACATCGCGGGGGTACCGGGCATCGGCCCTCCCACGGCAGCGCGACTACTCAAGCGCTGGGACGATCTTGACGGCGTGTTCGGTCACCTCGATCAGGTCGCCGGCATGGGGTTTCGTGGTGCACCGCGCGTGGCAACGCTGCTCGCCGAGCATGAGACGCGGGTGCGCGAGGCCCGTATGTTGACCGGGCCTCTGGCGGTACCGAGCGTGCCCGATATGGCTACGCTGACGAGCCGCCGGCCCCCTGCCGAACCCGACGCGCTGCAGTCGCTCGGGCTCGATGCTGCGACCGCGCGCCGACTGCATCGTCGGCGCGTGGCGAGCGCCGCATGATCACACCGCGACGCACCGGACCACCGCCTGCCAGGCAGCGCCTCGTTGCGCTCAACAAACCCTTTGGTGTCCTGTGCCAGTTCACCGACGCGGCCGGGCGAACCACGCTTGCGGACGTGGTGCGTGTTGCCGGCGTGTACGCCGCCGGCCGACTCGACCGCGACAGCGAGGGGCTGCTGTTGTTGACCAACGATGGCAACCTGCAGCACCGCATCAGCCACCCGCAGCAGCACCTCAGGAAAACCTACCTCGCACAGGTCGAAGGCGAGATCGATGCGGCCGCTTTATCGGCACTGACGACCGAGGTCGCGCTCAAGGACGGCCCCGCCCGGGCACTGACCGCGAGACGGGTCGAACCTCAGGAGCTGTGGCCTCGCGATCCACCGATCAGGGTGCGCCAGAAGATCCCCACCAGCTGGTTGGAGTTGACGCTGGATGAGGGGCGCAATCGCCAGGTGCGCAGGATGACCGCAGCGGTCGGCTTTCCGACCTTGCGCCTCGTGCGCACCGCCATCGGTCCGTGGGCACTCGGGTCGCTGGCCCCCGGCGAGTGGCACGACGTGGATCCTGCACTTTTGCCAGGGCCGCCGCCGCGACGACACCGTCGCCGTTGACATCCGATCAGTGGCCGCGTTCTACCGAATAGCGGGCAATGGTTTCCATGGCACTGCGCCACGGTGATGGTGGCAGCGGTGCAAGGGCTGCGATAGCTTCGGCGGCAGAGTCCGATGCGCGCTGCATGGAGCGGTCGAGGGCATCGGTGGCGTGAATGGCCTGCAGCACGGCGGGCAAGGCCTCGCGCCCGCCCTGACGAATAGCATCCTGGATGGTACGACGCTCGCTCTCGCTGCCATCACGCATGGCGTAGATCAGCGGCAGCGTGGTCTTGCCCTCGGCAAGGTCGTCACCGACGTTCTTGCCCAGCGCGTCGGCATCACTACGATAGTCCAGCACGTCGTCGGCGATCTGAAAGGCGGTACCGAGGTGCATGCCGTAGTTGGCGAGTGACTGCCGCGTGTCTGCATCCTGGTCGGCTAGCACGGCGCCGAGCTCGGTGGCCGCCCGGAACAGTCGGGCCGTCTTGGCCTCGATCACCTCGATGTAGCGAGCCTCGCCGATATCCGGCTCGTTGACGTTGAGCAACTGCATCACCTCACCCTCGGCGATCCGATTGGTGGTCGTGGCGAGGATGTCCATGATGTCGAGGCTACGCACCTCCACCATCATCTCGAAGGCGCGGGAATAGAGGAAGTCACCGACCAGCACCGCCGCCTCGTTACCCCAGACCGCATTGGCCGTGCTGCGCCCACGCCGCAACTCGGACGCGTCGACCACATCGTCGTGCAACAGGGTGGCGGTGTGAATGAACTCGATGATCGCCGCGGTGATCAGGTGCGATTGGCCCTGATACCCACAGGCGCCCGCGGCGAGCAGCACCAGCTGGGGGCGCATGCGCTTGCCGCCGCCACCCACGATGTAACCGCCGAGGCGGTCGATAAGAGCCACCTCCGAGCGAAGCCGAGCACGAATCAGATGATCCACGCGAGCCATGTCGTCGGCCACGAGTGCCTGACTTTGTTCGAGGCTCAGGGCAATGGCGGGGGGAGTGATGATCACAACACGAGAATGACGCTTGGAGACTATTGATACGTTGCGAGCCGCATCAGGGTCACAGACTATCAGCAAGACGGCCAATTGACCGCCATCCCCGCACGCTTTATACTGAAGGGCTAGCTCCGGGCCAGTGCCGTTGAGCGCTCACTCGTGCCCGTCCAACCGGGCCAACCACACAGGCAAGAAGATCATGTACGCGGTAATCAAGACCGGCGGCAAGCAGTACCGGGTCAGCGAAGGCGACACCCTCAAGGTCGAATCCCTGGCCGCCGAAGCCGGTAGCGATGTCACACTCGATCAGGTGTTGATGATCGGCAATGGCACCGACGTCACCGTCGACGGCCCCACGCTTGCCAGCGCTTCGGTCAGTGCACGCATCGTGCAACATGGACGTGCCAAGAAGGTCAATATCGTCAAGTTCAAGCGGCGCAAGCACTACCGGCGCCAGATGGGTCACCGTCAGAACTTCACCGAACTGCAGATCACCAGCATCTCTGCTGGCTGATCAACCCTCAAATGTGATGACGGCGGCTCAGGCTTTCGTCCACCAGCTACAAGGCGGATATTCAGAAATGGCACACAAGAAAGCAGGCGGTAGTACGCGTAACGGTCGCGATTCCGTCTCCAAGCGTCTCGGCGTCAAGAAATTTGGCGGAGAGCAGGTTGTTGCCGGCAACATCATCGTGCGTCAGCGCGGTACGCATTGGCACCCCGGAGTCAACGTGGGTCTCGGCAAGGATCACACAATCTTCGCTACCACCGATGGCACCGTGACCTTCAAGACGCGCGGCGCTCAGAACCGCAAGTTCATCGACGTGGTCCCGGCTGCAGATAGCGCAGTCTGAACCCGCCGGTCCGATTCCGATAGACGATAAATCAGCGGCGCTGCTTGCGCCGCTTGATTGAATGCTTGGGTCGCCCGTCCGCGACGGCGGCCAAGGCATCCAACAGGGCCTGCTGGTCCTCTGTCCATGTGTCGCGGGTGTCTGCCGCCACACAGGCCAGCACACCGCGAGCCGCCGCCTGGGACTCAACCCCGACCGGCAGTGCAAGCATCCAACCGAATACCAAGGCATCCGGCCGGGTGGACCAGGGTGGGGCATCCGATGCCAGAGCCCGGGTCAGTACACCTCGGGGATCGCAGGTCGGAAACAACCTGAGGCCAGCGTTGCAGCCCGGCTCGGTGATCGACTGGCGTTCTTGCGTATCAACAGTGTTCATACAGCCAGTGTCGCACCGCCGATTTCGCTAAACTTCGGCGTCTTCCGCATTTCTGCACCCCACGGGGTCCAAGAGCCCGACGTCCCGTGAAATTTGTTGACGAAGCCCGTATCAAGGTCATTGCCGGAGACGGGGGTAACGGTGCGCTCAGCTTTCGGCGTGAGAAGTACATCCCACGCGGTGGCCCGGACGGCGGCGACGGAGGGCACGGCGGCAGCGTGATACTGCGCGCCACCGACAATCTCAACACCCTGGCGGATTTCCGTCACCAGCGAACCTGGTCCGCGAAACGGGGCGAAAACGGGCGCGGACGAAACTGCTCCGGCGCCGCAGGTGAGGACATCACCGTTGACGTGCCGGTCGGCACCGTCGCAACCGATCGCGAAACCGGTGAAGTGGTCGCCGATCTCGGGGCTGCGGGCGACGAGGTACTGGTGGCGCAAGGCGGATATCGCGGCCTTGGCAACACGCGCTTCAAGAGCTCGGTCAACCAGGCGCCCAGAAAAACCACCGATGGCACCAAGGGGCAACGCCGGGAGCTTCAGCTGGAGCTCAAGGTGCTGGCTGACGTCGGCTTGCTGGGCCTGCCCAATGCGGGCAAGTCCACGCTGATCTCACAACTCTCCGAGGCACGCCCCAAGGTCGCCGACTACCCGTTCACCACGCTGCACCCGCACCTCGGTGTCGTCTCCATCGAGCCGCACCGCAGCTTCGTGATGGCCGACATTCCAGGACTGATCGAAGGCGCGGCAGACGGACAAGGCCTTGGGGTGCGCTTCTTGAAGCACCTCGCGCGCACACGCATTCTCCTGCACCTGGTGGACGTCGCCCCGATCGATGGCAGCGATCCGGTGCAAGGCGCGACCGCCATCATCGCGGAACTCGAGGCTCACTCCGAAGAGCTTGCCTCGCGCGAGCGCTGGTTGGTGCTCAACAAACTCGACCTTCTGCCCGAAGACGAGCGTGACGCCTGCATCTCGGCACTCACCGAAGCACTCGCGGATACCGATGCAGGTGTGGCGCGTCAGTACGCCGTATCCGCTGCCACGGGGCTCGATTGCCGACAACTCGCCGCAGACCTCATGAGCCGACTCGAGCTGCTGCGAGAGGAAGCACTGGAAGCGGCCCGGACCGAGGCGCGTCGTGCGGCCACGCCCGATGCGTGAGCGCCTGACAAGCGCGAGGCGATGGGTCATCAAGGTCGGCAGCTCGCTGCTCACCGCCGACGGTCACGGCCTCGATTTCGACATCATCTCCGCCTGGACGGCCGACATGGCGCAGCTGCTCGACGACGGCGTCGAGATCGTGCTGGTGTCGTCCGGAGCCATCGCCGAGGGTGTCGTCAGGCTTGGCTGGAGCCGCCGGCCTGACGCGGTGCACGAGCTGCAGGCGGCCGCTGCGGTCGGCCAGATGGGGCTGATACGGGCCTACGAAAGTGGCTTCGAACGCTTTGGCAAGATCACCGCTCAAGTGCTGCTGACGCACGAGGACTTGTCCAATCGGCGTCGCTATCTGAATGCGCGCGCCACGCTGACCACACTCCTCGACAATCGCGTGCTGCCCATCGTCAACGAAAACGACACGGTCACCACCGACGAGATCCGCCTCGGAGACAACGACACCCTGGGCGCACTGGTCGCCAACCTCATTTCCGCTGATGTGCTGGTGCTGCTGACCGACCAGGAAGGCCTGTTTGACAGCGACCCGCGCAGTAATCCGGATGCTCGCCTGCTGGAGCGCGCCAATGCCAGCGACCCCTCGATCCTCGCGCTGGCGGGTCCCAGCGTCAACGGCCTCGGGCGCGGTGGCATGTCCACCAAGGTACTCGCTGCCGAACGCGCCGCACAAACGGGCGCAACGACCATCATTGCGGATGGGCGCGTACCGCGGATCCTGCAGCGGCTACACGCCGGGGAAGCCTTGGGCACGATGCTGACCAGCGACCAACGACCGCGGGACGCGCGCAAGCGCTGGCTGGGCAGCCAACTGCGCACGCGTGGCGCACTGGTGCTCGATGCCGGGGCCCGCGAGGTCCTGACGACCCGTGGCTCGAGCTTGCTGGCGGTAGGCGTTACCGACGTGCGCGGTGACTTTCACCGCGGAGAGTTGGTGAGCTGCGTCGATGCAGCGGGCGTCGAGATTGCACGCGGGCTTGCGAATTACGGCGCAGCCGATTGCCGCCGGGTGGCTGGAAAGTCGAGCGAACAGTTCTTTGACACACTCGGGTTCATGGCGGAACCCGAGTTGGTGCACCGGGACAATCTCGTGATGATTGCCCGGTGACTAACGCACTGCCGACCGGTGGGTCAGAGCGCGCGGATCTGGGTATTGAGCCGGCTCTTGTAGCGCGCCGCCTTGTTCTTGTGGATCAGCCCCTTGCGCGCCATATGGTCGAGCACGGGAGTTGCGGCCTTGTAGGCCTCTTCAGCGGCGGGCTTGTCGCCGCTAGCGATGGCATTGAACACACGCTTGACGTGTGTGCGCATCATCGAGCGTTGGCCAGCATTACGCTGACGGTTTCGCTCGGACTGCCGGACGCGCTTTTTTGCCTGGGCACTGTTGGCCACGGTCTACCTCGGTTCAAGAGAATCGAATTCAGCCCGCCATTATCGGATGCGACAGGCCGTGCGTCAATCACCGTCTGACCCTCATTTGCCCGAAAAGCCCAAAACGAGACCTGGCAGCCTCGTAAAGTCGGGCGGCATCGTCGGCTTGATGACCTTGTTGTCACGCGTACTGGGCTTTGTGCGTGACCAGGTACTGGCGATCGTGTTTGGGGCAGGCGGCATCACCGATGTGTTCCTGGTGGCGTTCAAGATCCCGAATTTTCTGCGCCGCCTGTTCGCCGAGGGCGCTTTTGCCCAGGCCTTCGTACCGGTGTTTGCCGAGTACCGCGAAACGCGGGAGCGACAGGCCCTGGTGGATCTCGCAGCCCATGTCTCCGGCACCCTCGTGATCCTGCTGTTGATCGTCACCACGCTGGGCGTGGCATTCGCGCCGGGTCTGGTGTGGCTGTTTGCGCCCGGCTTTGGCGACGAACCGGAGCGTTATGCGCTGGCCGTGCACATGCTGCGCATCACCTTCCCCTATCTGTTTTTCGTGTCACTGGTGGCCTACGCCGGCAGCATCCTGAACACCTTCGGCAAGTTTGCCCTGCCCTCGTTTGCGCCCGTACTGCTGAACGTGTCGATGATCAGCGCCGCGTTGCTTGCGGCACCGCACTTCGAGGTGCCCATCGTGGCACTCGCCTGGGGTGTGTTTGTGGCCGGTACGCTGCAGCTCGGCCTGCTGGTACCGGCACTCGCGCGCATGGGCTTGCTGCCACGCCCCCGCTGGGGCTGGAAGCACTCCGGGGTGCGCCGGGTGCTCAAGCTGATGGCGCCCGCCATCCTCGGCTCGTCGGTAGCCCAGATCAATCTGCTGCTGGACACCATCATCGCGTCCTTTCTGGTCGCGGGCAGCCTCTCGTGGCTTTACTACAGCGACCGGCTGATGGAGTTCCCCCTCGGGCTGCTCGGTGTGACTCTCGGCACGATCATCCTGCCGCGCCTGGCAAGCGTGCATGCACTGCACAAGACAGACGCCTCATCGACGCGCTTTGCCGACACGTTGGACTGGGCCATGCGCCTTGCCGTACTGGTCGGCCTGCCGGCAGCGCTGGCGCTCGGCCTCTTTGCGATGCCGATGCTGGCCACACTGTTTGGTTACGGCGCTTTCACCGAGGGTGATGCGCGTGCCTCCAGCATCAGCCTGATGGCCTATGCCGCCGGCCTGCCCGCCTTCCTGCTGGTCAAGGTACTGGTGCCGGGATTTACCGCACGGCAGGACATGAAGACACCGGTGCGCATCGGCATCATCTGTCTGGTGGCCAACATGGCCTTCAATCTCGCACTGGTGCTGCCCATGCTGTGGCTGCAGATTCCGCATCCGCACGTCGGCCTCGCGCTCGCATCCAGTCTCTCGGGCTGGCTGCAGGCGGGCTTGCTCTACCGGCGACTGCATGCTGACGGCATTCATCGTATCGGGGTGCCGTTCAAGCGGACACTGCGCCAGGTCATGCCTGCACTCCTTGTGATGGCCGCCGTCGGCCTCTGGTTGAGCTCGGGCAACTGGTTTGCCCTCGCCCCCTTGGGCCGGGTGCTGCAGCTCGCCGGTATACTGCTGGCCTGTGGTGTCGCCTACGGCGCATGCCTCGCACTGGCGGGCCTCAGGCCCTCGCAACTCAAGAGCCCCTGACCCGCCCATGAAGTTCGTGCCATGAAGCTGGTTCAAGGCCTGCAGGCCTGGCAGGCATGCCTCGGTCGGACCGCGACGCAACTCGACGGCACGGTCTGCACGATCGGCAATTTTGATGGCGTACATCTGGGTCACGCACAGATGCTGCGTCAGGTGACAACCACCGCCAAGAAGATGGGGCTCATGTCCGTAGCGGTCAGCTTCGAGCCCTTGCCGCAGGAATATTTTCGTGGCGAGCAGGCCCCGCAACGCTTGCACGGTCTGCGTAACCGCGTGCTGTCCATCGGCGAGCAGGGCGTGGACTACCTCGTACTGCTGCGGTTTGATGAGGCGCTTGCACAGTTGAGCCCGGAGGCTTTCATCACGGATATTCTCGTGAACACATTGCGCGTGCACCACCTGGTCGTCGGCGATGACTTTCGCTTCGGGCGCTCGCGCGCCGGCAGCATCGATACCCTGCGTGCCGCTGGACCCGAGCATGGATTCTCGGTCGAGGACACAGTGACGGTCAGTAGCGCTGAAGAACGCGTATCCAGCACCCGTATTCGCGAGGCACTTGCCAATCACGAACTCGACCTTGCGGCGTTGTTGCTCGGGCGCCCATACCGCATTGACGGGCGCGTCGTTCACGGTGAAAAGGTCGGACGCCAGCTGGGATTTCCTACGGCCAATATCGCCCTGAAGGCCTTGCGCCCACCACTGGCAGGGGTGTTTGCCGTCAAGGTGCACGATCACGATACCGGCCTCGATCACCCGGGCGTCGCGAATCTCGGCGAACGGCCCACCGTGGGAGGGCGCAAGCTGTTGCTCGAAGTGCATCTGCTGGACGGCGCAGCGCAGCTGTACGGACACCATCTGGCCGTCGACTTCCTGCACTTCATTCGAGGCGAGCAGCGCTTTGATTCGCTCGATGCACTCAAGCACCAGATTGGCGAGGACGCAAAAGAGGCTCGTGCACTGTTGCGCGAGCCCGCCCGGTGAGTCCGCCCAGTGAGTAAACAGATAACACTCACGGTGTGCGAGACCTGCGGCTACGACCCGGCACAGCCCAACGCGGCGCGCCCAGGCGCCGCACTCGCGAAGCTGTTTGAAGCCGGCACCAACGATGCGGTCAGGATCCAGCGCACCCGCTGCCTGATGTCCTGCGACCGCTCCTGCGCGCTGGCACTGCAGATCCCCGGAAAATACAGCTACGTCGTGTGTGACCTTCCCGTCAGTCAACACACGGTCGATGCCTTGCACGACTTCGCGCAATGCTACCTAGCGTCAGATGACGGCACCGTGGCCTGGAGCGAATGGCCGGATCTGTTGAAGGGCAGGTTTGCCGCGCGGCTACCACCAGCAACGGATTCGCACGACCAATAGACAGGATCAATAGACAGGATCAATAGACAGGGTATATCGAGCTGCTCGATAATCGTCCGACGACACGAAGAGGAACGCCAGTCACGATGAACATCATGAAAAGCCTGCTGCCCGACGTCACCATTCCGGTTGCCTGCATCGGTGACATCGTGCTCGCCCGCGTCGATGATGATCCTGATGCGATAGCCATGGTCGATGGCGCGACGGGCAAAAGCCATACCCGTGCTGAGTTTCGCGATGCCATCGCTCGGCTGGCCGGCGGCCTGATTGCCGATGGCCTGAAAGTGGGGGACGCAGTTGCATTGATGGCGGCCAACTCACCGGAGTACGCCATCGCCTTTCACGCAATCGCAAGGGCCGGCGGCACCATCACCACAATCAATCCGGTGTACGGCGCCGAAGAAGTGGCCTACCAACTGGACAACGCCAAGGCCACACGCGTGATCGTGGACGCGCAATTCGTGGAGTCCGCGACCAAGGCGGCCGATGGCCGGGCAGAGGTCGTGACCATCGGCGCGGTTGATGGCTATCGCAGCATGGACGATCTGTATGGCGAACCAGCAGAACAGGTGCCGGTTGATCCGATGACGCACATTGTCGTGCTGCCCTACTCCTCGGGCACCACCGGTCTGCCCAAGGGCGTGATGCTCACGCATCACAACCTCGTGTCCAACATCTGTCAGCTGAACGTGATCATTGATAGCACCGACGACGAGGTGTGTCTGGCCGTCCTCCCCTACTTTCACATCTACGGCATGCAGGCCACGATGAACGCCGTCCTGGCGCGCGGCACCAAGGTGGTCACCATGCCGCGCTTCGACATGGAAGCGGCACTGAGCCTGATGAGCGAACACGCGGTGACCGTGTTGTACGCCGTACCTCCGATGATTCTCGGCCTTGCCAAACACCCATTGGTCGACGAGTACGATCTATCGAGCTTGCGCAAGGTCATCAGTGGCGCAGCCCCGCTGGGTGCGGAACTCACCAACGAGGCCGCCAAGCGCGTCGACTGCGCCATTGTCCAGGCCTATGGCATGACAGAAATGAGCCCGGTGAGTCATTGCACCCATGGCATTGATGGCCGACCTGGCTCCAGCGGTATTACCGTGCCGAACACCGAGTGCCGACTGATCGACGAGAACGGCGAGGACATCGCTCTCGGTGAGGTCGGTGAACTCCTGGTGCGTGGGCCCCAGGTCATGCAGGGTTATCTCGGTAACGAGCAGGCAACGCGCGAGACCCTCAGTGACGATGGCTGGCTCCGCACCGGAGACCTCGCCAGGACCGATGCGGACGGCCACTACTACATGGTTGATCGGCTCAAGGAGTTGATCAAGGTCAAGGGCTTTCAGGTGCCGCCAGCGGAGCTTGAGGGCCTGATCATCAGTCACCCTGCCGTGGCCGATGTGGCCGTAATCGGCATACCGGATGAAGAGGCCGGCGAGCGACCCAAGGCCTTCGTGGTGCGCAAGCCTGACCAGAACGTCACCGAAGACGAGATCAAGGCCTTCGTGGCCGAGCACGTCAGTCGCTACAAGCACCTCGGCGAAGTGGCGTTCATGGACAGCATCCCGAAATCTGCCAGTGGCAAGATCCTGCGGCGCATGCTGCGCGACGCCTGAACTGGACAGACCACTAACCCCATGATTGATCTGTACACCTGGACGACACCCAACGGACGCAAGGTCTCGATCGCGCTCGAGGAGCTTGGCCTGCCCTACAGCACGCACGCCATCGATATCACCAAGGACGAACAGTTCGCGCCCGAGTTCCTCGCGATCAGCCCCAACAACAAGATCCCGGCCATCCACGATCACGACACCAATCTCTCATTGATGGAGTCCGGCGCCATCCTGATGTACCTCGCTGACAAGACCGGTCAGCTGCTGGCAGAGCCGGGCGAGACACGCTGGAAGCAGCTTGAATGGTTGATGTGGCAGATGGGTGGGCTTGGCCCCATGGCAGGACAGGCCCATCATTTCGTGCACTTCAACCCGAACGCCTCGGAATACGCGCGCACACGCTATGGCACGGAGGTGGCTCGCTTGTACGGCGTGCTGGACCGACGCCTCGACGCAAACGAGTGGCTGGCGGGTGACTATTCGATCGCCGACATCGCGATCTGGCCATGGGTGTCGCGCTTTGAATGGCAGGGGATAGACCTTGCGCGCTTTGCGAACGTGGCGCGCTGGTACACGACGATAGCCGCACGACCTGCCGTGCAACGTGGCTACGACTGTCCGAAGGCAACTACGCCGATTCCCATGCCGTGACCGATCCCGAGTGACCTGGGCCCCGCATCGCATACACTAGAGACATGCCTCGCGGGTCCGCGTGGCACGTGATGCCCGCGATGGGCCTGGCCATGACTGTGACCGACTACAAGCACACACTCAACCTGCCGAAAACCGACTTTCCGATGCGCGGCAACCTTGCCAAGCGCGAGCCGGAAATGCTCGCCCGCTGGGAGTCCGAAAACTACTTCGGCCGGATCCGTGAAGCCAGCGCTGGCCGGCCGACCTTCATCCTGCACGACGGCCCGCCCTACGCCAATGGCGACATCCACATCGGCCATGTCGTCAACAAGGTCATCAAGGACATGATCGTGAAGAGCCGGCAGGCCGCCGGCTTCGATGCGCCTTACATCCCTGGCTGGGATTGCCATGGCCTGCCGATCGAGAACAAGGTGGAAGGTCTCATCGGCAAACCCGGCAAGGATGTCGACGAAGCGGAGTTCCGCGCACGCTGTCGCGAGTACGCCACCGAGCAGATCGACAATCAGCGGGTGGAGTTTCGTCGCCTCGGGGTCATCGGCGATTGGGACAATCCCTACCTCACCATGGATTTTCGCAACGAGGCGAACATCGTCCGTGCCCTCGGCAAGATCGTCGAGAACGGACACGTCTACCAGGGCGTCAAGCCGGTGTTCTGGAGTTGGGGTGCGCACTCAGCGATGGCTGAAGCCGAGGTCGAGTATCACGACAAGACCTCTACCGCGATCGACGTGCGCTTCGCCCCGCGTGATCGCGCCGACACCTGCAAGCGCTTTGGTGTCGACGCCAGCACGACTGATCTCGACATCGCGGCGGTCATCTGGACCACCACACCCTGGACCATCCCCGGAAACCTTGCGCTGACCGTACATCCGGAACTCGACTACGCACTGGTTGAAGTGAACGGTGCAAACAGTCGTGGCGCAGCCGGTGCTGCCGAGCTGCTGATCCTTGCTGCAGACCTGGTTGACGACTGCGTTCAGCGCTTTGGCGCGGCCGGCACCAAGGTACTTGGTACCGCCCGCGGTGCAGACCTCGCAGGGCTCGTGTTCAAGCACCCGCTCTATGAGCGCGACTCGCTGATGATCACCGGTGACTACGTCACCCTCGAGGCGGGCACCGGTGTCGTACACACGGCCCCCGATCACGGCGTGGATGACTTCTACGCGGCACGGCGTGCTGGTATAGAAGACCTGCTCGACAACGTGGACCCCAACGGGCTGTTCCGTGAGCACGTCGAACAGTTTGGTGGCGAGCATGTCATGAAGGTCGACAAGCGCATGGCCGAGGCTCTCGATGAGGTCGGTGCGCTGGTGCTGGCCGTACCCTACGAGCACAGCTACCCGTACTGCTGGCGCACCAAGACACCGATCATCTACCGCACCACACCGCAGTGGTTCATCGGCATGGACACACAAAACCTGCGTCGTGACACGGTAGAGGCGATCAAGGGTGTCAAGTGGATTCCCGAATGGGGTCAGTCGCGCATCGACGGCATGATTGCCAACCGACCGGACTGGTGCATCTCGCGCCAGCGCTACTGGGGCGTGCCGATCACCTTCTTCGTTCACAACGAAACCGGTGAGCTGCACCCGAAGACCCAGGACCACATCGAACAAGCGGCACAACGCATCGAGAAAGCGGGAATACAAGCCTGGTTTGACCTGGAGCCGACCGAGCTACTCGGCAACGAAGCGGCCAACTACAACAAGGTCACCGACGTGCTGGACGTGTGGTTCGACTCCGGCTCGTCCTGGTTTCATGTACTCAAGAGTGCCGATGACGAGCATGGCCAGCAGCGCCTCTACCCGGCAGACATGTACCTCGAAGGTTCGGATCAGCACCGTGGCTGGTTTCACTCCTCGATATTGACCAGTGTCGCGGTGGAAGGCCAGGCGCCTTACAAGCAGGTGCTGACTCACGGCTTCACCGTGGATCAGCAGGGTCGCAAGATGTCGAAGTCTCTCGGCAATGTCATCGCACCTCAGGAGCTTCTCAAGACCCTGGGGGCAGACATCGTTCGTTTGTGGGTGTGCTCGGCGGACTATCGTGGCGAGATGACCGTGAGCAAGGAGATCCTTGCGCGCATGGCGGATTCCTATCGCCGCATTCGCAACACTGCACGCTATCTGTTGTCGGCGCTCGACGACTTCGATTACGAGCGTGACCATGTCGCCCCCGCAGACATGCTGGCGCTGGATCGCTGGGCGGTCGATGCCGCACTCGATACGCAACTGGCCGTAGCGGATGCCTACGAACGCTATCAGTTCCATTCCGTCTATCAGCGTGTGCATAACTTCTGCGCCGTGACGATGTCGAGTTTTTACCTGGATGTGATCAAGGACCGGCAGTACACGATGCCCGCGGGCAGCACCGGCCGCCGTTCCACGCAAACGGCGATGTACCTGATCCTCGATGCGATGACGCGCTGGATCGCGCCGGTGCTTTCGTTCACCAGCGATGAGATCTGGCAGGAGCTGCGCCGCAAGGAGCCGAAGCGCGCAGAAATCGTGTTCACCGAAACCTGGTCAGAAGATCTCTTTGCTCTGGACACGGACGGCTCTGGCCTGCACGGGCGCGAAGCCTGGCAGACGATCATCTCGGTGCGGGAGGCCGTCGCTCGCACGCTGGAGTCCTTGCGTGCCAACGGCGATATCGGTGGCGGCCTCGATGCCACGGTCACCATCCATGCCGATGCTGCGGTAGGTGCCGTGTTGCAGGCACTCGGCGATGAGCTGCGCTTTGTACTGATCACGTCCGACGCACGCGTTGCCGCGCTGGCCGATGCGCCACAAGGTGTGGAGACCGTGAGTGTGACCGGTGGCGACGTGGCCATCGCTGCCGCCCGTACGCAAGCGGCCAAATGCCCACGCTGCTGGCACTTGCGCGACGACGTGGGCTCCAACGCCGAGCACCCCGAGCTCTGCGGTCGCTGTGCCGTCAATGTTGCCGGAGACGGCGAAACCCGCCGCTTCGCCTGAGAACACCACCATGCCACTCGCCTATCGTTATGGCATCGCAGCGATTGTCGTGGTGCTCGACCAGATCAGCAAGGTCTGGGTCGATCGCCATATCGCCCTGTACGAGCAGATTGCCTATACCCCGTTCTTCAATCTGACCAAGGCATACAACACGGGTGCGGCGTTCAGTTTTCTCAGCGATGCCGGAGGCTGGCAGCGCTGGTTCTTCATCGGCATCAGCGCGGTCGTGAGTACCGTGCTGATCGTGTGGCTGGCCCGCATGTCACGCGACGAGAAGTGGCTGTCCATCGCTATTGCCCTGATACTCGGCGGCGCCATCGGCAACAACCTCATCGATCGGGTCATCTACGGTCATGTCGTCGACTTTCTCCAGGTGCACTGGAACAGTCAGGCCTACTTTCCGTCGTTCAATGTGGCGGACGCCGCGATCTTCTGCGGCGCTGCGCTGCTGTTGATCCTGACATTCTTTGAAAAGCCGAAAGAGCCGGCCTCACCATGAAGATACTGCTAGCCAACCCGCGCGGATTCTGTGCAGGCGTTGATCGCGCCATCGAGATTGTCGAGCGCGCCATCGAACTGCATGGCGCGCCGATCCATGTACGACACGAAGTCGTTCACAACCGTTACGTGGTGGACGGGCTGCGCGACAAGGGCGCCATCTTTGTCGAGGAGCTCGACGAGGTACCGGACGGTGCCACCGTGATCTTCAGCGCGCACGGCGTATCCAGGGCAGTCGAAGAAACGGCCAAGGAGCGTGACCTTCAAGTGTTTGATGCCACCTGCCCGCTCGTCACCAAGGTGCACATGGAAGTCGTCAAGTACGCTCGCGAAGGGCGCGAAGTCATACTGATCGGCCACGCCGGACACCCTGAGGTAGAGGGCACCATGGGTCGCTACGACACCAGCAAGGGCGGACGCATACTGCTCGTGCAGAGTGAAGAGGACGTTGCAACGCTCGAGGTAGCGGATCCCGACCGCCTGGCCTTTGTCTCCCAGACCACGCTATCGGTGGACGATACCGAAAGCATCATTGCCGTGCTGCGAGAGCGCTTCCCGACTATCGCAGCGCCCAAGCGTGACGACATCTGTTACGCCACGCAGAATCGACAGGATGCCGTCAAGGCCCTGTGTGGCGACATCGACTTGTTACTGGTGGTCGGCGCCACCAACAGTTCGAACTCCAACCGATTGGCAGAGCTCGGCGCACGCGCCGGTGTTCGATCACACCTGATCGCACGCGCAGCAGACATTCAGGACGACTGGCTGAAGGACTGCAAGGCTGTCGGCGTTACTGCGGGCGCATCTGCACCCGAGGTCCTGGTGAACGAAGTGATTGAACACCTGAAGGCAAACGGGGGCGAAACCGCTGTCGAATACAGCGGTATCGAAGAGACCGTGACCTTTGCGATGCCGCGGGAACTGCGGCGTCACTGAAGTGCTGGTATCAGCCAGCCTTGAGCAGGGACTGCACCGACATGATGTGACTGGTTGCGGCCTTCACGATATCGCCAGGCGATGTGAGGTCGATACCCGCTTGCTGCAGTCGTCGGGCGAGTAGCAGATTGTCAGCACTGGGAATGGAGCTGTCCGCACTGTCCGGCATTTCAGACTGGATGATCAGCAAGGCACCCGTTACCAGGTCTGCGTAGGTGATCTCGCCTGTGTGATTGCGATACCACTCTCTTGCCGTGGTGCTGACATTGACAAAATGCGGCGAGAAGTCCCAGGTGCTCATGACCCAGCTACTGATCACGATGCGCAGCTTGTCGACCGTACTGGCCAGTTCTGCCTCGGTGTCAAATCGGTCGGCATGACCGTTGGCATACGTCAGCACCACGAGCTCGCCGATATCTGCGGTCAATGCGGCGAGTGATGCGACGTCGGCCTTGCAGTCAGGTACATCGTTACTCAGCACCTGAACCAGAGCAGAACTCAAGGTTGAACGCTGGACGAAGCGGCGCATACGGCCTTCGATAACCTCGTTGGCGGGAACCAGTGTGTTCTCCATCAGACTTTCTTCGACGCAGCGTCGAGTCGCCTCGACACCCAAACGGGATATGGCCCCACGAATACTCGTGGTGGCTTCTGCGTTGGCGGCGTCAATCTTGTTGGCAGCCTTGACGACCAGGGTTGCAAGACCCGGGTCGGAGGTGATGATCTCGGCGAGTTCCGGAATACCCGAAACGCCAGGCAGTGTAGCGAGGATTTTCTTGGCCCCTGCGTCAGGAATGCCCAGACGTACATCACTCGCCGCCATCGCAGCAACGATGTCGTCGAAAACGAGATTCTCGAGCTCACCCACTTCGACATCCACCACCTGAATGGCATTCTTCTGCTGCTCTCGCAACAGAATGTCCAGCTGCTCTCGACCGAACTTCACAATCTTTGCAACCGTATTGGTCTTGGCCGTCTGGTAAGCGCCCTTGTCGTGGAACAACGGTGTCAGAGCATCTCCGGATCGGGCAGACAAGGTTCCTACCTCTTCCTTGCCCAAGTACAAGGACAGGGTGCCTTCAACGAGGTACATCATCCAACGATGCGCGCCTTCAGGCTTGACCACATCATTGCGTTGTACGTGGACGACGGTTGCCGTCTTGCACAGCGCTGCCCGGTTTATGGCATTCAGCTCGTTGACCGGTGAGACAGCGCCGGCTGCCGCAAGCAACAGCGTGCTGTTCTCGTCGGAGTTGGAAACACTGGGTTTGGAGTCGCTCTTGAATGCCATCTGGTTTATATCCGTTTATTCGCAGCAGCGAAACTGGACTTGATCGCCGCGTTAGTCGGAACCAACGCAACGATCAAGCCGTTACTGACTGAAGCTCTGTGTCAGTCAGAAGACAGACAGTTCAGCGATACACCGTAGGGACTGTTGAAGTTCGGCGGACCTTCCTGAGGGTCGTTGACGTCATCGACCAGTGAAGACAGGCTCATTTCCATATCGTCCTGAGCTTCGGTACCAAGAGCCGTCGCACGAGCGGTGATGCGCACAAACGACCAGTTGGAGTTGCTCTTCGGGTAGATCATGCGGAAGTAGCCGATGCCGTTCTCGTCGGTTATCAGGGTGCCGCCGCCGGTCAGCGTTGCGTATTCGTCACCTTCGATCGGTGCGAGTACCGCCGGATCCTGCGGATCGAGGCTGCCGTTTCCGTTGAGATCTTCACCGGAATCGAGCGTACGGTTCAGATTGATGTCTTCAGCTGCACAGGTGATCGAGTATGGTTCGTTGGCCAAGCGAGTCCAGTAGCTCGGTGTCCAGCTATCGCCGTCGAGCTCAGGCCGGGGCTGACCGGAGTCATCTACCAAAGTCATGTAGCCCTTGCTGTAGTTGATCGGTGTGATCGTCAAGGAGACGGTCGCATCGGCAATGGCTGTACCGGAGCCATCGGCCACCTGAACCACCATGTTCTTGATGTTCTGCGTGAGCAGGTCATCCTGCAGGAGCTTGCTACCCGCACCAAGTGTGACGTTCAGACGTCTCTCGACAACGCTGAGCCTGACACTACCGTCGATGGCGGTTCCCTGGATGGTGCCAAACACTTCGATGGCATCGATCTCGGTGGCATTGCTACCTGCAATGAATGTCGTGGTCGCCTCACCTTCGTCATTGGTGATCGCAGCGGACGGGCTGAGCTGTCCACCACGAAGATCATTCGCGCTGAAGATGACTTCCTGGCCCTTGACCGGGTTGCCGTTGACATCACGAACCAGCGCAGTCAACTCGGCACGGTCTTCATCAACATAAACGCGGGTCGATGTCGACGCCATATCGAGCTGAGAAGGTGTCGTGGCGACAAACAGCAGGTCAAAGGTGCTGAACGGTGCGCCGTCGGTAGCATCCTGCACCGTCAACTTGGCGTTGCCAGCACTCGGCGAGGAAATCGGAATGCTGATGTAACCATCGGCATCCGTGGTCAACACGCTGTCGCCCATGATTTCGCCAGCCGTCGTGGATACTCGCAGCGGACCACCGACCACCGGGGACCCACTCGACAGCCACTGCACAGAGATGGAGTGCGTCGTATTGACGGCAAACTCGGTAGCGTCGCCAACGGTTGCGAACGTCAGTTCGTCAGCCGATACGTTCAGCGGAAAGCTGCCACTCAATGTCGCATCATCAAGAGCTGAATAGCTGATGGTATCTGCGCCCATGGTGGTGCTGATGCTTACCGATACCTTGCCGTTCTGATCGGTGATGGGCGCAGCGGGTGTAAACGTATTGCCCTGCTCGGAGGTCAGCAGGATCGGACGATTGACAATGGCTTCGCCATCGCCGGCCGTCAGTGTGAAATCAACATCGAGCGAACCACCCACCACTACCGATTTCTCGGTGCCCTGTACATCAAGGGTGGTGCCGTAGGTGCTGACGGTCAATGCAGACTCGTAGCCACCTGCAGTGATGGTCACAACGATATCGCGATTCTTGAAATCCTGAGGTACGCGCAGCGTGGCAGTAACGACGCCGTTGGCGTCAGTCAGTACCGTGCGGTCCTGGAGTACACCGCCAGTGGCGGCCCACTCGACGTCGACACCCGACATCGGGTTGCGATCGTCATCGATCAGCGTGGCGGTGATGGACACAGCCTCCGAGGTGCCGGTCTCGATGTCTGTCTCGTCGCTGAAGAGCTCGAAGTTGATCACCGGACCAACAGCTGCCCCGAGATCCGGATCGCCGGTGTTGATCGAGCCATCCGGGTTGTAGATAACGCCAGTGCCGTCGGTGGCATCAGTCGCGCCGTCGCCAGTTCCGGAATCTCGTGAGCTACATCCACCGAGTACCAGCACACTGGTAGCGACGAGGATGGCAAGGGTTTTGGGTAAAGTCTTCATCGGTATCCTTTTCGTCTCTTTCAGCGGGACCGCGGCCTATCGAAAGCCGTCGAAGAAGTGTCGAATGCCGATGTGAACCGACTCGAGCGTGCCTTCCTCGAAATAACGAGCTTCGAGATTGATGGCGGTTGTCTCGTTTCCGAACAGGCTGATACCTGCGCCGTAGACGTTGACGGTCTCGGTGTTACTGCCGAGGCCATTGCCGTTGAAGACGAGATCGTTGTCGACCTCGACTCGCGACTGACCGGCCATCGCGTAAACGTAGGTGCGATCAAAGGCGTAGCCCAGACGACCGAAGACGGCCTGATAGGACACCACCGATTCGCTGGCGATGCTTGACGAGTCGTCGCTCATCAGTCCAAGGTCTGCCTCGACGGACAGAAAGCGTCCGATACGAACACCCAACTTGGCGCTGATCGTGCCAAGGGACATGTCAGAGCCACCTGGCCGCTCCAGTGTGGAGTCAGCGAACCCGGCGCCTACGTACAGCTTGGGTGCGGCTGCCTGAGCTGCGCTTGATGCGAGCCCGATGCCCATCATCAGGGGGACGAGAAGCTTTCTCATCAAGATTTCTCCAGTTGTCGTGCCCGAATCGCTCGCATGACGCGTGCCACCCTGACATCAAGATTTACATCGCGTCGTGCAACTCACTGCAGGGCAGTTGTTATCCGGCGCTCAGAAAATGTCGGCGGGTCCGCAAGACCCTTTAGTTTTTGTTCACGAGTACGCATTGCGAGGCATTCCTGTCGACCAGGTTTCTGACGCGGTTATCATTCGATTCCCCGCTCCGGCCGTTGGAACACTGATGCCTGCACCTAGCCGCCCCCGACCTCATCGGTCCGGGACAATCACCACTGCAAGCCTCGCGTGTGTGCTCCTCGTATTGCTTTCGGCATGCACCAACCGTACCGACGAGGCGGCATCAGCCGACGGTCTGCAACCGGGGGACCCGGCACCTCATGTGGGGTTTCAAACGCTGAGTGGCGAGCGTTTGGCGCTGCAGGAGCTGTCAGGGCCCGTATTGGTCAATTTCTGGGCGACCGACTGCCATAGCTGCGTGGAAGAGACGCCGATGCTCAGCGCCCTGTGGGAGCAGCTGCGCAGCGAGGGCTACCACTTCGTGGCGGTAGCCATGCCGTACGACCGACCCGACTCGGTCGTGGAGATGGTGCGAGCAAACGCGTGGCAGCACCCTGTTGCAATCGATATCGAAGGCATCGCCCTGGACGCATTTGGCAATGTACCCGGCACGCCCACAAGCTTCTTGTTTGCAGCGGACGGCACGCTCGATGCGCGACTGGTCGGTGTGGTGGACGGTGCCGCGCTTGAACAGCGCGTCAGGGAATTGCTCGAGGACCACACCGCCTGAGTCAGGCCTCTTCCTTGGCCAGGTAGGGCTCCAGCTCCTTCAGGGCGCGCTTGTACACGCCGCGCTTGAAAAAAATGACCTCAGCCGGTGGCTTCCAGTATTCGATCCAGCGCCAGCGATCAAACTCCGGCTTGTCGCCGGCCAGCAGATCCACCTCCGACTCCTCGCCGCACATGCGCAGCATGAACCAGATCTGCTTCTGTCCGATACACAGGGGCGCTTGATTGCGTCGCACATAGCGCTTGGGAAGGTCGTAGCGCAGCCATTCACGCGTACTGCCAAGCACTTCCACATGGGATGGCAGCAGGCCGGTTTCTTCACGCAGCTCACGGTACATCGCCTGCTCGGGAGACTCGCTGGGGTCTATGCCCCCCTGCGGGAACTGCCATGCGTTCTGCCCGACCCGCCGAGCCCAGAACAGTTTGCGCTGCTGGTTGCTGAGGATGATTCCGACGTTTGCACGGTATCCATCATTGTCGATCATCCCCTTGGCTCCAAAACATCTGTGTGTCCGATTCTTCCAAAGTTTGTCGTTGATGACAAACTTGAATCCGTGTGCTGATCAGGTGCGTGGAAGGGTAACGCCCTGCTGCCCCTGGTACTTGCCTCCGCGATCAGCGTAGGAGGTTTCGCACACCTCGTCGGACTCGAAAAACAACATCTGTGCCACGCCTTCGTTCGCGTAGATCTTGGCAGGCAGCGGCGTGGTGTTACTGAACTCCAGCGTCACATGCCCCTCCCACTCGGGTTCCAGCGGCGTGACGTTGACGATGAGTCCACAACGCGCATACGTACTCTTGCCAAGACACACAGTGAGTACGCTGCGCGGGATGCGAAAGTACTCGACCGTGCGCGCCAACGCGAAGGAGTTGGGCGGGATGATGCAGGTGTCGCCCTCCACATCCACGAAACTCGCGTCATCGAAGGCCTTTGGATCCACCACGGAGCTGTTGATGTTGGTGAAGATCTTGAACTCCGGCGCGCAACGCACATCGTAGCCGTAGCTCGAGGTGCCGAACGACACAATGCGCTCGCCATGGGCATCGGTGCGCACCTGGCCAGGCTCGAAGGGTTCGATCATGCCCGCGGTCGTGGCCATTTCGCGGATCCATCGGTCGGACTTGATAGCCATGGTTCAGGTGTTCTGGATAACGATCTTGGGAAAGGCCGCGCTGTAGTCCTTGGCGCGCGACGACAATTGGGCTGCCGCCTTGCGGGCAATCGACCGGTAGGTGTCCGCGGCGTTCCCGTCAGGGTCGCTGACCACGGTCGGACGTCCACTGTCGGCCTGGCGACGGATGGAGAGCTCGAGCGGCAGGGCTCCGAGCAGCTCCACACCGGATTCATCGGCCATGTGAGCACCACCGCCCTCGCCAAAGATGTGCTCTTCGTGGCCGCAGCTGCTGCACACGTGCGTGGACATGTTCTCGACAATACCAAGGATCGGCACATCGACCTTCTCGAACATCTTCAGGCCCTTGCGCGCGTCCAGCAGGGCAATGTCCTGAGGCGTGGTGACGATGATGGCCCCGGCCAACGGCACCTTCTGGGACAAGGTCAGCTGGGTGTCGCCGGTACCCGGCGGCAGATCGATCAACAGGTAGTCCAGATCGCGCCAGCGGGTGTCATTGAGCAACTGCTCGAGCGCCTGAGTCACCATCGGCCCGCGCCAGATCATCGGCGTCTCTTCATCGATCAGGAAGCCGATGGACATGGTCTGCACGCCGTGGTTTTCCATCGGCTCGAGGCTCTTGCCGTCGGTGGACTCCGGCTGACCGGAGAGGCCCATCATGCGCGGCACGCTGGGGCCATAGATGTCGGCGTCGAGCAAGCCCACGCTGGCCCCCTCGGCGGCCAGCGCCAGCGCCAGGTTCACCGAGGTCGTGGATTTGCCGACCCCGCCCTTGCCGGAGGCCACGGCAATGATGTTCTTGACGGTCTCGAGCCGCTTGACGCCCTGCTGCACGACGTGGGCGATGATCTTGTGGCCGATAGTGACCTGAACATCGGTGGCGCCGGTGGCCCCTTGCAGCGTCTGGCTGATCTGGGCCGCAAACTCGTCCCCCCAGCGCGCGCACGGATAGGGCAGCTCGATTGACACGCGCACGGTGGTGCCGTCGACAGCAATGTCCTGCACCAGCTTGGCGGTGACCAGGTCCTGGCCGAGGTGGGGATCGACTACCTGAGCGAGTGCGTGCTCGACGGTATCGCGCGAAAGGTCGGACATGGGTTGCTCGACTCCAGAAAACTCGCCCGACGACAGCGCGGGCAACGGGTGGCCGGCTGGTAGACTGCGCGACCAAACCCACGAGCATACACCGCCCGGCATGAGTCGCCGTCTACTCGTTACCAGCGCCCTTCCCTATGCCAACGGGCCACTGCACATCGGGCATCTGCTCGAGTACATCCAGTGCGACATCTGGGTCCGCTACCAGCGCTTGGCCGGCAATCAGTGCCAGTGGGTGTGGGCCGACGATGCCCACGGTACGCCGATCATGTTGCGCGCCGAGGCCGAGGGCACAACGCCCGAGGCGCTCATAGAGCGCGTCAAGACCGAGCACGAGCAGGACATCGCGGGCTTTCTGCTCTCCCCGGACAACTTCCACACCACGCATTCCGAAGAAAACCGAGAGATCTCTGCCGACATCTACGAGCGTCTGAAGGCGGCCGGGCACATCGTCACGCGCACCATCAGTCAGCTCTATGACGAGGAGCGCGACATGTTCCTGCCGGATCGCTACGTGAAGGGCGGTTGCCCCAGCTGCGGCACGCCAGACCAGTACGGCGACAACTGCGAGCACTGCAGCGCGACCTACGATGCGACGGACCTGATCGACCCGATCAGCCAGGTATCCGGCTCAAAGCCTGTGTCCCGGGATTCCGAGCAGTACTTCTTTGCGCTCGGCAACTTCACCGACATGCTCAAGGAGTGGACCCGCAGCGGCACCCTGCAACCGGAAATCGCCAACAAGCTCAGCGAGTGGCTCGATGACGGCCTGCAGGACTGGGATATCTCGCGCAATGCGCCGTACTTCGGCTTCGAGATTCCGGGCACAACAGACAAGTACTTCTATGTGTGGCTGGACGCGCCGATCGGCTACATGGCCTCGCACCGCCATCTGGCCGAACGCACCGGCGAAGACTGGGCGGCGAGCTGGCAACCGGGCAGCGACGTCGAGCTGTATCATTTCATCGGCAAGGACATCGCCAACTTCCACGGTCTGTTCTGGCCCGCGATGCTGCACGGCGCAGGCTTTCGCACGCCCAACGGCGTGTTCTGCCATGGCTTTCTGACCGTCGACAACAAGAAGATGTCGAAGTCGCGTGGCACCTCGATCACCGTGAACACCTGGCTGCAGCACATCGATGCCGAGCCCCTGCGCTACTACTTTGCCGCCAAGCTCAACTCGAGCGTGGTCGACCTGAACCTGAATCTCGAGGACTTCGTGACCCGGGTAAATTCGGATCTGGTCGGCAAGGTCGTGAACATCGCCAGCCGTTGCGCGGGCTTTATCACCAAGCGTTTTGACGGGCGCCTCGCCAAGACCTGGCCTGAAGCGCAACGGGCCGACTACGAGCACCTGATCGGCGCCCGTCACGTGATCATGGATTACTACGAGAAGCGCGAGTTCGGCAAGGCCATGCGAGAAATCATGGTGCTGGCAGAACACGCCAATACCTGGATCAACGATGCGGAGCCATGGGTACTCGCCAAGGACCCCGAGCGCGCCGATGAAGTCCAGCAAATCTGCACCGTGGGGCTCAACTACTTCCGCGTCATCGTGACCTATCTGGCACCGGTGCTGCCGGAGATCGCCGCCAAGACCGAGGCCTTCCTGAACACCCGCCTGTCACTGGATGATCTCGAGACCCCGCTCACCGATCACGCCATCGAGCGCTACAAGCCGATGATGACGCGCATAGAGCCCGCACAGATCGAGAAAGTGCTGGAAGCCACGCGTGAGTCCCAGCCGGCGCCTGCGGCACCCGCCGCCGCCTCAGCTGCCGACGTGGAGCCCTTGGCCGAAGAAATCACCATCGAAGACTTCCAGAAGATCGATTTGCGCGTCGCGAAGATCGTGGCAGCCGAGCCTGTCGAAGGCGCGGACAAGCTGGTGGAACTCACGCTCGACATCGGTAGCGAGACCCGCACCGTGTTTGCCGGTATCAAGGCCGCCTACGCACCGGCTGATCTCGTGGGTCGACAGACGGTGATGGTCGCCAACCTCAAACCGCGCAAGATGCGTTTTGGTCTGTCCAGTGGCATGGTGCTGGCGGTGGGTCCCGGTGGGTCGGATCTGTTCATTCTCTCTCCGGACGATGGCGCACGCCCTGGCATGCGCGTGAAGTAGTGGTTTTTTGCCGTGAATGAGGCGCTGGACCACTACGGCTTGTTGTTCGTTGGCGCAGCCTTCGTCAACAACTTCGTGCTGGTCGAGTTCCTGGGTCTGTGCCCGTTCATGGGAGTATCACGCAGGCTCGACAGCGCGCTCGGCACCGGCATTGCCACAAGCTTCGTGCTCACGACCGCGGCCTTTCTGAGTTATCTCATCGAGCACTTCGTGCTCATCCCACTCGGCGTTCAAGCCTTGCGCACCATCGCCTTCATACTGGTGATTGCGGTGGTGGTGCAATTCACCGAGATTGCGATTCGTCGGCGCAGCCCACTGCTGCACGGCATCATCGGCTTGTACCTGCCACTCATCACCACCAACTGCGCGGTGCTAGGGGTTGCATTAATGACCTCACGTCGCGAGTTGGACCTTGCAGGTGCCACAGTTACAGGCTTTGGCGCCGCCGTGGGGTTCACTCTTGTTCTCCTGATGTTTACCGCGCTACGCGAGCGGCTCGACCACGCAGACATCCCCATGCGTTTTCAAGGTGCTCCGGTGGCGCTGATCACCGCAGGCATCATGTCACTGGGCTTGCTCGGACTCACGGGCATCACACCGCGATGACACCCGAGCCGATGAGCATTGTGCTGATGGCGGCCGGCACCATCGTGGTCACCGCACTGTTGGGCCTCGCGCTGCATCGGTTTTCGCGCGTGCCGCAGGATGCTGCCGATGCGCAGCGAGAACAACTGCTCGATCAGATCGAGGACTGCCTGCCGCGCACGCAATGCGCTCAGTGTGGCTACCCGGGCTGCCGCCCGTACGCCGAAGCGCTACTGGATGGACAGACCACGATCGATCAGTGCCCACCCGGCGGGCAGTTCACGATCACGCGCCTGGCAGAGCTCCTCGGTGAAGAGGCGAAGACAATGTCGAGCCCGGTCGAGCAGGTCGCTCTGATCGATGAAGCCAACTGCATCGGCTGTGCACTCTGCCTGCCCGCCTGCCCGACCGATGCCATCGTCGGTGCGCACCGCTTCATGCACACGGTGGTCGCCGCAGACTGCACAGGCTGTGAGCTTTGTCTGCCACCCTGCCCCGTCGATTGCATCGAGCTGGTACGCCTTGCGCCGACACCTGAACGCGTTGCCTGGTCTCGCACGCGCTGACATGGAGACGCTTCCACGTATCAGCGGTGGCATGGATCTACCGCGTTTCAAGCCAGGCGTGCAGCATCCGCCTGTGACCATAGCGCTGCCGGCTACCTTGGTTTTCCCGTTGATCGGGCATCAGGGGCGTGCGTTACAGGCGTGCGTCGTGGCAGGTGAGCATGTCCATGCCGGACAATTGCTGGCACCCGGCATGGCAGCCAGTGCCAAGGGAGTGGTGCGCGCCATTGAAGATCATGCGACGGCACATCCGAGTGGCATGACGGCGCCTTCGGTGATCCTTGATGTTGATCACACACGTGAATCTGCTGTCGACGCGAGTTCGGCCACGCTTGATCTGGCTGGCATCGTTGGCCATGGAGGCGCAGGCTTTTCACTGTCAAGAAAACTGAGTACCGTGGCTGACCGCTGTCGTTGCCTGATCATCAATGCCGCCGAATGCGAGCCGGGCATTGCCTGTGATGAATCCTTGCTATGCCATGACGCAGGCGCAGTACTCGAAGGCATCAAAGCGTTGATCACGTATCTGCAGCCTGAGCAGTGCGTGCTTGCCATCGAGTCCGACAAGACACACGCCATCACGTCGTTTGAAGACGCACTGAAGGAGGGCAAGGCGACGGGCGAGATACGCGTTCTGGCACTGCATCCGACCTACCCTTCGGGTGCCGAGCGCCTGCTGGTCAATCAGGTACTTAAATGGCAGGGCCTCGAGCGTTTGCCGTCACACCAGCGTCCAGGCGATCGCGGTATCGCTTGTATCAATGTGGCAACGGCACATGCGGTAGCCCAGATACTGAACACGGGCGCTGCCACGCAGCGCCTTGTCACCGTCAACGCTCATGAGGCGTGTACTGCCCGTGTCACCCTGGGCACACCGGTACAGCATGTTCTGGACGTGCTGGGCGCACTGCCTGTCGGCGCTCAACGCGTACGTGTCGGCGGACCACTCAGTGGATTTGAACTCGCTGATCTTGCGGCACCGGTACTGACGACATGCAACGCCCTGACCGTCGCAACACCTGTACCCGAGGAGCCGGTCCTACCGTGTATTCGTTGCGGTGATTGTGTGCCCGTATGCCCGATGGGCTTGTACCCGCAGCAGTTGTTTGCCTTGGCACAAGCCCAGGACAGCAAAGGCCTGCAGCGCAAAGGGATTGATCGGTGCATCACCTGTGGATGTTGCGACATCGCCTGTCCATCGTTCATCAACTTGACCACGCACTTTCGTAGCGCGCAGTCGCGCCTGCGCGAGCATGCAGAAACGGAACGCGCCGCCACTCACGCCGAGGCCTTGCATGAACGCCACCGTGAACGCGTGGCGCGAGATGAACAGCGTACGATTCCAGGCACGGAAGCGCCGACACGTACCGCGGTGTCGTCGGCATTATCGCGAGCGCGCGCTCGACGCAAGCGCAGCGGATGAGCGAACAACACACACGTCGCGCAGTCGACATCGGATTGTTGCGTCAATCCACAGGAGCGACCTGGCGAGCCACGCCCGTGATCATGCGCCAGGTGATACTCGCCTTGCTACCCGGCATTGTGCTGTACGCCTATCTGATTGATGCGCGAGTGCTCCTCGGTCTGACGATTGCGGTGATCGCGGCACTGCTGTTTGAAGCGATGGTGATGTGGCTTCGCAAACGCCCTGTCACCTCGCGTCTTGGTGACGGCAGTGCAGCAGTAACCGGTGTGCTGCTGGCCCTGTCGGTACCACCGGGACTGCCCGCATGGCAATTGATCATCGGCTGTGGCGTTGCCATTCTGCTTGCCAAGCATGTGTTCGGTGGACTGGGTCATAACCCCTTCAATCCGGCCATGGTGGCCTTCGCCGTATTGATCGTCTCGTTCCCGGTCACGATGACGGACTGGCCGATGACCGCTGACCCGGTTGCTCGTGTTGCACTCGGTGATCCTGCAGGCACCTGGGATGCAATGACCTCACAAACCCCACTTGATCGCTATCGCGCGCATGCACGCATCACCACAGGCGATACCGTGTTCACGCTCAGCTCACCCGGCACGGCATGGGTGGTGATCGCGCTGGCCTGGCTCGGCGGGGGTCTATGGCTACTGTGGATGCGCGTGATCACCTGGCATGCTCCGGTCGCGCTGCTCGTCAGCCTCGGCACATGCCATGGACTTGCCACGTTGATATCGCCCACGGCGATGCCCATCGGGATTGCCCTGTTGGGAGGTGCGACACTGTTCGGTGCCTTCTTTATCGTAACCGATCCGGTCAGTGGTGCCGCGACTCCACGAGGGCGCCTGCTGTTCGGTGCCGGTGTCGGTGTGCTGACCTTTCTTATCAGACAGTTCGGAAGCTGGCCCGAAGGCTTCGCCTTTGCAGTACTCATCATGAACGCGGCGGTTCCCCTGATAGATCGCCTTGATCGTCCGCGTGTGCGATGAGCACACGTACCGGTAACGCTACACACGCTGCCGCAGCACTGGCCTTGCTTGCAGGCACTGTCGTGATCGCAGTGCTCCTCATGCAGCGGATCAGTCAACCCCGCATCGATGCGAGCGTGTCGCAACTGCGGGAACAACGCCTCGCCGAGGTACTACCGCCTGGCGAATGGGATAAAGCCTTGCCAGGCGACACGATCCACCAACTGACCGACGATGCGCCCACACCCATCTTCCGCTACTGGCGCGATGGGGTTGCCGCCGCTGCGATCATGCAGGTAATCGCTCCTGATGGTTACAACGGCGACATCGTGCTGCTGATCGGCGTCGATGCCGAAGGTGTTGTCAGCGGTGTTCGTGTGTTGTCACACCGCGAGACACCCGGCCTTGGCGACGACATCGAGCTGCGCCGCTCGGACTGGATTACCGACTTTGACACCTTGTCGCTTGAGGCGATGCCCAGGGACGATTGGGCACTGACTTCACGTGGCGGCGCATTCGACGCGTTTACCGGCGCGACGATCACGCCGCGTGCGGTGGTGCGAGCGGTGTACCGTGCGCTCGTCTGGTTTGATGAGCACTCAACCACCGTGTTTTCACTGCCCCGCGAACGCCCGTGACAGACATTGATACTCACGCATTGATCGTCGACGGATTGTGGCGTCGCAACCCGGCACTCGTGCAATTGCTGGGTCTATGCCCCTTGCTGGCAGTCAGCACCTCAGTGGTAGATGCGGCAGCACTGGGGCTTGCCACCTTGCTCACCCTGCTGGTTGCCAACCTTGCCGTCTCCCTGCTACGCAAGCACATTTCGGAAGCGGTCCGCCTGCCCTTGCAGATCCTCGTGATTGCGGGCACGGTCACCTTGCTGGAACTTCTGCTGGCAGCCTGGCTGCCACGACTGCACGAGTCGCTCGGGATCTTTCTGCCGTTGATCGTGACCAACTGCCTGATTCTGGCGCGGACCGAAGCCTTCGCGCGTCATCACACTCCCGACCGCGCGACCATCGATGCGCTTGCCACGGGTGCAGGCTTCGCGCTGGCACTGCTTGCCTTGGGCGCTGTCCGAGAGATCGTGGGTCAAGGTACGGTATTCGCGGGCCTGGACAAACTCACCGGCCACACCGAGGCCTTGCCGGGAATCAGCCTCTTTGCAGCCGAACACGGGCTGGTGCTTGCCATCCTCCCCCCCGGTGCGTTCATACTGCTGGGCCTGATGCTTGCGCTGCTCAAGCCTGGGCGTTGACGCCACCCAACCGATCCTGCAACCCCATGTTGTTCACCGACGATCGAACGCGTACCCGTGAAATGTTTCGAGAAGCCTTTCGCAAGCTGCGCGCAGGCGAAGCACTCGAGCCTCTCGAAAAGCAGGTGGCCACACTGGTCGAGGAACATCCGGAATATCACGCGCTGATTTCCGGTACCGAAGACGTACTCGACAAGGACTTCACCGCAGAAGACGGTAGCGAGAATCCCTTCCTGCACCTCGGTTTGCATCTCGCCCTGCGTGAACAGGTGGGCACTGACCGTCCACGTGGCATCCGGGATATCACCCGCTCGCTACTGCTCAAACACGGCGATGGCCATGCGGTCGAGCACATGATGCTGCCACTGCTGGGAGACATGCTGTGGACAGCACAGCGCCAGGGCGTAGCGCCAGACGAGGCAAGCTACCTCGAACGCTTGCGGCAACTGCTCTGACGGTGTGATCCGGGGCGAATCGGGACGCGGGTAGCACTGGGCCACGGTTTCTCCGCCAGCACCTTAAGCGGTGTCGGTCACGTTATCGGGCTGGACTGGCTCACGTCGGTGCCGCAGAGCACAGACCGAATGCAAGCCAGCTCACGGCTTGACGACACGGCGCGTCAAGGATGATTTTGACGCGTCGATCCCCCATGCATGATCAATAAATCCAACAAGAACACGCGAGCATGGATCAGCTCGCGAACGCTCATTGCAGCGGCCGTTGCTGGACTGACGGTCTCGGCTACGGTAGCTGCGACCGGCTGGTCACAGAGTTCGGCTGGATGGAACACGCTCGATACACTATCCGGGCAGGAGATCTACACGCGTTCCGCTCCCGATGCAGAAGCGGCCTTCATTGTGCCCGTCGGACGGTCAGTCAATGCCGCCATTCTGGACGAAGAGGTACAGGCGGTCGTTGAACTCGAGGTGGACAGCAGCGCCCGCACGCGAGAACAACTGCAGATCTGGGGTCCTTGGCTGAGCAGCACTGGTGTGTCGGACAATGCACGACAGCTGGTGCGATTTCTGGAGACCTCCGCCCGCCATGGACTGTCGCCGAAGGCCTACGGTCTCGACATGCTCAAGGAAGACATCGCTGCTCGCGAAAAGGCAGCGACCATTGCCACCTTCGAGACAGCCGCGCAGCGAGCGATGCGGCTCGCGGCAGAACCTACGACCAACGACGGTCCGGTAGTCGTCATGGACAACCAGCAATCCATCGCTGACGCCGATGCCGAAGGTGAGCGTCTCGAGCGCTTGTTGAACTCGACGTTCAATCGAGTTGCAAAACATCTTGGACAAGGCATGGTCGATCCACGCAAGACCCAGTACCGCATGTACAGGGATGCACCAACGGTCGACACGTATGCGCTGAACGCCGAGCTCGAAGAAGGCGTGCTGGACGTCAATAGCGCACTGCGCTCGGTCACGCCGTCCAATGCCGACTACCGACGCATGGTCAGCCTCATGGACACATTGCTGGCAGAGCGTGCCAGAGGCCAGGAGCGCACCCACGTACCGGAGACCGGAGCGCTGCGGGTCGGTCATCACCACTCCGATGTGATGTACATCAAGCGTCGTATGGTCGAGACCGGTGAGCTTGATCCGGACACCATCCTGACACCGATGTTCGATGCACCGTTGAAACTCGCCGTTGCCGCGTTTCAGGAACGCAACGGCATACCCGGCTCCGGCATCGTGGACGCGCGCACACGAGAGGCGATGAACACGTCTGTTGACGAAGCAATAACCGAGATCGCGCTGAGCCAGGAGCGTTGGCGCTGGATGCCTCGCGAGCTGGGAGATCGACACTTCTTCATGAACCTGCCGAACTATCGTCTGAGCATGATCGACAACGGCGAACAGATCGTGGACATGGTCGTCGTGGTGGGAGCGGTCGAGCACTCGACACCCACGTTCTCGCGCGAGATGACCTACATCGAGCTGAACCCGACATGGTCAGTCCCGCAATCAATTGCGCACCGGGAACTGCTTCCCAAGGAGATTGCAACTCCCGGGTATCTGGCCCAGCGCAATTTCGACTTTCTCGCCTACCGCGACGACAAGTACACGAAGGTTGACTACAACTCGGTAACGCCTGCACAACTGCGCAAGCGACCCTTTCCCTATCTGATCCGTCAACGCGCCGGTAGCAACAATGCACTCGGGACTGTGAAGTTCATGATGCCGAATCAGTACGCCATCTACTTTCACGACACCCAGGCCAAGAGTCTCTTCGCACTGCCTGATCGTGCGTACAGCCACGGGTGTATTCGTTTGAGCGATCCGAAAGGTCTGTTCAGGACGGTGATGGAAGCTGATGGCATGAGCGCACGTCAGATCGCCCGCGCACAGGCCCGTACCAAGACCACGCGACTCATCCTCAAGACGCCGATACCCACGCATCTCGCCTATTTCACATCGTGGGTGGACAACAACGGCGTACTGCAGACGCGCAACGATATCTACAGCCACGACGAGAAACTCGAGGACGCGCTGCGCGCTGCCGGCACTCTGCTGACCGAGCTCGACTCCTCGCGAATCACGGCAAGTGCACATCGGCACGCCAATCCCTTGCTCGACGACGCCGAACAGGGCTGATACCACCCACGTCGCTGGCGCCAGGGCAGCACGCGCATCCGATCGCATGCTGTCCCGGCATCGAACGTAGTACCGTGTCCAGGAACTGCTAGTGGTCTGTTCCGGCATGAAAGACACCATCACGATCATCGGCGCAGGCGCCGTCGGCATATCCAGCGCCATCCACCTGCAGCAACGCGGCTGGCAGGTCACCCTCGTGGATCGACGCGAACCCGCGTCGGAGACTTCATGGGGCAACGCCGGGGTCATCAATCCGGCGTCCTTTGTCCCGCTCAACAACCCGGACTTGCACTCATCACTCGGGCGTTACTTGCGTAACGATACCGCCTCGCTTCGCTTCAAGAAGGCGCACCTGCTACGCAATCTACCGTGGTTACTGGCGTTTCTCCAAGCCAGCAAGACACGTCCCGCACGCCACAACTCGCGTGCACTGCACTCGCTTACCAGCCAGGCACTCGACGAGCATCGTGCACTGATGCAACGAACCGGCAACGCCCACAGGCTGACCGAATCGGGCTGGCTGAAAGTCTTCAGGCACGGAGGTCCCGAGCGCGCCGCCAAGTCTCTCGACAGTTTCAGCGGGCGCTTGATGCGCGAGATGGGCATCGACATCCGGGTGCTGAGTCGTGAAGAGCTACAGGAGAAGGAGCCTGCACTCAGGCCGATCTTCGATTCGGCGTATCAGCTGATGGTCGGCGGTGTCGTCGACAACCCCGGACTGATGCTGCGCGAGCATGCCATGCAATTCGTCGCCGATGGAGGCACGCTGGTGCAGGGCGAGGTGAGTGACATCACCGAATCGGAGTCTGGTGTGAGCATTTCCCTCAACGGAAACCCGCATCAGAGCGATCGTGTGCTGATTGCCGCAGGCCCATGGAGCGCTGATGTACTCGCCTTCGCCCGATACCGCGTGACCCTCGCGGTTGAGCGCGGTTACCACGCTCACTACGCGCTGGCCGGTGGTCCCACCCCGGTACATTCGGTACATGACATCGATGGTGAGTACATCGTCGGACCGATGACCGGCGGCTTGCGGCTCACCACCGGGGTTGAACTCGCCCCACGGGATGACTCATCAAACCTCTCCCAGCTTGAACAAGTGGAGCCTCGCTTGTTCGAAGCGTTTGACATCGCCGGAAGAACGGATGAGCCTGTGTGGCGCGGCGCCCGACCAACGCTGCCTGACGGGGTACCGGTGATCGGCGCATTGCCACGTAGCGAGCGGCTATGGGTGAACTTCGGCCATCAGCACATCGGCATGATGACCGGTCCCGTGTCCGGCAAACTTGTCGCGCAGCAACTCAGCGGCGAGACGCCCGACACGGACATGACGCCATTCAGGCCGTCACGCTGGATACACAAGCTGCGGGCCAGCCGAGAGGGGAGCTGGTTTGGCCAACGGCTCGGCGGTTAAACGTGTTTGCCGCGCGTACGACGCTTGGACTCCTGCCACAACGCTTCGAGGGCGTCGATATCCAGCTGCTCGAGCGATAGCGACTGCGACGTTGCCAACTGCTCGACAACCCGAAACCGGGCCTCGAACTTAGCGGTTGCACGGCGCAAGGCCTGCTCGGCATCCACGTCAAGATGCCGCGCGAGATTGACCGCGCTGAAGAGCACATCACCGAGCTCGTCTTCGATCGCATCCGAATCACCACCTGTCACCGCATCCAGCTCGCCGAGCTCCTCGTCGAGCTTGCCGCGCACCTGGCTGACGTCGGGCCAATCAAAGCCCACACGCGATGCGCGCTTCTGGATCTTGTCGGCACGGAGCAGCGCCGGCAAGGCACGGGCCACGTCATCGAGCGCGGATGGCGTGGCATCGTTGTCGTGCCGGGCGGCACGCTCCTCTGCCTTGGCCTGCTCCCAGTGCGCATTCAGGGCCTGCTCGTCCATCTGCCCGGCCTGATCTCCAAACACGTGCGGATGACGGCGTGTCATCTTGTCGCAGATACCTTGGGCCACGGCCTCGAGATCAAAGGCACCCTGCTCTTCTGCCATACGCGCGTGGAAGACGACCTGCAGCAACAGATCACCAAGCTCGCCCTTGAGCTCGTCAAGATCCTCACGCTCTATCGCGTCGAGGACCTCGTAGGCCTCTTCCAGCGTGTAGGGCGCAATCGTTTGAAATGTCTGCGCCAGGTCCCAGGAACAACCGGAGTCAGGGTCGCGCAGCCGCGCCATGATCCGCACCAGATCATCAACGGCTCGTGCGCTGCGCTCAGTGGTCATTGCGTACTCGCCTGGACGCCTCGCTCGGCGGCCTTGCCGGGCGGAAGGTCGGACTGCGCTAGAACGAGACGTTCAATCCGAAGTGAAACCCGGAGTCGATTCGCAGACCATCGTAATCGTTGGTGTCGAAGGACATGCGTCGGTACCCGAGGTAGGCCCGCGCCTGAGGGATCACCTCGACCTGCAAGCGCGCACCAAACTCCATGTAACGGTCCGCATCGGTAAAGCTTGTGATGCTGGGTGCGAGGAAGGCCTCACCGATCAGCTCGACCGGCGTGTAGCGCGACGATGCCAACAGGACACCCGCCTGCATGCCAATGCCGAGCGCGCCGACCGTTTCCGTGTCCGCACCTTCGATCACGATCTCGTCATCGATATCAAGCTCCCCGTAGATGGCGCGAAAACCCGCACCAAGGGAGTACACCGAGTTCCCGGTCTGACGTTTGCCACGTGCCATCAAGGTGGCATGCAGCAGGTTGTCACCCCGCTCGTTGACAAAGCCGCCGAGCACGAGCTCGGAGCCGCCGCCCGCATGGAACTGATAAGGATTGAAGAGTACGGCGAGATTCGCCGTCTCGTTGCTGAGCGCGAGATCCAGGCCTGCAGCGCCGGCACCCGACGCGCCCGCGAGCATCAGAACACCCGCCAGTGCTTTTTTCATTTGCCACCCCAACAACCCGATAACGCCGCCAGTCGAACACTAAGCGTAGTCGGGAAATCGGCGGCTACAAGCACAAGCTGCCTGACGCGACGGAATAGCGGCACATAAGCACCCGATCAGGCGCATCGTGACGCCGCGGATCAGACTCTCGGCGCGCGCCTGGTCAGCTCCTGCACACGATTTTCGAGCCGGGAAACCGACACTTTCTCTCGGGTACCCAGATCCTGAGCGAAGAGTTGCACTCGCAGCTCCTCGAACGCCCAGCGGAGCTTCGCGTACTCGCCGTCGTACTCGCTGTCGCCACTCGGGCCCGGCAAGCGCTGAAAGGCTTCCCACACCGGAATGAACTCCGACCGACGCCGGCGGTCCTTGTCCGGCTCGCGGTCAATGGCGTCGAGACGCTTGTTCATCGCCTCGAAGTACACCGGCAGGCGTTGCAGACGCTCGTACCCCGTCTCGGTCACAAAGCCTGCGAAGATCAGGGCACTGATCTGTTCGCGGATATCGGCAGCGGCTTCCACCCAGCTCAATGAAATACGCCCTTCGATACGCCGAGCCACCTGACGGTGACTCTCCAGAATGCGCGACACCTCTCCCGCCAGGGCACCAGCAATGCCGACAAGGTTCTTGCGATTGGCCTCCAACGGGGTGACAAAGGCGTCGCGGGTGCGTGGCCGCTGGCCGTTCGGCATGAACGCCTGATCTATCGCCGCATCGATGATGTCATCGACAAGCTGCTGCTTGGAGCCGAAGGGGGTGAAACGCAGCGCCATCACATCGATCGCCGGCAACTTGCGAGTGAGATAGCGCACCTCTTCACGCAGCACCAGACGGTACAGTGCCCGCACGCCGGTCGGCATGGATGCATTGGCGGCCTCAAGGCTCGCAAACAGGCGAATGCCCACGCCATCCGGTTTGGCTTCAAGCGCCGGATAGCCCTTCATGCTGACACCCCGGTTGTCGATCTCCACGCTCTCGGCGAGATCACCGAAGTTCCAGTCAGTCACCGACGCCTGTTCCAGGCTGTCGTCACCAAAGCGTACGAGTGATTCCTCCACACGATCGGAGTAACGCGCCTGCAGCATCGCAAGGTCACGCGATTCATCGATCTGCTGACCGTCATCTTCAGTGACGACAATGCGCATGCGAAGATGACGTGGCAGCGAGGAATCGTCCCAGGCCGAGCGGGCGATCTCCACCCCGCTCATCTTGAGCAGCTGACGCGACAAGGCCGGTAGCAGTGGCGCATCGTCCGCACGCAAGCTCTCGCAACACGCACGCGCATAGTCGGGTGCTGGCACAAAGTTGCGCCGAAGCGGTTTGGGCAAGGCCTTGATCAGCAGTGAGATCTTCTCTTCGAGCAAGCCGGGCACCAGCCACTCGCAACGGCTGACCGACACCCGGTTAAGCAAGGTCACGGGACATACCAGGGTCACCCCGTCATCGGGCTCACCGGGGGCGAAGTGATAGGTCAATGGTAGTACGAGCCCACCGGTTTCAAGCTGATCAGGCCAGGCGAGCTCATCGATATCCCCGGCACCATCTGCAAACAACAATTCTTTTGAGTAGAAGAGACCACGAGGCTCGCTTGCCTCGAACTCACGACGCCAACTCTCGAAGTCTGCGGTGTTGTTGATGTCATCTGGAATGATCGCGTCATAGAAGCGAACCAAGGACTCGGGATCCACGACGATATCGCGTCGACGTGTCTTGTCTTCCAGCGCCATGACCTCATTGAGCATGGCTTGATTGTGTCGATGAAACTCTGCACGCGTGGCTATCAAGCCACCGACCAATGCATCACGAATGAAAATCTCGCGCGACTCCTTGGGGTTGATGCGCGCGTAGTCAACGCGCTTTTTCGCATTGATGATCAAGCCATACAATGTGGCCTGAGCAAACGCGGACACGCGGCCGGCTTTCTTCTGCCAGTGTGCGTCTCGATAGCTGTACTGCAGCAGGTGATCAGCCGCTGACTCTATCCACGTAGGCGAAATCGCAGCAACGCCCCGTGCGTACACGCGACTGGTCTCGGTGATCTCGGATGCCATGATCCACTTCGGGCCGCCCGACTTGTCGAGTTCGACTTCACTGCGCACGTTTGCCTTCTGAGGCTTGCCGTTACGCGCTTTGTCTCGCCTTCTGAACAACACCGATCCCGGAAAGAGATCCATGTGTCTATTGCGCGTACCGAGGTAGTCCTTCTTGTCGGTACGGGTGGCAACGTTGGCTAGCAGGCCGGTCAGCAGTGCGCGATGCACCTTGTCCTCGTCCGCAGGCGTGGTGTTCTGTTTCAGTTTGAGCTCGTTGACCAGGCGTTCGAGCTGCCGCCTCACGTCCATCCATTCGAGCACGCGCATCGGTGCCAGGAAGCGTTGCTTGCACATCTTCCTGAACTTCGAATTCGACAAGGCGTCTTTCTGCACGTTGATGAAGTTCCAGAGGTTCAACCAGGTCAGAAAGTCCGAGCGCTCGTGATGGAATTCAGCGTGCAGCTCATCGGCTGCCTGCTGCTTGTTGAACGGGCGTTCACGCGGGTCCTGTACCGACAGGGCACTCACGATCGTCAGCACTTCATTCAAGGCACCTTCATCGACTGCAGCCAACACCATGCGGCCCAATCGTGGATCGATGGGCAGACGCGACAGACGCTCACCCAAGGGCGTGAGCTCTCGTGCATTGTCTAGCGCGGCGAGTTCCTGCAAGGTGCGATAACCATCATTGATAAAGCGCGGCTGCGGCGCCTCAACAAACGGGAAGGAATCGATCGCGCCCAATGACATCGAACGCATCTGCAGGATGACCGAGGCCAGATTGGTACGCAAGATCTCGGGCTCGGTAAACTCCGCGCGCGATGCAAAGTCGTCTTCGTCGTACAAGCGTATGCACACCCCTGGTGCCACGCGCCCACAGCGGCCCTTGCGTTGATCCGCACTTGCCTGCGAGATCTTTTCGACCGGCAGTCGCTGTATCTGACTGCGTACGCTATAGCGAGACACGCGGGCAAGGCCCGTATCCACCACGCTGCGAATACCCGGCACCGTCAGCGACGTCTCGGCCACGTTGGTGGCGAGGACGATACGCGGGGCGTTGTGCGGTTGAAAGATGCGATTCTGCTCGGCATTGGACAGCCGCGAGAACAAGGGCAGTATCTCTACGCCACGAAACACCTTGTCGTGTGACGACTGCTTGCCGAGCAGGTCCGCGGCCTCTCGGATCTCACGCTCACCCGGGAAGAACACCAGCACGTCGTTGCGACGCTCGGACAGAAGCTCGCGACAGGCATCAACGAGCGCGGCAGACGTCGCGTCTGGCGTGTCATCGTCCATCACATCACTTGAATCCTCACCACCGGGAGGCGCGTATCGCACTTCCACCGGATAGCTGCGTCCTTCGGCTCGGATGATCGGCGCATCATCAAAATGGGCCGAAAAGCGTTCCGGATCGATCGTGGCTGAGGTGATGATCAGCTTCAGGTCCGGACGCCTTGGCAAGAGCTGTTTCAGGTACCCCATCAGGAAATCGATGTTGAGCGAACGCTCGTGCGCCTCATCGATGATCAGTGTGTCGTAGGCTTTCAACAAGGGATCGCGGCGCGTCTCGGCCAGCAGGATACCGTCGGTCATCAACTTGATGCGCGTGGCATCACTCACCTGATCGGTAAAGCGAATCTTGAAGCCCACCGACTGACCGACCGTAGTGCCCATCTCGCTCGCAATGCGACTCGCCACTGTGCGCGCCGCCAGGCGACGCGGCTGCGTATGCCCGATGAGTGCACCGCCCTCACCCCGACCACCCGCAAGACAGATCTGCGGCAGCTGCGTCGTCTTGCCGGACCCCGTCTCCCCACACACGATCAGCACCTGCCGCTCCGCCAGGGCCGCCAGGATGTCCTCCCGCCGCTGCGCCACCGGCAGCACTTCATCATGGGGTCGGACCACGCCAACCGGTTGATTCATCAGGGAAAAGTTCTCGAAAACAGGCCAAATGGCGCCTTAAATGGCCATTTCTGCCCTGATTTTATGCTCGTTAAGCCTGTTCAAGTTGATACCGCGCAACAGGTTCACGCACCACATGCCCGATTGAGGTGTTGGCCGTGCTGCGCCCGGGGTGCGACCCAGCAAGCTGACGCAGCATCGACAGTGCGTAGTGGAAGGAACCTACCGCAAGGGACTCCGTCCACTCGGGGACGCGCTCAAGGCAGCGTTCTTCTTCGAGTTTTTGGTCCACCCAGGAGCAACGGGCCAGCTGCAGCTCACGCAAGGAACCACATCTGAGGATTTCCATCAACGCATCGAAGTCCAGCCGACCACCCCGGCGCCTCGGTTGCTGCAACTCCGCATAGCCCCCTCGCTTCCAGTCCGAAGGATGTCCGACCTCGCCGGCCCGCACCATATTCAGATCGATGTAGACGAGGCACCGCGCAAGGTGCAGATCACTTTGCACCGCTGTTGCGTGATAGCGGTCTTCCCAGAACGCGCCTCGACGCTCCTGCCGATAATTGAATTCCTGAGCGGTCCTACCGGAGATCAGCTGCATGCTCGATGCAATCACGCCCGCACCCGTATCGCGAACGAGCAGATGCACATGATTGCGCGTGACAACGTAGTTGAGAACGCTGAGCCCGTATCGCTTGCGCGCTTGGTACAGCCAATACACCCATCGACGCCGATCGATATCCGAGCGGAGTAGAAACTCTCGCTGGTGACAACGTTGGGTGATGTGCCACACCTGGCCGGTGACAAAATGTCTATGAGCACGTGGTGCCATGACGTTCCTCCTTGAACGATTGAGCCGCTTATTCCGTGAGACGGCGCTGCCTCCTGCAACACCTTGCTTTGTATCACTTGACCGCTTAAAAAATCAAGCTGGCGACAGGCTATCGCTCTGAAACCCACAACGTCCAACATAAAAATGAGTCCGCCCCCCGCACTCGGGCGATGCAGATCATCCCCGCACATTATTCGCGACCGACCGATACCATCGCGTTGAACGGCTTTTACACTGCCCACATGGCTCCCGAAACAACTCCCCAACATTGCGACCGCCTGGCTGATCAGCTCACCTTCCTGATGGCCATCGATGCGCTGAAGCGGGTGCAACGCGCCAATCGGATCACCGCAGAAGATCCGGCGGGTGGTCGGCGCGAAAACAGTGCGGAACACTCATGGCACGTCGCGCTGTTCGCTCGCATACTTTCAGAACATGCCAATCAGCCGGTCGATGTCGACCGTGTCGTCACGATGTTGCTGGTACACGACGTTGTCGAGATTGATGTGGGCGATACGCCACTACACGCTACGCAAGACCCCGACAAATCGAAAAAGGAAGCCGCAGCCGCTAATCGCTTGTTCGCTTTGCTACCCGCTGATCAGGGGACTGCGCTGGAAAGACTGTGGAACGAGTTCGAGTCCGGCGACACCGCCGATGCGCTGTTTGCGCGTGCCCTCGACAGGATTCAACCCATTCTGCTCAACGCCCATACCGAGGGTGGGACCTGGCCGCCTTTCGGCGTCACGCGTAAGCAGATGGTCGCCCGAACCGGACACGTGGCCGACGGCTCGGCCGCGCTGTGGGCGCAGTGCGAAACGCTGATCGACGAAGCGGTACGCAAGGGCTGGATTCAGCAAGACGCACCGTAGATTCCAAGCGGCGCAGTCCTTAATCGCCCTGAAAACCGGGCAAAACACGGCGTTTAAGGGGCTCTAGAGGCCTTTGAGCGACTGAATATCCTTGTAAAACAACAACGTACCGTGGTCCGACCCCAGGGTTAGCCGGTGACGCGGATGATGTCGTAGCGGATGTTGGCGGCGCGGAGGCGTTGCTTGGCTTCGACGAGGCGGTTCTGGTCGAAGAAGGGGCCGACGCGTACGCGATGGCCGGTGGCGCCGTTGGGGTCTTGTCGGCTGACGATGAAGGCTTCGAGGCCGAGCAGGAGGACCGTGGCGCGGGCGCGTTCGGCGTCACCGGGTTCGCGGAAGTTGCCGGCCTGGAGGTAGTAGGACTCCTGACCGAGGCTGGAGGCGGGGATCTCCGCGTAGCTTTCGGCAGCGAGGCCGCGGCCGGTAATGCTTTGCACGTTGCCAGGGACGACGCGTGTCGCGGGCTGGATGATTCGCTCGGGTGCCGGCGCGGCGGCTAGGGTCACGACCGGATTGTCCGGCCGCTCTTCGGGGAGCACGGTGTAGAACTCGTAGGTCTCGGTCGCCAGTGGGGCTTCAACGGCACGTACGTCAACCAGCGCGCTGTCTACAGGTAGACGCGACAGCAACATGACAAAGCCGATGACGAAGCCCACGAGCAGGCCGAGAGCCAGGACAAAGAATCGGGTATTGGCAGGCTCGGTCGCCACGCTACATAACCTCGGGGGTCGACACATCGATAAGCGTCAGGCCGTTCACCAGGACTTGCCGTACTGCGCAGAGCAGGCTCAACCGGGCTTGGCGAAGAGCGTCGTCTTCAACCAGGAACTTGTGACTGTTGTAGTAAGTGTGTAGACCATTCGCGAGGTCACGCAAGTATCCCGTGACCTGATGGGGCTCCCGTGTCAGTGCCGCGCGCTCCAGCAATTCAGGCCAGGTCGCTAGCAGAGTCAGTAGATCAGCCTCCTGAGGTTCGACGAGTCGATCGAGCGTCGCTAGCCCTGCAGCCTGGTCGAAGCTCAGCCCCTTGTTATCGAGCTCGCGCATCACGCTGCAGATTCGCGCATGGGCGTACTGCACGTAGTACACGGGATTTTCGTTGGAGCGCGACTTGGCAAGATCCAGGTCGAAGTCCAGATGCTGTTGATACCGACGCATCACATAGAACCAGCGAGCGGCATCCGCGCCGACTTCTTCTCGCAGTTCGCGCAGCGTCACGAAGGAGCCGGACCGCGTCGACATGGGCACCCGCTCGCCACCCCGGTAGAGAATCGCAAACTGGATCAGCAGGAACTCGAGCCGCTTCGGGTCATGCCCCAGCGCCTCGCAGGCCGCCTGCATGCGCACGACGTAGCCGTGATGATCCGCGCCGAACACATACAGCACCTGGTCAAAGCCACGCGCGAGCTTGTTGTCGATGTATGCGATATCGGAGGCGAAGTAGGTGGTGCGTCCGTCACTGCGCACGACCACCCGGTCCTTGTCATCACCAAAGGCGGTCGAGCGAAACCAGGTCGAGCCGTCCTGCTTGTACAGATGTCCGGCCTTGTCGAGACGCTCGACCACGGTGGCGACATCTCCCTCGATGGAGCGTTCGCTGAACCATTCGTCATAGCGGACGCGAAAGTCCGCAAGGTCACCGCGGATGTCAGCAATGATCGCGTCCAGACCATGATCGAACACCAGCTTCCACGCGTTGTCACCCAAGGCTGCTTGCGCTGCCTCGATCAGCTCGTCGACATGCGCCTCCTTGTCACCGGAAGTGCTGCCGTCAGCAGCAACCGTTTCATCGTCGGTGACGCCGCTGAACAGCGCCGTCGTATCTCGCTCCAGGTCACTACCGACCTCGCTGCGAAGCGCAGCGGCGATGTCGTGCACGTATTCACCGCGATAGCCGTTGGACGGAAAGGCGAACGTCGCGCCGCCCTTTTCGAGGTAGCGCAGCCACACGCTCAAGGCGAGGATGCTCATCTGTCGCCCGGCATCGTTGACGTAGTACTCGCGCTGTACATCAAAGCCCGCCGCGTCCAGCAAGTTGGCAATGGTGGCTCCGAGGGCAGCGCCACGGCCATGGCCAACATGCAGCGGACCGGTCGGGTTGGCAGAGACGAACTCGACCTGCACTCGCTTGCCGGCACCCACCTGCGACCGCCCGTACTGCTCGCCGTCATCGAGCACGCGGCGCACAACGTCTGCCTGGGTCGCGTCGCTGACAAAGAAGTTGATGAAACCGGGCCCTGCGATGACAACGTCGCGCACCTCAGCTGAGCTCGGCAGCGCCGCGATCAGGGCTTCGGCAACATCGCGCGGTTTGCGCCCGGCGGGTTTGGCCAGTTGCATCGCGAGATTGGAGGCGAAGTCCCCGTGCGTCGGGTCCTTGGTGCGCGTTACCGCGATCGCGGGTGCGACGTCGGGCGGCACCAGGCCGTCGGATTTCAGCGTCGCGAGTGCGTCGGCGAGCTGTTCTTCAAGTCGCGTTTTCACTGGTGGTCTGTCAGCTTGATAATGTCGACCTCAGCGAAACTGCGAGGCGGGGAACACAAGCGCGGGGGCGCCGACTTGCAGAGTGGCGAGAGTTTAGCACTGCGCTGCACCCCGGCCCTTCAACAAACACGTTCAGAAGAGATCCACCGGGTCCACATCTATCGACCAGCGCACCAATCGGGCACCCTCGAGCGCATCGATCACTGAAGCGAGTCTCGCCAAGGCTTCGTGCAGATGCGCGCGTGACTCGCTTTGCAGCAGAAGCCGTGCGCGAAACTTTCCAGCGAGCCGTTCCATCGGGGCCGGCGCTGGCCCCAGTAGATCGATCTGACCATCGGCCTCACGTGTTTGCATGTCGGCGACAAGAAACGCAGCGACGGTGTCGAGAAAATCGAGTGGCTGTCGGTCATTGACCGCCTCTGCCCTGATCAGCGCCACAAAGCTGTAGGGCGGCCAGTTCGCCACACGCCGTTCATCAAGCGCATGCGTAGCGAAGGTGTCATAGCCATCGCTGACGAGTGTCTGCAACATCGGGTTGTCGGGATTACGCGTCTGGATGAGCACCGTGCCCGGCGTGCTTTCTCGACCGGCGCGCCCGGCAACCTGAAGAATCAATTGCCCCATGTTCTCGAGCGAGCGGAAGTCGATGCCAAAGAGTCCACGATCCGCATCAAGAATGCCCACAAGGGTCAGCGCCGGGAAGTGATGCCCCTTGGCGAGCATCTGGGTACCGACCAGCAATCGCGCCCGCCCGCTGACAGCCCGGTCGAGCTGCTCCTCCAGTGCGCCACGACGCCGCGTGCTGTCGCGGTCGATCCGCGCGATCTCGATATCGGGAAAAGCCTCGGCAAGCGCTCTGGCAATACGCTCGGTGCCATAGCCCACGCGATCGAGATGAATCGATCCACAACTCTCGCAGGCGGTAGGCATCGCGCGGTCGGCACCGCAGTGGTGACAGCGCAGGCAACCGGACGCGGCATGCACGGTCATGTGGGCATCACAACGCGCGCAATCGGCGGCGGCACCACAGTCATTACACAACAGCGTAGGTGCAAAGCCTCGACGGTTGATGAACACCATAGCCTGTCCACCTGCTTCGAGATGCTGGGCGATCGTGTCGAGCAAACGATCGCTCATGCCTTCGACCAAGGGCCGACGCCGTATGTCGAGCAAGGCGAGTGATGGCGGTGGTGCACCGGTGGCCCGCACGCTCAGGCGCAGCTCGGTGAACCGCCCGAGCGTCACGTTACGCAAGGTCTCGAACGAGGGTGTGGCACTGCCGAGGACGACCGGACACTGACAGTCGCGAGAACGCATCAGCGCAAGATCACGCGCGTGGTAGCGAAACCCATCCTGTTGCTTGAACGAGCCGTCGTGCTCTTCATCCACGATGACAAGCCCCAGACGCGGCAGCGGCACCAGCACGGCCGAGCGCGTACCCACGACAACATCGGCATGCCCTTGAGCGGCGAGTAACCAGGCCTGTCCGCGTTCGGTATCGTTGAGGCCGGAGTGCAGACTGACAAGACAGCCGTCGAGTCGCGCGGCAAATCGACCCATAAGCTGTGGCGTCAGCGAGATCTCGGGCACCAGCACCAGTGCTTGTTTCCCACCCTTGCGCACCGCTTCTATCGCCTGTAGGTAGACCTCGGTCTTGCCGCTGCCCGTGACGCCGTTGAGCACCAGCGTTTTCTGTTGGCCAAACGATTCGATCACCGCATCACGCGCGAGCGCCTGCTCACCTTCCAATGCCGGCCCGTGATCGGTCGCGCCGTTCGACGGCAGCGACATGCTGTGCTCGACAGCCACCACCCCTCGCTCAATAAGAGGCGCGAGCGATGTCCGCCAACGCGCGCTGATCGTGGACAGCACCGTGGAGTCACAACCACTGGCGGACGCCAGCCTCTGCACGAGCTGACGCTGCACCGGAGCTCGCCCGAGCGTCGGCAGAATCTCCTCCAATGGCTCATTCAGCGAGAAGGTCTCGCGCTGCGTGATCTCGGCCGGCGCCCCAAGCCGCAGCGCACGCGGCAGCGCGGCCGCCATCACCTCGCCGATCGGGTGGTGGTAGTAGCTTGCAGCCCAGCTCAACAGCGAAAGCAGATCCGCAGACAGCACCGCCTCTCGGTCAATGACTTCCGTGACGCGCTTGAGACGTTCGCTTGGCACGCTCGAGTGGCTCGCGGATGCGACGACCACACCGACCAGGCGCCGTCGCGCGAAGGAGACGACCACCCTTGCGCCAGGCACTGGAGGCGTCTCGTCAGAAGGCCATCGATAGTCAAAACACCGGGCGACCGGCGTAGGCACTGCGACCTGAACGAAAACCTGCGATTCAGCGGCCTCAGCGCTGGAATTTACGGCGTCCTCGACTACCATTCTTGCGCGACTCTAAAGACGCTCGAAACGTTATCCCCGTTATCCACACAATCTGTGGAAAACCCTGTGAATACATTCGGGAATTCTGCCTCGAAGCATGGAGACGCCTGATATCTCACCAAGTGTGCAATTTTTGACCAATTCGTATATTTCCAACAATTACATATACTTAGCGGACCTTTCTCATTCACATCTCCGTCATCTACACGAACCTTACGAGTCCGGCAAGCGCTTTTTGCTCGTGTGCATAAACAATGGAGATTTTGGGTGAAATCGGGCGCAGACCGCGTCAGAAACACGACGAATCGACCCACCAATCCAGTAGCAATGCGGGTCCTGCGCAACGATTCCCGGCGGGTCCGACCGACCACGGTCAGTCGAGCGTCTTGACCTCGGCGATCAGCGCATCGAGCGACTCGCCAGCATCCCCGAACATTACCCGCGTGCGAGGCGCAACCATCAGCGGGTTATCGAGCCCGGAGTGGCCGATTCCATCCCCTCGTCGCAGCACGATGACGCGCTTGGCGCGGTCCACCTCGACGATGTTGAGACCCTCCAGTTCGCTGCCGGCGCCATCACGAGCGATGGGATTGACGATGTCATCAGCGCCCACCACGAGCGCCACATCCACGCTGTCGAATTCCGAGTTGATGTCGCTGGCGTCCACGATCTGCTCGTAAGGGACCCCGGCTTCGGCCAGCAGGATGTTCATGTGTCCGGGAAGGCGCCCGGCGACGGGATGGATGGCAAAGCGGGTGTTCACCTGGCGATCGGACAGCAACTGGGTGAGCTCACGCAACTTGTGCTGGGCCTGCGAGATCGCCATGCCGTAGCCCGGCACCACGACCACTTGATCGGCATATCCGAGTGATATGGCTGCTTCCGAGGCATCAATCGGGTTCATCTGATCCGGATCAGCACTGACACTGGTATCGCCGCGTTCAATGCCGAATCCTGAGTACATGATGTCGCTGAGCCGACGATTCATGTGGCGCGCGGTCAAGGTCGTCAGCAAGGAACCCGCAGCAAACACCATGGCACCGGCGACGATCATCGGCGGATGATCCAGCACAAGACCGTCCAGGCCCACCGCAAGCCCTGCCAGCGCGTTGTACAGCGCAATCAATACGGGCATGTCGCTGCTGGCAATGGGCAAGCTCATCGACACGCCGAAGGCCAAGGCCGCCGCGGCGAATATCGTCAACAGCACCGGATGTGGACTGCTGGACGCGCCAAGGATCAAGGCCAGCAACAACAGCAGGGCGGCATTGGCGATATAGGCCGTCTGTCGAGACGCAAAGCTTGTGCGCGTGGTGTCGCCGGTACTCAGACGTCGCCAGGCCACAAACGAGCCACCACACACCACAGCACCAAACAGCAGGCCCGCCACCGACAAGCTCGGCCCCAGCGATACGTTGGCCAGCAAGGCGGTACCGACACCGCCAAGCGCACCATCCGCGTCGGCACTGCGATCAGTAATCAGGTGAGAGGCGGCAGTGACCGCCGCTGCCCCACCGCCAAAGGCATTGACCAGCGCAATCAGGCGCACCGATTCCGATGCCTTTGCAGAGCCTGTCAGCAGCACGGCGATACCAGCACCAAACAACATGGCAACGAGCGCCAGGGTCAGGTTCAGCCCGCCGAACACCAGCAGCAAGGAGGCTGCGACCGCGAGCGCCATGCCGAGGGTCGCACTGACCACTCCTCGGCGCGCACTGCTCAGAGACGTCATGCGACGAAAACCGACGACGAGAAAGGCCGTGGAAAAAACCCAGGCAATACCAGTGATGAACGGTACGTCGATGGTCATGACGTCGGCTCACGAGCAGGCACGGATTCAGTCCTGGGTGTCGGCGTACCCGAACGCCTGTGCACACGAAACAGCCGTTGCATCACGATGAATCCGCCGACGACATTGACGGTTGCCGCCACTACGGCCACCACGCCAAGTACCCGCATGGTCGTGTCTTCTGCAGACCCGAGGAGCACCAGCGCACCCACCAGCACGATGCCGTGAGCAAAACTCGCCCCGGCCAACAGCGGCGTGAACAACACCGAGGGTACACGCCCGATGAGCAGGTACCCGGCAAGCGTGGCCAACCCGGCGATGTACACCACTTCCAGACCACTCATGCGCTGCGCCCTCCGTTGCGGCGCGCCAGAGCCTGCGCCTGACCCACCCAGTTACCGCGTTCGATTTCGTCGTCGAGCTCCAGCTGCACGGTGAGCTTTTCCACACCCTCGTCATCGAGCCCGGCAAGGTCCGCATAAAAGCGCAGACCGAAATCCCGAAGTCGGGTCTGCAAGGCCGGACCAATTCCATCGATGGCGGTGAAGTCATCGGGCTCGGCAGCCGCCGGCTCGCCGCTGGCGTCGGACTCACGGTCGGCGGTTGATGCTTGCGCGCGTTGTGCACGCTCGTCGCGGTTCGATGTCGTGCGGTCTGATGATGCAGTATCCGCGGCGGCCGGTGGAGGCTGTGGCTCCTCGCGCTCGGACAGCCAGTCATCGTTGTCGTCGACAAGTTCCTCGGATGGCAACACCTGTTCCGCTTCGCCGAAGGGCACGGACGGCACACCCAACAATCCGGCCGTCGGCAAATCATGGATCTGCCCGGCATGCGTGAGCACCACCCGCGAGACGATGTCATCGCCGGGGTCCAGCGTCAACTCGCCGTCCTTGATGACCAGGCTCATCAGGTTCACCACGTTGCGCGCATACATGGCACTGGCGTGTACGGCACCGTGGCTCGGCAGATTCAATGGACCACTGATCAGCACGTCACCACACTCGTACTGTTCGCCCGGCCGGGTCAGCTCGCAATTGCCGCCGGTCGCCGCCGCCATATCCACGATCACAGTATCGGGCAACATGCGCGAGACCATCTCGGCGGTGAGAATCTTCGGGGCCGGTCGCCCCGGAATGGAGGCGGCACAGATCACCGCGTGAGCGCGCGACAGGCGCTCGCCGAGGACATCGACCTGTTGCTGGCGCTCGTCGTGGCGCAAGGTGCGAGCGAGTCCGTCAGCCCCTTCGCCATCAATGCCCGTGTCGATCATGCGGGCGCCGAGCGACTCGATGCGCTCTCGCGCCGCGCGACGAATATCGTAGGCCTCGACCCGCGCGCCAAGACGCCGTGCTGTGGCAATCGCTTGCAGACCGGCAACGCCCGCCCCGATCACCACCACCAGCGAAGGCTTTACCGTCCCGGCCGCGGTGGTCAGCATCGGGAACAGACGCGGCGAGAGTTCGGCGGCGAGCAGGGCCGCCTTGTAACCGGCAACCGTCGCCTGCGAGGAGACCGCGTTCATGGAGCGCGCGCGCGTGATGCGCGGCACCAGATCCATTGCCAGGGTCGTGATGTGACGCTCGCGCAGTGCCGCGATCACATCCAGATGCTGGAACGCGGACGTCAGGCAGAAGAGGGTGATACCGCGTGGCAGCTGCGCCACTTCGTCCAGTGTCGGTGGGGCGACCTTGGCGACGATATCCGCCCCGGCGACCAGGGCAGCAAAGCCGTCGACGATCTCGACGTTTTCCCAATCCTCGTCGTGGTAGCCCGCATTGCGCGCCGCCCCCGACTGAATACGCACGCGAACGCCCAGCCCGTCCAAGCGTTCCACAAGCTCGGGAATCAGCGCCACGCGACGCTCGTCCTGACGCGTCTCCAGGGGAACTGCAACAGTGAGTGTCATGCCGCCCTGCCAGGTCGAGGCGGTCTTGAGGTTGTCTGCAAGAGGTGCCCTATACTGTGCCCGCGCAATACCTGCGCTTTGCGTGCCGGATGCTACGCGATGGCCTCGTGCTGTGCCAGCCATACCCTGCCCTCAACGGTCGATCGGGTAGACAAAAGCGGCAAGTGCAGGATTTGTCACGAAGTTCCCATTGCTGCATTGCATACGTAGAAATCGCGAGAAGGCCGAGTGCAACGGCCAACCTGCCACTCCTGCAAACGATTCATGAAATACATCGGCACCCCGGACTACCAGCACGGCACCCGCGAGCGCATGGGAGTCCTGATGGTTAACCTCGGCACGCCGGATGCGCCCGAGACCGCGCCGGTGCGCCGCTATCTGGCTGAATTTCTGAGCGATCCGCGCATCATCGAGCTGCCACGCTGGATCTGGATGATCCTCTTGCACGGGGTCATCCTGCGCATCCGTCCGTCACGCAGCGCAGCGGCCTACCAGGAGGTGTGGTCCGACGAAACCGGATCCCCATTGCTGGATGTCTCCCGCAAGCAGTGCGCTGCACTCAGGACAGCACTGCACAAACGCTTTGGAGACGATGTGGTCGTCGCCCTCGGCATGCGTTACGGCAAGCCGAGCATTGACTCGGCGCTGACAGAGTTGGAAGCGGCGGGAGTACGTCGCTTGATCGTATTGCCGATGTACCCGCAATACTCCGGCACCACCACCGCCTCGGTGTTCGATGCGGTGACGAGTCGCCTTCAACGCACCCGCTGGATTCCGGAACTGCGGTTCATCAACCAGTTCTCCACACAAGGCGACTACATCGAAGCGCTTGCGGCAAGCGTTCGGGAGAGTTGGGCCGAGCACGGCCGTGGCGATCTGCTCGTCACTTCCTATCACGGTATCCCGAAGCGCTACCTGCTGGCAGGCGACCCGTATCACTGCCTCTGCCATCGGACCACACGCGAGCTGGCAACCGCTCTCGGGCTCAATGACAACGAGTACCGGGTCGTGTTCCAGTCTCGGGTGGGGCGCGAGGAATGGCTCAAGCCCTACTGCGACGAAACCATGAAGCAACTACCGGGTGAAGGGATCAAGTCGATTGATGTCATCAGCCCGGCGTTTGCTGCCGATTGCCTCGAGACCATCGAGGAAATCAGTGGCGAGAACCGCGAGTACTTCGAGGAGCATGGCGGCGAGCGCTTTCAGTACATCCCGTGCCTGAACGATCGTCCGGATCACATCAAGGTACTGGCCGATCTCGTGACGCGCCACGCGCAAGGCTGGCCGGAAGCGATGGCCACGCGCGATCGCGAGCACGAGCAGCGCGAACAAGCCGATACGGCAGAGCGTGCGAAAATACTGATGGAGGCGAGCGCGGAAACCGCGTAGCGCTACACGCGGCTCACGCTGGCGCCATCGCATCCGTCGGCCGGTACTCGGCATAGGCCGCCGCCTGCATATGCTCGCCGAGATGCACCTGAGACGCCAGGTACTGCGAGAACACCACGCCACTGAAGTGGTTGCGCCGATCCACCCAGAACCAGGTGGAGGCAGCCCCAGACCAGCCGCCCTCTCCGGCCGACGCGTGCGCACCGGCAGCGTTCGTGTCCACCATGACGCGGCCAAACAGTCCCCAACCGTAGCCGGGAAACGCTCGGTCCCAGATGCAGATCGGCCGCTGCGAATCTGTCAGCCGGTTCTGCCACGCCGAATCCAACATTTCTGCCGAGATCAGACGGCTGCCGTCCGGGCCGCAGCCACTGTGGAGAAAACGCATGAACGCGGCATAGTCGTCCAGTGTGGAACACAAGCCAAGTCCGCCCCGGGCGAAGGATTCCGGATGCGTGCTCGGACAACTCTCCTCGACATCCATGGGCTCGAGAGTTTGTGGCGTATCATCGGTGGCCACCGATGCGATCTCCAGAGATCGTGCGCCAAAGACATCCGCCAGGCGGTGGCGTGACGACTCCTGAACACCAAAATGCGTGTCACTCATGCCCAGCGGATCCAGCACTCGAGTGCGAAGCCCCTCACGCAAGGGCATTCCCATCACACGCTGCACGATAGCTGCCAGCATGTCGGTGCCATAGCTGTAATACCATTGTTCTCCCGGTTGCCGGGCGAGCGGCATGTCCGCAAGCCCCAGAGCAAGATCGTCAAGAGAGCGGGAGCCGTCCGCCAGAAATCCCGCCTCGCGATACCGTTGGGCCACCGGGCAATCCGGCAAGAAGTCGTAGGAGAGACCCGCGGTGTGCATCATCAGATGCTCGACGGTGGGCACCTTCACGACCGGCTCGATGGAGCCGTCTGGTCGCAGCACGCCCGCCGCACCAAACCGCTCGAAAAAACCGGACACCGGGTCTGACAAGGACAAGCGCCCCTCATCGACCAGCATCAAAGCAAGCATCGATACCACCGGCTTGGTCATCGAGTAGATGCGCACGATCGCATCGGTGGTCAAGGGACGCGACAAGGCGTGATCCGCATGCCCTGTCGCATCACGCTCGACGACCGTGCCCTTGTGCTCCACCAGCCACGACACCCCGGCGAAGCGTCTTGCATCAACTTCTGATCGGGCGAACTGTGCAAGCCTGGACGTCATGTGAATCCCCGGGCCGGGACTCGACACCACGAATCCTCAAGCCAGTTAACGCAGAGGCCGTGAGTCCAGACCTCGCTCGATGACGAGCACACGCCCGCGCGTTGCATCATCCAACGGCATGCGCTTGAGCGCAAGGATCGCACCGCGTCTTGCCGGTTCTCCACTGGAGGCGGTGTCCGCCACCCGAAGCAAACGCTGCTGCACCTCGACCGAGGTATCGCCATGCCCGACCAGCGCGAATGCCGCCGCGCGTCGCACGCCAGCATCGGTATCGTCCAGGCCCGTCAGCAACTGCGGGGTGTACGTCGCGTCGTTACTCCAGCGCGACAGAATGGTCAGACTGGTCCGGCGGACTTCCGGATCGCTGTGGCCCGTGAGCACCGCCACCTGTGATGCCAGAGTCGCCCGTGTTCCATCATCGGTACCGCCAGGGATGGCGAGCGCGGTGAGCGCGGGTACAAGCACCTGCCCCTCCACCTCGTTGGACAAGAGGCCTGAAACACTCGCGAGTACGTCCGGGTCGCCAGGGCGTACACGCTTCATCAGGTCCAGCCCGAGGCCCTGAAGCGCGGGGTCACCGCTGTAGACCAGCTCTGTGGCAAGGGCCACAACCGCTGGATCATCAACATCACCGAGCACGCGCAGCAAGCGCTCGAGGCGCTGCATGTCGCCTTCCGAACGCGCCTGATCGATGAGCGCGGCGAGTAGATCCGGATCTGCTCGCAAACGCTCGACCAACGCATCGAACGCTTCGTCGGTCAGCGGCTGCTGTCCGACGCCAGCGACATCAAGGGGTGGCAGTGACGCCGCGAGCTTGTCGTCCGGTGTCGCAGCCGTTGAGCCGTCAATCGACGCACTCTCGCTCACCTGCCCGGGTGCGTACACGGCCGCATCCTTGTCGGCCTCTCGTGCCGCGTCCTTGGCGGCCACCATCTCGGCCGGATCAACCAGCTCGAGACTGTGTACCTCTGACGACTCACGCTCTACCAGCTCGACCGTCGAGCCGGTATCGCGTTGCAACCAGACGAAGACCGCGGCCGCAGCAAGCACCCCTACAAGAGGTACTGCCCACGCCCACGGACCTCGCCTTGCCATCAGTCGACTCGACCGGCCGGGTTATCGATGGAGAACGGTACCGGCGACTCGTTGGTCGCGCCCTGGGTCAGCTGCCAGCCGCCTTGCACGAAGTTGCCGCCTTCGATCGATACAGAATTGAGGAACAAGGCCGTGGTCGAGCAACGATCACCCCGGACGCCATAGGGCTCGACGCCTGAAGACCCGCTGATGAACGACAGTGGATCATCGGTCAACTCATCCTGCAAGGCCTGCCAGGTGTTGGGCCCGACGATGCCGTCCGGCACAAGACCACGCGCACTCTGAAAGGCTTCGACCGCTTGCTGGGTGTTGTTGCCCCACACGCCATCGGTGAAGGCATCAACCGTGGTTGCACCCGAATCCCCCTGGAAGCCCGCACACCAGACGATGCGTTGAATACCCGCGGTATACAGGCTGGTGCTGAACTGGTTGGCGCGTGAAATGTTGCAGTTGTCCGTCCACGTGTTGTTTGCGGAGACATTGTCGTCACCGTCTGCAGAACCACAGGGAAACTGGGCGCTCGGCTCAGTAAAGGTCGGCCGGGTGTCGGTCGGGTCACCGTTGACATCAGCGTCGAGTGTGCCGTCACCATCGGTGTCAAAACCCAGCAGCAGGCCCTGATCGTCAGGTACGGAAAGGTCCACGACACCATCGTCGTTCACATCAAAATCGGCCAGTCCGTCGTTGTTGGCGTCGAAATCGCCAAGGCCCAGCGCGACATCGAAATTGCCGTCGCCATTGACATCGTAGTCCTCGATACCGTCGCCATCGACATCGCCGAACGAAATGTCGACGATGCCGTCGCCATTGACGTCTCTATCCCCGAGAGCCACGAATTCGGCTCCGGTCGAGGCATCGCCGGTGCTACCACCACCGCCACATGCACTCAGCGTGGCAACCACCGCGCCCATCATCAACGCCTGTGGCAACCGCCACACGGTCGCGCTCTTTCTTGTCACCATCACCTGTCTCCTCGTTAGCAGTGCCGCGCATACGGTCGGCGCGCGCAAGATTGTCAGTCGCGGTCCACACGCCGCCCTCCCAGTCTAGAGCATGTTCCGGAACCCGCCCTGACACGACTCCGGCGGGAACGTAGAGAATCGTGACGCATGATGACCCCGCCCACATCGATCAACACGATCACGAGACGTCACACAATTGCGTGGGACACGTTGAAATTCGCGCCCGGAGGGCCTATGCTGCCGCTCGAGTCGGGGTGTAGCTCAGCCTGGTAGAGCACTGTCTTCGGGAGGCAGGGGCCAGAGGTTCAAATCCTCTCATCCCGACCAATGGATTCAAAAGTGTGCGTGAGTGCCTGCCGTACCCACTTAATCCGCAGCGGTCACCGGCGCGTGACGACAACGGCACGACTCGCGCCGTCTTCCGGTGCATCCGAGCAGGATCGGAACTTAGCTTTCAAGCGCACTCGCGCGGCGACGCGCAAATGCCGTCAACTCGGACGAACTATGCTCGTTCACCGCGACTCCCTTCCAGAATTCTCGGCTCAGATCACGGATCGTCAACTCGAGGTCCCATGAATAGACTTGCTGTGTCGCTTGCCCCCACGCGGGCAGACGCTCGATGGGCATGAGGCGGTTCTGTGTCGGTGCCAGACACATCGAACACATGTCGTAGACAGGCGACAAGCGAAACATGTCCCCATCGATTCCGACACTGAGATTGCCGAGATGCATGTCGGTATTACCGATCTGGACACCGAAGGCGTGCAGCAGTTGTACGTCGTGTACGTGCTCAAATGCGACCAGGCCACGATCATGTAGACCTGTCACAGCGTCGGTCCAATTTGCCCCATGACCGACAAACTCTGCATCCACGGCCTGCAGAGAAAACATCGACAAGCGGCCATGCTCGCCACGTCGATCAAAACGGTCAGACTCCAGGAACAGTCGACCGCCATCCGCAAACAGCCGCGTTTCGCCCGCTGGAATTCCACATTGACGAAGAACGCGCGACGCCTCGTGCTCAGTGACCAGGATGTCCCGCCATCTCTCAGCGACGGTGTCTGTACCCTCCGGAGAGAACTTGACGATGACATGCGCCGACCTTTCGGCTGAATACACAGCGAACTTCGGCTGCTCGCCTCCGGCAGAGGATCCGGGCGCCTCACCTTGCAGCGCGGCTTCCGCAAGCGCTTGATATTCATCTTGATCACGTCCCACGGGGGCGCGTCGTACTCTCAAGCCAGCCTGATGGCCGACTTGTAGGTTCCCTGGCAGATCGTCGCCATTTGCTACGAGGTAGCGACCTATGTGACCTGTCTGCCAATCGCGTGGATCTGCCGGGAACGACGCTTTTCGCGCGACCAGAGATGCTGCGGTAGCACGACCGATAAAACCCTGTGGACGAAGATCAGACAGGAACCAGGGCAAATCATCATACTGACCCGCCCCGCTATCCCCCATCCACAAGCGAGAGGTGCCCGGGGCGAGCTCAAGCGCAAACCGGCCAGCTGCGAGCGGTCGAAGATCCAGCGTCCACGTGCTGTTGCCGTAAGGATCAACGGTCCAGACAGGGATCCGATCGTCCGACCCGAACGCAGATCGTGCCAGTACATAACTGAAGGAGCGTCCCTGTCTGACGCGCACGACTCGATCGCCGAGAGCCCTGAGTCGTGCTGACACCCACGGCTGGCTGCGCCCCGTCAGGCGCTGGATCTCGACAGACGTCAGAGCGCGCTGCGAAATCAACTCCTCTACGGTTGCCGAAGGCGTAGCGTTCATCAGGACTGACAGGTGGATTCACAGGAACTTTCGTGATAGCAAAAATAGCGCCTATGTCTATATAAATCAACGTTTTACTTAATTTTTTTCTTTTTTTCGTAGTAGCATTCCAACTAGAGTCCTTGACGTGACGATCAACAGCGCACGCATCAGGACTGTGACGTGGTCCTGCATTTGGCCTGGCGGCTGACAAGGCAGCGCTTCAAGACCAGTGAGACAGGGACTCAGGGCGACCGTCAATGGCCAACGGCGCGCTTTCACAACGGGTGGCCGCGCGGACTCACAGTAGCTTGCGCCCCTCAGGTCGCGCTATTGTTCCCGCATGACTACATTGCGCTTCTCTGCCAACACCGGTTTCCTCTATCCGGACCATTCCTTCACCGATCGCATCCTCGCCGCTGCACGCGATGGTTTCGATGCGCTGGAGTTTCACGACGAGGCGCAGCAGCAGGACACCATCGCGCTCGTCGATTGCGTGCTTGCAACCGGCCTGCCCGTATTGGGCCTCAACGTGGCCATGGGTCCTACGGCCGGGTGCGCGGCGATACCGGGCGAAACCTCTCGCGCCCGGCATGACATCGACGCCGCCGTTGCCGTGGCAGATGCACTGGACGCGCACGCCATTCACGTCCTCGCCGGCAAGACCAAGGACGCCAAGGCACGCGATATCTACGTCGCCAATCTGCGTCACGCCCTCGATGCCACCCCTCGCACCATTCTGATCGAGCCAATCTGTTCGGCAAAGATGCCGGACTACTTCCTGAACTCTCTGGAGGTCGCGCTCAATGTCCTCGCCGAGATCGACCATCCGCGGCTCAAGATCCTGTTCGATTGCTTCCACATCGAGACCGAACACGGCGACACGCTTGCACGCGCAAGAGAGTGTGCGGCCCATATCGGTCACGTGCAGATCGCTTCGGTGCCAGCACGTGCCGAACCCGGCCACGGACCTGACGAAGCACTCGACTACGCTGCACTCATTCCAGGCTTGATCGACACCGGCTACGACGGCGCATACGGCTGCGAATACACCCCGTCCCTCACCGGCGCCTCGGCATTCGCCTGGCGTGACGCTCTACGCAACTCACTGACATGAGGATTCTCATCATCGGCGCCGCGGGCATGATCGGCGCCAAGCTCACAGCACGATTGCTCGACAGCGGTGCGCTCGGCGGCACGGCCATTACCGCCCTGACGTTGGTGGATGTCGTGACGCCACGGTCACCGGCAACGTCCATCGTCATTGATACTGCGCAGGTCGATCTTTCTGCCTCTGGCGCGGCCGAGAAACTGGTGGAAGCTCGACCGGATGTGATCTTCCATCTGGCAGCGATCGTGTCAGGTGAGGCGGAAGCCGACTTCGACGCCGGCTACCGCATCAACCTCGATGCCACACGGGCCCTCTTTGATGCCATACGAGACGCAGGCGACGACTACACGCCACGCGTGTTGTTCACATCTTCGATCGCGGTGTTCGGCGCGCCGTTTCCGGATCGCATCCGGGATGACTTTTTCACGACGCCGCTCACCAGCTACGGCACCCAGAAAGCCATTGGCGAGCTGCTGCTTGCGGACTACACGCGACGCGGTTGTTTTGATGGCATCGGCTTGCGCTTGCCCACCATCTGCATTCGACCCGGCAAACCCAACCGCGCAGCCTCCGGATTCTTTTCCAACATTCTGCGCGAACCCATCCACGGCAAGCGCGCCGTCCTGCCTGTCAGCGACCGCGTTCGTCACTGGTTTGCCAGCCCACGTACCTCCATCGACTTTCTGATCAAGGCAGCCGAGATGGACGGCGATACCATCGGCCCGAGGCGGACCTTGAGCTTGCCGGGTCTGTGCGCCACGGTTGCCGAGCAAATTGAAGCGTTGCGGAACGTTGTGGGCAGTGACGCTGTGAAATTGATTGACCGCGAACCCGACCCGACTATCGATGCAATCGTTGCCAACTGGCCAGAAGACTTCGAGGCCTCACGTGCCCTGGAGCTCGGCTTTCAGGCAGAAAAAAGCATGGAAGAGATCATCCGCGTGTACCTGGAGGATGATTTCGCTGCGGCTGATGCGGCATAAGTCGAGTCAAAAACCAGACACATCGACATACTCTCGGCCCACGACAGGATTGCGGATAGTTTTCAGTTGCTTACAAGCCTGACACCCTGTAGGAATCGGTAGTCACGTACCATTTCCGTACTTGGTGAGTGCGTGCTGCATTCATCTTTCGTCTGTCGCATAAACGGAAAACTACAATGGCTTTTAACATTGTCGACCTAGTCAAGGACCAGATCAGCGATCAACTGCTTGGGCAACTGGCAGGAGCTGCCGGTACCGATTCCAATCAAGCATCGTCAGCACTGAGCGGTGCCATACCTGGCCTGCTCAGTGGCTTGACGGGATCTGCCAACAAGCCCGGTGGAGCGGGTGCGCTTCTCGAAGCCGTCAACAAGCAGGACGATGGACTGCTCGGCAACCTGGGCTCGATGCTGAGTCAAGGGCAAGGAAGCAACCTCGCCGATCAGGGCACCAACCTGCTGACATCACTGCTCGGCGGTGGCGCACTCGGCACGCTGGCAAACGTCATTGGTAGCGTCGCCGGTATTGGACGTGGCAACTCTTCGTCGCTGCTCGGCATGCTTGCGCCCATCATTATCGGGGTCATCAAGAAGCAGGTGCTCGGCGGCGGACTCGATGCATCCGGCCTCACGTCAATGCTCAATTCACAGCAGTCAAATATCAACGCTGCAATGCCACAAGGCGTATCGGAACAACTGTCTACACAAGGCTTTTTTGACAGTATTGCTGGAGGCGGTGCCGCAACGGCACCAAACGTCAGTGCGCCCAAGGTGTCAGCTCCTGACGTCAGCGCACCCCACGTCGATACACCCCACATCGATACACCCAAGAGTGGCGGGCTACCCAAGTGGCTGATTCCTGCTGCGGTCGTCGCAGCCCTTGCCTTCTTCGGCCTGAAGTTCCTGGGCGGCAAGGATGTAGAAGTACCCGATGCCAGTGCTGTGACTGACGCTGCTGGCAGCGCGGTCGAGCAGGCTGGGCAGGCAGCGTCTGATGGCGCAGCGTCCGCGACTGCCGCGTTCACGAGTGTCACCGACGGCATACCCACCGACGCGATGGATGCTGCCAAGGCCGCACTGCCTGATGGCGTAAACATGGATGCGCTTACTGGCCAGCTTGACGGTGTATTCGGGTCCGCCAGCGGCGCGCTCAGCGGCATCACGGACGCCGACTCTGCAACGGCTGCCTTGCCTCAACTCACCGAGGCCAGTGAAGGCGCTTCCCAGTTCGGTGAAGTATTCAAGCGTTTGCCTGATGCCGCCAAGGGCCCACTAGCAACGATGATGCAAGGCGGTATAAGCGCTCTGCAGCCGCTGATTGAAAAGGCGTCGGCCCTCCCCGGCGTTGGTCCAATCATCGAGCCGGTCGTCGGTCCGATGCTCGGCAGCCTGTCTGATCTGGCGGGTTGATCCACCACACCAACAGGATGTTCAACGGGCTGCTTGCTAGCTGACAAGCAACAACAGCCTCAGAGCCAAGGCCTTACCCAGGCACGATGCTCACCCCTGATAGCCGCCCTGCAAAACGGGGCGGCTATTTTTTTGTCTTTGCGAGCGCTGCCAGAGCCAGACGCAAGGAACCGGCGTGACCCGCAAGACGTTCCCGTGCTTGTTCAACGGAGTCCCCCTTGAGAAGCAACACCGCAAGCTTGACCCAGCCGTCAGCCTCCACGAGCGCATCGGCTACCGCCTCGTCGGTCGCATCCGGCACGATCGCCTTGAGCATCGTCTGCCGCCTGACATCGAGCTTTGCGTTGCGTGCAGCCATGTCGACCATCAGGTTGCCGTAACTACGATTCAACCTGATCATCAATGCAGTGCTGAAAGCATTCAGCGCGGCCTTCTGTGACGTTCCGGCAGCGAGACGCGTGCTACCGGCAAGCACCTCGGGCCCACTGCTGAGTGCAATACCGTAGCCAGCAGCTGCGAGTAGTGGCGTTGCTGCGTTGCCACTGATACCAATGGTCAAGGCGCCATGTTGCGCTGCCGTCTCTATCCACTCGACCGTCCACGGTGATCGGCCACTGGCGGCTACGCCCACCACGACGTCCATTGCCCCTATCCGCAATGCAGTCGCTTGTTGTCGAGCTGCTGCAGCGTCGTCTTCGACACCTTCGATACTGTGTACAAGCGCATCGGAACCACCCGCCATGACAAGCTCGAGACGCTCATGAGGCCAACCAAACGTGGGCCACAACTCGGCACCGTCCTGCACGCAAATGCGCCCGGACGCACCAGCGCCGACCATTACCAGTCGACCTTCACCCGCGCCCAGGCGTTCTGCTGCTGCATCGACAGCGCTGGCCAGCGACGCGCCGCGCAGTAGCAATCGGTCAAGCGCATCTCGCTGACTGCCAACGATACCGGCAACCAGTGCCGAGGTGGACTGCTGATCGAGTGCAGGCAATCCATTGTCGATCGATTCGGTATCGCTCAATGCCTGATCTCCAGTCGTTCGCCGTTCAGCCACAGGGCTACCAGTTCTTCATCAATACGCTCGAGCCAATGCGCACCGCATCCAGGAGCGATTCGACCCAGCGACGCCTCGTCAATCCATGCGGCTGGCCGGGCACTGTGCAGTTGAGAGATTTCTTCCCAGCCTAGCCCCCACGCACGCAGCACCTCGCACAGACGTATCTGGTCAAGACAACTGCCAGCCAGCGTACCGTCGTCGAGCTGCACCGTGTTCCCGATACGTTGTACATCATGAGAACCCAGACGGTAGACCCCATCCGGCATGCCGACTGCTGCCGTTCCATCGGTTACCGCATACAGGTTCGGTATCGCTCGATACGCAGCGCGAAACGCCATTTCGTCCACGTGAATACCGTCGATGATGATCTCGGCAGAATGCGCCGTTGCCAGCGCGGCGACAGCCACGCCCCCATCGCGGTGCGATGCGCCGCTCATCGCGTTCCATAAATGCGTGACCCCACACCCCGCCTGCAGTGCAGCGTTGGCCTGCCAGCAATCGCATAGCGAATGGCCGATTTGCGCCTTGACCCCGTACCGCTCGCACATCACTGGAACAACATTCTCTGCATCCATCTCCGGGGCGAAAGTCACAACACGTACCACGCCGCTCGACAACCAACGCTCCAACGCGTTGGAATCCACTGCACTCGCGTGAGGAGGCTGTGCGCCCAACTTATTCGGGTTGATGAACGGGCCTTCAAGATGCGCACCCAACAAGATTGCCGAGCCTGGGTCAGGCGATGCCATGACCTTGCGAACCGAATCGATGAAATCGTCTATCGCTTCTATGGGCGTGGCCACTGATGTTGCAAGCAAGGCACCACACCCCAGCTGCGCTTGCGTCGCAAGTACGCGTCGAAGGCTGACCTCGCCTGCCATGACATCGTGCCCACCCGCACCGTGCACATGCAGATCTATCGGTGCAGGCTGGAAGTACGGTAGTTCAGCTGAGTGGGCAATCGGCTCGAGGCTTTGTACCTCATGAGCATGCGAACAGCGCGACGACTGCCAACCGGATTCAAGCAGGAAGTGTCCGGCGATCATGAGTGGGTACTCAGCAGTGCGAGCCGCCGCAAACCATCAAGCGCATCTCCCCTGATGTCTTCGAAGCGATAGCCTCTTGCACGTAGCAATGGCTCATAGGTCTTGCACAGGCCGCCACAGATCCAAAGAGGCAGCTTGTCCGGGGCTACGGCAATCAGCTGCTCACATTCATCGGCACCACGATCAAGCAACCGTGTTGCTGATGCATCGCCGGACTCCGCATGTTGCGACACCAGCATCGCAAGCGAACCTATCGTTGATGAACGACTACAGGTTGTCCACGCTTGTATGTCCTCTACCGACGTACCGACTGTCTCGCCAAGCGCGTGCCATAACGGTGTCAAGACTTCCTTTCTGTCGATAGCGCGTACGTACTCCTGCAACACGTGCATACCCAGCCATGCCGCCGATGCTTCATCGCCGACAGGATAGCCCCAACCACCCGCCATGCCGACCTCACCGGCCGACGTTTGCCAATGAATGACGCTGCCGGTCCCCACCGCAAGACATGCACCGGGGCCTCCGCCAGTAACACCCGCCAGTTGCGCATGGCCATCGGTCCACACGTTGACCACTCGCTCATCGGCAAACTGCTCGATGAAGCGCCGCTTTAATGCGACACGCAGAGAGCCTGCAAGTCCGCACGCCAGTGGAACATCTTCTAGCGTGACACCCGCCTCGCGGGCTAGTGCATCAATGCCTTCACGCACCACACGATCCGCCTGTTCGACACTGACCGTAAGACTGGCCGGCTGCTCGATGTGGCTCTCGCTGACGCGGCATCCAGCATCATCAAACAGCGCAAGGCGGCAATGCGTGGCGCCTCCGTCAACGGCAATCAGCATGGAGTTTCCTGGTAAACGACGGGCGGGGCCTGAAAAAAGGACTCATCAAGGATTGTAACGAGACCTGACCTCCCGCTACTATCGAGTGGGCCTCGCAATGCGCCCACCCACTCCATGGAGCCGAACGTGAATAGCAAATACCTTGTCCAAGCACTTCAATCACCCGTGTTCAGCAAGCTGCCTGGAAGCCTGGCGGTCCTCACGCTTGGACTATGCGGTGTGGCTACCGCGGCCGAGACTGTCATCACCATCGAGAGCTGGCGCGCGGAAGATCAGGTCATCTGGGATGAACAGATCCTGCCCGTGTTCGAAGCCCAGTATCCGGAAATCGATGTTCAGTTCACACCGACCACACCGACCGAATACGACGCCGCGATAACCACACGCCTGTCCGGCGGTACCGCGGGCGACATCATTGTATGCCGTCCGTTTGATCGCGCCCTCAAGCTCTACGACAGTGGCTACCTCGCCGACATCAAGGATCTACCCGGACTGCAGGACAACTTCAGTGATGTGGCCCGTGCCGCCTGGTCTACCGATGATGGCTCAGCGACATTCTGTGTCCCCATGGCCTCGGTCATACATGGCTTCATGTACAACAAGACCGCCTTCGAGGAACTGGGTGTCGATGTACCCAATACCCTCGACGAATTCTACGCAACGCTCGATACCATCAAGGAAGAAGGCAGCTATATCCCGATGGCCATGGGCACCAAGGACCAATGGGAAGCTGCCACCATGGGCTTCACCAATGTAGGCCCTTCCTTCTGGAACGGCGAAGAAGGCCGCCTTGCCCTGCTTTCCGGTGATGAAAAGCTGACGAACGAAGCCTTTGTGGCAGCGTTTACGGAGATACAGAAGTGGGTGCCCTATCTAGGTGACGGGTATCAGGCGCAGGGATACACCGACAGCCAGAACCTGTTCACGCTCGGACGTGCTGCCATCTACCCCACCGGCTCCTGGGAAATCACCGGTTTTCAGGAAAATGCTGACTTCGAACTCGGCGCCTTTGCTCCACCCAAGCTTGACGCCGACAGCACCTGCTACATCAGCGATCACACCGACATCGGCATAGGCATGAACGCCGCCACCGAAAACGCGGACGCGGTCAAGACGTTTCTCGAGTGGACGACCACTCAGGAATTCGCAAGCCTGCTGACCAACGCAGCTCCCGGCTTCTTCTCATTGTCCACCAATGCCATTGAAGTCGAGAACCCCCTGGCTGCAGAGTTCATCGCCATGCGTGATACCTGCGAATCCACCATTCGGGTCGCAGACCAGATCCTGTCACGCGGCGAGCCCGCTCTTGGCACACAGTTGTGGACGCTATCTGCCAACGTGATCAATGGCTCGATGACGCCGGAAGAGGCCGCTGAGGAAGCTCAGTCCAATCTCGACGCCTGGTACACCCCGTAAGCTTCGGCGGTTCCGCTACGCATGAAGACCTCACGCGGTAGAGCCCTCGACGGGGCTGTACCGCGCAAGCGCATCGGCACGAGCCGTCGCTGGCACATCTTCGTTTTTCTGGCCCCGGCTACCGTGCTCTACACGGTGTTCGCGATCTACCCGATCGTCGAGACGCTGAGGCTATCCCTGCTTGTCGAAGTCGACGGCAGCAACGTGTTTGCAGGCCTTGGCAACTACGCACGCTTGTTGACCGAACCGTTCTGGGCCGAGCAGTTCGCTAACGCATTCTGGAACAACTGCATACTGTTCCTGCTGCACATGCTGGTGCAGAACCCAATCGCACTGATGCTTGCGGCCATCCTGTCGATTCCAAGCCTGCGTGGGGCCGCCGTCTACCGAACGGTCTTCTTTCTTCCGACACTACTGTCGGTAGTCGTGGTCGGATTTATCTGGCAACTGATCCTGTCACCCTTGTGGGGGATCACTCCGGATGCGATGAAGGCGATCGGCCTTGGATCCTGGTTCAGACCCTGGCTTGGGCTGGAGAGCAGCGCTCTGATCACCATTACGCTGATCTCGATCTGGCAGTACGTCGGCATTCCGTTGATGCTGTTTTATGCGGCGTTGCTGAACATCCCGGAAGAGACCGTCGAGGCTGCGCGTATCGATGGACTCAACGGCTTCTGGATCTTCTGGAAAGTGAAGCTGCCGTTGATTCTGCCGACGCTTGGCCTTGTCACCATCCTGACCTACATCGGTAATTTCACAGTCAGCTTCGACTTGATCTATTCAGTACAAGGCGGACTTGCCGGCCCGAATTTCTCCACCGATGTCATGGGCACCTTCCTGTTCCGGAGTTTCTTCGGCTTTCAATCCCAATCCGGTGACACACACATGGGCGCAACGGTTGCGTCTGCCTTGTTCTTCATCATCCTGATCGGCGTTGGCACCTACCTGTTCGGCGTACAACGGCGCCTCTTGCGTCATGAAGGCTGAACGAGCGCAATAGCACATCTGACATGCCCTGGCGCAAACGCACCACTACCGGACAAGCCCTGTCCGCAGCGGCCATCCACGGCGTGTTGCTGGCATGGTGCGCACTTGCGCTGTTTCCTCTGTACCTGGTCGTGATCAATGGTGCAAAAAGCCGGCGCGCGATTTTCAATGATCCGTTGAAGCTTCCAACAAGCGACACGTTCAGCGCCAAGGGCTATGCGAGCGTGGTTGGAAACAGCGAGTTTCCGCTGTACTTTGGTAACAGCCTTGTCGTAACAAGCGTGTCCTTGTTGCTGATCCTGTTGCTCGGAGCCATGGCAGCACATGCCTTGTCCGAGTATCGATTCAGGGGCAATACCCTGCTTGGCCTCTACCTGATCGTTGGGATCATGGTGCCTATCAGGCTAGGCACGGTGGCCTTGCTCGAACTGATGGTGAATCTGAATCTCACCAACACGCTCACCGCGCTGATACTCGTCTATACCGCGCAAGGCTTACCCGTCGCGATTTTCATATTCACCGAGTTTCTACGAGCGGTATCACGCGAGATAAAGGACAGTGCGCGCATAGATGGTCTGTCTGAATATCGCATCTTCTTCGAGGTGGTCATACCACTGGTCCGCCCGGTCATCGCTACCGTCGCCGTGTTCTCGATGATTCCGATCTGGAACGATCTGTGGTTCCCGCTGATTCTGGCTCCGGGGCAGGAGACGCGCACCGTGACGCTCGGGGTGCAGCAGTTCATCGGTCAATACACGGTGGACTGGGGAGCTGTGCTTGCCGCCTTGTCGGTCGCCGTGCTGCCGGTACTTGTCATGTACATCATCTTCTCTCGCCATCTGATTCGTGGCATAACCGCAGGCGCCGTGAAAGGCTGAACCATGGCTACTCTCGATCTCAAGGGCGTCAGCAAGCAATTTGATGACACCCGTGTTCTCGACAACATCAACCTGAATGTCGCCGACGGCGAGCTGGTCGTGTTTGTCGGACCTTCCGGTTGCGGCAAGTCAACCTTGTTGCGTCTGATCGCAGGCCTCGAGGCGGTTACCACCGGCGATGTCAGCATCGGCGATAGGGACGTCAGCCATCTCCCGCCGTCCAAACGCGGCATCGCCATGGTGTTTCAAAGCTATGCGCTATATCCGCACAAGACCGTGCGAGGCAATCTGGGTTTCGCCCTGAAGCATGCAGGAGCACCTGCGGCCGACATCAAGCGCCGCGTTGACGCCGCAGCTGCCATTCTCGAACTCGAGGATCTGATGGACCGACTGCCGCGAGCCCTGTCCGGAGGGCAGCGGCAACGCGTGGCTATCGGTCGCGCGATCGTTCGGGAGCCCGATGTCTTTCTGTTCGACGAACCGCTGTCCAACCTCGACGCGGCGCTGCGCGTGCACATGCGGGTGGAAATTCTCAAGCTTCATCAGAGGCTCGGCGCCACCATGGTCTACGTCACTCACGACCAGACAGAAGCGATGACCCTCGCCGATCGCATCGTGGTGATGCGAGACGGTTGCATCGAGCAAGTGGGTACACCACTGGAGCTGTACCGTCATCCAGCCAATCGCTTTGTTGCGGGCTTCATTGGGTCACCTGCGATGAACTTCCTGGATGCACAGGTACGCGAAGGGCGTGTGGTGCTTGGTGACCAGCCACTACACCCGTGTACGCGCACTGACGGGCCGATCACACTGGGCATCCGCCCCGAACATCTTGTTCAGGACGACGACGGCCCCCTCAGCGGGGGGGTCGAGGTGTTCGAACACCTCGGAGGGGAAGCCTTTGTCCACATCACCCTTGGCGAGAATCTGAAGGTGGTTGCCAAGCTTGATGGCGAGAAGGTGTATCGACCGGGCGATACGATCCGATTGTCAGCGCCCGAAGAGCGCTGTCATCTTTTTGAACATTCATGAACTCTTCGGCTCGCCCCGCCACGGTTCGGTTGCACCGCTTACACTGATCTGGCCGATACCACCGCATTCACACACATGAAGCACAGCACCGATTCGCTTTTTCTCGCCGCCAGCCTGGGTGCCGCGTGCCTGGCTGCTGCCTGCAGTTCGGACAGCGGTAGCGGTGCGGGCGACACCGCGGCCGAGCCCGTGGCGGAGCTCGATGTCGCGACCTTGTCGGCGTTTACCGGCGTGTATGACCTCACCGGCAACTGGAACGGCAGCCCTGCGGACGCCGCGTTTCTGGTCATCCGCTCACCCGACGATGCCGGGACTTCCGAGGTCGCCCTGTACGACATCGACGATGCCATGGGCAACTGCAGCTTCCGACCATCAATCGGCGAGGCCGTTGTCGATCGTTTCACGGCAACTCCGCAGGTGTTCCTCAATGGTCTCTTCGAGTTTGACAGCGCCGTACTGTCACGCGCTGGCAACGGTGCCTTGCAGATCGAATTTACCGACGTCAATGACATTGACGGGGATGGCAGTCGGTCGAACCGCGTGACCTATCAGGCGCAAGTTGTCGCCCAGATGGAGTCGGATCTGCCCGCTGAATGCTGACGCGCCCGCTTGGCGGGTCCGGCTCAATCGGTGGACCAAACGGCAAGCTCATTGCCTGCCGGGTCGGTGAACTGAAAGCGTCGACCACCAGGAAAGGCGAATATCGGCTTGACGATCACACCGCCAGCAGCGACCACCGCGGCAAGACATTTTTCGAGATCGGCACTTCGGAAAATAACCAGCGGCGCACCTGAGTCGGCTCTGGAGCGCTGGTCGGACTTGTAAAACCCGCCATCCAGACGGCCATCATTGAACGCCCGGTACTCTTCGCCCCAATTCTCGAATGTCCAGCCAAACACCGCAGTATAAAATTTCTCCACGGCATCAAAATCAGAGGCAGGAAACTCAACGTAGTCGATATTCCCTTCCCGAAACTCATTTTGCGACATGAAAGACTGCTCCAAAGACCACCGCAGTCAATATTACCGTCACTTAACAACAACACATCACGACTATTCGAATATCAGATCGTGATTGCTACATTCGTTTTTTCGGCCCGAAGATAACTCTAGCGCTATGATGGACCATGCCAGTTTCCAGCTGTATCCGGATTGCACCTACAAACGAGCGTGCCGGTTTGATATCGGAGATAGAAAATACCAGCCGCGGAGCCAATCATGAATGATGTTATTGCAAGCCTACGGAATGTTGATTTGTTCAGTCATCTGACTGACGAACAGCTGGGCCTACTTGCAGAACATTCCAAGGAACAACCGGTCCGACGCAACATCCTTCTCATGCAGGAGGGAGAACGTGGCGACTCGATGTATGTCGTGACCGCCGGCGAACTCAAGGTATTCGTCAGCGATGACAACGGGCGTGAACTGGTGCTACACCAACTGGGTCCCGGCGCAGTCATCGGTGATATCGCTCTGCTCGATGGTGAGCCGCGCTCGGCGAGTGTCATGGCTATCGAGGATTCCCGCGTGCTGGCCATTGGCCGCCAGGCCTTGCACACCTGCCTTGACACCAGCCCCGAGTTTGCGCTGAATATCATTCACTCCCTGACTCAACGTCTGCGACAGGCCACCGAGGGCAGTCGCAGCCTCGCTCTCGACAACGTCTACCGCCGACTGGCCGACAAGCTGCGTGAACTTGCCGGAATAGAGGATGAGTCCGCCGCCTGGGAAGACGGCACACGCCTTCCCTCGGTGGACCGCAAGTACTCTCACCAGGAACTCGGCAACCTGATCGGCGCATCACGCGAGATGGTGGGCAAGGTCATGGCCGAGCTGGTCAAGGGAGAGTATGTCGAGCTCGATCAGGGGCGCATTACCCTCAAGCGCAAGTTGCCACGTAACTGGTAGCACGTAGCCGGCTGCTTCTCGACCCGCTAGCGCTCGTCCTCAGGCCCTTGCGAGCGCGGAGCTGCTTTGGTGGTGTTTTCCGACGTGTCAATGGCTCTGCGCTCTCGTTCGGCAATATCGTCCTGATCGAGGCGCCGGGCATGACCCTCGAGATCTTTGGTCGTTGACCACACTCGGCGACGCGCACGTCGCGGTCGCTGGTGTGGCAGCACGAAATCCCCGGAAGGCCGAAAAGCGGTGGTCGGTAACCAATCGCGAAACTCCTCGCCATACAGCTCCCACACGGTCACGAACAGCGCCGCGACGATGGGCCCGATGATGAAGCCGGTAAAACCAAACACCATCAGCCCGCCAAGCGTGCTGAAGAAGATCATCAGATCATGTAACTGAACGTCGTTACCTACAAGCCTCGGGCGCAGTACATTGTCCAGAGCACCTACCACGATGGCGCAGAATGCAGTGACCACCGCGGCCTTGACCAGCGACCCACTGATCAACAACCAGATCACTGCGGGAATCCACACCAGCGCGGTGCCAATGCCCGGCACCACGGACATGAATATCATCACAACGGCCCAGAACAAGGCACTGGGTACGCCAGCAAGATACAGCGCCATGCCGGCAAGGCTTCCCTGGAGTAAACCGATGACGGCCGTGCCGCGCAAGGTCGCACGGGTAACCGATAGAAACCGATTCAGCAGCTGCGTCTCGTCTTCGTCATTGAGCGGCAGGTAGAACAGCATGTAATAGAGCAGACGATCACCGTCCATCAGAAAGAAGAACATCGTGTAGAGCACGATGATCAGCGACAGTACGCTACTGAAGGTGCTGACGGTCGCCTTCTGCAGCAGGTCGACCAGCACACTGCTAAAGCTGGCCGCCACATCGCCCAGTCGCGCAAGCGCGATGTCCTTGTACGGTTCCATACGCTCGTAGAACGGCAGCCCCTCGAACAAGCGAGTCATCGCACCAGGAGTTGCCAACTGCCCCTGAACCCAGGGCACCGCTGTATCAGCCACCTCAACAGCCTGCACGACAACGGCCCCGAACACCAGGCTCAGGGGTATACCGAGGAACAAGACCACCACGAGCAGCGTCAGCGCTGCCGCCAGTGGCTCACGATCACCGACACGCCCAAGAATGCGCCGGTAGAGCGGCGTGAACAGAGCCGCGAACAGGGCTGCGAGAAAAATGGCCTGCAAGAACGGCATCAGGAGATGCAGAAACAAGCCGGAGATTCCGAGCAGTACAGCGATCAGTACACCTTTGTTGACCAGACGTTGATCCACTAATGCTGCCGCCCGCTTCGCGCTGTGCCGTTCATCCCAGGGTGCTTCCGGTCGCTGTGACGAACACAGAATACAAGGATGTGGTCGCACAGATGAACAATCGGTTGCGCTTTGCACCCCCAAAAGTCAGATTGGCAACGCCTTCCGGGATACGAATACGCCCGATAAGCGTCCCGTCCGTTGCAAAACAGTGCACGCCCTCGGCGGTGCTCGCCCACACACGTCCGTCCGTATCCACACGGAATCCATCAAAGAGGCCAGCGCTGCAGGTCGCGAATACTGAGCTGTCCCCGACCACCTCACCGGCTCCGTTTAGAGGAAACGTTCTGATGTGCCGCGGCCCGTCAGGTACGTGCGACGCACCGGTATCCGACACGTAGAGAATCGACTCGTCCGGCGAAAAGGCAATCCCGTTGGGCTTGACCATATCGCGAGTGACGACGGCCAGTGCGCCGTCCGTCCCGATCCGGTACACATTGCACGACAACTCCGAATCGGCCCGCAGGCCCTCGTAGTCGCTGAGAATTCCGTAGTCGGGATCCGTGAACCAGATAGATCCATCGGACTTGACAACAACATCGTTGGGGGAGTTCAGACGCTTGCCCTCGAAAGCGTCGGCAAGCACCGTGACGGTACCGTCATGCTCGGTTCTCGTGACACGTCGGGCGAGGTGCTCACAACTGACGAGGCGGCCTTCACGATCAACCGTATGGCCATTGGTATTGCCCGCAGGCTGACGAAAAACGGAAACGACCCCGTTGGTTTCATCCCAACGCAGCATCCTGTCATTCGGTATATCGGACCACACGAGATAGCGACCGGCAGCAAACCAGGCAGGACCCTCGGCCCACCGGGAGCCCGTCCACAGACGCTCTACTCGTGCGCTGCCAACAAAACACGCACCAAACGCCGGATCGATCACGTCGAATCCGGTGCCTTCCAGTTCTCCAAATTGCATGGTCTTGTCGCGATGCACTTGTAGCCGATCAGATGCTAACGATATCATCGGGCGTCGGCGACACGCGTCCGTGCTCGCCATTCTTCCCGTCAATGACACGAGGATCCATGAAACAGGCCGGACAGATCATCATCGTGATGGGAGTCAGTGGAAGCGGAAAGTCCACGATTGCCGAACACATTGCTGCCCGGCTCGACGCCGACTTTCTGGATGCCGATACCCTGCACCCCGCCCACAACATCGCCAAGATGAGCCGCGGAGAAGCATTGAACGACACCGACCGCGCTCCGTGGCTTGAAGCGGTACGCGACGCCACAGCTCAGCGTGCCAAGGCACACACCATCAATGTCACCGCGTGTTCTGCCCTGAAAGCTCGGTACCGGAACACGTTGCGGGAAGCGGGCAATGTCGCTTTTGTCTATCTCGATGGTAGCAAGGAGCTCATCGCAGGACGCATGCAGGAACGCACGGGCCACTTCATGCCAGACTCATTACTCGACAGCCAGTTCGCAGCGCTAGAGCACCCCGGCAAAGAGCCAGGTGTCTACTCGGTAAGCATAGAACCCGGACCAGAACTCATCGCCGAGAACGCAGTCAAGGCACTTGCGCCGTTTCTGCGCTCGACAAACACCGACGGATTCCAACACTGAATGGCCGAAACCCTACTACTGATGGGACCGCTGTTTGCATCCACCCAGGAAGCTCTGGAACAGCAGCATGACGTCCACCGCTACTGGGAGGCGGATGAACCCAAAGCGCTACTCGAGTCCATCACCGATCGATGCACGGGTGTCGTCACCGATGGAGGCCGTGGGGTATCGGCCGATGTGCTGGACAAGCTTCCCAAGGTCGGGGTCGTGTCCGTCTTCGGCGTAGGGGTGGATGCAGTTGACCTCGATTACTGCCAGTCCCGATCAATACGTGTCGGCAACACCCCGGATGTACTCAGCGATGATGTCGCAGATCTTGCCGTTGCACTCGCGCTTGCCAGCTGCCGACGCGTCGTGCAAGCGGATGGCTACGTTCGCGATGGACACTGGGAAGCCAAGGGTGCCTTTCCACTCGCCGTGCGCATGAGCGGCAAGCGCGCAGGCATCTTCGGCATGGGCAGTATCGGCAAGGCGCTGGCTTCTCGCCTTGCGGGGTTCAACATGAGCATCGCCTACTGCAATCGCTCCCCCCGCGCCGACTCACCACACCGGTTTGTCGCCGATCTGACGCAGCTGGCCTCCGAAGTGGATTTCCTGTTCGTCACGGCTGCAGCAACCGCTGGAACCATCGGGGCTGTCGGCAGGGACGTTCTTGTCGCTCTCGGGCAAGACGGCTATCTCATCAATGTGGCCCGCGGAACCCTGGTCGACGAGCACGCCCTGCTCGACGCACTGACCCACAACACGATAGCGGGAGCGGGACTTGACGTATTCGAGAAAGAGCCCAGCGTACCTGAGGGGTTTTTCTCGCTGCACAATGTGGCACTGCAACCCCACCAGGCCAGTGGCACTCACGAAACACGGCAAGCCATGGGACAACTGGTCCTCGACAATCTAGCCGCCTACTACGATGGGCGCGAACTCCTGACACGCGTGGTCTGAACACCAATGACATCTAAAAACACAACCGGCACGAACCACATCGGGGTCATCGGGCTCGCCGTCATGGGCCAGAACCTGATCCTCAACATGGCCGACCACGGCTTCAAGGTCGCGTGCTGGAATCGCACAACATCGGTCACCAAGGAATTTGTCAGCCGTCGGGTGGAAGGCCGGAGCATCGAAGGTGCAGAGTCGCTGGAAGCCTTTGTCTCAAGCCTCGAATCCCCACGCAAGATAATGCTGATGGTGCAAGCCGGGCGTGCAGTAGACGCTGTAATCGACTCGCTTATTCCCCTGCTGGACAAGGGTGACGTACTAATCGACGGCGGTAATTCTCATTTTCCCGACACCAATCGTCGTGCCGACTATCTCGCCGACAAGGGCCTGCTGTTCGTCGGTGCCGGTGTCTCCGGGGGCGAGGAAGGCGCACGCAATGGTCCGTCATTGATGCCGGGAGGACATGCGGATGCCTGGCCGTTGATACAGAACATCTTCCAATCCATCGCAGCAAAAACCGCGGACGGCACACCGTGCTGCGATTGGGTGGGAGACGCCGGTGCAGGACACTTCGTCAAGATGGTGCACAACGGTATCGAATACGGCGACATGCAGCTCATTGCCGAAGCCTATGACTTCATGCAGACCCTCATGGGCATGGACAATGAAGCGATGGCTTCCGTATTCCGAAATTGGGACAAAGGGGAACTCGATAGCTATCTTATAGAAATCACTGCCGAGATTCTCGCCTACAAGGACAAGGACGGATTCGTCATCGACCGTATCCTGGACAAGGCAGGCCAGAAAGGCACAGGCAAATGGACGGGTATCAACGCATTGGAACTCGGCGTTCCATTGACCTTGATCGGCGAAGCCGTGTTTGCGCGTGCACTCTCTGCATTGAAGAACGAGCGGGTGGCAGCCAGCACGGTTCTTCAAGGTCCCTCCCCGGCTGCGCTGGCTGGAGAGGAGTGGATACAAGCGCTTGGGGACGCCTTGTTTTCCGCCAAGATTGTCTCCTACGCGCAGGGCTACATGCTCATGCGTGAGGCCGCAACCGAATATGGCTGGACACTCAACTACGGTGGTATCGCGCAGATGTGGCGTGGCGGCTGCATCATTCGTTCGGCGTTTCTTGATGACATCAAGGCCGCGTTTGATCGGAACCCCGAGCTTGCCAATCTTCTACTCGACGACTGGTTCCGTGACCGGGTTGCCGCAGCACAGGATGGATGGCGGCGCATCATCGCTGCCGGCGTCACCAACGGTGTACCCATGCCAGCCACCAGCGCAGCGCTTGCGTTCTTCGATGGATACCGTAACGCACGGGTGCCAGCAAACATGATTCAGGCACAACGCGATTACTTCGGCGCGCACACCTGGCAACACATCGACGGCTCACCCGAATGGCATCACACCGACTGGATCGGATCCGGTGGTGAGGTGTCAAGCAGCAGCTACAACGCGTAACACTGCTGCATCTTGCGAAAACGAGTTGTCACGTCAATCCACGCCGAGATTTTCACATGCTCTTTCATATACCTCCTGCATTACCTGCGGACTTGCTGCATGTACTCGCGCAGATGGGCCATGGCGATGAAATCGTCATCGTCGATGCGAACTATCCATCGTTCTCTGATGCCGCACATACCCGACACGGCACCCCCATAGATGTCCCAAGAAACCTCCCGGAAATTCTGCAGGACATCGTCACCCTGCTTCCCATCGATACCTTCGATGACGCTCCAGTCAGTGTCATGGCCTCTCCAGGAGGTACGCCCTCCGTGCACGTGGATGCAGAGCGCGTGCTGGCAAGTGCGCCTGGTGGCCCCTGGGCACTTCAACCGGTCGAGCGATTCGCCTTCTACGAGCGTGCCAAAGCGTGCTTTGCCCTGGTTCGCTCGCTGGAACGTCGCCCCTATGGCAACGTCATCATAAAGGCGGGCGTGATTGCCCCGAATGGCGACCTCATGACGCCGGCCATAGCCGCAGCCGCCGAGTAAATTACTCTGACAGCAGTATCGCAAGGACAAACGGCAGGTAGACGATGGCAGCCAGGTGCGTCACCAGCACCAGGCCTGCCACTGTCTCACTGTTTCGGGAATGTCTGACTGCGAGCAGAAAGTTGAACACGGCGACGGGTACCACCGTTTCTAGTACGACAACTCCACGCACCGCCCCCTCAAGCCCGAGTAGTTCTGCCACACCGAAACCGATGGCAATGGCCAGTCCAGTTCTGACCATTGACCACATCAGCGTGCTTGGTAGCGACCGTGCGCGCATCGACGCAAGACTCACGCCCAGCGTGATCAGCATCAGCGGTATCGCGATCTGACCCATCAGCGATAGCGTCTCGATGGCGAGCGACGGCAGCTCGATATTCATGAGCTTGAACCCGACAGCCGCCGTTATCGAGAGCACGATGGGTGACGTGTATACCTTGCGGACATCGAAGCGCCCGGCATACACGGCCTCCCCAACGCTGAACAGCAACAAGCACTGCACCGCGAAAAACGTCATCGCGTAGGCGAGCCCGGTGTCTCCGTAAGCGAAGTAGCACACAGGGATTCCGAGATTGCCGGTGTTGCCGACAACGTGGGCAACGCCCAGACGCCAGTCAGATCCCGCAGCTTTGAGGATGCCAATGGCAACCGGCGCAAACACCATATGAACCACGACGGTAGCGACGGCGATCTGCCACAGGGTACTGATCTCGGCGGTGGTCTCGACCAGCGTCACGAACAGCAGGGCCGGCATGCTGACGTTGATCACGAGCAGGGTGACAAAGTCCAGCGGGAACGCCGTGCCGCTACGCTGCCACGCGAGGCCGATCATCGCAAGGAAAAAGCCGGGGGCAAGAATCCCGACAATCTGTCCGGCCAACGCAATCATGGCTTTAATTTACCGATGCAGTGACGGCGTCACCGCGGGCAAGCGATGACCATGAAGAATGCGCGAGATGGATCAAAAGAGATATCTGGGTAGCGGCTTGGTGTTGGGCAACAACCACTCGCGACTGGGTGTGCGCCGCTCGATGCTGGTCAAGTCAACGAGCTCACTGACAAGAGGTACTGCTTCGCGGGTATTCAGTGAACATCGAGAGACAACATGAACCGCCAGGTCTTCGTTGTCGTCGCGACCGTACTCGGACTCGATAAACTGCGCGTATTGCCAGATCAGATCAGGAATGCAGGCCATCTTCCGGATTTGAGTTCGGGTCAAGTGCTCGGCGTTGTCAATATCGAGAATGGTCCCATCAGCATATTTCACATAGAACTGGGCCGTCGCACGCTTGCTTCGTAGCTTCATCCGCCAGCTGAAGCGGTGCCCGTCCTCGTTCCAGGTGACGTTACCGGGGCGGAAGTGATGCCTCAGCGGGAACGTTGCCTGCACCCCGAGCCATACCAGTATGCCTGCCACCAGAAACACGTTGACGCGAACGGAAGTAGACCGGGTCATGTCGACCGGTTGGGCGAGGGCTTGCCAACGAAGCGCTCGTCCACGAGCCTGAAACCACCGCAACACCTGACGTGGCCAGTCCGGGTCGAAGAGCAACAAGGTCGCGCCCAAGGTGATCCAGGGGAAGATGCCGATGTTGAAGACCAGTGAATTGGTGAGGTGGAATACGGCATAGATACAGAAGACCGCTAGCCGCGTTCTGCGAAAGAGCAGCAAGGGTGCTCCGAGCAGATGCAGGGCAATGGCTCCGTAGCTCGCAATGGCAATCCCCCAGTCTTGAGTCAGCCATTGGAAGACGGGCGCGGCATCATGACTGCGCGCATTCATCCACAAACGCATGGGCTCGAGTTGCAACCAATCGGCAGTGATCTTCACGATGCCGGCGTACAACAAGACGATCTCGAGCTGCGCACCCAGCCACAGCCTCGTCCACGCGGGCACCGTGGCTGAGCGGATCTCTGGACGACGACGGGCATCCAGCGACCAGTAGCGATTGGCCGGCAAGAAGACGAGAATCGTCGCGAAGATCAGTGCCAGGTAGTAGTGGTTGAGGTAGAGCGCCTGATCGAGCAGAAAAATGTACCCGAAACACAGCACGACCAACACGGCGCTGGCGCGGTAGTAGAGACCAAGCATCACGCCGATACCACCGATGCCCAGCATCAGGTGAACCAGTTCCAGACCCGGCCCGGGAAGCAGCCTGATCCACTCGAAGTACTGGTACTTGAACAGGAAGTCCGGCTCCCTGTAGGTGCAGTCGAGGCACAAGAAAATCCCGTAGTTGACTGCCTCGAAGAGCATGGCAGCGCCAAAAATGACGCGAAAAACCACAAGCGACGACGCATCTATCGGGTCAAAAAACCAGCGTCTTAGCGTCGCTCTCATACCTTTAGCTGTTTCTGCTGACATGAGTTCAAGCCTTGCCACCGCAGGCCGCTATAACGCCAGAAGACCGGGCCTCGACCGCACGCAAAGGACAAGGCTGCGAACTATCCCCGCAAAACCCTGTCAGCAGTGAACCACGACACACGATGAACTCGATTGCTTCACGTTCCAAGCCCCACACCCGAATCAGCTCTCGACTACTCGTTCTGCTTGCGGCCATGGGGACCATTGTAGCGGGCCTCCCTGCCAATGCAGACGATCTTGACGTCTATCGATCCCATCTCGAGTCGCAAAAAAAGCCGAACATACTCTTCGTGCTCGATTATTCGGGATCCATGGGCCGCGACGTCAACGGCAACATACCGCCTGCAAGCGGCCAGTTGTCGAAGATGGAAATTCTGAAACAGGCGGTTCGAAAAGTCCTCGACGAAAATACCGATACGATCAACGCAGGCATAGGCAACACCTACGGCCGCTACGCATCCGGAGCGCGCTGGCCCGTCGGTGGGCTGACCGATGATGCCCGTGAGTTTGATACCAATATCCCGCGCGGCACGTTTACCAACCGCGACATCATCGACCAACTGCTCGACCGCAGAGAAGTCGGCGGATTTACCGCTACGACCAACGCCCTGGCGGAGGCTGCTCTGTACTTTCGGGGTGGCAGAGTGGCCAACGGCGACACGGATCCCGAGGAGTATGGCGGCTTCAAACCCGATGTATGGGACCCGGTAGCCCAGAGACACCTCGGCGGAAACGAGAACTCCGCCATGCCAGCGACCTACTCACCGAAAAATGCCTACCGCAACGGAGAGTGGACAAATGCCAACTACATCTCTCCGATCGAGAGCGAATGCGCCACGAATGCAATCGTGTTGGTCTCGGACGGTAATCCGACACGCTTGTACGACAACGAGGCATTGCGGGAAGTCATCGGAATGCCCGCATCCGCCTGCGAGGACTTGAAGCAAACCATTTTTGCCACCAGCGACAGCACGGATGACGAAGGCAATTGCGCCAAGGAAGTTGCCTACGAGCTGGCAAACAATCCGCAGATCCGAGGCAATCCTGGAAGTACGGTCAAGACTTTCACCATCGGCTTCTCCATTGATGACACGGGGGCCGAGTACCTGGACCAGGTAGCACGCGCTGGCGATGGGGAGTCTGCAACTGCTGAAAACCTTGAGCAACTGAACGAAGCATTGAAGTCTTTCATCGGCACCGTCAGGGATGAAGCACAGACATTCGTGGAACTGTCCATTGACGTTGACCGCGCCAACTTCTCTCATGAAGACCGTGCGTACTTCAATCTGTTCAAGCCCAACACCACTGCCTCCTGGCAGGGCAATACCAAAGGCTTCTTCATGACCGCTGAGGGGCTCAAGGACGTCAATGGACGCGATGCAGTAAACGCCGCCGGTACGGGATTCGTGGATAAGGCGCAGAGCTTCTGGTCAGCCAATGCCGACGGCAACAAGGTCGAACGCGGTGGCGTATCAGAACAGATGTCAAGCCCAGCAACTCCGCGCAATCTGTACACCGCCTTGTCACACAACAATTCCCGCGTCGAACTTGCAGGCTCGAAGAAAAACAGGATCGCGGTCGAGAACGGTCGTCTGAACAGTCGCGCTCTAGGCCTCGGTGGAGGTAGTCGTGCACAACGCGAAGAAGTATTGAACTGGGTTCAGACTGCGTCAATGGGTGATCCGCTGCATACCCTTCCTGTCACTGTCAGCTATCACAACCGTGAAGTGCTGTTCACAATGACCAACCAGGGATTCGTCCACGCGATCGACGTGACAACGCCCGAAAGCATTGACGACGCGGACAATACAGGAGGCGAAGAGATCTTTGCCTTCATGCCGGAGCGGCTGCTGAGCAATCTTCCCAAAGTGGCGCAAAGTGCGACGGCCTTCGATCACGTCTACGGCATGGATGGCGGCATAACACGAGTACATGACGACGCCGACGGTGACGGCATCGTGGATTCTGGTGATTCCGTGACACTATTTGTCGGCATGCGCCGTGGTGGAGACAGCTACTACGCGCTGGATGTCACTGACCCGGAACGACCCGCCCTCGTCAAGAGCATCGATCCGCAAACACCGGATTTTGCCTCACTCGGCGAGACCTGGTCACGCATGGCGCTGGTCAACGGGCGCAGCGGCACCGCTGACGAACGCTTTCTTGTCTTCTCAGGCGGCTATGACGCTGACAAGCTCGACGGAACATCCGCTCCGACCCCTACCGACAAGGGCAACGCAATCTACGTCATAGACACCGATGGCGACCTTGTCTGGTCAGTGGATGGCCGATCCGAACCCAGGATGAAATATGCGATAACCGCGGACCCGACGATCATAGACACCAACGCCGATGGCCGCGCCGACCGCATGTACGTAGGCGACCTGGGTGGCCAGATCTGGCGCGTCGACTTCGACGACATGCGTGCAAAAGCCAGCTACAAAGTCACCTTGCTCGCCCAACTCGCAAATCTTGGCAGCGATGAGTTCCAGCCGTTCTTCTACTCACCAAGCGTCTCACTGAATAGCAAGGACGGCGTGCCGTTCATCGCTGTGGCACTCGGTTCGGGCGACCGTACCGATCCGATGAACACCGTTTCCTCGAATCGTCTCTACATGGTTCGTGACACCAACGTCGAGACGGGCCCGCCCGCAGCAGCGTCTGTCATTACAACGGACATGCTCTACGACGCCACGGCAAATCTCATCAACTCCAGTGATGAAGACACCGCTCAAAGCGCCAGCGAACAACTGCGGGCGGCGAATGGCTGGTATGTCCATCTGGAGCCCGGAGAAAAATCACTCTCTGATCTGGTCACCTTCGAAGGTAACGTGCTTGCCACGACATTCGAGCCTGGTCTTGGCGAAGCAGGCGCCTGTGGCGTCGACCCGATAGGGCGCTACTACCGAATGGATGTCGCAACTGGCGCACCCGGTGTTTTCGCGCACACGGCGAGCAGTACCGGTACAACTGATAATCCCGAGCGCTTCGAAATTGTACCCACGCTCGGTATACCCAGCAGTCCGTCTGTTGTCTTCACCGAAAGCGGCCTGACCCAGATATATGTCGGTCTGAACAGGGTGGAAGAGACAGAGTCGCAGCTCTCTCGCATCTTCTGGCACGCCCGCTAGACACTGAAGTCTGACTGAAAAGCGTCGATAACTCATCCAAGAATCATCCGAGGAACCTATTTCCGTGAGCGACACCCGACCTGAATTGATGGACCTGCTCAAGCGACTTGTAGACTCCGACGGTTCGGATCTCTATCTGTCTACAGGAGCCCCACCCAGCGCCAAGTTCTCCGGGGAATTGACTCAGCTGTCCGATCGTAGTCTGGTCAGTGGAGACATCGCCGCCATGGCTGACGGGGTAATGAACGACGAGCAGCGTGAGGAGTTCGAGCGCGAGAACGAGATGAATCTCGCGATCTCGCCTGAGGGTATCGGCCGCTTTCGTCTCAACATCTTCCGTCAGCGGAACGAAGTGTCTCTGGTCGCGCGAAACATTCAAACGGAAATTCCCCGCTTCGACGATCTGGGACTACCTGACATTCTCAAGGATGTCATCGAATCGAAAAACGGCCTCGTCCTGTTCGTCGGTGGGACGGGTTCTGGCAAGTCCACCTCGCTCGCGGCGCTGATCGATCACCGTAACATGTTCAAGGGTGGGCACATCATCACCATCGAGGACCCAGTGGAGTACGTTCATCCGCACAAGAAGTGCATCGTCAATCAGCGCGAAGTCGGCGTCGACACCAATAGCTTTCACGCCGCACTGAAAAACACGCTGCGCCAGGCACCAGACGTGATCCTTATCGGTGAGATTCGGGATCGGGAAACCATGGAGCATGCGGTAGCCTTTGCCGAGACCGGCCACCTCGCCATCTCCACGCTGCACGCAAACAATGCCAATCAGGCCCTCGATCGCATCATCAACTTCTTTCCTGACGAACGTAAGGCACAGCTTCTACATGATCTCGGCAACAACGTACGCGCCATCGTCTCGCAGCGACTCATACCCACTGTTGACGGCAAGCGCTGCGCGGCCATCGAGATACTTCTGGGCTCGCACACCATCAAGCAGATGATCATGAAAGGCGAGCTGTCGGATATCAAGGAAGCCATGCAAAAATCCGAGAACATGGGCATGAAGACGTTCGACAGTGCCTTGTTCGAGCTCGCGCAAGAAGGACGAATCACACAAGAAGAAGCACTGAAGAACGCGGACTCGGCAAACAACCTGCGTCTGCGCTTCAAGCTCTCCGGACCTACCCAAAAGGAAGACGAAAGCGACCTCATGATGAGGGGCCAGATGCCAAGCGACGCTGCTGCAGCGAAAGCTGCAGGAGAAAGCAAGGCCGCGGCACAAGCCGACGAGGATGCAACAGACACTGCTGAAGAAGAGGCAGGTACAGATATTCACTCGATGATGGCGGCACAACTGGCAGGCAACCAACCCGCAGAGCAAGCAACGTCAGAAGCAAAGGAGCAAGATCCGGACGTTGCTCGTCGCATCGCAGAAGCCAAGGCCAAACTTGCGGCGATCGAGGCCAGGAAAGCGCAGACAGGTGGCGGACTGGAACTCAGCCTCGAGCCCGACGCGGATCCAGAGCCAGAGCCCGGCGAGGAAGACGACGATCCAATGGCCATGGGAATGGGCAAGGTCGGCTAAGCCTCCGGCACCCACTCCTGAATCGACAAGGTACTTCCGCCGAGCTTCTGGAACGCGCGCTGGCGACACGTCAATACCAGTATCTGAAGATCGACCGCCTGACGATGTAGCGCGTCGAACATGCGCTCGATCCGGTCGTCATCCGAGTAGATCAAAGCGTCATCCAGAATTACCGGAAGCGTCCGGCCATCGCGCGCCAGCAGCCGCGCAAACGCCAGGCGAGTGAGTACCGTGGTCTGCTCGCGCATGCCCCCGCTGAGTACATCAAAGCGCTCGTCGACACCTCCCCGTTCAACCTTGATCGGCAACATCGTCGACTCATCAAAGGTAACCGAGGAATCTCCAAAGACGATACCGAGCAGGGGTTTGAGTTCCTTCACTACTGGCTCGAAGAAGTGTTCCTTTGCTTCGGCCTTGGCCTCCGTCAGCACTTTGCGCAAGCGTTGTAGCGTCGCAATCTCCGTCTCGAGCTCGTCCACCCGTTGCTGGCTCCTATCGCGCTCACCGGTCACGGTAGTCAATTCTTCTTCTATGCCCTCCTCTGCGCGAGCGCTGATGCTGCCGTTGAGCATGTGCATCGCATCCGAGAGTTCCTTTGTTTCACGCTGCCTGCTCTCGACGACACTGGCAGCCCGGTTCCTCGCGGCGAGCAGATTGTCGATATCCGGGGCCAGTTTCATCAGGGTCTCGACCGTGCGACTTGCCTCCCCCAGCAGCTTTGACCGTTCAGCAAAGGCCATCGACAGCTTGGCTTGAGCAACGCCCGGATCAGTGCCCTCCGTCAGATGTGACGGAATACGGGACAGCGCTTCCCTGGATCGGATCAGGTTGGTTTCGATACCTGCAAGCTTTCTGTCAGCCTCACTACGCGTTCTCGTCGCTAGCTTCCACGCATCTTCGGCAGCCTCACGAGCGACGCTTGCCTGATCGCGCCGAGTGGCACACTCCTCGATCGTGCCGGACGTCTCGGGAGCTGCTTGCACTTTTGCACTGAGTGCCTCGATCTCGGCCCGCAAGGTCTCCATCCCTTCGGGTGCAAGAAGATCGCGGCGCATTTCGCACTGTTCCGCATGTCGAAGGTGCTCAGCGACCTGCTTCTCTTGTTCGTGTGCCGCAGCGATTGAAGGTACTCCGAGCTCAGCCAACAGGCTCGCGCGACGTTCCATGACCATGGTCAACTGCTGTTCGAGATCACCGGTCTGACTTCCCGCTCCGGGTGTCACTGTCAGGCTACCCACCCCTTCTATCTCGAAACGGGTCGTGCGCTCGACGGCAATATCATGACCGTCGGATAGCGCATGTCCATTCGCGTTGATCACTTCCGTACCCGCACGTAGATAGTCGGCGCGTACCGATACCGATGACACCCGCATCTCTGCTTTCAATACCGAGATACGGTCCTCGCATTCGTCAAGGGTACTGATAGCGTTCTTGGGCAATTCCAGCGCTCGAATTTTTGCCCTCGCCGTCTCGGCATCACGATGCGCAGCCTCTGCATCTGCCAACACCCTCTGGCGCGTCGCCACACGCTGGGCTGCATCCTTTGCTTCAGCGGCAAGGTTCGCCGCTGCAAGGTCCGCTTCGGCCTTGCTCAAGGCATCGCGGCACGCACGCACGGTCGCCGCAGCTTCTTCTTCTGCAGTCTTCGCCTTGGCATGAGCTTCAACAACCGCCTTGTGCTGAGAGTCTTCGTCAGCGACGCGCTGCTGTAACTCAGCCAGAGCCTGACGTGTCGTGTTGAAGTTATCGAGCTCCGCTTTCGCTGCATTCATTTCAAGTCTGGCGTTGCCCGCTACCATCTCTGCCGTCTTGAGCTCGTCAGCCTGC